>JAZKCJ010000004.1:77068-180704 GCA_040388155.1 Pseudomonadota bacterium
CGAGACGGATGAGATGGTGAAGGCAGAGTGGAGCATTTGAGAAAGCCCCTCCCCTTCAGGGGAGGGGTTGGGGTGGGGGACGCCGACTGCCAGACCAGCGGGAGGGGAGTGATTGCGCGGTGGCGTAAATCGTTTCGGCCACCCCCTCGATGTTGGTCATTACGTCAACGTTGCTGAAGCGGAGGACCGAAAAACCAAGGCGCTTCAGATGGTGACTCCGTCGTTCGTCTTTACCGATGTCATGGGTGTCACCATCGACCTCAATTGCAAGGCCGATAGCGGGACAGAAGAAATCCACGATCGCATGGGCTTCAGCAACAACATGCTGCCGCCGAAACTTGAATCCGCCGAGATGCGCATTCGAGAGGTGCCGCCACAAACGCTTCTCGGGTTCTGTGGGGTTGCGACGCATCTCGTGCGCTCGCTTCAAAAGTTCAGCTTCTGAAACCACTCGGCGTCCCCCACCCCAACCCCTCCCCTGAAGGGGAGGGGCTTTTAGCTACCGCGCGCCGGTTCGTCCCACGCTCAGCGCGCCGACGCAGCTTGCCCGGTCGATCGGACTGCCGTTGGTCTGCCGTGCGTCGACATAGGTGACGACCGGCTCGCCGCGGCCCTTCGGGTAGAGATAGGCGTCGAGCACGCAGGTGGCGTTGCCGAACTGGAGCTTCCGCGCGCTGCCTTCGCGGACATCGGCCGCGGGCTGGCCGAACATGCCGACCAGCGTGTTGCCGGTCTGGCCGAGCACCCGGTCGAGCCCGGCCGCGCCGCCGGGGATGGGGACCGGAATCGGCACCGGCGCCGCGCGGGCAGGGCGCGGGGCTACCCCCGTGGTACCGCATCCGGCGAGCAGCAGCGCCGGCAGGATCAGCAAGGCCATTCTTTTCATTACGCAGGCACCTTCATACGCGTCGTCTTCCATGGAACAGATGAGTTGCCATCGCGGCGCCGAGCACCGGGGCAGCGAGGTTGAGGATCGGCACCAGGAACAGGGCTGTCCCGGCGAGGCCCAGGGCAAAACGCTGCATGCTGGTCGAGCCGCGCCAGCTCGTCATGCCCTTATGGGGCAGGTGACGCGCGGCCACCATCTCGCCGAGATCCTGCCCGAGCAGCCAGCCGTTCACGATGAAGAAAAGCAGCGCCGTTCCGACCCCGGTGATCAACAGCAGCAGATATAGCGGCGAAACGGCGAGGTTGATCAGGATCAGCCGGGCGGCCGAGCCGAGCCCCATCCTGACCGACCGGCCGAACGGCACGTCGCGCGCTTCGGCCAGTGCCTCGGGATAATGTTTCTCCTCGACTGCCGCGACCACCTCGTCGGCGAAGATGCCGACCACCGCGATCGCGATGGCCCGGAACAGGAAAAAGGCAGCGGCAAGCCACAGCAGCACCGTCGCCGCGCCGACCCAGCCACCCGCTTCAGCGCCCGCGCCCATTCGCGCCACCAGCCCCTGAGCGCCGTACCACATCGCGATACCGAACAAGGCGAGCAACAACAGGGTCAGTCCAAGCGATTTCAGGAAGACCCGGATGATCTTCGGATCGCCGAGCTGGCCGACCGACAGGAAGAAGGCGCGAAGCATCGGGCCGGTGTAACCACGCATGCCCCCAAGTCCAGACTGTTGCGCTCGCCTGCCCGCGCCTTTACGGCCAGCCGGTATTTCCATCCAGGAGACTGACTTGACCAGCCCAATCTATGACGTGGTTGCTATCGGCAACGCGATCGTCGACGTACTCTCTCAGGCTGACGATGCGTTCATCACCGAGCAGGGCATGGCCAAAGGCTCGATGCAGCTCGTCTTCTCGCCGGCCGAGGCCGACGCGCTCTATGCGAAGATGGGCCCGGGCATCGAGGCAAGCGGCGGCTCAGCGGCGAACACCGTCGCGGCGATCGCTGCGCTTGGCGGCCGGACGGGGTTCATCGGCCAGGTCGCCAACGACCAGCTCGGCGAAGTCTTCGCCCATGACATCCGCGCGAGCGGCGTCGCCTTCACCACCGAGGCGCGCGATGGCGAGCCGACCACGGCACGCTGCCTGATCTTCGTCACGCCCGATGGCCAGCGCACCATGAACACCTTCCTCGGCGCGTCGCAGTTCCTGCCGGAGAGCGCGCTCGACCGCGACCTGATCGCATCGGGCGCAATCCTCTATCTCGAAGGCTATCTCTGGGATCCGGAGGAACCGCGCCGGGCGATGCGCGCTGCGATCGAGGTCGCGCGCAAGGCAGGGCGCAAGGTCGCCTTCACGCTCAGCGACGTGTTCTGCATCTCGCGCCACGGCCCTGATTTCCGCGACCTGATGGCCAGGGGCCTGCTCGACATCATGTTCGCCAACGAAAGCGAGATCCTCGCGCTGATGGAAGTCGAGGATTTCGAGGAAGCCGTGGCCGCGGCGGCGGCGCAGGTGCCGCTGCTGGTGGTGACGCGCAGCGAGAAGGGCGCGATCGCCGTTTCAGGTAGCCAGCGCGCCTCGGTCGGCGCCGAGCCGATCGAGAAGGTGGTCGACACCACCGGCGCGGGCGACCTGTTCGCGGCTGGTTTCCTGTCGGGCCAGGCGCAGGGCAAGAGCCTCGAGCAGTCGCTCCGCCTCGGCGCGATCTGCGCAGCGGAGATCATCTCGCATTATGGCGCGCGGCCGATGTGCGACATGAAGGCGCTGGTGGCGGAGAAGCTGGGCTGAGGCCCGGGCGCTCCGCTCTTCGCGAGACAAAGAAAAAGGCCGGGGATTTCTCCCCGGCCTTTTTTGTTGTGCCCTGGATCGGGTGGCCGATCAGGCCGCGCCGGGCGGCGGGTTCGGGGCGATGCTGCTGACCTCAGCCTCATTCACCTCGACCAGGCCGCGCCCGACATGGCTCTTGCGATAGCCATAGGCGAAGTAGATCACGAGGCCGAGACCGCCCCAGAGCGGCAGCACCAGCATCGCGTCGACCGGCAGGTTGAAATAGAGGAAGATGCAGCCGAGGATGGCGAGCGGCGCGACGAGCCACACGACCGGCGTCCGGAACGGCCGGCGGCGGCCCGGATCCTTGATGCGCAGTACCAGCACCGCGATCGCCACCATGAAGAAGGCGAACAGCGTTCCCGAGTTGGAGATATCGGCAAGCTGGCCGACCGGCAGTAGCGCGGCGGCGATCGCGACGCCGACGCCGGTGATGGCCGTCACGACATGCGGGGTCTTCCACTTCGGGTGGATGCTTGCCAGCTTCTCCGGCAGCAGGCCGTCGCGCGCCATCACGAAGAAGATGCGGGTCTGGCCGAACATCATCATCAGGATGACGGACGGCAGGGCGAGGTTGGCGGCGAGGCCGAGGGCGTTGCCCATCATCGGCCAGTTGATCATGCGCAGCACATGGGCGAGCGCTTCGTTGGAGCAGACCAGCCGGTCGGCATTCTCGGCGAGCGCGCAGGCGGTGACGAAACCGGCCGAGCCGGGGGCGACGGCCAGGCCGTCAGCGCCGATGACCGGCTGGGCGCCGATCGCGCCGACCGCGCCGGCGGCGACGAGCAGATAGAAGACGGTGCAGATGGCGAGCGACCCGATCAGGCCGATCGGCACGTTGCGCTGCGGGTTCTTGGTCTCCTCGGCGGCGGTGGAGACCGCATCGAAGCCGACATACGCGAAGAAGATCGAGGCGGCGGCGCCGACGACGCCCATGCCGCTGGTATGCTCCGGTCCGAACCAGCCGTTCGGGGTGAAGGGGCTGAACTCACCGGTCTTGAGCACCGGCAGGGTGAGCGCGATGAAGATGGTGAGGGCGGTGACCTTGATCGCAACGAGCACGGCGTTGACGCGGGCGCTCTCGGTCGTCCCGATCATCAGCAGCCAGGTGACGCCGAGCGCGACGATGATCGCAGGGACGTTGATGATGCCGGTGCTGAAATCGGCATGGGGAATCCAGCCGTTCATGGTCCAGACCGGGCCGGCCGACAGCATGCCGGGGAGTTGCAACCCCGTCACGCTTTTCAACAGGCCCATGAAATAGCCGGACCACCCGACCGACACGGCGCTCGCGGCGACGGCATATTCGAGGATCAGGGCCCAGCCGACCATCCAGGCGAGCAGCTCGCCGACGACGGCATAGGTATAGGTATAGGCGGAGCCCGAAACCGGCACCATCGAGGCGAGTTCGGAATAGCAGAGTGCAGCGACGGCACAGACCGCGCCGGCGATGATGAAGCTGAGCATCATGCCAGGGCCGGCCTTCTGCGCGGCGGCGGCGGTCAACACGAAGATACCCGTACCGATGATGGCGCCGACGCCCAGCAGGGTAAGCTGGACCGGGCCGAGCGTTCGGCTGAGCGATTTTTTCTCAGCCGTCGCCAGGATGGCGTCGAGCGACTTAATGCGTCCGAATATCATGAAACAGGGACCCCCCAGTAGCGACGCTCGGGCGTCGCCAGATTTCGCCAGTGGCGGCGCTCGGGCGCCGCCGGTTTTTCGATCGCGGGAGCCTAGCCTGAAATCAAGGGGGTGCAATCCCCCAATCGCCCCGGAACGTAGCGTCGCGGCGAAAAGCGTCAGCGGGCCAGCATCGGTCCAAGCGGCGTGCCGGCGAAGATATGGACGTGAAGGTGCGGCACCTCCTGCCCCGAATGCTGGCCGGTATTGGCGAGCAGGCGATAGCCGGGGGCGACCATGCCGGCGTCGCGGGCGACGGTGCCGACCGCGCGGACGAAACCGGCGATTTCGGCATCGGAGCCGTGCGCACTGAAATCGTCCCAGGAGACATAGGGGCCGCGCGGAATCACCAGGATATGCGTCGGCGCCTGCGGGTTGATGTCGTGGAAGGCGATGGCGAACTCGTCTTCATAGACGCGTTTCGACGGGATCTCGCCGCGGAGGATCTTCGCGAAGATGTTCTGGTCGTCATAGGGTCTGGTGGCGTCGATCGGCATCCAACTCTCCTTCGTCACCCCGGACTTGTTCCGGGGACCACCGCTCCGCAAGAGCCTCGGGCGAGTTTCCTGCCGCACGGTGGATGCCGGAACAAGTCCGGCATGACGGTCAGCTTGTACGGCCCGCCTTTTCGTCGATTCCCGAGACCCCTTCGCGGCGGCGCAGTTCGGCGCGGACATCGTCGAGCGGCACGTCGGCATCAGCGAGGAGGACGAGCAGGTGGAAGATCAGGTCGGCGGCCTCGCTGGTGATCTCGGCACGATCATCCCTGATCGCGGCGATCACCGTCTCGGTCGCTTCCTCGCCAAGCTTCTGCGCGATCTTGGCGCGGCCCCTGGTGAAGAGCTTCGCGACATAGGAGGTGCCGGGATCGCCGCCCTTGCGGCTGCGGATCACGTTTTCGAGGGTGTCGAGGAAATCGTCGGCCATAAGCGCGGGCTGCCCCGGACGGCCGCGAAGGTCAATCCTTTAGGCGGTCGGCCCTGGTGCGTTTGGCGAAGCGCGCGCGCAGGGCCCGGCGGACCAGCCAGACGCCGATCGCGGCCATCGCGAACAGGGCTATGTCGGACAGCTCGGGGCTGGTGCGCGGTCTGGCCACGCCGCTGTGCGCGGCCCAGGCGGGGGCAGCGAGGAGAAGAGCGGGAAGGAGAAGAGCGGGGAGGAAGCGCATGAACTTTCCTACCCGATGGCTCCTAACTTTCCGTTGCCCGAACGGTTGGGGCTGCTCAGGCCGAGAGGGGCGTCCGCACCGGCACGCCGGCTGCCGCCAGCGCGGCATGGGCGTCGGCGATGCTCGCCTCGCCGAAATGGAAGATCGAGGCCGCAAGCACTGCGCTGGCATGGCCTTCAAGGATGCCGGCGACCAGATCGCCCAGGCCGCCGACTCCGCCCGACGCGACGACCGGCACCGCGACCTGATCGGCGATGGTGCGGATCAGCGACAGGTCGTACCCGTCGCGCGTGCCGTCGCGGTCCATCGAGGTGACCAGCAATTCGCCTGCGCCCAGCTTCACCAGCTTCAGCGCATGCTCCACCGCGTCGATGCCGGTCTCGCGCCGGCCGCCATGAGTGAAGACCTCCCAATGATCGCCGACGCGCCGCGCGTCGATCGAGGCGACGCAGCACTGGCTGCCGAAGCGGTCGGCGATGTCGGACACCACTTCGGGCCGCGAGACCGCGGCTGAATTGACCGCGACCTTGTCAGCGCCGGCGAGGAGCAATGCGCGCGCGTCCTCGGCGCTGCGCACGCCGCCGCCGACGGTGACGGGCATGAAGCAGACCTCGGCGGTCCGACGCACCACGTCGAGGATGGTGCCGCGCGCTTCGTGGCTGGCGGTGATGTCGAGGAAGCAGAGCTCGTCAGCGCCGGCCGCGTCATAGGCGCGGGCCTGCTCGACCGGATCGCCCGCATCGCGCAGGTCGACGAAGTTGACGCCCTTGACGACGCGGCCGTTCGCCACGTCGAGACAGGGGATGACGCGAGCGCGAACGGTCATCTTAAAGCCCTCTTCCCTCTGGGGAGAGGGTTGGGAGAGAGGGAGTCCGAGGCGCAGGGGCCTGTGTGTCCCACTGCCCCTCTCCCCGACCCTCTCCCCGGAGGGAAGAGGGAGAAGACGTACCCGCCCTCACGCCGCCGCCGCCACGCTGAGCGCCGCCGCCAGGTCGAGCCGGCCGTCGTACAGCGCCCGGCCGGTGATGACCCCCTCGACCCCGTCGACCGCATGCAGCGCCAGGACGTGGATTTCCGCGATCCCCTTCACCCCGCCGCTGGCGATCACCGGGATTCGCACCGCGCGGGCTAGATCGACCGTCGCCTCGACATTGCAGCCCTTGAGCATGCCGTCGCGTCCGACATCGGTGAACAGGAGCGAGGCAACGCCTGCATCCTCGAAGCGGCGGGCCAGGTCGATCACCGTGACGGTGGAGACATCGGCCCAGCCGCGCGTCGCGACCATGCCGTCGCGCGCGTCGACCGCGACGACGATGCCGCCGGGGAAATCGCGTGCCGCCGCGCGCACCAGTTCCGGATTTTCCAGCGCGGCGGTGCCGATCACGACGCGCGACACACCGAGATCGAACCAGCGCTCGATCGCCGCGCGGTCGCGGATGCCGCCGCCGAGCTGGACATGGCCGGGGAAGCGCTCGACGATCGACCTGACGGCGTCGCCATTGACCGAGGCCCCGGCAAAGGCGCCGTCGAGATCGACGACATGGAGATATTCAGCGCCCTGCTCCGCGAAGAGCATCGCCTGGGCGGCGGGATCGTCGCCATAGACGGTCGCGCGATCCATATCGCCCTCCGCGAGGCGGACGACCTGGCCGCCCTTGAGGTCGATGGCGGGGAAGATGATGAGGGTCATGGGCGCCATCCAAGGAAACGGGTGAGCAGGTCCAGCCCGTAACGCTGGCTCTTCTCCGGGTGGAACTGCACGCCGAGCATCGTGTCGCGGCCGATCGCCGCGGTGACCGGGCCGGCGTGATCGGTCGCGGCGATCACGTCCTCGCCTTCAAACGCATAGCTGTGCAGGAAATACGCCTCGCCGGCTTCGATCAACGGATGCGGCGTCGCGGGAACGACGTCGTTCCAACCCATATGGGGGACCTTCGCCATCGGATCGGCCGGGCTAAGCAAGCGGACGGTGCCGCGTATCCAGCCGAGCCCCGCATGGGTGCCGGCTTCCTCGCCCGCATCGGCCATCAATTGCATGCCGACGCATACGCCCAGGAACGGCACGCTGTCCCGCCGGACGCGCTGTTCAAGCGCCTCCACCATCCCCGGCACCGCGCGGAGTGCCGCGGCGCAGGCGCCGAACGCCCCAACACCCGGCAGCACGATCCGGTCGGCGCGCGCCACCCGGCCGGCATCGGCGGTAATCTCGATATTGACGGCGCCGGCCGCCTTGAGCGCATTTGCGACCGAATGGAGATTGCCCGCGCCGTAATCGATCAGCGCCAGCGTCTCAGCCACCAAGCGTCCCCTTGGTCGAGGGAATCGCGTCGGCCTTGCGCGGGTCGATCTCGACCGCGGTGCGCAGCGCCCGGGCAAGGCCCTTGAACGCGCTTTCGATGATATGGTGGTTGTTCTTGCCGTACAGCGTCTCGACATGGAGCGTCAGGCCGGCGCTGCCGGCGAAGCTGTGGAACCAGTGCTCGAACATCTCGGTGTCCATCTCGCCCAGGCGTTTCTGCGAGAACTCGCATTTCCACACGAGATAGGGCCGCCCGGAGATGTCGAGCGCGACGCGGGTCAACGTCTCGTCCATCGGCGACAGCGCGTCGCCATAGCGGCGGATGCCCTTCTTGTCGGCGAGCGCCTGCGCCACCGCTTCGCCGATGGCGATGCCGGTGTCCTCGACGGTGTGGTGCTGGTCGATATGGAGGTCGCCGACTGCCTTCACGTCGAGGTCGATCAGCGAATGGCGCGAAAGCTGTTCGAGCATGTGATCGAAGAAACCGATTCCGGTTTCAATCGTGTAGCTGCCGGTGCCGTCAAGGTTGACGGTCACGTCGATCGACGTCTCCTTGGTGGAGCGCGAGATGGTGGCGGTGCGCATGCGCATCCCCTTAACGTCCTGTCGCGCGCATGCAATCTTGCTCAGGCAATCTTGACGGGGTTCCAAACGCCGCTAGTCCATGCGCCATGAGCGATGGCCTGCCCGATAGCCTGATTCCCTATGACGAGATCGTCCAGGAGGCACTGCGCGCCGTGGTCGGGCGTGTGCTCGGCTCGGTTGCCGAGAATGGTGGCCTGCCCGGCGACCATCATTTCTACATCACTTTCAAGACCCAGGCGGCCGGCGTCGACATCCCGCAGCGCCTGATCGAGCGTTTTCCCGACGAGATGACGATCGTGATGCAGAACCGCTATTGGGACCTGGTCGTCGACGACACCGGCTTCTCGATCGGCCTGAGCTTCAACCAGGTGCCGTCGAAGCTGGTGATTCCCTATGCGGCGGTGACGGGTTTCCACGATCCGTCAGTGAATTTCGAGCTGCGTTTCCAGGCGCAGGAAGGCCCCGAGGGCCCCGACCCGCACGACGAGGCGGAGAATGACGGCCCGACCGTCACGCCGGTCGAGGACGGATCGAACGTCGTCTCGGTGGATTTCAAGCGGAAGAAATAACCTACCTTCCCCTCTCCTTCAGGGGAGGGGGCAGAGGTGGGGTAGCGACAGGCAGGGGTCGATCCCCTGCCTGTCGCTGTCGACCTTGGGGTGACGAGTCTTTTTTGGGCGCGCAGACGCGCGCACCCACCCCTAACCCCTCCCTTGAAAGGGAGGGGCGAGAAAGGGCAGACGGAGTAGCGTTTGATGACCGAAACCCGCACTGAAACCGATTCGATCGGCGCTATCGACGTCCCTGCCGACGCCTATTGGGGCGCGCAGACGCAGCGCTCCATCGAGAATTTCCCGTTCGGCGCGACCGAGCGCATGCCGATCGGCATCATCCATGCGCTTGCGCTGGTGAAGCAGGCGGCGGCACGGGTGAACCGGGCGCACGGGCTCGACCCGAAGATCGCCGACGCGATCGAAGCCGCCGCGGCGGAGGTGGCGAGCGGCAAGCTCGACGAGCAGTTCCCGCTGGTCATCTGGCAGACCGGTTCCGGCACCCAGAGCAACATGAACGTCAACGAGGTGATCGCCGGCCGCGCCAACGAGATGCTGGCGGGCAAGCGCGGCGGCAAGTCGCCGGTCCACCCGAACGACCATGTCAATATGAGCCAGTCGTCGAACGACAGCTTCCCCACGGCGCTGCACATCGCGGCGGCGATGGCGGCGACCCGGCGCCTGTTCCCGGCGCTCGACCGGCTGCACGACTCGCTCGATGCGAAGGCGATCGCCTGGACCGACATCGTCAAGATCGGGCGCACCCATTTGCAGGATGCGACACCGGTCACGCTCGGGCAGGAATTCGGGGGATATGCGAACCAGCTCTCTCGCTGCCGTGCGCGGATCACGCCTGGCGTGGTCCATGGCATGTGCCAGCTTGCGCAGGGCGGCACGGCCGTCGGCACGGGACTCAACGCACCGAAGGATTTCGGCGAGGCGATCGCCGCCCAGCTCGCCGAGCTGACCGGCCTTCCGTTCTTCACGGCGGAGAACAAGTTCGAGGCGCTGGCGTCGAACGATCCGATCGTCCATTTGTCCGGCACGCTCAATACGCTGGCGGTGGCGCTGACCAAGATCGCCAACGACATCCGGTTGCTCGGGTCAGGCCCGCGCTCGGGCATCGGCGAGCTCGATCTGCCGGCGAACGAGCCGGGCAGCTCGATCATGCCGGGCAAGGTCAACCCGACCCAGTGCGAGATGCTGACCATGGTGTCGGCGCAGGTGATGGGCAACAACGCCGCGATCACCATCGGCGGGCTGCAGGGGCATCTCGAGCTCAACGTGTTCAAGCCGCTGATCGGGGCCAACCTGCTGCGCTCGATCGACCTGCTGAGCGTCGGCATGGAAGGCTTCGCCGAGCGCTGCGTCGACGGGCTTGAACCGAATCGCGGGCGGATCGCTGAGCTGGTCGACCGGTCGCTGATGCTGGTGACGGCGCTGGCGCCGGAGATCGGGTACGACAATGCAGCGAAGATTGCCAAGCATGCCCATGCCGAAGGGCTGACGCTGAAAGAAGCGGGGCTTGAGCTAGGGCTGGTGGATGCGGCGACGTTCGACCGGCTGGTGCGGCCCGAGACGATGGTGTGACCTCCTTCTTCTTAAGCCCCCTCTTCAGGGGAGGGGTTGGGGGTGGGGGAGACCTGAACGCGATCTCACTTTGGGGGGAACCGGAAAGCCCCACCCCAACCCCTCCCCTGAAGGGGAGGGGCTTTGAAGGGAACCACACGTCCTCTCATGCGCTCTCATCTCCGAACGGAGGGACGCCCCATGAAAGCAAGCACGATCATCGGCGGTCTGGTCGGCAGTGCGATCGACCGGCGGAAAGGTGACGACAGCAGCCTGGACGGCGCGCTGATCGGCGCGGGCGTCGTGGTCGCCGCCCGCGTGATCGTGCCGGTCGCGGTGACCTTCGCGGTTGGCTGGCTGGCCCTGCGCGGACTGGGCAAGCTGACCGATTCGGTGCTTGGTCCGCGCCCCAGCAAAGGCTGATCTGCCGCAAGACGGGTTGACGGGAGGAGGGCGCGCGCGCCACTAGCGCGCATGGACGCCCCCGAATCCGATCCGCACGGCTTTAAACGCCGCGGCGTACTCTTTGTCCTTTCCTCGCCGTCGGGCGCTGGCAAATCGACGATTGCGCGCAAGCTGCGCGAGGACCAGCCCGAGCTGGTCGTCTCCGTTTCCTACACGACGCGCCCGATCAGGCCCGGCGAGGTGGATGGTGTCGACTATCATTTCGTCGATCTCGAAACCTTCCGCGCGATGGTGGCGAACCACGAATTCCTCGAATGGGCGCATGTCTTCGGGCACCGCTACGGCACGCCCAAGGCGCAGGTCTGGAACGTGCTGGAGCAGGGCCGCGACATCCTGTTCGACATCGACTGGCAGGGCGCGCAGCAGCTCCACCAGCTCGCCGGCGGCGATATCGTCCGGGTCTTCATCCTGCCGCCCTCGATGACCGAGCTGCGCAGCCGGCTGGAACGGCGCGCGACCGATTCGGTCGAGGTGATCGATGCCCGCATGGACCGCGCGGCGAACGAGGTCAGCCACTGGGACGGGTACGACTATGTCCTGGTCAACGACGATGTCGACCATTGCTTCGACTGTGTGAAGACGATCCTCGCGGCCGAGCGGCTCAAACGCTCGCGCCAGACCGGCATCATCGGGTTCATCCGCAAGCTGATCCGGACGTCGCCCACCGGGGAGTGAGGGGCCGACGGGGGAGTGATGCGCAGCGCCTCAGGGCTGCGCGTAGATTTTCCTGTCCAGGAATTCGCGCATGACGGTGAAGGCGTCGCTGAGGCGGATGCGGTCCGCCGGGAGCGCTGCCGTCCCGCAGGCGAGCTGGAGCATCAGGCCATTGGGCGTATTGGGCAGCGCCGGCTGCCAGTCGGTCTCCCGCGAATCGAGCGCCGCGCCATCGCGGCTGCTGAGATAGCGAAGCGCCTTCACCCGCAGGCCGGCACAATCGAAGCTGTTCGAAGAGACCATGTAATAGGGCTCCTTGTCCTTCAAGCCGACGACATAGCTGATCGAGCTCGCGCTCTTTCCGGCGCGGCGGATTGAGCCATAGTCGAGCAGACCCAGCGACGGGCTGTCCTTGTCGCGGCGCATATCCATGATCGCCAGCTTCTGCGTCTTGCTGGTCGCCGGTAGTGAAGGCACGATCCGCCGGCCCGAGGCGCATTGTTCGAAGAACCCTGCGATCTGCGGCCCGACCTGGCGGAGATCGATCGATCCGCCCCAGCGGTCCGGGGCACCATTCTCCAGCCAGATCTTCACCTTGCGCGTCTTGACCAGCCGCATCTGGTTTTCCTCGTCGAGCACCCTCGAAAGATGCACCGCTCCCTCGGCGAAGCTTGCGGCGCGCGGGCCCCGGCCGATCAGTGCCGGCTGGTCGTCGAATTCGAAATAGGCCCTGGTCAGGTCCTTCACATGCGGCTCGCCATCGCGGGCGCTTTCGATCTCGGCTTCCATATGCAGGCGGCTTACCGAGCAGGCGAAGCCAAGCCTGACCTTCCTGTCGTAATGAACCTGCGTGATCATCAGCAGCGGCGTCATCTGCGGCAGCTCGATCCCGGCCGTCGTGGGGAGAGCGCCATTATTGGCGAAACCAAGTCGTTCCGCGTCCTCCGACGAGAGGATGATCAGCTCATCGGGCGCCGTCATCGATGCCAGCGTGAATGCCTCCGAATCGACGCCCATTTCGGTCAGGTAGGAAAGCATCAGGGCGGACATTGCCTGAACGTCGCTGGTCGGCGCCTTCTTCTTGTCGAGGTGGAATTGATGCAGGCCCAGGCTGCCGCTGCCCTCGTCGAGGAAACGCGCTTCGCCACCGGCATAGGCATAGGCGCACGCGCTGGCGCAGATGGAAGGCTCGGCGCCCGGCTTGCGCCGGGCGCCGACAGCGGTGTTGAAGTGCAGCGTGCGGATCGCCCGGCCGAGTTCCATGCCCTCGATGCTCAACCCGCCCGGGGAATCGAAATAGACCCTGGCCTGGGTGACGTTGTGGGCTTTCACGAAAGCGAGGAATTGTTTGGTCGTTCCGCTGGTGATGCCGCCGGCCGCGTAGATCGTCTGGTCGCCGCCCTCCAGCAGGTCCTGGCGCTGCCGATCGGCGGGGCTGTCGGCGAGGACGAAGGTCATCGGTGTGTCGTCCACCGTCTCCCGTGCGTCCGAGGGAGCTGCGACCATCGCTGTCGCCAGGCCGAAGCACAGTGCGATGATCGCGGCAGAGATAGAGCCTTTGTGGCGGCCCGAGCCGTGGAGGCGCTCGCCAGGGCAGTGCCGTTTGCGCGAAATCCCGTCCCCCATCAGGTCCCCCAACCCATGGCGCCGATCAGCGAATGAGGACCGCGCGCGCCGAGCTAACGGACTTTTCCCCATTTTGTCCATGCCGTCGCGGGCGATCGTCGCAGGAAGAAGATCCGTCCTACAGGAGGGACAGGAACCGCACCCCCGCGTCGAAATCGCGTCGCCGCGATTCAAGCGCGCCCAGCGACAGGTCGTCCCGGCCCCATTGCTCGGCCTGCCAGTCCTCGTCGAGTTCGACTGCACGCCAGACCTCGTCCGCTGTCGACGCGCCCTCGGCCAGCGCCAGCGCGGCGATCAGCGAGCCACCGACGGTGACGATGGGGGACAGGCCCGCCAGTTCCCACGCATTGCGCGCCGCCACCGCTTCGGCCAGCCGGGCGATCGTCGCTGGCGGCTGGGGGCGGTGCATCACGCCCGGGGCGATCTCGAAATGCACGTCGTAGCGTGTCCGTGCCCAATCGAGGATCGGATCCCAGAGTGCTGCCTGCCGGGCGACCAGATCGTCAGGGCTCTCCGCGCGATAGCAGAGCAGGTCGCTCTCGCCGAACGCGGCCAGGCCGGCCGCGAAGGCGGCGGGCTCGATCCGTTCGATCGCGGCGTTGGCGAGGCCGGTCAGCGGCATCGCGCGCGGATCGATCTCGGCACCTTCAGCCACCGCGCGCCATTCGTCGGCGACGGCTTCGGCAAGGGCAGGGGTGAGGAGGATCAGCGGCTGCTTGCCGGGCGTGCGGACGGGCTTGCCGTCGAGCAGGATGCCGCGACCGTCGTCGACCTCGACGGTTTTCCAGAAGCGCTTCACTGGCTGACGTCCCTCACGATTCCGGTGGCGTCCGCCAGCGCCGGGCAAGCGAGCGCGGCACGATCGCGATCATCGCCAGCGCCGACAGCACGATGGCGACACCCAGGATCTTGGGACCAAGCGTCTGGGCACGCCCGAGCAGCACGATACCAAAGACCGCGCCGGCCGATCCGCCGAGCCGGGTGAGCGTGAGCGTCAGCCAGCGGTTGCGGGCGGTGGTATCCGGGTCGGTCATACCGTCTCCATATGCTCGGGCAGGCTCGCCACCGTCGTGGCGACGACATGCGCCCCGGCTGCGAGCAGTTCTTCCGGCGGATGATAGCCCCAGGCCACGCCCAGCGCCCGTGTGCCCGCCGCGCGCGCCATCAGCATGTCATAGCTGGTGTCGCCGATCATCACCGTCGTTTCGGGCGATGCGCCGGCTTCGGCCATGGCCAGCTCGATCATCGAGGGATGCGGCTTTGACGGGTGGCGATCGGCGGTCTGCAGCGTGACGAAGCGATCGGCGATCCCGTGATGCGCCAGGATCCGGGCGAGGCCGCGGTCGGACTTGCCGGTGGCGACACCGAACAGCCAGCCGGCCTTTGCCAGCACGTCGAGCGTGTCGATCATGTCCTCGAACAGCGGCTCCTCGTCCATCGCGCCGGATGCGCGGAGCCGGAAGAAGGATGCCTTATATTCCTCGGCGAGCGCGCGGTGTCGGGCGTCGTCGAGTTCCGGGCTGAGGGCGGCGACCGCCTCGACCACGCTGAGCCCGATGATCCGCCGGATCGCGTCGCGGCGCGGCGCTTCAAGCCCACCAAGCACGAACGCCTCCTCCATCGAGCGGCAGATATTCGCCTGGCTGTCGACGAGGGTGCCGTCGCAATCGAACAGGGCAAGGCGGTTGGTCATGCGTTCCTCATCAAATCTGCGAGCGCGGTATTGCCGGTATGGGCGAGGCCGTCGACAGCGCCGTTGCGGTCGGCCCCTGACTTGTTCTGGCCGAGCTTGTTGGTGCCGCGCACCGCCTCGATCGTCACCTCGAAGCCGATAATCGCGCGCAGCATCGCACGGAAGCGGGCGTCTTCCATCTTGGCGCGGGTCCACGGGTTTTCCGGGATCACGCGCGGCTCATGGATCGCGGCGAGCGTGTCGAGCTGCTCGATCAGGCCGTCTTCGTCAAGAACGCGGGCAGTCCCCTCGATCTCCACCGCGACATAGTTCCAGGTCGGTACCTGCTGGACTGGGTCGGCATACCAGTTGGGGGTGATGTACCCGTCCGGTCCGGCGATGCTGAGCACCACGCGGGCGCCGTCGAGCAGCGGCGCGATGCGGTTGGCGCGCGCGATGTGGAACCGGACCGCAGCCTCGCCGGCCGGAGCGATCGGCGCATGGGCGACCATCGGGCCGTCAGCGGTCGCGGCAAGGATATGCGCGAACCCGCGCTCGACCGCCCAGTCGAGCATCGCGGCGTCGCTGTCGAAGCGGAAGGCCTTGTTCGGGTGCATGGCTTTGGCCGTAGCGTTGCCGGCGAAGGAATCAATCGCAGTGCTGTTTCTTCTCTCTCCCGCCGGGAGAGGAAATTCAGCTGGTGCTCCCGCGGCTCCGCCGTTCGCCGCGCCGTGCTTTGCGGACCGTCTTGGCGTGGGCCTTGGCCTGCTGCTTCTTCACTGCTTTGCTTGGCGGGGGCGGGGTGTCGAGGGGCATGTTGTTGCCGAGCATTTCGTCGAAGCCGAGCTGCTTCAGGCTCTCGGCGAAATGCTGGGGCAGTTCGGCCTGGACGTCGATCTTGCCGCCATCGGGATGGTCGACGCTGATCCGGCGCGAATGGAGGTGCATCTTGCGGCTGATCCCGCCGGTCAGGAACGCTGCCTGCCCGCCATATTTGCCGTCGCCGACGATGGGGTGGCCGATCGCTGCCATGTGCACGCGAAGCTGGTGGGTGCGGCCGGTATAGGGGATCAGCTCGACCCATGCCGTGCTGTTGCCGGCACGCTCGATCACGCGGTAGCGCGAGCGGGCGGGGCTGCCCTCTTTCTCGTCGACATGCATCTTCTCGCCGCCGCTGCCGGGCTGCTTGGCGATCGGCAGGTCGATCGTGCCGTCCTCGATCGAGGGCACGCCGACGATCAGCGCCCAATAGACCTTCTTCGCGCTGCGCGAGGAGAAGCTTTTGCCGAAGAACGCTGCCGCGCGGGTGGTCCGCGCGATCAGCAGGGCGCCCGACGTGTCCTTGTCGAGCCGGTGGACCAGCTTGGGTCGGCTCTCGCCGTCGAACTGGATGCCGTCGAGCAGGCCGTCGACATGCTCGGTCGTCTTGGTGCCGCCCTGGGTCGCGAGGCCGGGCGGCTTGTTGAGCACGATCGCCTGCTTGTCGCGGTGGATGACGAGGTCGCGGATGAAGTCGGTCTGCTCCTCGCTCAGCGGCGGGCGCTCGCGCTTCTTGGGTGCATCGGCATGGACCGGCTCGGCCGGGGGAACGCGGATCGACTGGCCGGCGACGATCCGGTCGCCCGGCGTCGCGCGCGCGCCGTCGACCCGGAGCTGCCCGGTCCGCGCCCATTTGGCGACGGTGGTGAAGCTCGTGTCGGGGAGGTGCCGCTTGAACCAGCGATCGAGCCTGATGCCGTCATCGTCAGCGCCGACGTTGAACTGGCGGACGTCGCTTTCGTTTCTCTTGTCGCTCATGCCGCCACCCGCACCAGCGAGAGGCCGGCGAACAGGGCGACGATCGAGCCGGCGACCGAGACCAGCGCGTACAGCGTCGCCATGCCGAGATCGCCACGCTGGATCATGGTCACCATGTCGAGCGAGAAGGCGGAGAAAGTGGTGTATCCGCCGAGGATGCCGACGCCGAGCAGCAGGCGCCAATTCTCGCCAGGGACTGACATGCGCGCCAGCGTGCCGACCAGCAGGCCCATGGCGAAGCCGCCGATCAGGTTCACGGCGAGCGTGCCATAAGGAAAGGCCGGGCCGAACGCGGCAAGCGTCGCACGGCCGGTAAGATAGCGGGCGCCGGAGCCGAAGGCACCGCCCAGCATGACAAGGAGAAGTTGGAACATCGGGGAGCGTTAGCGCGGATCGGGGGAAATGAGAACCTTGGGCCACAAGGCGACCGGCCGAACCCCGGAATTCTCTCCCGTCAGGAAGGGGATGGGCGTCTCGCGCGCGCGCCGTGCCTCGATACGGCTTCGTCTGTTCGGTCCCTCTCGGCAGGAACGGAACTGGCGGCGCCGATTTCGAGCACGATGCTCCAGCCCCGGCTACGGGGTTTCAGCTCCCGTTGTTCGCGACCAGATCGACGTCGGTGCCGCCGTCCTTGCGGCTCGTCAGGAACAGGGCGAAGGCGCCGTTGTCGCGGTCGCGGGTGCCGCCGAGAACATGCTCGCCGCCATCGGCCTGATGCTCGGCCGAATAGCCGGCGCTGGTGACGCGGGTGTAATACCAGTCGAGCACTGTCTGAAGCGAGGCCGAGCTGGCAAAGCTGACGGCGCGGAGGGCGCAGCCGCTTGCCTGCGTGCCTGCGGCCTCGGTGACGCGCGCATCGGGATAGAGCGGGAGGTCGGCGGGCAGTCGCTGGGCCCAGCGTGCCGAATAGCGCATGGCGCCGGCGCAACCGCTGGTACGCTTGTCCTTCTGCTGCGCGGCGAGCGCGCCGAGGGTCAGCGATTCGCGCGCCGCGCGACACTGTGGGCAGCTGCCTTGCGGCGCCGGGGCTTTCCTGAGCGTCTCGCTGGTCGAGGCGCCGGTCGCGGCGACCGCGCCCGACGGGGGAATGGCAACGCCATCGGGCGGCACAGCGCCGGAATAGGGCTGGGCAGGCGGGCGCACCGCGTCGTTATTCGCCTGCTGCGCGAGTTGCGGATCGACCATGATCTGATCCTGCAGCGCGCTCGTCAGGGCAGGGTCGCGGCTCGCATTGCCCGCATCGACCAGTTCGTTATCGAGCGAATCGAGATTGCGGTCGCCATCGCGCGGCCCGCAGGCGCTGAGCGCCACGGGCAGGACGACAAGGGCCAGGCCCCGAAACCGACTGCACATCATTCGACCCAAAGCTCCTCGATCCAACCCACTGAACATGGCGCATTTCCGGTTAAGGAAGCGTTGGTGATGGCAGATCGGGCGATCGGCGCCCGTTCACCGTGCTTGCGTTGCCGCGCCGGCCCCGCCATGTTCGGGCCATGCTCAACATCCTCTCCATCCTTGTCGGCCTGCTGGTGCTGCTGCTCACCCTGGTCGGCTTCATCCCGTTCCTGGGCTGGCTGAACTGGCTGACGATCCCGATGGGCATTGTCGGCCTGGCGCTCGGGGCGCTGTCGTCGAGCAACATGGGGCGCAACCTGAACCTGGTGCTGATCATCGTCTGTGCGATCCGCCTGTTCATGGGCGGTGGCATCATCTGATCTTCAGGCGCCTTTCGCGCACGTAAAAGGGCCCGGCGAGCGATCGCCGGGCCCTTCGTCGTTCCGGAATCGCCGGTTAGCGGCAGACCACCTGGCCGCGATCGATCGACTGGCCGAGCAGGGCACCGGCCGCGCCGCCGAGCAGTGTGCCGAGCGTGCGCGACCCGCCGCCAGCGATCGAGTTGCCGACAACTGCGCCACCCAGGCCGCCGATGATCAGGCCGGTCGTGCCGTCGCTGCGCCGGCAATAATAGCGATTGTCGCCGCCGCGATAGATGCGGTCGTTGCGGCCCAGCCGGCGCGGCTGGTAATAGCGGCCGTCACGATAATAACGGTCGGCGTAATAGCTGCGCTGGCCCGGCTCCAGCCGGTTGTAGTCATAGGTGCGATAGCGGCGCCAGTCGCGGTTGGCCTGCCGATTGTCCCGGCGGTCGTCGCGGCGATAATCGCGATTCCCGTCGCGACGATAGTCGCGCGCGGCCTCGCCCGGGGATGACTGCGCCAGGACCGGCACGGCGGGAACGGCGACGGCGGCGATGATCGCCGCCAGCAATATCTTGCGCATGACTCTGTCTCCTTGATCCTTGCGGTAGATCAAGAACCCGCATGGCCCCGTGAAGTTGCGTGAACGGGAAACTAGCTTCCGTTCACGCACCTTCAATGGCGGAGCAATCAGGCGTTGAGGCGGTGCGTCAGCGTGATTTCGACGTTCAGCACCTTGGATACAGGGCAGTTCGCCTTGGCGTCCGCGGCGATCTCGGCGAACTGATCGGCGTCGATCCCGTCGATCGTCGCGGTCAGGTCAAGGTCGGAACGGGTGATGGTGAAGCCGGCATCCTGCTTTTCGAGCGTGACTTTCGCGTTCGTCTCCAGCGTACCCGCCGAGAAGCCGGCGCGGGCCAGGGCGAAGCTGAGCGCCATGGTGAAGCAGCTCGCATGCGCGGCGGCGATCAGCTCCTCGGGGTTGGTGCCCGGGCCTTCCTCGAACCGGCTGTTGAAACCATAGGGATTGTCGGCAAGCGCCCCTGACTGGGTCGACACATGGCCGACGCCGTCCTTGCCGAAACCTTCATATCGGGCCGATCCGCTGCGAGTCGTCATTGTGGGTCTCCTGCATTTGGGAGACCCGGATACACGAAGGGCGCGGATCGCGCCGCGCCCTTCGCCGATTTTTTAGCTGAGCGTCAGCTCAGCGGCAGCGACGCTTGCTGCCGCCACGGTCGATCTCGCGCCCGGCGAGGCCGCCCAGGACTGCGCCGCCAAGCGTGCCGACAGTGCGGTCGCCATGCGTGTCGATCGTGCGGCCAAGCAGCGCGCCGCCCACGGCACCGACGAGCAGGCCGGTCGTTCCGTCCGACTTGCGGCAATAGGTGCGGCCGTCGCGACCGCGCCATTCCTTGTACCGGTAATCCCTGCGCGCCTCGGCGCCGGTGATCGGAATCGCCATGGTTGCCGGAATCACAAGTGAGGCGGCGACAGCCGCCATCATCATCTTTCGCATTATTCTACTCCCGTGCCTTAAATCACTATCAGGGGCGTAACGCTTCCTTTGTGCCTGAAGTTGCATGAACGGGAAACAACGGGCCGTTCATGCAGCGCAGGCCGGGGAATCTTCTCCACGATATCCACGTTATCCACAGCTTCGCGGTGTCGTTTGACCCTTTGCACGACTCGGATTCAATGACAGCATCATGACTGTAAGCGGACGATGCGGAAGCGAGAAATCGCAGAAACATCAGAAGCTTATGCCGGAACTCCGAACAGGTGCCGCAAGGAAACCGTTCATGTTCCGGGGGAATGTCGGACCGTGCAGGAAGGCCCGCCGTCGCGAGAGCGAAGGCTTGGCGGACAGGCAGGGAAGGGTGTTCCAGGCGCTCTCTCCCGTCCCCGCGACATGGAAAGGGCGTTGGCCGTGAAGGCTGGAGACGCGCTGCCCGGCAACGGGTGGAAGGTGATCCGGAGATAGTGGCCAAGGCGCGATTGTCGGGTTTCGGCCTGACTGTCGAGCTGGCCGCCGGAGACCGCGGTGTTGAGGCCCGAAAGGGTATCGCGCCCGGCCCCGGTGACCGAAATGCGAAGCCTAGGGCCGTTCGCGGCGCGGGTGGAGCATGCCGCCGAAACCAGAAGGCGCAGGTGTCTCCCCGGAGGCGCCAAGCGGGTCGAAGTCCGGCGACAGGGGGTCGGCAGCGATGCCGGCCCCCATTTTGCGTCCGCTTGGCTAAGTGTCTGTTTGAGAATGCGCCCATGGGCGCATTGCGGCACCGGCCCGCTCCCCCACCCGGCCACCCATAGAATACTGCCGTTGGGTGGCCGGGTGGGGGAGCGGGCCGGTGCCGCACTCAAAATGCGCTCTTCGCGCATTTTCAAACGGACTCTCACGGCAACGCGGGCGCGCGAGCCCTGCGCGGGCAAGACTTGCTTCTCCCAAGAACGATACCGCCCGCGCAGGCTCGCTGGCGTGCATATCCGTTCGTGCCGCGTCGCGATCAAGTAGGCGTAGCCGTATCGAGAGCGCGCATCGAGGCGCAGGTGACGGATGAAACGGCCGTCCCTCGATACGCGCTCTCGACAGGCTCGATCGCTACTCGGGACGAACGGGAGTTGGGAAGTTGGGGAGGGCGAGCAACCGCGCCTTAGCCCGCCAGCAATTCCTTCGCCCGCGCGCAATCCTTCTCCATCTGCGCGGTCAGGGCGTCGAGCGAGTCGAACTTCGCTTCCGGGCGCAGGAAGTCGACCAGCGAGATCTCGATCGTCTGGTTGTACAGGTCGCCGGAGAAGTCGAAGAAATAGGGTTCGAGCAGTTCCTTGGGCGGATCGAAGCTGGGGCGGACGCCGAGATTGGCCGCGCCGTCCAGCACCCGCCCGTCGGGCAGCCGACCGCGCACCGCGTAGATGCCGTAAGCCGGGCGCAGATAATTGCCCATGTCGATATTGGCGGTCGGATAGCCGATCTCGCGGCCGCGCTTGTCGCCATGCTGGACCACGCCTTCGATCGCGAACGGCCGGGTGAGCAACCGCGCCGCGCCGCGCGGATCGCCGCCGATCAGCAGGTCGCGGATCCGGCTCGAGGAGACTTCCTCGCCGTCGAGCGCGACCGGCTTCACCGTGTCGACCGAAAAGCCGTTCTTCGCGCCGAGATCGGCCAGCACGTCGACATTACCGCCGCGCGCCTTGCCGAAGGTGAAATCCTCGCCCGTCACCACGCCGCCGGCGCCGATCTTGTCGAGCAGACGGTCCGCGACGAATTCCATCGCGGTCAGGCCGGCAAGCACTGCGTCGAACCCGAACACGATCATGGCGTCGGCGCCCGCCGCGTCGAACAGGCGCTCGCGCTGGTCAAGCGTGGTCAGGCGAAAGGGCGGGGCGTCGGGCTTGAAATGGCGCACGGGATGGGGATCGAAGGTGGCGACCAGCACGGGGCGGCCTTCAGCACGGGCGCGCTCGACCGCCCGGCCGACCACTGCCTGATGCCCCATGTGGAACCCGTCGAAATTCCCCAGTGCGACGATTCCGCCCCGAAGTTCGGGAGGTACCGTCGAACCACCGTCAAGCCGCTCCATGGGATTGCGCATAGGGGGCGAGCGAGCGGGACACAATCCTCCCCGGAACGGGGAGGTATTACTGGGGCGCTATCCCTGCGCGGAGCAGGCGGAGCACGTTGCCGCCCATGACCTTGGCGATATCCGAATCCGAAAATCCGCGGTCGATGAGGGCCTGGGTCACCGCGACGACCTGGCTTGCGTCGAAGCCGGTGGTCACCGCCCCGTCGAAGTCGGAACCGAGGCCGACGTGATCGATGCCGACGAGATCGCGGACATGCGCGATGGCCGCCGCTGCTGCGCGAGGGTCGGTCGAGCAGATCGCCCCGTCCCAATAGCCGATGCCGATCACCCCGCCGGTCCGCGCAATGCCGCGAATCTCGTCGTCGGTCAGGTTGCGGTTGACCTTGCAGGTGGCCTGCACGCCGGTGTGGCTGGCGACGATCGGGCGCTTCGCCATGGCGATCACCTGCGCCGTGGTGGTGTGGCTCGAATGCGCGACATCGACGATCATGCCGATCTTCTCCATCCGCTGCACGACCTGGATGCCGAGCGGCGAGAGGCCGCCCTTGGCCACGCCGTGCATCGACCCGGCAACGTCATTGTCGAAGAAATGCGCGAGGCCGGCCATGCGGAAGCCGGCGGCATGGAGCCGGTCGAGATTGTCGAGCTTGCCCTCGATATCCTGCAGCCCCTCGATCGACAGCATGCCGCCCACGACCTTGCTGCCGGCGGCGCGATCGGCCAGCAGCTTGTCGAGGTCGGCCTGGGTATGGATGACCCGCAACTGGCCGTTCGAGGCGGCGGCGTAACGATCGAGCTTGGTCGCGTGCCACAGCGAGCGCTGGAGCAGCGAGTTCCAGGTGCGCGTCGGCTGGAGATCGGCAATGACCAATTGGGTGACATTGTCGGTGTCGCCGGTGTTGGCGTCGTAATTCTGGCCCTTCGGCGTCTTGGTTACCGAGGAGAAGACCTGAAGCGCGTAATTGCCCTGGATCAGCCGGGGCAGGTCGACCTGGCTGCGATCGACCCGGTCGAGCAGGCTGCGTTTCCACAGCAGGGTGTCGGCATGCATGTCAGCCACCTGCAATGTCGCATGGAGTGCCCGGGCATGGGGCGAGATCTTCAGCGCGACCGGCCGGACCTTGTTCATCGAACGCTCGATCATCACCGGCGCGAGGGCGAAGAACGCGATTGCGGCGACAAGAACCAGGGCAAGGATGCCCCACAGCCATTTGCGCATTTGTCAGGCCCTCCGTCATGCCGGACTTGTCCCCGGCATTCATGGTGCCGCGTCGTCCGATTGCCGGACCTATGCGGGACGCTCGCTTCCGGAACAAGCCCGTCCTGAGCTTGTCGGGCGAATTCAGGCGCAGGGATTCAGGGGCGGGCGAGCGTCACAAAACTATAGGCCGGCCTGTCGCCTTCCGCAGGGTGATCCTCGCGCATGAGTTCGTGCCAGCCGGCGAAGGCTGGGACGGTCGCGTCGCCCTCGGGTGCGGCATGGACTTCGGTCAGTTCGATTCGCTCGGCACGGGACAGGAACAGGGCGAAGATCTGCGCGCCGCCGATCACCGCGATCTCCGGCGACCCGGCGATCGCGATCGCCGAATCGATATCGCCCGCCACTTCGGCCCCCGGCGCCGACCAGTCGCGATCGCGAGTGAGGACGATATGGCGCCGGCCGGGCAAGGGCGCGGGGAAGCTTTCGAAGGTCTTGCGGCCCATGATCATCGGCTTGCCCATGGTCTGGGCCTTGAAGCGCTTCAGGTCGGCGGGCAGGCGCCACGGCAGCCCGCCGTCGCGCCCGATCACGCCATTGTCGGCGCGGGCAAGGTGAAAGGTGATGCGGGGCGAAATCGACATTCGCCGCTTATGCGATGCGCGGGGCCGTGGTGCCACCGCCTTGTGCGTTGCAGCTCATGACGGAATCGCGATCGGCGGGCAGAGGTGAGTCATCTTCATTTTGGGCTCTGCCTGGGGTGATTGCACCAGCAGTTGCAGCAAGGCGGCGGCCAGCGTCGCCGTCACGATCGTGAACTGAATTTCCCGCATATCGCTCTCTCCCTTTGTCCCTGTACGACTACGTCTGTAATCGTGCGACTGAACGGACGCTGAATCGGTCTTTGGGAATGACGTTGATCGGGGACGGAAACCGCAGCGATGGCGATATGTCGCAGCCGGGCCATACCCCCTTTAGATGGGTCGAGGTGCCCGCCGCCGCCCTGCATAGTGCCGTCCAAGGCAGTTCAGAGAGGGCAGTGCGCCATGACCAAGAAGATCCTGTTCGTTTTGACGTCGCACGCCGATCTCGGCGCCACGGGACAGAAGACGGGTGTATGGCTGGAGGAACTGGCAGCGCCCTATTATGTGCTGATGGACGCAGGGCATGACGTCCTGCTGAGCTCAACCGTGGGCGCTGCGGCCCCGCTTGATCCGGCCAGCCTCGAAAGCCCATGGTTGACCCCGGCGGGCCAGCGTTTCCTCGACGATTCGCGCGCGACGTCCGCGATCGCGGCAACCCCGCGTCTGGCCGATGTGGACGCATCGGCGTTCGATGCCGTGTATTTTGTCGGTGGCGCTGGAGCCGCATGGGATTTCCCGACCGATGCAGCCGTCAAGAACACGATCGAGGCCGTCGCGGCAAAGGGCGGCATCGTTTCCGCGGTCTGCCATGGCGTACTCGCGTTGACGGCCGCGATCGGGCCAGATGGCATGCCCTTCGTGCAGGGGCGGCGGGTGACCGGGATCAGCAATACCGAAGAGGAACTGACCACCTTCGATCAGGTCGTGCCCGTGCTGCCCGAATCCCGACTGGTCGAACTTGGCGGAATCTACGGCAAGGCGGCCGATCCGTTCGGGCCGCATGTCGCCGTCGACGGGAAGATCATCACTGGCCAGAACCCGGCCTCCGCCGAGCTCGTGGCGAAGGCCATATTGGATGCCTTTGTTTCGGCTTGACTGCACCGGTGGTTGTACGGGCAAGCTTGGCCGCATGATAGCCCCTCGACAATCCTGATGCAGACCCCGGGAGGGAAAGATGCCCGCGACCTGCCGGCACCCGTGGAGGAAACGACGTCGCGGATAGTGGACATCGGCGCGGCGCGTTCGGCAGCGACGTTGCGTTCGGCCGGCATGCGATACCGGCCGCCACGCATGGCGCAGGCGCCGGTGTCGCGCCCCAGGCTGTTGCGGCGGCTGGACAACGGCACCGGGGTCGTCTGGATGCTGACCGGCCCGCCGGGCAGCAGCAAGACGACCACTCTTGCCGACTATTTCCGGCATCTTCAGGAACGTCGCGCCCAACCCTATTGGCTGTCCCTTTTCTCCGAGGACAATGATCCGGAGACGTTGCGGCGCCACCTGGAGCGGGCATTTCCCTTCGCCCTGTCGGACGAGGACGATGCCGGCCCCGCGCAGGCGATGCGAGGCTTCATCGACGGCCTCGAATGCCTGTCCAACCCGGCCGCGCGCGAACTGCTCGAACGCTTCGTCCTGAATCTCCCGCCGAACAGCAGCTTTTACCTGTCCGCCCGGACGTTGCGCGGCGGATCCCTGTATGACGGGCGGCTGCGCGGGCTTGTCCATGTCATCGATTATGACGAGCTCAAATTCACCGCGGATGAGGCAACGGCGCTGCTGGGCGAGGGCTGGTCGCCATGGGACTGCCAGCGACTCAACCTCGCCGTCGATGGCTGGGCGGCGGGGCTGCATTTCCTCGGGCGGGCGCCCAAGGCTTCCCGGTCGCTGCTCAAGGATGCAAGCGGCCATGCCGCGATCCCGACCGAGATGGCGCATTATCTCGACGACGTGATCTGTGCCCGGCTCGACGAGGGTACGCTCTCGGCCCTGATGGACGTCAGCGTACTTGACCGTTTCACGCCGGAGGCGCTGGCCGCCGTGCCGGGCGGCCGTTGCGACTGGTCGCTGATCGACGCCCATATCCGGGAGGGGCTGTTCATCCGCTTCATCGACGATGACCGGCACTGGGCCGCACTGCACCCTGCATTCGGCCGGCATCTGCGCCACCGCCTGCGCCGTTTCCATCCCGGTCGCTACGAGGAGATCAAGCGCTTTGCCGCGTCCTGGTTCGAGAACCACGGATTCGGCACGGAGGCGGTGCGGCATGCCGCGACCATGGACGACAGGGCGCTGGCTGAGCGGATCATGGAGAATGCGGGGCCGCTTGAGGTGGAACTGAGCGCCGGACTGAACGTCGCGTGGGGGGCGCCGGTGCCGGTCGAGCGTTCCGGTGACCTTCCCTTTCTTTTCCTCGGCCAGCTCTATTTCCGGATCCGCCACGGCAGGCTGATCGAAGCGCGGGGCGCTTTCGAGCAGATGCGCGCGCGAACGCATGATTTCACGCTGATCGAGGGCCGGACCGACACCGAGTCGATCCAGGCCTTTGCACGGATGATCGAGATGGTGCTCGACGCCTCGGAGGACCAGCCGGTCACCGAGCAGCGTCTCGCCGCGCTCGAGCAGCAGCTCGAGCTCTGCCGGGGCAGGCAACCCATCCTTGTCGCGGGCATCGCCTCCCTGCTCTCGCTCGCCTATCTGGAATTGTCGCGATACACCGAGGCCTCGACCGTCTGCGCGATCGGCATGGATGCGCTGCGGGATTTCAAGGACAGCAGGGCCTCCGTCTTCCTGCGGATCCATCAGGCGGACATCGCGCTCGCCCGGGACACGATCGACAAGGCGGCGCTCTATATCGACGATGCGCAGCGTGTGGCGCGGATCGAAGGGGCGGGCGACAGCTATGAGGTGCTGGCCACCCAGATATTGCGATCGAGCCTGCACTACGAGACTAACGAGCTCGCCGCGGCGTCGTTGTTGCTTGAGCCCGCGCTTGTCCAGCTCGACAATATCAATGGCTGGTTGCGCCTGTATGTCGCCGGTTTCGGCACGGCCGCCGCGATCGCGGGCATCACGCATGGTCTCGGTGCGGCGGAAGTGTATCTGCAGCGTGCCGAAGCGCTGGCCCGGCAGCGCGGCCTTCCCCGCCTGCTGAACTATATGGCGATCGCCCGGCTGCGCGAGCAGACGCGCGCGGGCGAGTGGCGCCTGGCGATGGAAACGATCGATTCCCCGCCACTGGCCGACCTGCTCGCTTCGGAGAGCCTGTCTCCCTATGCGCTCGGGGTCCAGATCCCCGGCCTGCTCGAAGCAGCGCGCCTGACGATCGCACTGGGTCGTCCGCGCGAGGCGCAAGGCTGGCTGGACCGGATCAACAAGGCATTCCTGGACGAGAGCGATTGCCGCCTTCGCTTCACCTTCCGCGTGATCGCGATGCGCGCCGCCTATGACATGCGCCGGTACAATGCGGCGGTCGATCATATGCAGTCAGCGCTGGACATCGCCGAGCATGGCGGGCTCGCCCGACGGGCGCTCAACAACGGGGCGCATCTGATCGAGGTGTTCGACTGGTCGGTCCGAAACGGCAGGCATTTGCCTGCGCGGATCAGCGCCTATGTCGACGGGGCATTGCGCCAGGCCGACGGCACGGAGAGCGCGACGACCCTGTTGCGGCGCAGTCCACGGCGCGGGGCCGAGCAGGTGGCGCACAACTTCACGCTCAGCCCGCGAGAGACGGAGATCATCGCGCTGGTGGCCGAAGGCTATATCACCAAGGAAATCGCGACCCGGCTCGGGATATCCGAGGGCACGGTGAAGAGCCATCGCAAGAAGATCCACGACAAGCTCGGCGTGGCAAGCCGCGGCCAGGCCATCGCACGGGCGCGCGATCTGCTGATCATCTGAGGCGCTGTGTTCGACCTCCGGCCTCCCCCTTTTTGGTGAGTTGAGCTCGCCCCGCCCCCGTGGAATCGGATGCGATCGAAAACGCGTCCCGTTCGAACGCGAGGATGAGGGGGAGGGCAATGAACGTGACATTCCCGAAAAGCTGCTGGTATGCCGCTGCGTGGAGCAGCGAGGTGACCGACAAGCCGGTCCACAGCAAGATCATCGGCGAGCATCTGTTGCTGTATCGCGGGACGGCGGGCCAGATCATCGCCGTTGAGGATACCTGCCCGCACCGGTTCGCGCCGCTCCATCGCGGCAGGATTTTCGGCGACACGATCGAATGCCCGTATCACGGTCTTCGCTTCGACGCGCAGGGCGCCTGCGTCCATAATCCGTTCGACCCCAAGGTGACGCTGCGGGCGGCGCATATCCGGTCCTATCCGGTGGTGGAGCGCGATCGCTTCATCTGGGTGTGGATGGGGGAAGCGGACAAGGCGGATGCCGCCGCCATCCCCGCTCTGCCCTGGCTCAATCAAACCGATCTCTACACGATGAGCGGCGAGCAGATCATGCATCAGCCGCTGCGCTACGAGTTGATCCTCGACAATCTGATGGACCTTTCCCACGGGCAGTTCGTGCACCCGACCACCCTGGGGAACGACTCAATCGCGACGGGCACCCTCAGGACATGGCAGGACGGCGACCGGATCTATTCCAATCGCTGGAATCCGGATGGTGAGGCGCCGACGCTGTTCACCCTGCCAAAGGTGGTGCCGGAAGGCACCCGCGTCGATTACTGGAACGACATGCGCTGGGACCCTCCGGGCGTCTATTATCTTGAGGTCGGTGTCACCCGAACGGGCGAGCCGCGCGAAGCCGGCGCCTTTCTGGGCAGCGTGCACATGCTGACTCCGGTGGACGAAACCAGCACTGTCTATCGCTATATCCTGTTCCGCACCTTCGCGCCGGGCGACGACGGCATCACCCGCGCCATGGAGGCGCTCGCCGCGCAGGCATTCACCCAGGAAGACGAGCCGATGATCCTGGCGGTTCAGGAGCGCATGGCGGGGCGTGATTTCTGGGCGATGGAGCCGCTGTCGCTGAAGAGCGACAAGGCGGGCATCCTGGTCCGCCGGACTCTGCAAAGGCTTTGCCGGGAAGGCCAGGGCATCTGATCGGTCTCGATACCGCGTCCCGATCCCGAGCATGCGGGGAGCATCCCCCCTTTCGTTGACTAGGTGGGGGCATCGAACCGTGTCAGGCATCAAAATGTCAGCACGGTCGAAGAACCGGCGGCTCCGCGGAAAGCAGCTGATACGATCGGTCTTCAGGGCGGTACGTAACGGACGAGCGCGGTCAGGGAAAAAGAAAGTATAGGGGAGTTGTTAATGAAGACCGCGCTGTTGACGAGTGCTGCGACGGCACTTTTTTGTTGTCTGATACAAGTGCCGGCATATGCCCAATCCGAATCCGCCGAGGAAAATACCGGCGATATCGTGGTGACTGCGCGGAAGCAGTCGGAGACACTGCTCGATATTCCGGATACGATACAGGCATTCTCGACCGAAAAGCTGCAACGGGCCGGCGTGAGTTCGATCGGGGATCTGACTCAGCTCGTTTCCGGTTTCCGCCTTGTCGAGGCCCAGCAGCCCGGCGTCGTGCTGATCAACATCCGCGGGGTCGGGCAGGTTCGCAACGGGGAGTCCCCGATTGCGGTCGTCATCGACGGCGTGCAGCAACATTCCCCCAACCAGATCACGCAGGATCTCTTCGATATCCAGCAGATCGAGATCCTGAAGGGGCCACAAGGCGCTCTGTACGGGCGCAACGCGATCGGCGGGGCGATCAATATCGTCACCAGGCCGCCGTCGGACCATTTCGAGGGGCGGGTCGAGGTCGGTTATGCCGAGGGCGATGAGTGGCGCCTGCGGGGATCGATTTCCTCCCCGCTGGGCGAAAAGGCGAGTTTCCGTCTCGCGGCCAGCTATATGAACCGCGACGGCCAGATTCTGAACACGACGCTCGGCCAGAAGGTGGATTTCGACGAAAGCTGGGCGATCCGCGGCGCGCTGACGCTCAAGCCGGTCGAGACGCTGAGCATCGATCTGCGCGGCAGCTATTTCGACCAGAAGGCGGGCGCGTCCTGGTATGTCAGCGGTCCGGTGAACGCCCCGCGGGAGCCAGTGGTCGGCAATCTCCTGGGCAAGGCCAAGCGCAAGCTGGGGGATGCATCGGCCAAGATCGACCTTGAGCTTGGCGGGGCGACGCTCACCTCGGTTTCCGCCTGGTCGTCAGTCAAATCCGACCTGTTCGAGGAACTGGACTGGCTCCCGCTCGACCTGGCGGCGGCGACCCAGACGCTCGACGTGACGGCGTGGAGCGAGGAACTGAGGCTGTCGTCCAGCCAGAAGGATGCTCGCCTGCGCTGGATGGCCGGAGTCTATTATCTCGGGACCAGCAGGACCCAGAACACGGGCATCTTCCTGCAGCCGGGCCTCACCGGATTGCCCGCCCCGATCTCCGGCGGGCGGCTCATCGCCCACGACAACAACAATGCCTATGCGGTTTTCGGGCAGCTCAATTACAGGCTGGCCGAGGCGCTGGAGCTTACCGCGGCGCTGCGGTACGATATCGACCAGCGGCATCAGACCGACCTCACGCCGCCGACGCCGACATCGCCGACCCAGTTCAGAAGCACCTATCGGTCGCTGCAACCGAAATTCTCGCTGGCCTATAGCCTGTCCGACAGCACACGGGCCTATTTCACCGCGGCGAAAGGCTTTCGCAGCGGCGGGTTCAATTCCAATGCAGTGGTGACGCGCGAGTTCAGGAAGGAAGAGCTCTGGAACTACGAGGTCGGGTTCAAGACCTCGTTTGGCGGCAGTGGCTTTTACCTCAATGGCGCATTGTTCTACACCGATATCAGCGACCGCCAGGTCGCCGGTCTGGATCTGACGACGGGGCCCGCCCAGTTCATTGCCAACCCGATTCCCAAATCGAGCGTCAAGGGTGCCGAAATCGAGTTCTCGGCACGTCCGGTGAAGGGGCTGGAGCTGTCCTTTGGCGGCAGCCTGATGGACACCAAGATCCGCAAATACGACACTAGGGTGTTTGCCGGAACCGCTGCCAATGGCGATTTTACGGGAAACAAGCTTAGCCAGGTACCGGAATATACCGTGAACGCGGCGGTGCAATATGGCTTCGAGATCGACAAGAACAGCCGCCTCGTCTCGCGGTTCGACGTGTCCGGCTGGGGTGGGAAATATTACTGGGAAATCGACAATCGCGACAAACAGAATCCGGTCTGGCTCGCGAATGGGCGGATAAGCTGGGTGATGGGCGACTATGAGCTCAGCGTGTTCGGCAAGAACCTGTTCAATCGCCGCTATGATCTCGAATTCGTGCCCGTCGCCTTTTCCGGCAACCTGACCGGCCAGGATCTCGGTGCGGCCGCGCCGCGGCGCCAGTTCGGCGTGAACGCCAGGGCGCGTTTCTAGGAGGACATCATGACAGCAGAAACGATTGATCCGGACACGCTGGAACCGGGGGCGCCGGAATCGGGCAGGCGCGTCCGCAAGCGGCTGGTCCGCCCCATGCCGATGGAGGGCGATGACGGCCTGTTCAGCCAGACCTGGTTCCCCGTCGCCCTGTCCGATGAGGTGCAGAAGGGGCAGGTCGTCGGCAAGGATTTCCTCGACGGGCGGATCGTCATCTTCCGCGGCGAGAACGGCAAGATCAGCGTGACGAGCGCCTATTGCCCCCATCTCGGCGCCGATCTTTCGGTGGGCGCGGTCGTCGGCAACAATATCCAGTGCGCCTTCCACAAATGGGAATATGACCAGGAAGGCTGGGTGGCCAGGACCGGCGTCGGCGATCCCGCCCCGCCTGCCGCCTGCCTGTTCCTGTTTCCGAGCCAGGAACGGTACGGGATCATCTGGGCGTTCAACGGCGAAGAGCCGTTATGGGATCTCTTCGACTTCGAGAAATCGGACGAGGACCTCGCCTTCCGCCCGTTCAATACGGATGTCTATACCTGCGATCCCTGGATATTCTCCGCGAACACGCCGGATATCCAGCATATCAAGGCGGTCCATGGCATCCAGTTCAAGATGCCCGATCCGCATGACGCGGTCGAATGGGACGAGTTCGGGTTCCGCATGCAGATCGAGGCGATCCATCAGCGTGGGGAGGAGCTTGCCTGGAATGTCGGGCTGCGGGGCACATCGACCTTCATCCAGGAAGGCATGGTGGACGATTGGTGGATGGGCGTGGCGGCGGGCTTCGCCTGTCCCCGTCCGGGCACTCATATCGTCTATCTCGCCATCGCCGTCGACAAGAGCGACGGCACGCCCGAGGGCGATGCGCTGGTCGAGCAACGGCTGAGTTTCGGGGCTGAACTGCTGGGGCGCACCGCCGCCGAGGACAAACCCATCCTCGACAGCATCCACTATAAACCGGGCGCGCTGACGCGGGGCGACACCAGCCTGGCACGCTGGCTCAATCTCATCCGCAAATATCCGCGTGCCCATCCTTCCCGCGACTTTATCAACTAGAGGCGATCATGACAGATTTCGAAGCGAACAAGGCGACTATCCACCGTTTCTGGGCTGCGGTCGGCAACCGGGACGTCGAGGGCTATCTTTCCACCTTTGCGCCGGGAGCGATCGCACGTGACCCGGTCAACCAGCCGCCGCTGGAGACGACGGAACAACGCCGGGCCTATCTGGAAGGGGTCTTCGCGGCGGTCAGCGATATCGCCGTCTCGATCGATTTCCTCACCACCTGCGGCGACCATAGCGCCGCCAAATGGTCGCTCAACGGCAAGGGTGCCGATGGCAGCGCCATCGCGATGGAGGGCATCGATGTCGCGCGGCACGATGCGGACGGCCGGATCGCCGAATTGTGGGGCTATCTGTGACGCGAGCGGCCCGGGGAGAGGCATCTGCCGATCCCTGGGCCACCCGTGCGTCGCTCTGGATGCAGGGCGACACCGACAGGGTGCAATTCCCGCTGCTGCGAGGCGAGGTGAAGGCCGAAACGGCGATCATCGGCGGTGGCATCACCGGCCTGTCGGCGGCCTGGCATCTGGCCGGGGCGGGGAGGTCGGTCGTCCTGCTCGAGGCGGGGCAACTGGCCTCGGGATCGTCGGGGCGCAATGCCGCAGGCTGGCTTCCGAATTATCTCGATCGGACCCCGGACGATATCCTCTCCATTCTCGGCGTCGAACGCGGGGACGCGCTGAATCGGATGATGGTCGATTCAGCGCCGTTGCTGATGCGCATGACGGAGAAATTCGGCCTTGCCGCCGATGTCCGCAGGACCGGCATCGCCATCGCATCCGGGGTTGGTCGCGACGCGGCCGCCTTTGCCACGCTGCAGCAGAGCTGGATGCGTTACGGCGCGCGGATCGAGGCGCTGGGAGCAGCGAGCATGGCGGAATTGAGCGGGACGGAGCGGTTCCGTTGCGGGCTGCTGTTCAGAGATGCCGGGACGATACAGCCCGCCGCGCTGGTCAACGAACTGGGGCTTGCGGCAGCACGCCTGGGGGCTGTGATCCACAGCGGATCGCCTGCGCTCGCCATTTCCGCCCAGGGCGCCGGCTGGCGCGTGCGGACCGGGGCAGGCGCAGTTACCGCGGAGAATATCCTGATCGCCACTGACGGTACCGCTGGGGCCGGCCTGTGGCCGGGCCTTGAGAAGACATATTGCCGCTTGCCTTTCGCGGTGATCGCATCGGCACCGGCACCCGGAATGGTCGAGCGGCTGTTGCCGGCCGGCATTCCGATCGCCGACAGCAACAAGGCCAATCCGTTCTGGACGATGGCAAGCGCCGATCGGCGTATCGTTGCTTCCATGCTACCGCCGCGTCGCGAGGCGACGACGCCCGCTGCGGTCGCGCGGCCGTATGAACGGAAATTGCGCCGCCTATATGGTGACCTGCCACCGCTTGAGTGGACGCATTTCTGGCTCGGGAATGTGGCCATTTCGGCCGAACGCTTTCCGCGTGCCTTGCGGCTGGCACAGGGTGTCCATGCGGTCGGCGGATATTCGGGACAAGGCATCGCGCCCGGCCTCGCCGCCGGCCGGGAATATGCCGCCTATGTCGTCGCTGAACGACGGGAAGCCGCGTCGCGGCTGCCGTTTCTCGATCCACGTCCCGTGGCACTGCGCCGCCTCATGCCCTGGCTCGTCAGGCACGTCGCGGCACCGTTGGCGCGGGTGACCGACCGATCCTACCTGCACTGAAAGAGGAGATATTATGGCAATTGCCACGCTGGCCGAGCGCTTCGATGTACCCGCGGACGATGTCTGGCAATATGTGTGCTGGCACGGCGTCGCCAAGCTCGCCCAATATTCCGGCGCGTTCTTCAAGGGCATCGAATTTCAGGGCGACACGCCGGAAGTCGGTATCACCAAGACGATCTATCCGCTCGAAGGCTTGCCCATTCATGAGCGGCTTGAGTCGCTCGATGCCGAGAACCGCAGCTATCGCTACCGCCTCATTGATGTCGGATCGCTGCCGATCACCGACTATCGCGGCTATGTCCGCGTCACGCCCGCGGGACCTGATGCGTGCCACCTGAAGATCGAATGCGAATATACGGCGGTCGAGGTGAGTGACGAACGCTGGGCGGAAATCTGGCTCGAAATGGAAACCAGCCTCGTCAACGAGATCCGCGAGGCGACCCGGAAATGAAAATGGGCGTAGCGTGTCTACGCCAGGGGAGCGGGCCGCGCGTCACCGGAACAAGTCCGGGGTGACGTTCAGGCGAGGTGACTCAAACCCTAGACCGCTACCGGCGCCTTGATGTGCGCCTGCGCCTCATAGCCGACGAGCCGGAAATCCTCATAGTCGTACTGGTCGATCCTGTCGGGCTTGCGCAGGATCTCAAGCCGCGGCAGCGGGCCGGGGGTGCGGGACAATTGCTCGCGCGCCTGGTCGAGATGGTTCGAATAGAGGTGGCAATCGCCACCGGTCCAGATGAACTCGCCCGGTTCAAGCCCGCATTGCTGCGCCAGCATATGAGTGAGCAGCGCATAGCTCGCGATGTTGAACGGCACGCCGAGGAAGATATCGGCCGAGCGCTGGTAGAGCTGAAGCGACAGCCGGCCGTTCGCGACATGAGTCTGGAACAGGCAGTGGCAGGGCGCCAGTGCCATGGCATGGAGATCGCCCGGGTTCCAGGCGCTGACGATCTGGCGGCGTGAGGCCGGGCTTGTCCTGATCTGCTCGATCAGTTCGGCGATCTGGTCGATATGGCGACCGTCCGCGGTTTCCCAGTCGCGCCATTGCTTGCCATAGACCGGGCCGAGCTCGCCGGCGTCATCGGCCCATTCGTCCCAGATGCTCACCTTGCGGTCGCGCAGCCACTGGACGTTGGTGTCGCCACGCAGGAACCACAGCAATTCGACGATGATCGAGCGGAGGTGCAGCTTCTTGGTGGTGACGACGGGGAAGCCGTCCGCCAGGTCGAAGCGCATCTGATGGCCGAACACCGAGAGCGTGCCGGTGCCGGTCCGGTCCATCTGTTGCGCGCCGGTATCGAGCACGCGCCGCATGAGGTCGAGATAGGGCTGCATCGGATTGAGATAGCGCGCGCGGCCCGGTGCGCCAAGCGTGCTCGGATGCGGTCTTTCGGAGAATCGGAAACGGCCGCCGGGTCAGGCCCGGCGGCTGTCCCGGCAGTCCCGGTGAATCAGCGCCAGCGCCGGCGCGGAAGCGGACGGATCGAGGAAATCTTGTCGTCCAGCCCCAGTCGCGTAAGACGACCGATCGATCGGTCGATGACTTCGCAGCGCCCGCGATAATAATCGTCGACGCAGACCTGCCACCTGCCGCTCTCGACACTGATGGAGGAGATGCGATCTTCCATGCCAGTCGGGCCGAGGCGGCTGATCGGGCCAGTGATTTCCATGCTCCTGCCACGGAAATCGTCGTCGACGAAGACAGTGATGTGGGGTCCATAGTCCCGACCGCGATAATCATCGCGATCCCGGTCCTGTGCGACGGACGGGGCCGCCGCAACTACCATCATGGCCAGTGCAACAAGCTTCAGCGTCTTCATGTTATTCTCCTGTTTAGCCGGGAATCTGCCGCTGTCCGGTTCGATGCATTAAGCAGCAATTGGCGATCTGCGATATCGTGACTGACTGCGGAATGAACGCTCGCCATGATCTTACCCGATATCGTTCGCTCAGTCGTTCAGCTTGCAGGGCTTTATCGCACGAGGCTCCGGCCGGGGGCCTACGGCGCGGAAAGTCGCGAGATAGCCGCCGGCGGAAGGCATGTCGTACATCCCGACCTGGGTATAGCCGACCGCGGCGAACTCGCAGCGCAGCAGCCCGGGCGGGGTGCCGTGATTCTGGGTCGGCCGGTTGGCGTCGACCACCACGACCAGGCCATCGGGTTTCAGCGACGGCCGCATCCGCCAGAGGAATTCATAGGGCTGCTCGATCTCATGGTACATGTGCACCATCAGCACCCGGTCGAAGCTGGCATCGGGGAGGCGCGGATTGGCCGGCAGGCCGAGGCGCACGCTGACATTGTCGAGCCGCTCGCGCGCGACTCGTTCGGCCAGGGTGTCGCGGACCCCGGCGACGATGTCCTCGGCCAGGACGCGGCCCTCCTTGCCGACGCGGGCGGCGGCGCGGATGGTATAATAGCCTTCACCCGCGCCGATATCGGCGACGGTCATCCCGGCCTTGAGCCCGGCCTTGTTCATCACCTCGGACGCTTCGTTCAGCCGGTCGCGCGCTTCCTCGGTCGACCAGCGCGACGAAATGATATGCGCAACGGGACGATCGGCGGCGGGGAAGGGGCCGGCCTTGTCCTGTTCGTCGTCGACGCTCGGCTGGCCCGGCTCGCAGCCCGCGAGCAGCAATGCCGCGCACGCAAGGGCCGCGACCAGTCTCACTCGACGTCCTCCACCTCGACCGTCTCCCCGGTCACCCGCTGCGACAGCGCCGCGGCCATGAAGGGATCGAGGTCGCCATCGAGCACGTCGGACGGGCTGGTCGAGGTCACGCCGGTGCGCAGGTCCTTCACCAGCTGATAGGGCTGGAGGACGTAGGAGCGGATCTGGTGGCCCCAGCCGATATCGGTCTTGGTCGCGTTCTCTGCATTGGCCGCCGCCTCGCGGATCTGCAGCTCGCGCTCGTAGAGCTTGGCGCGGAGCTGGTTGTACGCCTCGGCCTTGTTCTTGTGCTGGCTTCGCTGGTTCTGGCACTGGACGACGATGCCGGTCGGGATATGCGTGATGCGCACGGCCGAATCGGTCGTATTGATGTGCTGCCCGCCCGCGCCGGACGCGCGATAAGTGTCGATGCGCAGCTCGCTTTCGTTGATCTCGACCTCGATATTCTCGTCGATGACCGGATAGACCCAGATGCTGGCGAAGCTGGTGTGCCGCCGCGCCGCGCTGTCATAGGGGCTGATGCGGACGAGGCGGTGGACGCCGCTTTCCGTCTTGGCATAGCCATAGGCGTTCTCGCCCTTGAGCAGCAGGGTGGCGGATTTGATGCCGGCCTGCTCGCCCGAATGCTGGTCGACCAGCTCGACCTTCATGCCGCGGCGTTCGGCCCAGCGGGTGTACATGCGCTGCAGCATGCCGGCCCAGTCCTGGCTCTCGGTACCGCCGGCGCCGGAATTGACCTCGATATAGGTGTCGTTGCCGTCGGCCTCCCCGGCGAGCAGCGCCTGGATCTTGTCGTGCTCGGCACGCTTGGCAAGCTCGGCGAGGCTTCTGGTGCCGTCGGCGGCCATTTCCTCATCGCCTTCGGCCTCGGCCATCTCGATCAGCTCGGCCGTGTCGGACAGCTCGCTCTGGATCGCGCGGGTGGCGTTGATCGCTTCTTCAAGGCGGCGCCGCTCGCGCATCACTTCCTGCGCGAGCTTGGGGTCGTTCCACAGCGCCTGGTCCTCGACGCGCGCATTCAGCTCGTCGAGCCGACGCAGCGCGCGATCCCAGTCGAGGAAGCGGCGGAGCAGCGCGAGCGCGTCATTGATGGTGTCGACATGAGCCTGCGCTTCGGCGCGCATGGTGGGAACTCCGGAAAATACACGTCATGCCGGCACATGCCGGCTCACTGGGATATAGGGCGGGCTAGTAGATTCCGCCCTCTCTTGGCAAGGAGCGGCTATCATTCGATGCGATTTAGCGCCTGTCCGGCGCGCCTGAAAGCCTTTCGGGCCGGGCGAGGAACCCGCACGGACTATATCCATGCGGCTGCCCCGGCTAGTAGATCCCGCCTTCGCGCTGCAGGAAGTCGCTGTCGCGCGGTGCCGCTTCCCGGCGCTGGACTGGCTTGGCTTCCTTCGGCTTGTCGGCGGCGTCCTCTTCATTGTCGTGGCGGGCGGCGCGGCGCGGTTCGCTCTCCGGCTTGAACGCTTCCCAGATCACCGCCGCCTTGGGGTCGGTGGTCGGCCAGGCGCCGAACACCGGCTTGCCCGAGGCGCGGTCGATCCGCACCATGCGGATGCCGGCGGGCGCGCGGAACGGGATCTTCTCCATCCCCTCATAGGCCTTGACCGCGAACTCCTTGAAGATCGGCGCGGCGATCGTGCCGCCCTGGGCATAACCACCCAGGCCGGTCGGCGAATCATAACCGATATAGACGCCGCCGATCATCTGCGGCGTGCCGCCGATGAACCACACGTCGGTCGGCCCGGAATTGGTGCCGGTCTTGCCGAACATCGGCCGGTCGAGATCGCGCAGCACGGTCGCGGTGCCGCGCTGGATCACACCCTCGGCGATGTGCACCATCTGGTAGGCGCTCTGCGCGTCGACGATCTGGCGACCCCGGCTGACCGGGCGCGGCATCGCCTTGCCGTTCCAGTCGGGCGCGTTGCAGCGGTCGCACGGGCGCCAGTTCTCGGGCCAGATCACCTTGCCGTGACGGTCCTGGACGAAATCGATCAGGGTCGCGGGATGGCCGCGGCCCTGGTTGGCGAGGATCGCATAGGCGTTGACCATGCGCATCACCGTCGTCTCGCCAGCGCCCAGCGCGAAGGAGAGATAGGGCGGATATTTGCCGACGCCGATCCGGTCCATCAGCGACACGACATGCTCCATGCCGGTCTGCGACGCGGCGCGCACCGTCATCAGGTTGCGCGACTGTTCGACGCCCCAGCGCATGGTGTGCGGGCCCGATCCGCCGCCGCCGAAGTTGCGGAAGCATTTCTGGCCGAGCCGGGCGCCCTGATAGACGCAGAACGGGCCGTCGATGATGATCGAGGCAGGGGTCATCCCGCCCTGAAGCGCCGCGGCATAGACGATCGGTTTGATCGTGGAGCCGGGCTGGCGCATCGCCTGGGTGGCGCGGTTGAACGACTGGATGCTCGAATCGAAGCCGCCCTGCATTGCCAGCACGCGGCCGGTCGCCGGTTCCTCGACGACGAAGCCGCCGGAAATCTTGGGGACCGAACGAAGCGCGAAGGCGCCGCCCTCGGGCGCGACGGCCAGGATGTCGCCGACCTTCAGCGCGGCGAAGGCAGTACCGCCCTGGCCCCGCACCGGCATCTGCGCGGCCCAGCGCGGCAGAATGCCGGTCTGGCCGTTGCTGAAGCCGATCGATGCCGAGTCGCCGCTGATCGCGGTCACGATGGCGGCGCGCCAGTCGAGATAGTCGAGCCGGAGATTGGTGTTGAGCAGCGCCGACTGCCAGGTGTCGCCGCCGATCTCGACATGGCGCAGCGGCCCGCTCCAGCCGCGGCCTCGGTCGAAGCGGAGCAGGCCGTTGCGCAGCGCGGTCTGCGCGTCGAGCTGGAGCTTCGTGTCGAGCGAGGTGCGTACCCAGAGGCCGCCCGAATAGACGCTGTACGGCCCGGCCTTCTCGTCCTCGCCGAACTTGTCGATCAGCTGGCGGCGGACTTCCTCGACGAAATAGCCGGCGCCCGCGACCTCGGTCTTCGGGGTCTGCCGGGGCACGGCGCCGATCGGCTCGGCGCGGGCCTTGTCATATTGCGCCTGGTCGATGAACTCGTTCTTGAGCATCTCGCGCAGCACATAGTTGCGCCGGCCGAGCGCGCGTTCGGTGCTGCGGAACGGGTCGTAGTTGGACGGGCCCTTGGGCAGGATGGCGAGATAGGCCATCTGCGCCAGGTCGAGCTGGTTCAGCTCCTTGTTGAAATAGGCGTAGCTCGCCGCCTCGACGCCGAACGCATTCCGGCCGAGCGCGATCTGGTTGAGATAGAGTTCGAGGATCTGCGGCTTGGTCAGCGCGTCCTCGATCCGGTAGGCGAGGATCGCCTCCTTGATCTTGCGGGTCGGCGAATAGGTGTTGCCGATCAGCAGGTTCTTCGCGACCTGCTGGGTGATGGTCGACCCGCCCTTGGCGCGCCGCCCGGTGCCGAACTTCGTGGCATAGTCGATCACCGCGCCGGCCATGCCGGGATAATCGACGCCGTGATGCTCGAAGAAGGTCTTGTCTTCAGCAGCGAGGAACGCGCGGACGAGCAGGGGCGGATATTCAGCGTAGCTCAGCTCGACCCGGCGTTCGCGGGCATAGCTGTGGATCGGGATGCCGTCGACGCCGCGCACATTGGTGGGCAAGGGCGGCTCATAGGCGCGCAGCTTGTCGACCGAGGGCAGTTCGCTCGCGAAGATATACCAGAAGACGGCATAGGCGATCGCGATCAGCACCGCGAGGACGGCGAGCACCTTCACCCACCAGCGCCCCCACGCTCGCTGGGCAAATCCGCGAATCCCCTCCACTTCGCGGCGGAGGCGGAAATTCACGCTGGATTCGGTATCGGTCATACAGGACCAAGGCTCTAGCAAGTTTCTCGGCGCTTGCCAGCCTGTGTGCTTTCAACCGCGCGTGTCACAGCCTGCCGGCCGCGACAGGACATAATAGACCGTTCCGTGGACCTCGCCCTGCCGTGCGTCGAGAACGACGGACAGCAAGCGCCCCGTCCGGCCGCCGGAGAAGACGATCATCCGGTATCCCGGAAACTTTCCGCCAGTGTCGCTGAGCAAGGGCAAATGATCGCCTTGCCCCTCGGCGAGATAGAAGCGGGCGACCTGATCGAGCCCGGCCCGCGTCGAGAATTTGAAATGCGTGCCGCAGTTTCTGGGCCGCTGAGGTTCAGTGATGGTCGATCCCGGATAGGGCGTGCCGAGTCGAATGGCCGGATGTGCGGCCATCGCCGTCTGCGCGGCAGCCAGGGCGCCGATCGCCGCCATCATCCTTGTCGGGCTCATGCGCATCGTTCCACCATCTCGCTTTCCTGCGTCATCAGGTCGCTCCGCGGGTGGCGGCCTAGTTCGACGCGAGCCGGCGGGCGAAATGGATGTCGACCGCGCGGCGGACGCTTTCGGCGATGCGCTGGCGGCCTTCGCGCGAATCGATGAAGGCGGCGTCCTTCGGGTTCGAGATATAGCCGGTCTCGAACAGGATCGACGGCATGTCGGGCGCCTTCAGCACCACCAGCGAGGCCATGCGGTGGAAATTCGGCTTCATCGGCATCAGCGGCTGCGCCTCGCGGCCGAGCAGGCGGGCGAAGCTGGCCGAGCTGTTCATCGTCTCGCGCTGGGTCAGGTCGATCAGGATCGACGAGATGTCGGCCGAGGTCGAGGCGAGGTTCACGCCCGAGATGATGTCGGCCTTGTTCTCGCGTGCGGCGAGCCGGGCCGATTCCTTGTCGGACGCGACCTCCGACAGGGTGTAGACCGTTGCGCCCGACGCATCGCCGCTGCCCACGCTGTCGCAATGCACCGAGATGAACAGATTGGCCTTCAGCTTGCGTGCGATGCCATAGCGTTCCTGCAGCACGAGGAACTTGTCGTCCTCCCGCGTCAGCGCCACGCGCACCCGGCCAGACCGGAGCAGCTCGTCGCGGATCGCCCGGGCGATCCGCAGCGTCACGTCCTTCTCGCGGCGGCCGTCGACCGGCGAGATCGCGCCGGGGTCCACGCCGCCATGGCCTGCGTCGATCACCACCAGCGGGCGGCTGTCGTCGTCGCCATAGATTCGCGGCAGCGCCAGGCTGCGGCTGGATTTCGGGACGGGGACCGACACCTCATATCGGCGCGCAGGCGTCACCATCCCCATGTTGAAGGGCGGCAGGAAGCGCAGGCGTCGCTCCGCCGCGGCGCGGGCGAAGCTCGCATCGTCGACGGTGCGGAGCTCGAGCGTCAGCTCGCGGCCGTCAGGGCCGAACATGCCTTCAGTGACGATCGTCGGCCGGGTGAGATCGAACACGATCCGGGTGCCGTCCTCGCCGCGCGGGGCCTGGCGTACCGCGGCGACCAGGCCATTGCCCTCGACCGGCATGCCCGGCGTGGCCCCCGCCACGTCGACCGCGATGCGCTGCGGCCCCCTGAGCACGAAGCTGGATGCGTCGGCCACGCTCTGGTCGAACCGGATGACGATGCGGTCATGCCGGATCTCGACGCGCTCGACCGTGGCTGCCCAGGCGGGCGTTCCGCCGAGCCAGCAGGCCAGGAGAGCGAGAAGGAAGGACACAGGTCTGTAATGCCGCGCCGGTGTGGCAGCGGTCCAGCGAAAAGGCATGGGCGGGGGGTCCCATCGAGTACACAACAACAGCACCCCGGGTAGCCGCCACCGCCTTCCGACACGGTGAAGCGACTGGGTTAACGCGCCGTTCGGCATAAAATTGCCGGCAACCCCGGCATGAACGTGCCGGTTGCTGCGCGAGGATAGCGGTGCTAGGCATGAAATTGCACCGGCAAGCGCCTCTCCTGGCGCCTGTTCGGTCCCATAGCCGGCCCGGCTTTTCCCGGGTGCGGCTCTTCAGGTTGACGTTCGCATGATGCATTTTCCCCGCCCCTCGTACCGACCGGTTACCACCGGCCGGGTCGCGAGCGCGCAGGGTGCCCAGGGCCAGATGCCGGGGCGTGGATCGCGAGCAGAGGCATTTTTCGAAACCACAAGCGGCACGGACAAGGGCGGCAATTCCGCCACCACGTCGCCGTATCACAATCGCGCGCGGCGGATGCCGCCAGGCCCCGGACCGCGCGCCCGGAGAATAATAAATGACCATGCGTATGCTGATCGACGCGCGGCACCGGGAAGAGACCCGGGTTGCCGTCGTCAAAGGGAACCGGATTGAGGAGTTTGATTTCGAGTCCGCCGAGCGCAAGCAGCTCAAGGGCAATATCTATCTAGCCAAGGTTACCCGGGTCGAGCCGTCGCTGCAGGCGGCGTTCATCGATTACGGCGGCAATCGCCACGGTTTCCTCGCCTTTTCGGAAATCCATCCCGATTATTACCAGATCCCCAAGGAAGATCGCGACGCGCTGCTGCGCGAAGAGGCCGAGCACGCCGCCGAAGAGGCTGCGCTGCGCGCCCAGATCGATGCCGAGGACGATCTCCATGCCGAAGAGCATGGCGAGGACGACGGTTTCGAGCCCGATGCCGAATCGGTCGAGCGGTTCGAGGATGATGGCGGGGCCGACCCCGAGGTAAGCGCCGGGGCGGAGAGCAAGGGCCGCGGCCGCCGCAAGCGCAGCGCCGCCGACGATGCGGTCGACGATCTGCGCGAGCGCCGCACCAACCTGCGCCATCGCTACAAGATCCAGGACGTGATCCGCCGCCGTCAGGTGCTGCTGGTCCAGGTCGTCAAGGAAGAGCGCGGCAACAAGGGCGCGGCGCTGACCACCTACCTGTCGCTCGCAGGCCGTTACTGTGTGCTGATGCCCAACACGTCGCATGGCGGCGGCATCAGCCGGAAGATCTCGAATGCGGGCGACCGCAAGCGCCTGAAGTCGATCATGGCGGACATGAAGCTGCCCCCGTCGATGGGCTGCATCGTCCGTACCGCGGGCCTCCAGCGCACCAAGGTCGAGATCAAGCGCGACTTCGATTATCTCGCCCGGCTGTGGGACGGTATCCGCGAGACGACGCTGTCGTCGTCGGCGCCCGCCCTTGTCTATGGCGACAGCGACCTGCTGAAGCGCGCGATCCGCGACATCTACAACCGCGACATCGACGAGGTGATCGTCGAGGGCGAGGCGGGGTACCGCCAGGCCAAGGAGTTCATGAAGCTCCTGATGCCGAGCCATGCCCGCAAGGTGAAGCATTATTCCGACCCGGTGCCGCTGTTCCAGCGCAGCCATGTCGAGGAACAGCTCGCCGCGATGTACCATCCGGTCGTGCAGCTCAAATCGGGCGGCTATCTGGTGATCAACCCGACCGAGGCGCTTGTCTCGATCGACATCAACTCGGGCCGTTCGACCCGCGAGCACAGCATCGAGCAGACCGCGACCGCGACCAACCTCGAGGCAGCGCACGAAATCGCCCGCCAGTTGCGCCTGCGCGACATGGCCGGCCTCGTCGTCATCGACTTCATCGACATGGACAACGGGTCCAACGTCCGGAAGGTCGAGAAGGCGATGAAGGAGGCGCTGAAGAACGATCGCGCCCGCATCCAGGTCGGCCGCATCTCCAGCTTCGGCCTGATGGAAATGAGCCGCCAGCGCCTGCGCACCGGCGTGCTCGAGGCATCGACCCGCCAGTGCCCGCATTGCGAAGGTACCGGCCTGGTGCGCACCGCATCGTCGGCCGGCCTGTCGGCGCTTCGCCTGATCGAGGACGAGGCGGCGCACGGCCGCGGGTCGCAGCTGCTGCTGCGCGCCAGCCAGGAAGCTGCCTTCTACCTGCTCAACCGCAAGCGCGCCGAACTGGCCGAGATCGAGGATCGCTATGGCGTGACGATCGAGGTCGCGCCTGACGGCGAGCAGGAAGGCGCCCGCATGTCGGTCGAGGTCTCCGGGCCGCCGCCGGCGCATGCCCCGCGCTTCGAGGCGCCGATCGAGGAGATCGAGGACGATATCGAAGAGGATATCGAGGACGAGATCGACGAGGTCGACGACGAGGAAGAAGAGGAGGCGCCCCGCGAGGCGCGCGCTCCCCGCGAGCAGCGTGAGCGTGGCGAGCGGGCTGAAGGCGAGGAGGGCGGTTCGCGCCGCCGCCGCCGCCGTCGCGGTCGTCGCGGTCGCAATCGTCCCGAGGGCGAGGAGGGTTCAGCCCAGCAGAACGATGGCGAGGAGGGCGAATCCGAGGCCGAGACCGATGCCGAGGTCGAGACCACCGGTGAGGGCGAGGCTGAATTCGCCGGCGAGCAGCCAGTGTCGGGCGAGGGCGCCGAAGGCCGCCGTCGTCGCGGACGGCGCGGTCGTCGCGGTGGCCGTCGCGGCGAGGGCGATCGCGCCGAGGGCGGCGAGACCGCACCGGTCGAGGCCGAAGCCGAGCAGGCGGAGCCGATCGTCGAAGCGCCGGTAGTCGAAGAGGCGCCTGTCGAGGTCGAGGCGCCCAAGAAGGGCCGTCGTCGTCCCAAGGCACGCGAGGCCGTCGAGGTCGCGGCACCGGAGCCGGTCGTCGAGGCAGCACCGGTCGCCGTTGAAGCCGAGGCCAAGCCGGCCAAGCCGAAGCGGGCGCGTCGCACCAAGGCGGCTGCCGCGGCTGAGGCCGAGGCGGCACCTGAAGCGGTCGCCGCGCCCGAGCCCGTCGCGGTCGAGGCACCCGTCGAGGCCCCGGCCAAGCCCAAGCGCTCGCGCAAGAAGGCAGCCCCCGAAGCGGTTGCCGCCGAGCCGGAGGTTTCGGCCATTCCGCTGGGTAGCGATGCCAATGGTGCTGCTCCGGCCGAAGAGATGGCCAATGGCGGCATCGATCCCGATCCGGGCGAAGCGGGTTCCCCCCGTCGCGGCTGGTGGCAGCGGACCTTCGGGCAATAATGCCGAACCGCTCGTCCTTTTCGGGGGCGGGCAGGGGGCGAAGTAGAAACGGCGGGGGCTCGATGCCTCCGCCGTTTTCTTTTTGCGCGTTGAAGCCGCGTCCCCGGTTCCCGGATTTCAGCCGGCCGCTATGGTCGAGCCGTCCGAAATCGACAAAGCCGTCGATCGCAGACTCAAGGGAACGCAGCGACCATGTCGATCCATGACAGTGCATCGAAAGGATATGAGGCAGGCGCGAGCACGTATGTGAGCGGCCGTCCCGACTATCCGCCCGAGGCGCTCCGGTGGCTCGGCGAGGTACTCGGTGTCGATCCCGGCCGTTCGACGCTTGAGGTCGGGGCAGGCACCGGCAAGTTCCTCCCCTTGCTGGAAGAATGTGGTGGCCACATCCTGGCGCTTGAGCCGGTCGAGGCGATGCGCGACCTGCTCGCCCGCGATCATCCCCGCGTGAGAGCGATCGCCGGAACGGCAGAGGCAATCCCGCTGCCGGACGCCAGCGTGGACGTGGTGGTCTGCGCGCAGTCCTTTCACTGGTTCGCGACCGCCGCCGCCCTGGCCGAGATGCGCCGCGTGCTCGTCCCGGGCGGCATGCTGGGGCTCGTCTGGAACGTCCGCGACGAAAGCGTGCCCTGGGTCGCGGCGCTGTCGGCGATCACCGATCCATGGGAAGGAAACACGCCCCGGTACCGGACCGGGGAATGGCGGCAGGTTTTCCCTGCACCGGGCTTCGCCTTCGTTGGTGAGCAGCGCGCCGCCAACAGGCATGTCGGCAAGCCGGAGCAGGTGATCGTCCAGCGGACATTGTCGGTCAGCTTCATCGCGGCGCTGCCGGCTGGGCAGCGCGACGAGGTCGCGCACAGGGTGCGCGCGCTCATCGCCGCGACACCGGAACTGGCGGAAAACGATACAATCGCCTTTCCGTACGAAACGCGGATGTTCGCCTATCGCAGGATGGAGTGACTCGGCCGGCTTCTCCGGCGCGATGCTCTTTGTCGTGAAAAAGGGGTTGGGTGCGGCCTTTCACCGGCCATTCACCCCGCGAACGGCAGTGCCTGCCGTCACTCTAATTGCCTGTGAGGGATTTCTCGGCGATATGTCGTCCATGAAGCGGCTCATCGCGCTGTTCGCGGTTTCCATCCTCCTCTGGGCTCAACCGGTCGCCGCGCAATCGATCCTGCGCGATGCCGAGACCGAGGCGATGTTCAACGACATGTCGCGCGGCCTGATCCTGGCGGCGGGGCTGTCGCCCAACAATGTCCGCGTCGTCCTGATCAACGATGATTCGATCAACGCCTTCGTCGTCGGCGGGCAGACCGTCTATGTCCATTCGGGCCTGCTCCAGGCGGCGGACAACGCCAATGAGGTCCAGGGCGTGATCGCGCACGAGCTCGGCCATATCGCCGACGGGCATGTCATCCTGCAGGGTGCCGGCACCAGGCCGGCAATCGGCATCACCCTGCTCAGCATGGTGCTGGGCCTCGCCGCGATGGCGGCTGGCGCGGGGGATGCTGGCGCCGGGATCATGGCTGCGGGCCAGGCGGCGGGGATGGGCAAGTTCCTTGCCTTTACCCGCGTGCAGGAAGCGACCGCGGATGCCACCGGCGCTAAGTTCCTGCGCGAGGCCGGTATCAGCGGTCGGGGCATGCTGAGCTTCTTCAAGAAGCTGCAGAGCGAGGAATATGCCTATGGCCTGGCCAATATCGATCCCTTCGCGCAGAGCCACCCGCTGAGCGGCGCGCGCATCGCCAATCTGACCGGGGACGTCATGTCCTCCCCCGCCTGGAACAAGCCGAACGACCCGGCGCTCGAGGATCGGTTTCGTCGGGTGAAGGCCAAGCTGCGGGGCTATGTCGCGACCTACCAGCAGACGCTGAACGATTTCCCGGAGCACGACCAGTCGATCTACGCGCATTATGCCCGTGCCTATGCGTGGCATAAGGCCGGCTATCCCGACAAGGCGGACGCCGAATCCGAGGCGCTGGTGAAGGCAGTGCCGCACGATCCCTATTTCCTCGAGATCAAGGGCCAGATCCTGCTCGAGGCGGGCAAGCCCAATGAAGCGCTTGGCCCCCTGCGCGAAGCGACCGAGCTGTCGCGCAACGCCCCGTTGATCGCCACGACCTTCGGCCATGCGCTGATCGCGACCGACAACAAGGCGAACTATCCGGAGGCGATCAAGGTCTTGCGCCAGGCAGTGGCGCGCGACGACGACAATCCGTTTGCCTGGTATCAGCTCGGCACTGCCTATTCGCGGTCGGGCGACGAGCCGCGCGCCCTGCTCGCGACGGCGGAGCAGGCGAGCCTGACCGGCGATGTCCGCACCGCGGCCTATGCCGCGCGGGGTGCGATGCAGGGGATCCCGCCCAACAGCAGCGACTGGATTCGCGCGCAGGACATCGCCATGACCGCGCAGAACGAAATGGACGACAACCCGAAGAAGTATAAACGCCGATGATCGAACGCCTGTCGAAGAATCCGCTGGCGCTTGCCGCGCTGGCGCTGGTCGCCGCGTTGGTCGGCGCGGGCGCCCTGTGGCTGGTCCAGCTTGCCGCGCCCTCCTCGCTCGCCAGTGCCGATCAGGCGCGGGTCGAGCGCGTCGTGCACGATTATGTGCTCGCCCATCCCGAGATCATCCCCGAGGCGATGGATCGCCTGCGCGCGCGGGAGACGGGCAAGGCGATCGCCGCGAACAGCGATGCGATCCTGAAGCCGTTCGGCAGCGCCTGGGCGGGCAATCCGAACGGCGACGTCACCGTGGTCGAATATTTCGACTATAATTGCGGCTATTGCCGCGCCAGCCTGCCCAATGTCGCGCAGCTCATCGCGTCCGACCCCAAGGTGAAAGTGGTCTATCGCGAGCTGCCGATCCTGGCCGAGACAAGCGCGGCCGCCGCCAGGCTGAGTCTTGCCGCCGCCGACCAGGGCAAGTTCACGGCATTCCATGACGCGCTGTACGCCGCCGGGCAGGTGACCCCGGAAAGCATGGCGGCCGCGGCCAAATCCGCTGGTGTCGACATGCAGCGCGCCGCCGCGTTCGCACCGCGCGCTGAGGCGGAGATTGCCAGCAACCTCGCGATCATGCGGCAGCTCGGCATGACCGGCACGCCGAGTTTCGTGATCGGGAATCACGTCGTCTCCTCGGTCCTCTCGTTCGAGGAACTGCAGAAAGCGGTGGCGGCGGCGCGCGCCGCCAGTTAGCGGCCCGGACCGGCTCGACATCGATGCCTTCCGCGGTTGCAGCAAGAAGGGGTTTCGCGCGGAGGCGCGGAGCGCGCGGAGATTATATGGTACACGCCATCGATGCCTGATTGCTGGAGGCAGGCTGGTTGTAAAAAGCCGGCCATGCAGCCGGCGCGACCGTCTCGGCGCGCTCCGCGCCTCTGCGCGAACCAATACGCCGCGCGACTGACGTTGCGGCCGTGACTGTCGATCCGCCCTAGTTTTCGCAGGGCGGTTGTTCCGCCCCGATGGCGACATTATTTGTGCCCCAACGAAAAGGGGCTCCATGGAAACCATCCTGTCCGTAAAGGGCGTCTCCAAGACTTACGCGTCCGGCCACCGTGCGCTCGAACCGGTCGATCTCGATATCAGGAAAGGCGAAATCTTCGCGCTGCTCGGGCCGAACGGCGCGGGCAAGACGACGCTGATCAGCATCATCTGCGGGATCGTCACGCCCTCGTCGGGCAGCGTCACGGTGATGGGGCATGATGCGCTGGCCGACTATCGCTCGGCGCGCCGGCTGATCGGGCTGGTGCCGCAGGAGCTGTCGGTGGACATGTTCGAGACGGTGCTGGCGACCGTCCGGTTCAGCCGCCGCCTGTTCGGGCGGGCCGGGCACGATGCCTATATCGAGCAGGTGCTGCGCGACCTGTCATTGTGGGACAAGCGCAAGTCGAAGATCATGGAATTGTCGGGCGGCATGAAGCGCCGCGTGCTGATCGCCAAGGCGCTGTCCCACGAACCCGACATCCTGTTCCTCGACGAGCCCACGGCCGGCGTCGACGTGTCGCTCCGCCGCGACATGTGGAAGCTGATCCACCGACTGCGTGAGAAGGGCACCACCATCATCCTCACCACCCATTATATCGACGAGGCGGAGGAGATGGCCGACCGGGTCGGCGTGATCGACAAGGGCAGGATCATCCTGGTCGAGCAGAAGGCCGAGCTGATGAAACGGCTCGGCAAGCGCCAGATGCTGATCTCCCTGCAGGAGCCGATCGAGGCGGTGCCGGCGGCGCTCGGCGAGTGGCAGGTCGAACTGGCCGATGAGGGCCATACGCTGAGCTATACCTTCAACGCCGAGGACGAGCATATCCCCGCCTTGCTCGCCAGGCTGGCCGAGCTCGGCATCGGCTACAAGGACCTGGAGACTCACAAGAGCTCGCTCGAGGACATCTTCGTCGACCTTGTCGAACACAAGCCCTCGGAGAAAGCGGCATGAGCGTTTCAGTGGGAGAAGGGTCGCGCTCGCGCGCTCGGGGCATCAACACCCACGGCATCTGGGCGATCTATCGCTTCGAGATGGCGCGCGCGCTGCGCACCCTGTGGCAGAGTCTGGTCACGCCGGTGATCACCACCTCGCTCTATTTCGTGGTGTTCGGCGGCGCGATCGGGTCGCGCATGCAGGAGGTCGGCGGGGTCGGCTATGGCAGCTTCATCGTGCCGGGCCTGATCATGCTGTCGCTGCTGACCCAGAGCATCTCCAATGCCTCGATCGGCATCTATTTCCCCAAATTCACCGGCACCATGTTCGAGCTTCTCTCGGCGCCCGTCTCGGCGATGGAGATGGTGGTCGGCTATGTCGGTGCGGCGGCGACCAAATCGATCGTGCTGGGGCTCATCATCCTCGCCACTGCGGCGCTGTTCGTGCCGCTGCACATCGCGCACCCACTGGCGATGCTGACCTTCCTGGTGCTGACCAGCGTGACGTTCAGCCTGTTCGGCTTCATCATCGGAATCTGGGCCAAGGGGTTCGAGCAGCTGAGCTTCGTGCCCGCGCTGCTGATCACCCCGCTGACCTTCCTCGGCGGCGCCTTTTACTCGATCGACATGCTGCCCGAGCCGTGGCGCACGGTCAGTCTGTTCAACCCGGTCGTCTATCTGGTCAGCGGGTTCCGCTGGGCGTTCTTCGACAAGGGCGATGTCAGCGTCGCGGTCAGCCTTGGCGTGACGGCGCTGTTCCTGGTGGCGTGCCTCGTGCTGGTCGGGTGGATCTTCAAGACCGGCTGGCGCCTGAAGAATTGATCCCAATCCTCCCCGGCACGGGGAGGAGCAGATCACATCACCGGCAGCGTCACCTTCGACCCGGCGCAAACCTTCTGCGTCGCTTTCACGAAATCGCCGGGCTTGGCGCGGGCGATGTTCGGCACGAATTTCTGCGGGTTGCGGTCGAGCATCGGGAACCAGCTCGACTGGACCTGCACCATGATGCGGTGGCCCTTGAGGAAGACATGGTCGCGCTCGTGCAGTGGCAGGTCCCAGGCCACGACCTTGCCCGGCACCAGCGCCTGGGGCGTCGTGTCGCTGGCGAGGAAACGGCCGCGACGGACGTCCATCGCGATCGGCAACTGATAGCCGTTCAATGACTTCGCATAGTCGCCGGGCTGCAATTGCTCCGGCGCCTTCACATAATTGTCGGGGAAGACGTCGATCAGCTTGACCACGAAATCGCTGTCGGTGCCGCTGGTCGAGGCCATCAGGCGCGCGGCGACGCTGCCGGTGACGGTGAGGTTCGCGGTCAGCGGTGCGGTCATGTAGCTCAGCACGTCGGGCCGGCCGCCGAGGAAACGCTGGTCGGCCGCTTCCCACCAGCGCCAGTCGGGGCTGAGATAGGTGCCCGACATCGGCCGCTGGCGGAACGGCACCGGGTTCGCCGGATCGGAGACATAGTCGCGGCACGCTTCGCCGGACGCGGGCGCGGTGAAGGAGAGCGAGCCGTCGGCGTGGAAGAACAGGTCCTTCGCCCTGGCGCCGGTCGCCGGCCAGCTCTTATATTCCTGCCATTTCCAGCTGCCGCTCTGGAAGCTCCTCACGCCGGCTTCGGGCCGCTTGCCCTTGCCGTGGAGCCAGTAGGCGAAAAAGGGCGCCTCGATCTGCTCGAGGAACTGCTGGCCGCTCGGCACGCCATAGGGGATGGGGCCGAGGGTGTCGTTGGACGTGCGCCAGGTACCGTGCGCCCAGGGGCCGGCGACCATCGACACGAGCCCGTCGGGATCGTTCTGCTTCTGCTTGAAATAGATCTGCCAGGAGCCCCAGGGGTCCTCCTGATCCCAATAACCGGCAACGTTCAGCGTGGGCACCGTCGCCTTGCCGAGCGTGTCGCTCCAGCGCTGGCTCGTATAGAAGCTGTCGTGATTGGGGTGGTCGAGCAGCGACGTGAACATCGGCACCCGCCCCTTGAAGTGGCGCTTGTCGATATTCTCGACGGGGCCGATCTTCAGGAACCAGTCGTAGGTGTCGTAGCTGTCATAGTCGAACGCCTTGTTGTCGTTCTTGTCGATCTGGAGCCCATAGACCCAGTCGGTCGCATAGCTCAGCCGCAGCGCGCCGTTGCGGTGCAGATCGTCGTTCATCCAATAGTCGATCCACGCCGCCTGCGGGCTGACCGCCTTCAGCGCCGGATGCGGATGGGCCAAAGCGACCGCCGCGGCGAAGCCGGGATAGGAGACGCCCGTCATCCCGACCTTGCCGTTATTGTCCGGCACGTTCTTCACCAGCCAGTCGATCGAATCATAGGCGTCGGTCGCTTCGTCGATCGCCTTGGGATCGTTCGGATGGACAGCGGTCGACAGGGTGAAGACGCCGTCTGACTTGAAGCGCCCGCGCATCGATTGCGAGACGAAGATGTAGCCGTCTTTGTCCAGCGCCGCCCAGCCCTTCGGCACCGAGGACGGTGCGGTGAGGCTGAGGCCATAGGGCGTGCGCGAGAAGAGGATCGGTAGCGGGCCGGTCTGGTTGCGCGGGCGAAGGATGACGGTCTGCATCCTTGCGCCGTCGCGCATCGGCACCATCACCTCCTGGAGGATATAGGGCGATTGAGTGGTTTCGGCCGGGGCGGGAAGGGACGTGGCCTGGGGGTGGCCCGCGATCGCGGGAGCGGTCGCGCCGAGCAGGAGCGCCACGACGGCGCAGGCGGATTTCAGATGATGCACGAATGTCTCCCCGGCTTGATGCCCGCATCCTGCGGCCGGGCGGGCGGAAGTCAATCGTTGCTCATGGATCGGCCCGGGCCCGTCGAGTCACGGCTGCTTGTTCGCGTTCCGCTTCGCTAGGATCGCGGCCAGGGGATTGAGCCTGGGTTCCCCGACTTTCTTCAGGGTGTTCTGGTCGCGATGCGTGAACGGTGCCTCGCGACCGTGCACCAGCAGGACTGTATCGGTGACATAGCTCCAGGTGCCATCGGCATTGAAACTGATCTCGATGCGATAGCTGTCGGTCCGGAAGGCATATTCGAGAAAGGCGGTCGAGCAGATGCCGTAGCCGGTGTCGCCGCGCGTTGCCGACACCACCAGGCTGTCGGCGTCGGGAGTCGACTGGCCGGAAGCGAGCGCCACCTGGCCGCGCGGGATGGCCAGGGTCTGGAGGACGAGGCCGGTTGCGGGCTCCCACAGCCAGTAGCCGACCTGGTCGTGGAAGGTGATGTCCTCTTCCTCGGTCGTGATGTGGATGTGGTAGCGCAGCCCGTAGAAAAGCTGCGGCCCGTTCGCCTGCGGGTCGATCGGATCGAAATCGATATGCTCGATGAAGACCCGGCGTTCGGGGCCGTCTGCCTTCGGGTTCAGGTCGACGCCCTTGCGGGCGCGCCAGCGCCCCGCCAGCCGCCGGAGCGGACCGAGATTGGCGAGCGTATCGGGATCGACGTCGCTCGGTTCAGTGAAGACGTCTTCCGGGAAACCAGTCATCGGAGATCCTTTCGGGTTGAACGGCAAGGGAGCAGGTCGAGCGGCATTTTCAAAGCTCGTTTTCGTTTCGGGGGCGTGCTGAAAGGGCGGCCTGCCTTGCGGTTCGTGGCGTTAATCGGGACGGTCGGCTGATATTCGTCGAATAATGCGGCCGGAATGGCACTTATTCGTTCATGAGGGGTTTCGGTACGCAATCGTATCAAAAACGATGTAACCTCAGGAGCAGAATATGAAGATGATCACCCTGTGCAGCGCGCTGGCGCTTGCCGCGATCGGTTGCGCACCGCTTTCTGCCCAACAGCCGCAGGATTGGCGCGGCAACGGCAGCTCGGGCTGGGACCGCGACGCATTCTGGCGCGGCGCACCCGCCGGCCCGCGCGAGCGGATCAGCTTTCTGCAGCAGCGCATCGATCGCGGCGTGGCGGATCGCAGCCTCGACCGGGGCGAGGCGCGCCGCGCGCAATATCAGCTCAACAGCATTCGCATGGATCTGAACCGTGGCCGCATGACGCCCGATCGTCGCGATATGATCCTCGGCCGGCTCGACGATCTGAGCCGCTCGCTGCGCTGGATGCGCAACAATGACCGGGGCGGGTATCCGAACGGTCGTGACGGGTATCAAAACGGCCGTGACGGCTATCAGAATGGCCGGGACGGCTATGGCGGCCAGGTCGTGACGCGCGAGGATGATCGCCGGTTCGCGACCGACTATGACGCCTCGCGCGACTATCGCGACGATCCCCGCTATACGGAGCGCCGCCTGTCGTCGAACGACCAGGTCTATCGCGGTTCCGACGGACGCTATTATTGCAAGCGCAATGACGGCACGACCGGTCTGATCGTCGGCGCCATCGGCGGCGGCATCCTCGGCAACATCATCGACGGTGGCCACAACCGGGCAGCGGGCACGCTGATCGGCGGTGCGCTGGGCGCACTGGCCGGCAAGTCGATCGACCAGAAGAACAGCGACGTCCGTTGCCGCTGATCGGCGGGGAGCATTGATCTTTCGAGAGTGATACGGGGCTCCGCCGGCGAAACCGGCGGAGCCCCGTCATGTGTGGGGCAGCGTGTGCGGGAGTGCCTGCTGCGCCTGGTAATGTCGTGCGGTCGATTCGATCGGCCCCGGGGAGGGAATCATGGCCAGTTTCATCACCTGCCGGTACGTTGCCCGTGTGGCTGCGGCGCTCGCAGTCGTCACAGCCGGCACGGCCGTTGCCGAAATCATCACGATCAGCGGGCGCTTTCCGGCGCGGAACCGTGAGGCGAGTTATCTGCAGCGGCTGGCGATCGACCAGTTCCGCGGCCGCGATGGCGCGCAGCTTGCCAACGCGATCGGCAATGCGCTTGCCGAGGCCCGGAACGGGAGCGGGCCTCATTTCATGCTGCTCGGTGATCCCGGTGCCCGGGCTGACGGCGTGCTGAGCGGATCGGCAACGTCGGACTGGGAGGAGCACCGGGTGCAGCTCACGCGCAACCGCTGCGTCGAGCGCGCCGAACCGGAGCCGGGGAAAAAAGGCGACGGCAAGTGCACCCGGCATGAAGATGTGCCGGTCCCGTGCATGGAGCGCACGACGAGCCTGACCGCGTCGCTGCGCATCGTGCGCACGCGGGACGGCGCGATCGTCTATTCGGCGACCAAGCCCCGCAGCGAGACGATAAGCTGGTGCCCCGGCGAAAGCCCTTCGCGCAGCGCCGAGGCGACCATCGCGAGCATGATCGACGATATCGCCGGAGAGACGCGCGGCGACATCGCGCCGAAAGGCGAGACCTACAAGGTCCGCTATCGTGAGGATCGCACGGGCCTGTCGAAACCCTTGGCCGAGCAGTTCAAGGCAGTGCTGCGGCAGACCAAGATCGATAGCCCGGGCGCCTGTGCCGGATGGGCGTCGATCGACCGCGAGCAGCCAGGCCAGCACGCGATCCTGTTCAACATGGGGTTGTGTGCCGAGGAACGCGGGGATTATCCGGGGGCGATCGATCTGTACCGCCAGGCCGGGGCCGCGAAGCATGGGGACGACGTCAAGGTGGCGATCGGCCGGGCTCAGTCGCTGATCGCGGGCGCCGAGGACGAGGCGCGTTTCCGGCGACGCTAGCCCGAAAAAGGTCCGCCACGCCGAAAACGGGTCCGACGTGGCGGTAGTAGGACAGGGTTAGAGACGAGACTTCAGGACAGGAGCCCAGAGCATCGAGCTCGCAATTGGCGCCCCTTGTTTCCGTTCGTGGCGAATGAAGCCTGCCCCTCGATATGCCATCCCGACAGGCTCGATGGCTATTCGGGGCGAACGGGAGGGGGCGGATCTAACGTTCGACGCTCTAGTTGCGCGCGACGGGGGCCTTGGCGGTCTGGGCGATCTCGGGCGCCTTCGCGTCGCACTTGACGACCGGGGTGGTGACACCCTTGCCGTGCGGGGCGAGGTGCTGGGCCAGGGCGCATTGGCGGGCGCCATCGGTGCGCGGCGCATCCGACGCGGCGACGGCCGGGGCGGCAGCGCCCAGCAGCGCGGCTGCGAGAGCGATACGGACAAGCATGGACTATTCCTCGTAAATAATTGCGAGTATGCCCTATAGCCGCGCGGTCTTTGCTGGCCTTGCGCCGGTCGGTGACAAAGTGTTGCTGGCTGCGTTACGGCCATCGAAGCGATTGACCCCTACGGAGCGCCTTCCTACCTCGCACTGCAACATGACAGCAATGAACACCCGCCCCAGCCCCGAAGTCGCCCCCACGATCCTGCTGGTCGAAGACGACCCGGCACTGCGCACGCTGTCCACCCGCGCGTTGCAGGAGCATGGCTATATCGTTCGCCCGGCCTCCGCCGCGCCCGAGATGTGGCTGGCGCTGAAGGCCGGGCCGGTCGATCTGGTCCTGCTCGACATCATGCTGCCGGGCACCAGCGGGATCGACCTGTGCCGCCAGCTGCGCAAGACAAGCGACGTGCCGATCATCTTCGTCAGCGCGAAGGGCAGCGAGACCGACCGGGTCATCGGGCTTGAGCTCGGCGCCGACGATTATCTCGCCAAGCCGTTCGGCACGCGCGAACTTGCCGCGCGAGTCCGGGCGGTGCTTCGCCGCGGGGCGCTCGACCGGCGCAGCGGGGAGCGCGAGCAGGGCGTGCTCAGCTTCGACGGCTGGACGGTCAACCTGCCGCGCCGCGAGCTGCTGTCCCCCGCCGGCGCAGTGGTCGAGCTGACCGGCGCCGAGTTCGACCTGCTGACCAGCCTGCTCGATCATGCCGGCCGGGTCATCGCACGCGAGCGGCTGATCGAATTGTCGCGTACCCGGCTGACCGACAGTTCGGATCGCAGCGTCGACGTGCTGGTGAGCCGGCTGCGGCGCAAGCTGACTCATGGCGACAAGGCAGCGCCGATCGTCACGGTTCGCGGTGTGGGCTATATGCTGAACACGGGCGTCATCCGTAGTTGAAGCATTTCGTGCGCCCGTCGATGGGCCTGCTCGGGCAGGTCGTCGCGATCCTGCTGCTTGTGGTCATTGTCGAATTCGCCGCCAGCACGATCTTCTACGAGCGCGCGAGCCATTTTTCGCTGAGCGGTGACCGGGCGCGGCGGCTGGCCGAGCACCTGGTCATCGCCCGCCGCCTGGTCGCGGAGCTTCCCGCCGGCGAACGGCCCGCAATGGCGGCCGAGCTGTCGACCGATCACTATATGATGGCGTGGGAGCGCAGCCGCCCGCCACCCCCGCCGCTCGCCCCGTCGCTCGACAGCATGCGCAAGGAGGTCGTCGCCTGGGAGCCGACTCTCGCGCCCACCGATCTCCGCTTTCGCGTGGTGTCGCTCGGCAGCAGCTCGGTGGTTGTCGGCGGGGTGACTCTTCCCGACGGAAGCTGGCTTCATTTCCAGACGCTGAAGCCGGTCGCCAATCTCGATTTCTCGCCGAGCCGGATCCTCATCGCCTCGATGCTGGCGATCGCCGCGATGCTGCTGGGCGGATTGCTGATCCGCCGGACGTTGCAGCCGATGCGCCTGCTGGCCGACGCCGCCGATCGCTTCGGCAGTCCCAACCAGACTCAGGTGCAGGAAGCTGGGCCGGGGGAAGTGCGCCGCGTGATCGGCGCGTTCAATCGTATGCAGGCGCGTATCCACCGGCTGATCGTCGATCGTACCCAGGCGCTGGCGGCGGTCGGGCACGATCTGCGCACGCCGCTCGCGCGCCTCAGGCTGCGTGCCGACCGGGTGGTCGAGCCCGACCTGCGCGACACGATCCACGCCGATGTCGCGGAGATGGAGGCGATGGTGTCTTCGCTGCTCGCTTTTCTCGGTGGGGAACAGGATGCCGAGAAGCCGATGCTGATCGACCTGGCGGTGCTGTGCGCGACGATCGCCGACAATGCCTGGGATGTCGGCCGCGACGCACGGTATGTCGGGCCCGATCATCTGAACGTGCTGATCAGGCCCTCGGCCATGCGGCGGGCGATCGGCAATCTCGTCGAGAACGGCCTGCACCATGGCAATGCCGTGGTGATTACGCTCAGCGGCCGGGCTGAGCATATCGCCATATGGGTTGACGATGACGGCCCGGGAATTCCGCCGGAATCGCTCGAGGCGGTGCTTGAGCCGTTCGTCCGGCTCGATACCGCGCGCCGCCGCGACACCGTCGGTTTCGGGCTGGGGCTGTCGATCGTGGTGAAGGCGATCGAGAATGAAGGCGGCACGCTCAGGCTGTCCAACCGGCGCGAAGGCGGCCTGCGCGCGGAAATCATCCTGCCAACCCGCCAGACATAATTCCTTACAGACATGCGGCATCGCAGCAAAACTGCGACCCTAGATACCCTCCCTAAGCCGCGTCCGAAATGTTGGACGCGGTATCAGGAGTCCAGCAGTGAACGACCTTATTGGCCGCGTCATCAGTTTCGAAAAGCAGGTGTTTCCCAATCATAGCGCGCTCTTTGCGCAGCTGGTGAGCGACGGGCAGAGCCCCAAGGCGCTGATGATATCCTGCGCCGATTCGCGCGTGGTGCCCGAGCAGATTCTCCAGGCGGGCCCTGGCGAGCTGTTCGTCTGCCGCAATGCGGGCAACATTGTCCCGCCCTTTTCCAATCACACTGGCGGCGTGTCCTCCACGGTCGAATATGCCGTGATGGCGCTCGGCGTGCGCGACATCATCGTGTGCGGCCATGCCGATTGCGGTGCGATGAAGGCGCTGATGAACCCCGCCGGGCTCGAGCGCATGCCCAATGTTGCCGCATGGCTGCGCCACAGCGACGCCGCATGCTCGGTGGTGAACGACTGCTATCCGCCCGACATGGAGGATGCAGAGCGCGTCCGTGCCGCCGCGCTCGAGAATGTCGTCGCCCAGATCGCGCATCTGCGCACCCATCCGTCGGTCGCCTCGGCGATCGCGCGCGGCGAACTGGCGTTGCACGGCTGGTTCGTCGACATCCGCGAGGGCGTGATCCTTGCCCTTGACGGCGAGACCGGTCGTTTCGCGACCATCGCCGACGATCGTCCCATCCCCGTCGCTTTGGTGGCAGCGCAGCGCCTCGCCACCGGCTTCGACGTGCTGGAGGCGGCGGAATGAAGATCGCCGGTTTCGAGATGCCGTCGTTCGGCGTCATCTCGCGTGACTTCACGGCCTCGATCGTTGTCTTCCTCGTCGCGATGCCCCTCTGCATGGGCATCGCGGTCGCCTCCGGCGTGCCGCCCGAAAGAGGCCTGATCACCGGCATCATCGGCGGTGTCGTGGTCGGTTTCCTCGCCGGATCGCCTCTTCAGGTCAGCGGCCCCGCCGCTGGCCTTGCGGTCATCGTGTTCGAACTCGTCCGCGACAAGGGCCTCTCGGCGCTTGGCCCGATCCTGATTCTTGCCGGCATCATCCAGGTCATCGCCGGTATCGCGAAGCTTGGCGGCTGGTTCCGCGCGATCTCGCCCGCCGTGGTGCACGGCATGCTGGCGGGCATCGGCGTGCTGATCGTGGTCGGTCAGTTCCATGTCCTGTTCGACGCGACCCCGCTGTCGAGCGGCCTCGCCAACATCGCGGCGATGCCGGGCCGGCTTCTTGGCCTGTCGTTCGACGTCTCCGGGGTCGAGCGTGCCTTCGCGATCGGCCTGCTGACGATCCTCACCATGCTTGGCTGGGAGCGTTTCCGTCCCGCAGCCCTGAAGCAGGTGCCCGGCGCGCTCATCGGCGTGCTGGCCGGTACGCTGGTCGCGTTCAGCCTCGGCCTCGATGTGAGCCGGGTCAACGTGCCCCAGTCGATCGCCTCGGCGATCTCGCTGCCGGGCCCGGACCTGCTGCAGAAGTGGATGGACCCGTCGATCCTGGTGGCGGCGCTTGCCATCGCCTTCATCGCCAGCGCCGAGACGCTGCTGTCGGCCGCCGCGGTCGACAAGATGCATGATGGCGTCCGGACCAACTACAACAAGGAATTGCGTGCCCAGGGTATCGGCAACCTGCTGTGCGGCCTCGCCGGCGCGCTACCGATGACCGGCGTGATCGTGCGCAGCTCGGCCAACGTGCAGGCAGGCGCCACGACTCGGTTGTCGACCATCCTTCACGGCACTTGGATCCTCGGCTTCGTTGCGCTGCTGCCCTGGCTGCTGCGCGAGATCCCGATGGCGGCGCTCGGCGCCGTGCTGGTGGTGACCGGCTGGCGTCTGGTGAGCATCGCGCATGTCCGCCATCTGTTCGGCAGCTACGGCATGCTGCCCGCCGCGATCTGGGCGATCACCCTGATCCTGGTCGTGGTGGAAGACCTGCTGACCGGCGTGCTGGTCGGTATCGCGCTCTCGCTGCTCGAACTGATCCCGCATGTCCGCCGCCTGCGCCTGAAGGTCGCGTCGGAGGACGGGGGCAGGGCAATGCAGCTTTCGGGCAGCGCCACCTTCGTGACCCTGCCCAAGCTGTCGGACGCCCTGGAAGGGCTGCCGTCAGGGGAGAAGGTGCGGCTCGACGTGTCGAAGCTGTCGACCATCGACCATACGTGCGCCGAGTTGCTCAAGGACTGGCTGGTCCGCCGTCGTGCCGCCGGCCATCCGGTGGACGTCGTCGGGGCTTCCCCCAAACTGGCGGGGTTGGCTGCCTGAGCAATGATTCGTTACGAAACGGCAACCTAGGCGAGGTGGCCGTCAGATAAAGCAGGAGTGTCCGGACCGACCGTTTCCGATCCTCATTCCCCAGGAGGATGAGAGAAATGGCGGTCCGGGCCGCAGGAGGGACCCTATCCAAAAAAGGGGTGTCCCATGAAAACTCTCTATTTCGTCAGCGCTGCCATGTTCGCCATGGTCGCCGTGCCTGCCGCCGCGCAGGACACCGCGCCGCCGCCACCCGTCACCGTTTCCGGCAGCGTCGCGCTCGTTACCGACTACAGGTTCCGCGGCGTCTCCCAGTCGGACAAGGAAATGGCCATCCAGGGCGGCATCACCGTCGCGCATGAGAGCGGTTTCTATGCCGGCGTCTGGGGATCGAACCTCGCCGGCTGGGGCACGTTCGGCGGCTCCAACATGGAGCTCGACCTTATCGGCGGGTATAAAAGGTCTTTCGGCGGCGCCACGGTCGATGTCGGCCTGACCTGGTACATGTATCCGGGCGGCGCCGACCTGACCGATTTTGCCGAGCCCTATGTGAAAGTCAGCGGCACCGTGGGCCCGGTCAACCTGCTGGCCGGTGTCGCCTATGCGCCCAAGCAGAAGGCGCTGGGTAACTTCTCCAACACGCCGCAGAGCCGCGGGCAGAGCGAGGACAATCTGTACCTCTGGGGCGATGTGAGCGCCGGGGTCCCGGGCACGCCGATCACCGCCAAGGCGCATCTCGGCTATTCTGACGGCAATCCGGGTCTTGGCCCGAACGGCACCAGCGTGGCCCCGACCGGCAAATATGTCGATTGGCTGCTCGGTGTCGATTATGTGCTGGGGCCGGTCACGCTCGGCGCCGCCTATGTCGATACCAATATCGGCAAGGCGAAGGCGGCTTATCTTCAGCCGAACTTCTCAAGCACGAAGGATGGATCGTCGATCGCTGGCAGCAGGGTCGTCCTCTCGGTGACCGCAGCCTTCTGACGTCGGAGGAAGCGCCGCCATGGCCTGTCCATGGCGGCGCCTTTCCCGTCATTCCTTCGGCTTGCCGGGTACCGGCGTCGCCTGCGCGGCCCCGCCGGCGTAGCTGGCCTTCTGGCTGAGCAGCCAGGAGAAGTCGGCGCCAAGCTGGCCGGATTGGGTGCCCTTGCCGGTCGCCGGATCGTAGCTGGTCCAGATATTGGCCGAGCTATGGCAGCCGGTGCAGCTCTCGGTGATGAACGACAGGGTGTTGATGCCCGGCTTCACCGGCTTGCCCAGCTTGTTCAGCGCGCTGTTCCACACCGGCGGTTCGACCGCGCCGGTCGGGCAGGTGAATGAATCCGGGGTCTCCTCGCTCTTGCACGCGGGCTGGTTGCCCTTCTGGAAATAGGTTTCCATGGTGATGTTGGTGAGGAAGGTCGGGGTCGGCCGGCCGCCGGGCTTGTTGGTCACCGCATCGGGCAGGCCGCCGTCCCAGGCCGATGGCGCCGCGCCCGGGTCGGTCGGCCACTGGGTGTCGATCAGCTGATAATATTGCCAGACGCTGCCCATCTTCTTCAGCGCTGCCTGCGCCTGGGCGTTCAGCGCGACCTTGTCCCCGGGAATCGGAATGGCGCGCCACGCCTGGGTCGGGATGCGCGGATAGACGCCGCCAACCTTCTGCGGGAGCTGGTTGACCGCGCAACTCGGGCAGTTCGTGTCGACGAAGGACGGGCTCAGCTTCGGATGGGCGACCGGATCGACATCGAGATTGTCGACCTGTTCGAAGGTCGACCAGATCCATTGCGGCGAGGTCGAGCTCTTGTGGCCGATATGCATGCCGACCATGCCGACGGTCACCTTGCGCTCGACCTGGCCGCCGTCCGGCCCCTGGTCGATCACCACGGCGGGGGTGGTGTAGAAGCGGCTGAAATCGTCCTTGCCCTCCTTCAGGATTCGCCAGGCGAACTTCAGCTCGGTCGAGCCGCTCCAGTCCTTGTCCGGCGTGCCGAACGGCATGCCGACCTTGCCGCCGCCCTGGGTGAAGGCGACCTGTCCGTTGATGTTGTACAGGCGGTTCGCGCAGAGATAGCCGACCTCGTTCGGGTCGATCACGATCTCGTAATAGACGAACTCGCCATTCTGATCGATCAGCGGCCCCGAGAATGCCTGCTGGATGTCGCCGAGGTTCGAGGCGTTCAGTTCGCCCACTGCCGAGATCACGCCGAGGAAGCGCGTCAGGCGCGGGTCGGCATTTGCCGTGGCCTGGGCGGAGAATGCCTTGAGGCCGCGGCTGACCGGCTTGCTCAGGTCGCGGCGCAGCACGAGGGTGCGCTCGCCGGTCTTCAGTCCGCAGGCGGCCGGGGTCGCGCCATCGGCCTGGAAGATCGCGCTCGAATTATGCCACAATGTCCAGCGCGGCGCGCCGAAACCGGTGTCGGTGATCTTCGGTGCGGCCTTGCCCGCATTGTCCGTCGGCCAGTTCAGCGCGACGAACATCTGCCAGGAATAGAGGTCGAATTCGCGCTGTACCTCGGCGAACTTCTTTTCGCCTTCGAGCTTCTTCTTGAGCGCGATGTCGACGTCGCCCGGGAATTGCGCCGTCACGTCCGGCGCGAAATCGGGGAAGGCGGCGAGGTAGGATGGCCCGGACGGTTTTGCCGGCGTTACCGTGCAGGCGGCAAGCAGGCCGATCCCGGCGATCGTCGCCATCGCGGCGGCCGCGCCACGGCGGCTGACCCGCCGCCCCTTGATCGAGAATCTCATCATCGTCCCCTCGTTTTCGAATTCCGGTTCGAAATTCGGCGACGGTGACGCTGTCGCCGGCACGGCGCCGCCCGCGGCACACGGCAGGGGCGCGACGGCCGGACGATATGGCCGGAGCGTGTTTATGCAACGGGAGACGAAATCGTTTCGGTTGCAAATCGGTCCGTAGGGAAGGCCGCTGCCCGCTTACAGCGCGCCCGGCCTGACGATGCTCATCATGCCGCCGGGCTGGAGCACGACGACCCAGTCGAGCGCGCGCAGGTCCTTGTCGGCTGCGCAATGCGCGATCCAGGCATGACGGCCCCGCACCGGCGCATGCGCCGACGATCCCGTCACCGCGGAACATTCGCCGCCCGCGTCCTTGATCGCCTTGAGCAGCACCGAGTCGCGCTGCTTGTCGGTCAGTGCGTTGATTCGATCCGCGTAATAATCCTTTTCGGCGGGTGCCGTGGGCGACGCCGCGGCGGCGACACCATTGTCAGGCGCCGGGGCCTGCTCGCATCCGCCGAGCGCGAGGAGGATCAGGGCGGAAATCAGGGCCTGGGTCTTCATCGATGCGAACTCCGATAGGGCTGGCTTTGTCTAAACCCGGCCGGTCGCAAATCCAAACCTTCAGCTCCGGCGTTTCGCGTGCTTCGGCTGCAACAGGGTCCGGTGGCGCTCGAACAGGGCGATGTCCTCGGCGAAGAAGCGGGTCAGGTCCTCCACCCCGTGGGGCGAGGCTGGACGTGGGGGACCGGCGTTGATCTTCCTGTCGTTCGCGATGCACGTGCCGAGCCCGGCATTGAGCAGGTCGAGCGACCGGTCCATTGCCTCGACCACGCCGACCATGTCGTACCGGTCCAGATCTTTCGGCAGGAAGAACATCTCGTCGATCGGCCCGAAGGCGCCGCCGTCGTGGTCGAACCTGATCTGCCCCCCGCAATCGAGGAAGCGCCGGACAAACCCCTTGATGTCGAGGCTGAACAGCTCGACCATTTCCGGATAGCGGTCGCGGTAGCGCACGATGCCGGTGCCGACGTCCGACTGTCCCTCCACGAGGTGGTGGCGTCCGTAATAATAGGTCGAATAGAAGCGGTCGACCGGGTGGCGGATGAAGGTGAAGAGATAGTCGCCCTCTTCCCGCTCAAGCTTCTCGGCCCCGAACACGCCGAAGGAAATGTCCACCTTGCGCAATCGCTGAAGATCGAACCGGCACAGCTTCTCGCCCGGCGGCTCGAAGAGGATCGGAAGGCGGCCGGGCGGCTGGGCGGTGAAGAGCTGCATCGGCTCATAATATTGACGGGCGTACTGGCGCCGGAACGCACCGAGCAGCTTCATCGTGAGGAAACGCCGCGCTGCCTTGGGCAGGCTGTGGAAGACGATCATGCCGCCGAACGCTCCATTGGATGCCGCGCCTCAAGCCAGGCGAGGCTGGCGGCTGCGTCGAGCGGCGGCGGCACGATGCTGCGTGCCCGGCGCGGTTCGAGCAGCAGTGCCTCCCGGAGGTGCGGCGCCGGGAGCCTGGGATAGAACGACCGCAACAGCGCGAGGGCGCCGGTGACGAACGCCGTGGCGACGCTCGAACCGCCCATGATGCCCGCTTTATCCGGCGCGAGCGCGCCGCGTATCCCCGCGGCCGGGGCGGAGAGGCCGCGACGGCCGATGCCCGGTCCGAGGTTGGAGCGCAGGTCGATCGATCCATCCGCCAGGCTGGCGGCGACGGGGATCACCCAGTCGTCAGCGAACAGCCATACCGGCCCGAGGCGCGCCTGATTGCCCGATGCAGCGACCAGCAGCGTGCCCGCCGCCCGGGCGCGGGAACAGGCATCGAGCATCTCGGGAATGGCACGGGGACTGCCGGCGGCGATGCCGACGCTGAGGTTGATCACCTGAGTTCCGGCATCGATCAGCCGGTGGATGGCATCCGCCAGTGCTTCCGGCCTGACCGAGGGGATCGCGCCCGGCCCGGGCAGTTCGGCGAAGACCGGCAGGCTGACGAGCGTCGCATCGGGGCAGATGCCACGAATCCCCAGCGCGCCGTTGCCGACCAGCAGGCTGGCGAGGAAAGTGCCGTGCCGGCAGCCCAGGCTGTCGGCGAGCATGCAGCGCGCCGTCCCGTCGCCACCGGGCGTCTCGATCAGCGCCGTGGCGAGCGCGGGATGACCGCCCTCCACTGCGCCGTCGATCAGCCCGATCCGCACCCCGGACGCGCGCGTTCGCGTCATGAGGGGATCCAGCCGTGCCAGGTCGAACGGGTCGCGCGTCACCCTGGCTTCCCCGCCATGCCCGGCACGTCAGTCCTTTTCGAACACGGGGCGCAGCGGCGTCACCATGAAGGGGAACATGCCGGTGACGTCGACCCGGGCGGCATAGAGCTCGCGCACATCGGTCTTGCGGCTGACGAAGCGAAGCGTGACGTCGACCAGCCGGCGCTGCGACCGGGTCGAGACAGGACTGATGCCGACGCCCTGAAGGCTCTGGTCGCGGCCGTAATTGTCGATCACCAGGCTGTAGATCGCCGGATAGCGCATCGCGAGATAATTGACCGCGCGGTGCTCGTCGAGATCGCCGACATTGTCGATCAGCTGGGTGATGCGGTTGAGCAGGTCCTGGCCGGCGGCGACCTGGCCCTTGTCGAGCGGCAGCGCCTTCACGAATTCGTCGACGCTGAACGAATAGATCTTGCTGGCGAGGACGGTGGGCAGGGAAAGCCCGCCACAGGCGCTGGCCGGCAGCGACAGGGCGGAGCGCGAGCCGATCAGCACATTGGTCCCGCCCGGCTGCGAGCCAAGAGCGAGCGAGCCGATCAGCTCGGCCAGCTCGATGCCGGATTTCGGCACGACCGTGAAAGTCTCCACGCCGCCCACGCTGAACACCCAGCACATCTCGCGGGCGATATAGGCGTTCTCCGGCTGGCTCAGCACCTGATGGAGCACTTCGCGGTCGGTCAGGTTCACGGTGTCGGCAGAGCGCACGACCTGGGCCAGTTCCTTCTCGATGTCGATCGACGGGAAGCGGGCATTGATCCGGCCGATCGCATAGACATAGCCCGGTCCGGCGGCTGACTCGGCGCAGCTGGCGCATCCGCAGCCGCCTGAATCCGCATGGCCGGCGGGACTTGCCTCGTTGCGGGTGGCGGTCATCGGCGCGATGATCGTCCCGGCCTCCTGATTGGCATAGGTCATGGATTGTCCTCCTTCGGAAATATGGGATGTGGCTGAAAGGGTCGTCGGGGCGGCAGCGATCGGGTCTTCACCGGGACGGCCGGGCTGGCTGGGGATCGTCAGGAAGCCCTTTCGAACGAGCTCGCGGGCGAGGTCGGCACGATCGTCGGCCGATCCGCCGCCGGGGATAGCGCCGACGGCGAAATCGCCGGCGGTGGCGAGGAATTCGAACGCCGGCAGCATCGCGAGCGGCCGCCTGACACTGTCCTCCATGAAGCGGAGCACTGCCTGCTCGCCGACGGTTTCGGCGATCGCGACAAGGCCGGTGCGGCGGCGCACGATCGTCATGTCATTCAGCGCCGGAAGATGGTCGAGCACTTCCCAATAGCCGTCGGGGATCGGCTCCTGGCCGCTGCGGTACCGCCCGCGCCAGAGATCGATGCCGCGGCCGAGATCGACCTGCGCACCGATCCGCGCCACGGCGTCGGGCGCCGCGGCAAGGTCGTGCCGGCCGGAACCGTCCTCTGCCAGCACCAGCGGAATCGCGGCGCGCAGGGTGTCGGATTCCAGCGCATTGCGGGCCAGTGCATGCTCGGCGGCTTCCAGCCAGGTCAGGCCGTGCAGCGCGACGGTGAGATGCAGCGAGGTCTCGCCCCGGTTCACCACCTCGTGCCCGAAGCCGCGGGGGACATAGAGCAGGTCGCCGGGGCCGAGATCGAATTCCTCGATGAACGGCCCCGAGTCCCAGCTTCCCAGGGCCGGCAACGCCTTTTCGGCCAGCTCGATCAATTGGCGCAGTGGCTTGATGCGGTTGCCCGGTTCGAACAGGCGCCAGCGCTTCGCCCCGTGGATCTGGAAGATGAAGAAGTCGTGGGTGTCGTAATGCTTGGGATAGGCCTGCCCGTCGGGCGGCGAGAGATAGGCATTGGTGGTGACCGGGCAGACGAGCGCCCGTTCCAGCTCCCGCGTCACGAGCGCCATCGCCGGCAGGCGCCTGTGCAGGCCGTGGATGACGATCGACTTGCCCTGCTCGAAAGCGCGGTAGAATTCGTTCACCGGCGGCGGCTTGTTCATCTCGTCCCGCCCGCGGAACTGGAGATCGACGCCTTCCTCGCTGTCGGAGAGGCGATATTCCCCGGGACGCAGGCGGCCCGTGAAAAGCAGGTTGTCTACTGCGGCGAGCGAGAAGATCTGCCGGTAGAAGAGCGGCTGGCCGCGCCGGATAAGCAGCGGCCTGGTGCCCCAGTAGCTGGCCAGGAAATCGGCGGGCGCGACATCGTGCAACAGGCGCTGCAGCGACATCTCCTCGGGCGCCGGGCTCGGATCGCCGTTCATCCGGGCGATCCTCTTCCCGATATCGGCCTTAGGCTCCTGCCATCACCGCGTCGCGGATCATCGGGCGATGCGATGACGTGCATTGTTTCATCCGCGAATGATGGGTGGCGAGCTTCCCGCTGCGCCGATCTGGAGGCCGTCGCCCGGGGGCGGGACGCGGCGGGGAGGGCGGGCAAGCTCTTTTCTCATCTCCCCCTTGTCTCGTCCGGCGAGTGCCCGCCGGTGCGACGGGGTCAGGTGCCCTTGCAGACGTCGTTGAGGAGATTGCCGGTATTGCCGCCTTCGGAGCAGACCTTCTGCATCAGCGGGTAGAAGGCGGAGACGACCGTGCTGCACTTGATCGCGCCGTCCGGGCTCGTCCTGTTCGATTCGATGCATTTCGTGAGCATCTCGGCATAGCTGGCGTTCGGGCTGCGGCCATTGCATCGCGCGAACATGCCGATCCAGGAACTGCAGGCGAAACCGCGCTGACCCTGTCCGTTCTGCATATTGCTGATCGCGTCGCTCAGGCCGCTGATCGCTGCGCGTGCGGCGGAGGACAAGGCATCGCCGATCGATTCGATGGCTTCCCTGATGAAATCCAGGAATTGCGGTTCGACCATTCCGTCGGAATCGATGAGCAGGCTGGCGCCGCCATAATAGGCGCCCGTGGTGGGCGTGAGGCTGTTGGTTGCGGTGAAGCCCGGCATGCTCATGTCATCGCTCCTTTGTCGCATTTTTCCGTTCGCCCGGGGTGGTGCCGGGGAACAGGCGGGGAGGCGCGACGATCGGTCTTCTCCCCTGGCCGAAGCGATATGGCTGGCCGGATTCGCCCGCAACAAGCGGTAGGACCAATATGGTGTTACTTATCGGCAGCACAGGGATGCTGCATCAGATTATGCATGTAGTTCAATGTCATAGTGAAGATGCAGCCATTTTCGCCACTAAGCTGCTTACCAGGATGGTTACTTCGAATGCGTGAGCGGCGGGACTCGCTGGTTTGTCGATGCGCCCCTTCCGACCGGCCGGGCGGCCTTCACCTTTTCTTTCCCCAACCGGCTCTACGGTTGCGTGCCGGTGGGTCGCGCATGAGGGAAGGACAGCATGAACGGAGCCGTTTTCGCGCTGGCGGTCAATGCCGGCATGGCGTTGCTGTTCGCTGCGAGCTTCGCCGTGATCGCCCTGTCGTACCGCGCCCAGCGCAGCGCGCTGTGGTTCTGTGCCGGCTATGCCGTGGGCGCGCTGACTCCTGTCAGCGAATTGCTGGTGCGGTTCAGCGACGTGCCCGATCCCTTCGTCGTCACCAGCTACGCCACGTTCCTTGCCTCGCTCCTGCTGATGACCGCCGGCCTCCAGTCGTTCCATGGCCAGCGTCGCGCCTGGGGTGTCATTGGCGCGTTGTTCCTGCTGGGCATGGCGCTTCGCGCGGCGATCTGGGGCGGGGCACGCAACACGATCGCCTATGAACTGGTCTTTCAGGTCCCGTTCGCCATCGCGGCACTTCTGGCAGCCCTGACCGCCTTTCGCGTCGGGCGCAAAAAGCCGCTCTATCTCATATTGTCGTCCAGCTACGGCCTCATCGCCCTGCATTTCGCGACCAAGCCGTTCTTTGCCGTGGCATTCGGCTCGGGCCGGACGGCGCAGGAATATTCCACCAGTACCTATGCGCTGTTCTCCCAGGCCTGCACCGGAATCCTGATGGTGGGTACCGGGCTCCTGCTGCTCCTGCTTGTGGTGCAGAAGGCGGTGGCTCAATCCCAGCTCGATGCGGAAACCGACCCGTTGTCCGACATCGCCAACCGGCGCGGGTTCGACCGGCAGGCGCAACAGGCCTTTGCCCGGGCCGACCGGCTCGGTCGCCCGCTATCGGCGGTGATGTTCGACCTCGATCACTTCAAGGCGATCAACGATACGCATGGTCACGATGTCGGCGATCAGGTGATCGCTGCCTTTGCCGGCCTGTTGCAGCGGGCGGCGCCGCAATCGGCCATCGTCGCGCGGATCGGTGGCGAGGAATTCGCCATGCTGCTTGAACGGACCACCGCCGAAAGCGCCTGCCTGAGCGCCCAGGCGATCCGCGTCGCGATCGCCGACCTCGCGACCGGCGGGCTGCCGCCGGTGACCGTGAGCGGCGGTGTCGCCGAGCGGCGGGAAGGCGACAGCCTCGCCGATCTGATGCGCCGGGCCGATCGGGCATCCTACCGGGCCAAGGAAGAGGGCCGCAATCGCATCTGCACCGCCCGCGACGTCATCGAGCCGGCGCTTGGGCAGAATGTCGTCACGCTGAACGTCCGGCGCGCATAGCATTGGTCGGGTTGCTGGCATCAGTTCCCCGGAAACGCTTCCGACATTTTCATCCGCCGCGCCCTGATCGGTGACCTGGGCCTCCAGCTGTCTTGGGGATTTACGCCGACCGTCAATTAATGAATTGTCCGACGCCTTGCAAAGTCGCCGGGGCGTGACGCGCAGCAGGAGGGGTGCCGGAAATGTACCATTGGCTTGCCGTGATAGCCGCACTGGCGGGGTCAGATCCCGTTTCCCTCAAGCCCAGCACCCAATGGACGGTCGATTATCAGCAGAATGCCTGTGTTCTGTCACGCCACTTCGGCTTGCCGTCCGGATCGATCGAACTGGCGTTCGAGCCAAGCATGGTGAATGACGGTGGCAGGCTGGCGTTCGTTCTGCCCCACAAAGGAGGTGTGGGCATCGTGCAGGGGAAGACGAACATCGCCTTGCAGCCGTCCGGCAAGACGGTGACCGCCACCTTTGTCAGCGTGCCGCTCAAGGAGCGGCGCAGCATCGTCATGGTGGTGGGGGCGCAGGATGTGGACGACCTCGTCGCTGCGAAGACGATCGGTGTCCAGTTGGAGCGAGGCGTGCCGATCATACTGCAAACGGGAGGAATGACCGGCGCGCGCCAGGCGCTGCGAACCTGTCAGGAGGATCTGGCAAGGCAATGGGGAGTCGACCCAGCGGACAAGATCCCGGATTCCGATATTCCGGCCATAGGAACGTGGTTCGACGGGGATGCCTATCCGGGCGAAGCGATCAGATCCGGAGCGGAAGGACGGACATTGGCGCTGATAACGATCCGCGACGACGGCAAGGTCGATACTTGCCGCACCCTGGTCAGCAGCGGTACCAAGGCGCTTGATCAGGCAGCGTGTCGGGCCGCGATGAGAAAAGCGCGTTTCCCGCGCGTCGAGCGGGATCCGAAAGCAAAGCTACGCTGGCTCGTCGTGCCAGTGAACTGGAATCTGGCGAGCTAGCAGCGCCCGCGCGGCGCTGCATGCCGGTGGCCCGTCGTCAGATCCGGTGTTCGCCCTTGACCCAGCGCACCGTTCCCGAGCTGGCGCGCATCACCACGCTCTCGGTGGTCATCACGGTCGCCTTGCGTTTCACCCCGGCGAGCAGCGAGCCATCGGTGACGCCGGTCGCGGCGAAGATGCAGTCGCCCTTGGCCAGCTCGGTCAGGTCATATTGCTTGTCGAGATCGGTCACGCCCCATTTGCGCGCGCGGGCGCGCTCGTCGTCGTTGCGGAACAGCAGCCGGCCCTTGAACTGGCCGCCGACGCAGCGCAGCGCCGCCGCCGCCAGCACGCCCTCGGGCGCGCCGCCCGAGCCAAGATAGATGTCGATCGTCGTGTCGGGGTTGGTCGTCGCGATCACGCCGGCGACGTCGCCGTCGCCGATCAGCATGATGCCGCAGCCAAGCGCGCGCAGCTCGGCGATCAGCTTCTGGTGGCGCGGGCGGTCGAGCACGCAGGCGATGATGTCGGCAGGCTCGACGCCCTTGGCGGCGGCAAGCGCCTTCACATTCTCGGTCGGGCTTCGGTCGAGATCGATGATGCCCTCGGGATAGCCCGGGCCGATCGCGATCTTGTCCATATAGACGTCGGGGGCGTTGAGCAGGCCGCCCTGTTCGGCGATCGCCAGCACGGCGAGCGAATTCGGTCCGGCCGTCGCGCAGATCGTCGTGCCCTCGAGCGGATCGAGCGCGATGTCGATCTTCGGTCCCTTGCCGATCGCGGAGCCGACCTTCTCGCCGATGAACAGCATCGGCGCCTCGTCGCGCTCGCCCTCGCCGATCACCACGGTGCCGTCCATATAGAGCTCGTTCAGCGCCTCGCGCATCGCCTCGACGGCGGCGGCGTCGGCTGCCTTTTCGTCGCCGCGGCCGACGAGCTTTGAGGCAGCGATCGCCGCGGCTTCAGTGACGCGGACCATTTCGAGCACGAGAACGCGGTCGAGAACCTTGCTGGCGGTGGTCATGGGTGGTGATTTCCCCTCGGATGTTGCGGGCGGGATAGGAGCGAGGTGTGACGTTGTCGAGACGCTAGCTGAGGAGAAGGCCGACTCCGCCCCCGGTCAGCCCTTGGGCGGCTTGATCTCGAACAGGCTCGGCCACAGCTTGCCGGTCACGTAGAGATGGCGGCCCCTGGCGTCCCACGCGATGCCGTTGGGAACTGCCTCGGGGTCGGATTCCCCGACTGCAGTGATCAGGGCCGACAGGTCGATCCAGCCGATGACATGGCCGTCCGCCGGATCGATCCTGGCGATATACTGGGTGCGCCAGATATTGGCGAGAATCTCGCCGTCGACGAATTCGAGCTCGTTGAGCTGATCGATCTGGCGCCCGTTCGCGGTGACGGTGATGCGCCGCTGCTCCTTCAGGGTGGCGGGATCGAGGAAGCGCAGCTGGGCCGTGCCGTCGGACATGACGACCGTCCGGTCGTTGCTGGTGAGTGCCCAGCCTTCGCCGGGATAGGAAAAGCTGCCCAGCTTGCGGAAACCGTCGAGCGTCCAGCGGAATCCGGTGTGATGCTGCCAGGTGAGGCTGACGATCTGGCTGCCGACGGGCGCGATCCCCTCGCCGAAATAAGGCGACGGGATCGAGACGCTCCTGATCACCTTGCCGGTTTCCAGCTCGACCTTGCGGATGCTGGACTCGCCGACCTGGCCGGTGCTCTCGTAGAGATGGCCGTCCCGGTAGAACAGGCCCTCGGTGAAGGCATCCGGGTCGTGCGGCAGGGTGCGCACGACCACGGCCGGAGCGACCGGGAGCGCGGGCGGCGCCGGGGCGGCCGCCAGCAGCAGGAACAGGCAGGCGAGCTTGCGGATCAATCCCGCAACAATTCGTTGATGCTGGTCTTGGACCGGGTCTGCGCGTCGACACGCTTGACGATGACGGCGCAATAAAGCGCCGGCTTGCCGTCTCCGCCGCCCATGCTGCCGGGCACCACCACCGCATAGGGCGGCACCTCGCCCCGGAAGACCTCGCCGGTCGCCCGGTCGACGATCTTGGTCGAGGCACCGAGATAGACGCCCATCGAGAGCACCGCGCCCTCGCCGACGCGAACGCCCTCGGCCACTTCGGCCCGCGCGCCGATGAACGCGCCGTCGCCGATGATGACCGGATCGGCCTGGAGGGGCTCAAGCACACCGCCGATGCCGGCACCGCCCGAGAGATGGACGTTCTTCCCGATCTGCGCGCAGCTGCCGACCGTCGCCCAGGCATCGACCATCGTGCCTTCGCCGACATAGGCGCCGATATTGACGAAGCTCGGCATCAGGATGGCGCCCTTGGCGATGAAGGCACCGCGCCGCGCGACCGCGCCCGGAACCACGCGGATGCCGGCGGCACGGAACTCGGCCTCGCCCCAGCCGGCGAACTTCGAGGGGACCTTGTCGAATGCGGGCGCGCCGGCCGCGCCGCCATCGACCAGCACATTGTCGTTGAGGCGGAAGGAGAGGAGCACGGCTTTCTTGAGCCACTGGTTGACGCGCCAGCCGCCCTGGCCGTCGGGCTCGGCGACACGGGCCGCGCCGGAATCGAGCAGGCCGAGCGCTGTCTCGACGGCGTCACGCACCGCGCCGGTGGTGCCGGTGTTGACCCCGTCGCGCGCGTCCCATGCCGCTTCGATAATGCCCTGCAAGTCGCTCATCATGCCTCCAATATGCTTTCCAGCCAGTGCCGGATATCGTGTGTCGTGAAATCGATATAGCTGCGGTCCATATCGGCCGCCTGCTCGGAACCGTTGTTGACCCAGACCGTGGTCATGCCGATCGCCTTGGCGGGCTTCAGGTTGCGCGCCATGTCCTCGACGAACAGGCTTTCGGCCGGATCGATGCCGAACGCGGCGCAAAGGCCGGCATAGGCCGATGTCTGCGGCTTCGGCTTCAGGTCCATCGCGTGGATGTCGTGCACCGCCTCGAAGCTCGCGCCCAGGCCGAGCCGGTCGAGCACGCGGGCGGCATAGGGTGTATCGGCATTGGTGAAGACGATCTTGCGCCCCGGCAGCCTGGCGATGGCGGCGGCGAGGGGCAGGTTCTCCTCGAGCACGTCCATCTCGATATCATGGACGAAATCGAGGAACTGGTGCGGATCGACCTGATGCTCGGCCATCAGCCCGGCAAGCGTGGTGCCGTGGCCGAGGAAATAGCCCTTCTGGATACGGCGCGCCTCGACCAGGTCGCAGCCGAAACGATCGGCGATATAGGCGCCCATCTTCCGGTCGATCTGGTCGAACAGCCGGGCACTCGCCGGATACAGCGTGTTGTCGAGGTCGAAGATCCAGTTACGGACGGGAGCAAGGCGCGCGAGCATGGCGCGAGGCTCTAGGCGGGCGGCGCCCCCGGGGCAAGGCGGGGCAGGGGAGGGCAGGACTGGGGCGGGCAGTCCTGCCGCTTCACCCGACGGCCGATTGGGTGATTCGCTCGTGCGCGTCGGTCAGGTGGAATCCGTAGGCGTCGATATCGTCGAGACAGGTGTTCACATCGACGCCCGCATGCGGTTCGTCCCGGTGCATGTCGAGTGACTTGAACGCTGTCCACGGGGCATAGCGCGCCGGCAGGTTGGCGCCGGCGGCGTCCCGGGTGAAGCCGAACACCCGGCCGGGTCCTCTGAACGTGTGAATCAGCATCGCACTTCTCCTGCTTTGGGCTTGCAATCCGCGTGTCAGGTGTCACTGCTTGACACGGTGTAAAGTCACCGTCCGTTTGCCCTGAGGTTTACACGATGTCAAGTTCGCCGCCGACGACACGATCCCGCATCCTGCAGGCGACGCTGGCGCTGATCCGGCGCGGCGCGGCGCCGCTCACCATGAGCGGGATTGCGACGGAGGCCGGCCTGTCGCGTCAGGCGCTGTACCTGATCTTCGCCGACCGGGCCGACCTGTTCATTGCCGTGCTGCGCTATGCCGACGGGCAGCGTGGCCTCGTCCAGGAACAGGCGAAGATTCGGGCCGCGCCGAGCGGCATCGACGGGTTGCTCGCGATCATCGACCGCCAGGCCCGGTGGAATCCCGACTATAAGCCACTGGCCGACACGTTCGATCTCCTTCGCCGCCAGGATCCGGCGGCGCAGCAGGCCTGGCAGGATCGCCAGGACGACCGGCTGGCGGGATGCCGCGCCGTCGTCGCGCGGATCGACGCCGAGGGCTGCCTCCGTCCCGGTCTCGATCCGGCGCTGGCCGCCGACCTCATCTGGACGACGACATCGATCGAGACCTGGGACGATCTCGTGGCGAAGCGGGGCTGGTCGGCCGAACAATATCGCACATGGGTGGCGGAGCTCCTGCTGTCGGCAGTGACCGTCCGTCCATGAGGCGCGGCGGCGGCGCGGGCGGAAAGATTGTGTGCGTGCCGATAGCTTTGCTTGTCGCCGCGCGCCGCCAAAGGGCTTTTACCGGCGGGCCGGGTACCCCATCTTGCCGTTCATGACAGCCTATTCCCTGCTCGATCTCGTTCCCGTCACTGAAGGCGGCAGCGTTTCCCGCTCTCTGGCCAATGCGGCCGATCTCGCCCGGCACGTGGAGAGCCTCGGCTTCAGCCGCTACTGGGTTGCCGAGCATCACGGCATGACGGGTATCGCCAGTGCCGCGACCGCGGTGGTGATCGCGCATGTCGCGGCGGCGACCGAGAGCATAAGGGTCGGGGCCGGTGGCATCATGCTGCCCAATCACGCGCCTCTGGTGATCGCCGAGCAGTTCGGGACGCTCGACGCGCTGTTCCCCGGGCGGATCGACCTCGGGCTCGGGCGCGCGCCGGGGTCCGACCAGGTCGTCGCACGGGCGCTCCGCCGCACGCTGGAGAGCGATGCCAACGCCTTTCCGCGCGACGTGGTCGAACTGCAGAGCTATTTCGCCGATGACGGCCAGACCGGGATCCGCGCGACGCCGGGTGCGGGCGCGGACGTGAAATTGTGGATCCTCGGGTCGAGCACTTTCGGGGCTCAGCTCGCGGCGATGCTCGGGCTGCCCTATGCCTTCGCCTCGCATTTCGCGCCCGATGCGCTGGACCAGGCGATCGCGATCTATCGCCGCGACTTCCGTCCCTCGGCGGCACTGGCCAGGCCGCATCTGATGGCCGGATTCAATGTGTTCGCGGCGGATACCGATGCCGAGGCGGAGCTGCTGGCGAGCTCGCAGCAACAGGCCTTCGTCGCGCTGCGCACCGGCAATCCGGGCAAGCTCAGGCCGCCGGTGCCGGGTTATCGCGACAGCATCGGGCCGCAGGGCGCGCGCATCCTCGATCATGTCCTGCAATGTTCGGCGGTGGGCAGCCCGGCGACGGTGGCGCGCGGCATCGCTGCGTTCGTCGAGCGGACCGGGGTGGACGAGCTGATGATCGCGAGCTCGATCTACGATCATGCGGCCCGCAAGCGGAGCCTGACGATCACCGCCGAGGTGATGCGGGAACTGACCGTCGCTGCCTGATCCTCCCCGTTTTCGGGGGGGGGGGGGATTAATTGGCCGCCGGAAGCCTGAGCCGGACGAGGAGGCCGCCAAGGTCTTCGCTCTCTTCCAGGCTGACCGTACCCTCGTAGATCTCGGCCACGTCGCGGACGATGGCCAGCCCGAGGCCGGTCCCCGGCTTGCCGGTATCGAGTCGCACACCGCGGTCGAAGATGCGCAGGCGATCCTCCTCGGGGATGCCGACACCGTCGTCCTCGATCAGGAACTCGACGAAGCCGGCCTGCGCGCCGACCGTGACGAACACGCTGCCGCCGCCATATTTCGCGGCATTCTCGATCAGGTTGCCGAGCATCTCGTCGAGATCCTGGCGTTCGACATGGACCTGAAGGTTCTTCGGCCCGGTCACGTCGATCCGGACATGGCGGTAAAGCCGGCCGACCGCGCGCTCGACCGATTCGAGGCTCGGCCAAACATCGGCACGGCTGTGCGCCGAGCCGCGCCGGCCGACCGCCCGGGCACGGGCGAGATGGTGGTCGACCTGCCGGCGCATCGTCCGCGCCTCGCGGATCACCGTTTCGCCGAGATCGTCGGCCTGCGCCGTCGCTGCGTTCATGATGACGGTGAGCGGCGTCTTGAGCGCATGGGCGAGGTTGCCGGCGTGGCGGCGCGCCTCCTCGGCCTGCTTCTCGTTGTGCTCGATCAGCGCGTTCAGTTCCTCGACCAGCGGCGCGACCTCGTTGGGCATGGCGCGCTCGACCTGGCGCGACTTGCCGGCGCGCATCCGGGCGATCTCCTCGCGCACCCGGCGCAGCGGCCACAGCCCGTAGAAGGTCTGCAGCGCGGCCATCACGATCAGCCCGAGCGCGAGCAGCAGGAAGCTGCGCACCAGCGTCTTGCGCAGCGCGCCGATCTGCGCATCGAGCCCGTCGCGGCTCTGCGCCACCTGGAAGCGCCAGCGTGTCGGCGAACCGGGCAGCTTCACGTCGCGTTCGAGGATGCGTAGCCGCTCGTCGCCGAACTGGTGGCTGTCATAGGCGTGCACGCCCAGGTCGGCATGGTTGGTGCCGAAGGCCAGCCGCCGGTCCCAGAGCGAGCGCGACGGGAAAGGCTCGCGCCCGGTGGCGCTGACCTGCCAGTAGAGCCCCGAATAGGGTTCGAGGAAACGCTGGTCGGCCGGCTCGCGGTTGAACACGACCTCGCCCTCGGGCCCGATCTCCGATGAGACGATCAGCGCGGTCAGCACATATTCGAGCTGGTCGTCGAAATTGCGCGTCACCGCGGCGGTCAGCACCCGGTCGAGCGCGAAACCGCCGCCGGTCAGCAGCAGCAGGATCCACCCGGCCGCGATGAAGATCATCCGCCGGCTGAGCGAGCCGGTGGTCTTCTGCCTTGGATAGATGGTCGGGGCCGGGCGGTTTTCCCCGACCGGCTGCGCGGGCGCGGGAATGGCGCCGGCGGCCGGGGCAGCCTCGCTGTCAGCCATGGGACGTCATGGGAACGGGATCACGCATCCGGATCCTCGAGGCTGTAGCCGAGCCCCCGGATGGTGGTGATCACGTCCTGTCCCAGCTTCTTGCGGATTCGGGTGACGAACACCTCGATCGTGTTCGAATCGCGATCGAAATCCTGGTCGTAGATATGCTCGATCAGCTCGGTGCGGCTGACCACCTTGCCCTTGTGGTGGAGCAGGTAGCTGAGCAGCTTGTATTCCTGCGCGGTCAGCTTGACCGGCTCGCCGGCCAGCGTGACCTTGCCCGAGCGGGTGTCGAGCCGGACGTCGCCGGCGGTCAGCTCGGACGAGGCATTGCCCGAGGCGCGGCGAATCAGCGCGCGCAGGCGGGCGATCAGTTCCTCGGACTGGAAGGGCTTGGCGACATAGTCGTCGGCGCCGGCATCGAGCCCGGCGACCTTGTCCGACCAGCTGTCGCGCGCCGTCAGCACCAGGACGGGCGCGGTGCGGCCTTCCTTCCGCCAGCGGTCGAGCACGGTCAGCCCGTCGATCTCGGGCAGGCCCAGATCGAGTACGATCGCGTCGTAATTCTCGGTCGAGCCGAGGAAATGTCCTTCCTCGCCATCGGTGGCGAGATCGATGGCATAGCCAGCGCCTTCGAGGGTATTCTTGAGCTGCTGGCCCAGGCTGGGCTCGTCCTCGACGATCAGAACGCGCATAGGTTTATCCCTTCAGACGACGCCTTGGAGGCGTTCAATTACCGTCCTGGCCGATGACCTTGCCCGAACGGGCATCGACATAGACCCAGATGACAGTTCCCTTACGCACGAACTTGAGCGTGTAAACACTTGTGGCGCTGTCCAGCTCGACACCGAGATATTGCGCGCCGCTCATGCGCGGCAGGACACGCGACTCGATTTCGCGCAACGGCATGATCCGGCCCTGGCGGAGCTGGTCGAACGCTTCCTCCTGGTCACGCCGCTGGATCGGTTCCGCGGGGGCGGATACCGGGCCAAGCGCAGCGAAGGCGGATAACGCAAGCGGTACGAGCATCTTCATGGCGTCTCGCATAGGGAGACGGGCTTGAACAGCCTGTGAATGCTTCCGTCAGGCAAAGGTAACGTACGGGGGCAACATAGGGGGTAATCTTCGGGGCAGCACACGGGTGCAACATGTCAGGGCAACTTGCCCACCCGCGCCTGTCGCCCTAACGGGGCCCGCATGGCAGCCCCAATCCTCGCATATGAAAATCTCGGCATCATCCAGGGATCGGGATGGTTGTTCCGCGGGCTGGACATCCATGTCGGCGCGCGCGACCGGCTCGCGCTGATCGGGCGCAACGGTGCCGGCAAGACGACGCTGCTCAAGCTGATCGCCGGCAAGATCGAATCCGACGAGGGGCGGCGGACGATCGTACCGGGCACGCGGGTGATCCTGCTTGAGCAGGAGCCCGATCTCACCGGCTTCGCGACCCTCAGCGACTATGTGCTGTCGGGCGACGATGCCCCGGAGCGGCACGAGGCGGAGGCGATTGCCGATCAGCTCGGCATCGACCTGACGCGTGGATCCGCCAGTGCCTCGGGCGGCGAGCGGCGGCGTGCCGCGATCGTCCGCGCGCTGTCGCAGGATCCCGACGTGCTGCTGCTCGACGAGCCGACCAACCATCTCGACATCGTCGCGATCGACTGGCTCGAGGACTGGCTGTCGCGGTTCCGCGGCGCCTTCATCGTGATCAGCCATGATCGTACCTTCCTGACCCGGCTGACGAAGCAGACGCTGTGGCTGGACCGCGGCGCAGTGCGGCGCGCGGAGATCGGCTTTGGCGGGTTCGAGGCATGGACCGAGGCCGTGTTCGCCGAAGAGCAGCGCAACGCCGAGCGGCTCGATGCCAAGCTCAAGATCGAGGAGCATTGGCTGCTGCGCGGCGTGACCGGCCGGCGCAAGCGCAACCAGGGACGCCTCGCCAAGCTGAAGGACATGCGCGCCGAACGCGCCTCGATGATGGGGCCGCAGGGCACGGCGAACCTGACGATCGGCACTGACGACGCGCGCTCCAAGGTCGTGATCGACGTGAAGGGCGTATCAAAGAGTTTTGGCGACCGTCCGATCATCAAGGACCTGACCTTGCGGATCACGCGTGGCGACCGGATCGGCATCGTCGGGGCGAACGGCGCGGGCAAATCGACCCTGCTCAAGCTGCTGACCGGGGAGATCGCGCCGGACGAGGGGCACATCCGCCTCGCCAAGACGCTCGACGCGATCATCATCGACCAGCAGCGCAGCCTGATGGCACCTGACAAGACGGTGCGTGAAGTGCTGGCCGATGGCGGCGACTGGATCGAGGTCCAGGGCGTGAAGAAACATGTCATCGGCTATCTCAAGGAGTTCCTGTTCGAACCCGGGCTGGTCGATGCGATGATCGGGACTCTCTCGGGCGGCGAGCGGTCGCGGCTCTTGCTGGCGCGCGAATTCGCGCGGCCGTCGAACCTGCTGGTGCTCGACGAGCCGACCAACGACCTCGACCTGGAGACGCTCGACCTGCTTCAGGAAGTGATCGGCGACTATGACGGCACCGTCCTGATCGTCAGCCACGATCGCGACTTCCTCGACCGGACGGTGACGATCACGCTCGGGCTCGACGGGTCGGGCACGGTCGATGTCGTCGCGGGCGGCTATGAGGATTGGGAAAAGCGCCGCAAGCTGCGCGTGTCGGGCGGCAAGCGGCACAATCCGCGCAAGGCCGAGCCGACCGCGCCGCCGGCGCCAAAGGTGAAGCTGACCTACAAGGACCAGCGCGACTACGATCTGCTGCCCAAAAGGATCGAGGAACTGGACAAGGCGATCGCGCGCGACGTGGCGGCGCTGGCCGACCCCGACCTCTACACAAGGGACCCCGCCGCGTTCGACCGGCTGATGAAGGCGATCGACAAGGCCCGGGAGGAGAAGGACACAGCGGAGATGCGCTGGCTCGAACTGGCGGAGATGGCCGAGGGGCTGGGGTAAACCCCGGGGTCAACGGGTCGTGGGGAAGGCGCCGAAAAGCCCGGTGCGCACGCGGCGCAGCCGGGCAATACGGTTCAGATATTGACGCTGGTCGGGATCAGGCTCGGCTGTAGATACGGATAGGGATATTGGCGCTCGGCATTGCGGGCGACGATGCGGGCATCGACCGCGCGAAGCGATGCCTGGAATCGCGCCAGCGGTCCCTCGGCGCCGATGATCGCCGGATCGCGGAACCACTCCAGATAGGGGAAGTCGTTGCTGCGATAGTCGCCCAGCGCGCGATAGTGCACTGAGCCGAGCAGGTAGAGCACGTTGAGCTGCTCAAGCGCGAGGGAGACCGGCGGCAGGTAGCCAAGCCATTCGGCCTTGTCGTGACCGGTCTGGCCCATCGGTGCCGCCGTCCAGCCCGCGCCGGTGACGGCGGGGGCGAAGGCCATGATGTCCTTTTGCGGAAAATTCACCGCTGCATGCTGGGCGCTCGCGGTGAACAGGATCATCGTGCACACTTCGGCAAGCTGCGCGCGCGTGACGATCGGCTTGAACCCCTTGAGCTTGCCGTCCGAGGCGAGGGTGGCGACCCAGGCGGCCAGCTCGGTATCGCCGGTCACGGCCGCGTCATTGGCGTAATAGATGTCGATATATTGAGTCGTCCATTCGTGGATCGCCTGCCAGACCAGCAGGGCATCGTCGCGATAGGGATAGTCGGGCAGCGCCGCCGTATCGGCCACGTTCCGCGCGACGAGATCGCGGTGGAGCATCTTGCCGTAGAAATCGAACGCCAGCCGGTCGCTCGCCGCGGCGAGCTGGCTCGAGGTGATGGTGCCGCCGAAGATATGGTCGATCGGCCCGTTGGCGGCGATCAGGGAGGTCGCCGCCTGGTTGTTGATGAACAGCGATCCTTCGAAATGCGGCACCAGCAATGCCCAGAGCGGATGCACGGCGGCAAGCTCGCGGTGAGTCGCCACCGCGCAGGCCTCCATCACCAGATGGGTGCGCGCCAGATGCACGAACAGCTCGTGATAATTGCCGTCGGCGACCTGGACCACCGTCTTGGCGATCTCCCAGCCCCAGGAGTCTGCGGCGACCACCGTCGGGGTGAAGATCGGATGTTCCTCGCTGTCCTGGCCGCACTGGATCGCGACCGGCTTCAGCGCCGATCCGCCCGGCGGCACCGCGAACAGGGCGAGCGGCTGCCAGACATATTTGGCCAGTCCGTTCCACACCCCGGGCACCAGTACGGCAAGCTCGGCATAGTCGGACAGATAGACCCGGCCTTCGGCCAGCGCTTTTTCGAGCGTGTCGCCAAGGCCGATCGCCGCCTCATATTGCTTTGCGGTGACGGGAAAATTCGCGGGCAGGGCGCTGATCCCCCGGAGCAGCATCGCATTCGGCCCGGCCACCCGCAGCCGCGCGAACTGGTCATCCTCCTCGAAGATGTAAGCGAAGCCGGGCACCGGGATCGTGTCGAACAGCGCACGATAGGCATCGAGCGACGCCGCCGTCGTACCGTCGATGCCGAGCCTTTCGTTCCCGCCCAGCGCGGCGATGTCGCGCAGGTCCCCAGCATAGCTTTTCAGCAGGGAGAGATGGGCGTCATGCTCGACATATTCGACCGCGATCGCCGCATCGGCCGCGCTGCGCGCCAGGAACGAGCTGCCGGTCTGGACGGTGTGGTGCTGGGCGATATGCGTCGCCGATGCCTCGATCGCATCGCAGCGGGAGAGGGCATCGGCCAGGTCCTCGGGTGCGGTGTCGAACGCGCCCTGGCCGAGGCCAGCCAGTTTCACCGCGATCACGTTGCGCGCGATCTTCAGGCCGACGGCGATCAGGATCAGGAACCATGGAATGGTCGGCTCGTCATTGGACGGGACGGTCGCGGCCAGCGGTACGCCCGGCAGGGTCGGCACCTCGGTCGTCCAGACATAGCTGGTGCAGGCGGCTGCGATCTGCGCCTCGCGCGCCGCCCTTTGCGCCGGGGTGTCGTTCTGCGGAAGGCTGGGATGGGTGGCCGCGCGCGTCATCTGCTGCTCCTGTGCTGGTCTTTCATGCGAGGCGCGGTGCTATGGAAACATGGTTAACAACTGATGGCCCCGCCGCGGGGAAACAGGACCGAATCCGGATTTATCTCCCCCGTCGTGCCTTGGAGGCACGCCGTCACGGCCAAAGGCGGGGCGCCGAATCCTGGTTCAGGAACAGGGGTAACGGTCGATTTACCTTGGGCTGCTAGCTCGGCCCGATGAGAGCGACGATCAAGGCTTTTTGGCGGGCTGCCTTTCCGCCGGTTCCCGAGGTGATCCGGGACGATTTCACCTTGCTTCGCGCCGCGCGGCTGCAGAGCCAGATTCCGCTGCTCTACCTCACCCTGCTCCTCACGATTCCGACCGCGATCTACGGGTCGAGCGAAGGCGCCTCGCCGATCATCCGCTTCGGTATCCCGATCTTCATGGGCGGCGCGTGCCTGCTGCGCTTCTTCGCCTGGATGAAGAAGCGCGCGATGATCCTCGATGTCGGCCGGGCCGCGAAGATGATCAAGGCAGCGACATGGGTATCCGGCTCGCTCGGCGTGCTGTGCAGCACCTGGTGCGTGATGAGCTGGTTCAGCGCGCCGCCGGAGATGCGGATCTATTATCCGATGATCATGGCGATGGGCTCGCTCGCCACTGCCTATTGCCTCTCGACCATCCGCTCGGCGACGATCATCAACCTGGCGATCGGTCTGTTGCCGATCACCATCCTGCTTCTCTTCACCGGCCACCGGATGGACCTGGCCGCCGGCACCAGCCTCGCCGTCGCCAGCGCATTCCTGCTCCGCATGATCGCGCAGCAACATGTCCAGCTCGTCGACCTGCTGATGCTCCAGCGCAAGATGCGGGACCTTGCCAACACCGATCCGCTGACCGGCCTGCTCAACCGCCGTGCGCTCGATGCCCGGCTGCAGCAGGAGATTGCCACGGCGGGGCCGGAGACATGCTTCTCGGTCGCTTTGGTCGACCTCGACGGTTTCAAGCCAGTCAATGACTGCCACGGCCATGCCGCGGGCGACGTGCTGCTGTGCGAGGTCGGGGAGCGGCTGCGCGGTGCCGGCGGTGACGATGCCGTGGTGGCGCGGCTGGGTGGCGATGAATTCGCGATCCTGGTGCCCTGCGGCTCGGCGATCGCGACTCACGCCATTGCCGGTCACATGCTGTCGGCCCTGGTGCCGCCGCATCAGATTTGCGGTCACGACATTCGTGTCGGCGCCAGCATCGGCGTGGCGACCTGGCCCGTCGACGGCCGCACCGCCGACGCCCTGTTCGATACCGCCGACCGGGCACTTTACGTTGCCAAGGCGGAAAGCAGGCATCCGCGCCGCGGCGCGGAGACGGGGCGGTCCGTGGCGGCATAAGAGTGGCCGGCGCGTTCTTCGCACCCGCGACATTGCAATATGGCCGCGGTTCCTGAACAGGTGTGCCCAGGCCTGCATGAGGGGGCAGTGACATGGCCATGGGCGGGACGACGGAGACAGGGGACAGCCTCGCGCGGACCGCGCGGAACTACGACCGGCTTCCTTATGAGTCCCGGGCGTTTGCGGCGAGCCAGCCTTCCCGCATCGGGGGCATCGCGCGTGCTTTCGGGCTTGAAGCGGCGCCGCTGGCGACAGCGCGGGTGCTCGAACTGGGCTGCGCCTCGGGCGGCAACATCATTCCCCATGCCCTGCGCTATCCGGATGCCAGGTTCGTGGGCATCGACCTGTCGTCGGCTCAGGTCGAGGCGGGTCGCACCCGGATCGCCAGGCTCGGTCTCGACAATATCGACATCCGTTGCGAGAGCCTGACCGCGATCGGCGGGGAACTCGGCGTCTTCGACTATATCATCTGCCACGGCGTCTATAGCTGGGTGCCCGCGGCGGTACGCGATGCCATCTTCCGGGTCATCGAGGAGCGGCTGTCGCCGATCGGTATTGCCTGTGTCAGCTACAATGTGCTGCCGGGCTGGCGCATGATCCAGCCCGTCCATGACGCCTTCAGGCTCGATGCGCAGGGCGATCCCGACCTGCCGGACCGTGTTGCCAGGGCACGGGAACTGCTCGACTTCCTCGCGGCGGCGACGCCTGACCGGGGCCCTTATGGCGATGTATTGCGCGGCCGCGCCGCGGCGATGGCAGGGCTGCCCGACGACTATGTCGCGCACGAATTTCTCGAGGAGATGAGCCACCCCACCACGGTTCGCGCCTTTGCCGCGGAGGCGGCGCGGGACGGCCTCTGCTACCTTGCCGACTGCGATCTCGGCCTGTCGACGCTCGACAATTACGGGCCGGATATCGCGCAGCAGGTGCGGGCGCGGGTGAAGGACGACCCGGTCGAGGTCGAGCAGTATCTCGATCTGCTGACCGGCCGCACGTTCCGCCAGAGCATCCTGGTGTCGGCCGGCCGGCTGGCCGGCGCGAGCCGCTCGGTGGTCCGGGAATGCATCGCACCCTTGCATTTCCTGACTGATGCCGGGCTTCAGCTGTTGTGGAATGGCAGCGAGCCTGTCCTGGTCGATGCGGGCGGGCGGCTGCTCCCCCTTGGCTCCACTGCCGTCGCCGACGGAATAGCGCGTCTCATCGGGCAGTACCCCTCATCCTCAAGCCTCGCGGCATGCGCCCCGGCCGGGCAAGCGCCGCTGGTGGAGGCGCTTCATCGAATGGTCCTCGCCGGCATGGCCAGCCTGTCATCGGAGCCGCTGCATGCCGGTCGCGCTGACGATCGGGACAGGCCGATCGCGATCGCGATCGCTCGGGCGGATTCGGTGGAGGGGGCCGGATCCACCACCAATTTCCGTCACGAGCCGGTGACGCTCCAGGCGATGTCCCGGCTCCTGCTGTCGGCGCTTGACGGCAGCCGCAACCGTGCCGCGCTTGCTGAACTGCTGACGCAAGAGGTCGTGGCCGGACGTGTCGCCTTCACGCGGGATGGGGTTGCCGTCACCGACATCGCCGCAATCAGGGAAATGGCCGCGGAACGGGTGTCTGCGCTGCTGGTCGGCTTCGCGAACGCTGGCCTGCTGGAGGCGTGATCCGCGCTGATCAGGTCTCCAGCTTCATCACCACGCGCGTACCGCTTTCGTCGCTTTCGGTCGACAGCGTGCCGCCGGCCTGACGGGCGAACGCCTCGACCAGCCGGCTGCCGAGTCCGCTGCCTTTTCCGGGCAGCGCCCCGCCCTTCGGCATGCCGACCCCGTCATCGGCCACGGTGACGCGCCAGCCGCCCTTGGTCCTGTTGCGCAGCGTGACGGTGATCGTGCCGAGGTCGCGCCCGGGAAAGGCGTGCTTGGCGGCATTGGTGACAAGCTCGTTGACGACCAGCCCGATCGAGACGGCGCGGTCGCGCGGTACCGCTGCCTGGTCGCTGTCGCACGAGAGGGTGATGCCGCCCTGCAGGAACAGCGATTCGGCGAGCGCCGCGCAGAGATCGGTCAGATAGTCCCTGATCTCGACGGTGCCCGGCTGGCCGGTGCCGCGATAGAGATGGCGGTGGGCCCGGGCGATGCTGTCCACCCGCATCTGGGCCGTCTCGAGCGCGTGTACGGTCGCCGGGTCGCTCGCGCGGCGCTTCTGCAAATCGAGCAGTCCGGCGACGATCGCGAAGTTGTTCTTCATCCGGTGATCGAATTCGGCGAGGAACAGGTCGCGGTCCGCGATCTCGCGGTCTCGCGCCTGGGTCGCGCGGCGGGCGGTGCGGCGGAACAGCTCCGCGATGGCGATCGTCATGATCGCGGTGACGATCACGATGGCGACGGAAAAGGCGTTCGCGCTCGTCGCGAAGCGGAAGGACCGCTCGACCGGATAGATGAAGTACCAGATATAGACGATCATGATCGTCGCGGTGAGCGTGCCGGCAAAGGCGCGCGCGAACAGGGTCGCGAGCATGATCGCCGGGTAGATCAGCGCGAACGGCGCCGCCCCGCCGGCGACGATGTCGAAGACCAGCCGGACGATCTTCGCGCCGAGCACGGTCAGCAGGGCGACCCCGACCTGAGTCACCCAGACGGGCACGGCCGGCGACAATCTCTCACACAGATCAAAGTCGCCGATGCGGGTCATGGCTGACGTCACCGCGCGGGGCCCGCCAAGTCAAGCCGCGTTCGTGCAAAGATGAGCCAGATCAATGACTATCTCAGCGATCTTCCATTCCGGCCGGCCAGATCGACGATGTAGTGCCAGGCGACCCGGCCAGAACGGCTGCCGCGCCTCGTTGCCCAGCCGACCGCCTCGACCGGATCGAAGGGCAGGTTGTACGCATCGGTATAGCCCTGGACGATCGCCAGGTAGGAATCCTGGTCGATCACATGGAAGCCGAGGCTGAGCCCGAACCGGTCGGCGAGGGCGAGCTGATCGTCGACCGCGTCGCGCGGGTTGATCGCGCTTTCCTGCTCGGCGATGTCGCGCGGGACAAGGTGGCGGCGATTGGAGGTGACGATCAGCCGGGCATTGGCGGGCCGTGCCTCAGCGCCACCCTGAAGCATCGATCGCAGCGCGCGCGCGTCGCCGGCCGCGTCGAAGCCGAGATCGTCGATGAACAGGACAAAGGCGCGGGGCACCGATGCGATGGCGGCGAACAGCGTCGGCAGGGTGTCGAGCCGGGTCGTCACGACCTCGATCAGCGCGAGATTGCCGCCCGAGGCCTGGATATGGGCGACCGCGCTCTTCACCAGCGCCGACTTGCCGGTGCCGCGCGCGCCCCACAGCAACGCGTCGTGCGCGGCAGACCCGCTTGCGAGCCGCTCTAGATTATCGACCAGCGCCGTCTTCTGAAGATCGATGTTGCGAAGCTGGTCGAGCGGCAGGCCGGCGAAATCGCGCGCGGCGATCAGCGTGTCGCCGCGCCAGACATAGGCGGGGTGCGCGAGCGGGTCGGCGGCCGGCGGGGTGGGCGGGGACAGCCGGTCGAGCGCGTCGGCAATGCGGATAAGAGGGTCGGTCATTCCCGGCCTGTTACAACCACCGGCCTTCCAGGCAATAGCCTTCGCCGGGAAGGAACTGTCAGCTCCCCAGCGTCTTCAGCACCGCCTGCGCCGCATCCCGATCCTGGAAACTCGAATCCCCCAGCGCCGCCTTGACCTCCGCCACGGCCTCGGCCTTCCGGCCAAGATCGGCATAGACCTGGCCGAGATGCCAGCGCAGCACGGCATGCCCGGGCGCGATGGAGACGGCCTTTTCGAGGAGCTGAACCGCGCCGCCATTCCTGCCGGACTGGTAGAGCGCCCAGCCATAAGCGTCGGTCGTGGCAGGGTTCATCGGGGCGAGCGCATAGGCTGCCTTGGCGTAGACGAGGCCCGTCTCCGTGTCGTCGGCACCGACATAGGCATAAGCGAGTTCAGCCAGCAAAGCTGCGTCTCGGTTGCCGATTCGCTGGCGCAGGCCCTCGAGCGTCTCGATCGCCGTGTCCCATTCGCCGGCGGCGATCTGCCAGTGCGCGGCAAGGCGCAGGCCGGCGACGTTCTGCGGATTCTGCGACAGGAACAGCGCCAGGACGTTCGCTGCGTCCGGACGGCGCCCGGCGTGATCGAGCGCATCGACAGCGCGCAGCATGGTCGGCTCGTCGAAGTGGATGTCGGCGGCGCGGGCATAAGCCGTCGCCGCGTCGCCATAGCGGCCCAATACCATCAGCGTGTCGCCGACCGCGAGGTGCGCCGCGGGGGCGCCGGGATTGTCGCGGGCAAGCGCATGCGCCTGGACAAGGGCGTCGCCCGCATCGCCCGAATCGATCAGGCCGCGCAGATAACTGACCCGGCGCACGGGATCGTCAGGCTCCTCGTTCGCGGCGACCGTCAGGATCGGCAGGCTGTCATCGGTGCCGAACGGGCTCGATCCCTCGCGCGAAGGCCAGGCGGCGCGATCGAGGAAGCGGCCCGACCAGTCGCGTTCGCCGGTCCTTTCGAAGGCGCGCGCGACGAGACTGAGCGTATAGCTGTCGGCATCGCCGCGCAGCGCCACGGGGCGGAGCATATCAAGCGCTCCCTTCGCGTCGCCTGAGCGCAGCAGCGCGGCACCGAGCAGGCGGCGCGCGGTGATGTTCATCGGCTGCCGGCCGACGAGCTGGCGGAACTGCTCGATCGCCTGCTCATAGGCGCCGGCCTGATAGGACAGGGTGCCGCCCAGCAGCAGCGCGCCGGGCATGCCGCTGACCTTGCCGGCGGTGCGGTCCATCAAGGTGCGGGCAAGATCGAAATTGCCCGCGCGTGCGGCGAGAACCGCCTGGAGATAATAGGCCTGGGGGCTGCCGGGCTGCGCCGCGAGTGCCTTGCGCGTCGCCAGCAGCATGTCGCCATAGCGGCCGACATCGCCCAGCGTGCCGGCATATTCGATCAGCGCCGGGTGGAAATAGGCGTCGCGCTTGAGCGCCTCCTCGAACCAGGGCAGCGCCGCGACCAGGCCGTACTGGCCGCGCACCAGCTCGCCCCGCAGGGTCAGCGCCTCGATATTGTTGCGGTCGAGCGCAATCGCGCGGGTCGCCGCGTCGATCGCGCCGGCGAGGTCGCCGCTGGCGTAGCGGATCCGGCCCAGATCCGACCAGCCCGCGCTGTCGCCGGGCGTGGTGGCCAGGACCGCCGCGAGCATGCGCTGCGCACCGGGCAGGTCACCCTGTGCCGCGAGCGCGCGGGCGGCGACACGGGCTGCATAGCCCGCATAGCGCGGCTGCGCCTTGCCGGCCTCGGCCAGGGCGCGCTTGGGATCGCCCTGGAGCAGCCAGGCATGGGCGTAGAGCTGATGCGCCCGCTCACCGTCGAAGCCGGCCGCCCGGGCACGAGCGAGCTCGCCTTCAGCCGCGACGCCGTCGCCGAGCGCCAGGAAGACGCGCGCCAGCACGGCATGGGCGAGGCCCCAGTCGGGATCGGCCTTGATCGCTGCCTGCGCATGCAGGCGCGCCGCGCTGATATTGCCGAGCTTGAGCAGGCCGAGACTTTCGCCGAGCTCGACGCGGGCGCTGGCGGGGTCGATCCGGGCCGGCCGGGTCACTACGAAGGCGAACAGCAGGACGCAGAGCAGTGCTGCCCCACATGCGGCGAGGAACACGCCCCAGCGCCGCGCGCGGCCGGATCGGCGGCGGCGGCGCCCTCTGTCCCGCGTTTCGGGAAGCGCCGGTGCCTCGACCGGCTCGGTACGAACGGAGAAGGCGGATGGCGATCGTTCAAGCATGGAGGTCATAGCTTTTCAGCAGGTCGTACAGCGTCGGCCGGCTCACCCCGAGCAGCTTGGCGGTGTTCGAGATATTGCCCTCGGCCCGGGTCAGGGCGTGGCGGATCGCCTTGCGATCGGCGGTCTCGCGCGCGGCGCGCAGGTTGATCGGGGCATCGTCAGCGCTCTCGGCGAGATCGAGATCGGCGGCGGTGACGAGCTTGCCCTCGGCCATGATCACCGCGCGCTTCATCCGGTTTTCCAGCTCGCGGACATTGCCCGGCCAGCCCCAGGCGTCGATCGCCGATCGCGCATCCGGCGACAGGCCGGTGACCGCGCTGTTCATCGACTTGGCGTATTTCTTGAGGAAATGCCGCGCGAGCAGGCCGGCGTCGCCTGTGCGCTCGGCGAGCGAGGGGATTCGCACGACGATCTCGGCGAGGCGGTAATACAGGTCCTCGCGGAATCGCCCGTCGGCGACCATCGCGTCGATATCCTGGTGGGTGGCGCAGACGATGCGGGTGTCGACGGGAATCGCCTTGCGGCCGCCGATTCGCTCGATCACGCGCTCCTGCAGGAAGCGGAGCAGCTTGACCTGGAGCGGCAGCGGCACGTCGCCGATCTCGTCGAGGAACAGCGTGCCGCCATCGGCCTGCTCGATCTTGCCTTCGGTCGTCTTGACCGCGCCGGTGAAGGCGCCTTTCTCATGGCCGAACAGCTCGCTTTCCAGCAGCGTGTCGGGGATCGCAGCGCAGTTGATCGCGACGAACGCGCCCTTCGCCCGGCGGCTCGAATCGTGGAGGCCGCGGGCGAGCAGTTCCTTGCCGGTGCCGCTCGCGCCGAGCAGCATCACCGAGACATCGGCCCCGGCGACGCGCTCGATCGTGCGCGTCACCTTGAGCATCTCGGGGCTCGACGTGATCATGCCGCCAAGCGCCGTCTCGCCGTCCTGGCGTTCGGCGAGCCGCCGATTTTCCGTCTCGAGCGCGTGGACGTGGAAGGCCCGCGCGACGATCAGGCCGAGCGCGTCGATGTCGATCGGCTTGGCGTAGAAATCCCAGGCGCCGTCGCCGATCGCCTTCAGCGCGCTTTCGCGGGCGCCGTGGCCGGAGGCGACGATCACCTTGGTGTCCGGCTTGAGCGCGAGGATCGCCTCAAGCGTGGCGAAGCCCTCGGTCACCCCGTCGGGATCTGGCGGCAGGCCGAGATCGAGCGTGACGACCGCCGGTTCCTCGGCACGGATCGCATCGAGCGCCGACGCGCGGTCGCTCGCGACGATCACCTGATAATCCTCATAGGCCCAGCGGAGCTGGCGCTGCAGGCCGAGATCGTCCTCGACGATCAGCAGCTTGGGCTTGGGCGTGCCTGCGCTGCTCATGCTGCCTTCCCGATCAGGGTGTCGCGTGCGACGGGCAGGGTGACCCGGAAGCGCGATCCTTCGCCCTCGCGGCTGGTCACCTCAAGCGTGCCGCCCATCGCCTGGGCGAGCTGAAGGGCCTCGAAGGCGCCGACGCCGAAGCCGCCGGTCTTTGACGAAACGAAAGGCTTGAACAGCTTTTCGCGCAGGAAGGCCGGCGACATGCCGCAGCCCTTGTCGATCACGTCGATCTCCACTCGTGTATCTTGTGCCGTCACCGCGATCGTCACGGGTTCGGCCGGACTGCTCGCCTCGATGGCGTTCTGGACCAGATGGCCGAGCAATTGCTCGAGCCGCGCCGGATCGGCGAGCGCCACCGCCTCGCCGTGCGAGAGGGTGGCGATCGGATGCTGCGAACGCCGCCGCGCCGCGACCCGTTCGAGCAGCGGCGCAACCTCGACCGCGCGCAGTTCCTCGGCGCGGCCTGAATGGTGCTGCGACAGGCGGGCGAGCAGATCGTTCATGCGCCCGGCCGAATCCTGGAGCGTGGCGATCATGTCGGCGCGGAACTCGGGGTTATGGGCATGGCGTTCGGCATTGCGTGCGGTCAGGGTCAACTGGCTCACCAGATTCTTGATGTCGTGCATGATGAAGGCGAAGCGGCGATTGAATTCGTCGAAGCGCTGCGCGTCGGACAGGGCCTCCTGAGCGCGCGCCTCGGCGAGGTAGCTGGCAACCTGCCGCCCGGCGATGCGCAACAGGTCGAAATCCTCCCAGTCGAGCGACCGGTCGACCGGCGGGCGGGCAAGCAGGATCGCCCCTTGCAGCCGGTCGAGATGGACCAGCGGCACCAGGGCCCAGGCATGGGGCTCGTCGGTCATCCACAACGGCACGCTGGCCAGTTCGCCGGGGTCGGCGATGTCGCTGCGCACCGAATCCAGCTCGACGATCCGGCCAGTGGTGGCGAGATAGGTGGCGAGGGCTTCGTCCCCGCCAGCCGAGGGCAGGCCGTCGCGAGCCCAGTTCCATCCTGCCCCGATACCCAGGCCGGTGCCTTCCGGCACGAGCAGCAGCCCGGCCGGGGAATCGGTGAGGTCGGCGACTGCCTTCACGATTCGTTCGTCGAGCGGCGCGGCCCCCTCGCCGGGCTTGCCCAGCGTATCGGTGAACCGGGTCCATTCGGCGCGGTAGTCGTAGCGGTGACGGAACAGATGCTTGGCGACCTTCACCTTGGCCCACGCCTTGACCCAGGGGGAGGAGAGGACGGTGAGCACCGCAGCGGTCGACCCGAAGACGAAGGCGGTCTGCAGCACCCGCGCATTGTCGCCGCCGAACGCGGCGATCGCGCTGGTCGCGGCCAGCATGATCACCGCATAGAGCAGGGTAACGGCGAAGGAGAGCGTCTGCCAGGCGACCGTGCGCGAGAGCTGCAGCGTCCAGTCGCCGTTGCGCTGCACCGCGAGCGCGAACACGGGCGCAGCCAGCACCATCACCACGCCGCGGCCGGCGATCAGGTCGTTCGGCGCGCTGCCGGTAAGATAGGTGGTGGCATAGAGCAGCAGGTCGACGCTCCACATTGCCGCCAGGGCGATCACGGCGAGCGAGATGTCGCCGCGCGCGCGGGGTGCGACGGCCGAATAGAGGTGGTTGACCAGGACCAGCGCGCTGATCGCGACCATGGCGCGCAGCAGCACGCGGACCGTGCCGAGCGCCGGCACCACATCAGGGCCGATCGTCTCGTCGCTGACGGCCAGGCCGGCACTGATCAGCACCAGCACCACGACGACGCCGTAGATGATCGCGACCGGGCGTGCCTCGGGCGCGCCGCCGTCGCGACGGACCAGCGCGAACATGAAGCCGAGCCAGGCGATGTTGCGTGCGCTTTCGGCCACGCGCGTCACCAGGTCGAGCGGGCCGATTCCCGCCACGGCGAGCGCCCAGAGCGCGGTGACGCCGAGCGCGACGACGAAGGTCAGACGCGGCAACGCGCTGCCTGCGTCGCGCAGCCGGGTCAGCGCGACGCCCGCGAACAGCAGGGCGGCGAGCGCATGGCTCCAGAGGATGGCCGTTATCGGCACGGGATCAGCGCGCTCCCTCCGGCCACAGCACGACACGGATCGTCTGGAGCAGGATCAGCACGTCGAGGAAGGGCGAATAGTTCTTGGCGTAATAAAGATCATATTCCAGCTTCTGCCGGGCGTCGTCGATCGACGCGCCATAGGGATAGTTGATCTGCGCCCAGCCGGTGATGCCCGGCTTCACCATGTGTCGCTCAGCGTAGAAATTGAGCTGCTGCTCGAGATCCTCGACGAATTGCGGCCGCTCGGGGCGCGGGCCGACGAAGCTCATCTCGCCCTTCAGCACCGACCAGGTCTGCGGCAGTTCGTCGATCCGCAGCTTGCGGATGATCCGGCCGATCCGGGTGATGCGCGGATCGTCCTTCTCAGCCCAGACCGCCTTGCCGTCGACCTCGGCATCCTGGCGCATCGAGCGCAGCTTGATGACGTCGAAGCCCACGCTGTACAGGCCGACGCGGCGCTGGCGGTAGAAGGCGGGTCCCTTGCTCTCGAGCTTGATGGCAAGCGCGGTGATCAGGATCAGCGGCAGGGTCAGGATCAGCAGGACAAGGCTGGCGGCGATGTCGAACAGCCGCTTGAACAGGCTGGACAGCATTCGACCGGAAGAGAAGCCGTCGGAAAAGATCAGCCAGCTCGGATTGACGCTCTGCAGGTCGACTCGTCCGGTCTCGCGCTCGAGGAAGGTCGAGATCTCGTTGACGTGGACGCCGGTGGTCTTGATCCGCAGCAGGTCCTTGAGCGGCAGCGCGTTGCGGCGTTCCTCAAGCGCCAGCACCACTTCGCTCGCGTTGAGCAGCACGACATGGTCGGCGAGGTTGTAGATCGCGTCGCGGGCGATCGCCTCGGGAATGATGCGGGCAGCTTCGCTCATCGAGACATAGCCGACCACGACGAACCCGGCCCCGGGGGTCGCGGCGAGTGCCTTCAGCCGCACCGCGCGCGCGCCGGCGCCGAGCACGACGATGCGGCGCTTGAACACCTGGCCACCCAGCGTCTTGCCAAGCAGGATGCGCAGCGCGACGAGCATGCCGATCGCGATGCCCATCGAATAGAGCAGGTTCGAACGCCAGAAGGTGATGGTGGGCAGCAGGAAGAAGAGGACGCTGAGGAAGATCACCCCCAGCGACACGGCGACCAGCAGCCGCGCCGCAGCGAAGCGCAGCGACTGGAGCGCGCTGGCGCCATAGACGCCGACCGCGATCATCGCGAGCTCGACCGAGGCGGCGAAGGTGAAGAGCTGGGGGATTCGGTTCTCGATCGGATCGACCAGGCTACCGATCTGATGGATGCGGAGCGAATAGCCGAGCTCGCCCGCGACGACCAGCAGGACAACGTCGAACAGGCCGAGCAACAGCACGGCGTTGGGAATATAGTGCTTGAACAGCCTGATCATCGTCGTTCCAGCCCTTGGCGTCCCGCGTGTAAACAAAACCGACACGCAGCATGGGCTGTCGCAGAAATTGACAAACAAAGGTTGAACGCCGGCTCATCTCTCTCCGTGATGGAGGGAAGATGAAAGAACATGGACCCCGATTGATCCACGGCAGTTTCTATGCCGCGCCTCCCGGGGTAAGGAGGCGCTTCGCAGGAGATCACCGAATGCCGCTTTCCAAGCCGATCGTCCCTGTCATCCTGTCGGGCGGATCGGGCACGCGCCTCTGGCCGATGTCGCGCCCGGACCGACCCAAGCAGATGCTGGCGCTGACGGCGGAAGACACCATGCTTCAACTGACCGCGCGCCGGGCGTGCGGGGAGCGCTTCACGGCGCCGATCGTCGTCGCCAACGCGCAGCATGCCGATATGGTCGAGGAACAGCTCGAGGCGGTCGAGGCCGCGGCGCGAGCGCTGATCCTTGAGCCGCTGGGCCGCAACACCGCGCCTGCGATCGCGCTTGCCGCGCTGGCGGCCGGGGGCGGAGCCGATCCGCTGCTGGTGATGCCGTCGGATCATGTCATTGGCGACGTGCCGGCGTTCCACGCGGCGATCCATGCCGCGATGCCGCTGGTGGCTGAAGGGTGGCTGGTGACCTTCGGGATCGATCCGCTGACGCCGGAGACCGGCTATGGCTGGATCCATGTCGGCGAGGAGATTTCCGGGGGCGTCCACCGTGTCGCGAAATTCGTCGAGAAGCCGCCGCGCGACAAGGCGGAGGCGATGCTGGCGGCGGGCGACCATGCCTGGAATGGCGGCATCTTCCTGTTCCGCGCCGACATCTATCTCGGTGCGCTCGCGACCTATGCGCCTGACATGCTGCTCGCGTGCCAGCGCGCGATGGCGGCGGCGCGCACCGAGGGCTGTCGCATCTACCCCGATGCCGATGCCTTCGCTGCCTCGCCGGCCGATTCGATCGACTATGCCGTGATGGAGAAGGCGGAGCGGGTCGCGGTGGTGCCGGTCAGCATGGGCTGGAGCGACGTCGGAAGCTGGGACGCGCTGCACGAGATCAGCCCGGGCGATGCCGCGGGCAATGTCCATCATGGTGAAGTGATCGCGATCGACACCGCCAATTGCCTGGTACGCAGCGACGGCGTGCGGATCGCGCTGGTCGGGGTGGAGGACCTGATCGTCGTCGCCAGCGGCAACGACGTGCTGATCCTGCCGCGCGGGCGATCCCAGGAGGTGAAGAAGCTGATCGAGGCGATGAAGCGATAGGTGGATTCGTTCCGCCCGACTGGCAGATGAAATCGCGCTTGCACATTAAATACCGCGTTATATAACCCGTTATGCGTATTTGTGGAGCGGCGCATGACGAGTGATATCGTTGCTGAACTTGGTCATCTTTTCCTCGGCACCCGACTGAAGCGGCTGGCGGAGCGCATGCAGGCGGAGGTGCAGCGCATCGCCGCGGATGCCGGCCTGCCGATCCAGCCGAGCCATTATCCGGTGCTGGCCGTGATCGAACGCCACGGCGCGCTGACGGTCGGACAGATCGCCGAGGCGCTGGCGATCAGCCAGCCCGGCGTGACGCGCAACGTGTCGCGCCTGGTCGAGCTGGGCCTGGTCGGGGTGGTGCGGGAAGGGCGGGACCAGCGCCAGAAGCCGTTGTCGCTCACCCCGGCAGGACAGGCTGCGATGGAGATATCGAAGCGCGAGGTGTGGCCGCGGATCGATATGGCGGTGGCGGCACTGTGCGAGGAACTGGGCGGCCCCTTTCTCGGCCAGGTCTCCGCGATCGAACGCGCGCTCGACGAGAAGCCGCTGGATCGGCGCGCCGCCGATCTGGGTTTGTCGATCCTGCGCTACTCGGAGTCGCTGGCCCGGCATTTCCATGACATCAATGCCGAATGGATCGAGGCGATGTACCGGCTTGAACAGACTGACCGGGATGTACTGGAGAATCCGCGCGAGCGGATCGTCGATCCGGGCGGCGACATCCTGTTCGTCGAGGCTGACGGGCTCGGCATCGTCGGCACCTGCGCCTTGCAGAAGACCGGGCCGGGGCAGTTCGAGCTGACCAAGATGGGCGTGCTGGCCTCGGCGCGCGGCCGCAAGGCCGGCGAATTCCTGCTTCGCGCCATCATCATGCGCGCCGCCGACATGGGGGCGGAGACGCTCTATCTGCTCAGCAACCGCAAGAGCGAGGCGGCGATCCATCTCTACGAGAAGCTCGGCTTCGTCCATGACGCCGAGATCATGCGCGATTTCGGCGCCCGTTATGAGCGGTGCGATGTCGCCATGCGGTACCGGCGAGCTTAGAGCCGGGCACTCCCGTTATCGTCATGTCGGGCTCGTTCCGGCATCCACCGATCCGCAAAAGCCTCAGCTTTTGATGTGCGGCGCCGTGACCCCGGGGTGACGATGGCGTTTGTAGGGCGGCCCGTGAACGGCCGCGCCCATCAGCCCATCAGCGCCTCGGCCTGGTCGAGCGTGTCCTTGAACGTCGCGACGACCGCCTGATACGGGGCGGGACTGGCCATATCGAGGCCGGCGCGCTTCAGGATCTCGACCGGATAGTCAGATCCGCCTGACTTCAGCACGCTCAGGTAATTGTCCCGTTCCTTGGCACCGCCCTTCAGGATCGAGCGGGCGAAATAGGACGCGGCCGAGATGCAGGTCGCATATTGATAGACGTAGAAGCTCGAATAGAAATGCGGGATATACGCCCATTCAGCGGCATAGGCCGGGTCGATCGCCACCTTCGGACCGTGGTAGCGCTTCAGCAGGTCGAGATAGATCGCGGTGAACTTCTCGCCCGACAGGCCCTCGCCGGCCTCGGCCTGGTCGTGCACGGTAAGCTCGAATTCGGCGAACATCGCCTGGCGGTAGAAGGTGCCGCGCATCGCCTCAAGCTGCTGGCCGAGATAGAAGAGCTTCTCCTCCTTCGTCTTCGCCTGCTTGACCATATAGGCGGCGAGAAGCTGCTCGTTGCAGGTCGAAGCGATCTCCGCGAGGAAGATCGGATAGTCCGACTTGTCATAGACCTGGGTCTTGTTGGCGAGCAGCGTGTGCATCGCATGGCCCCATTCATGGGCATAGGTGGTCATCCCGTCGTAATTCTCGCCGAGATTGAGCAGCAGATACGGATGCACGTCATAGGCAGCGCCCGGGTTCATATAGGCGCCGGATTTCTTGCCGGGCCGGGGCAGCGGGTCGAGCCACTTCGCCGCCGTCGCCTTGGCGAACATCGCGCCATATTCCGGGCCGAGCGGCTTCACCGCCTCGATCACGGTCGTCCGCATCTCCGGCACGGTCACTTTCTTGTCGAGCTGAACCAGCGGCGGATAGATGTCGTAATAGGCCATGTCGGGCAGCTTGAGCATCCGGCGGCGCAGCTCGAAATAGCGGTGGAGCTGGGGCAGGCCGTTGTTGGTCTCGGTGACGAGCGAGCGGTACACCGCCTCAGGCACGTTGTTGCCTGACAGGTACATCGCCAGCGAGGTCGGGTATTTGCGGGCCTTCTTGCGGAAGATGTCGGCCTTCACATGGCTGAGATAGGCAGCGCCGAGCGAGCTCTTGAACCTGCCATATTCGGCCCAGAAGGTATCGAACACCAGCTTGCGGTCGGCGCGGTTGGGCGCGTCGCGGTTGAGCGTATAGGCCTGGTCGTCGAGCCGGACCTTTTTGCCGGTGGAGAGGGTGACGGTCGGCCACGGAATGTCCGAGGCGACGAGCTGCTCGCGGATGTCGCCCGGGCCGGAGAAGGGCGCCGAGGTGCCGGCGAGGATGATCTCGCCCTCGGGTGACAGCGTATGCTCGGCCTGGCGGACGATATCGGCGAGATAGAAGTCGAACCGCGTCTTGAGGACCTGGCTCGCGGCGACGAAGCCGTCGATCTTGCCCTTGCCGAGCGCGAGCAGCTCTGGCGCGATCCAGGACGTGGCCTCGCCGAACGCGGTGAACATGTCGCTCGCCTGGGCCTGCCTTTCCTGGTTGGCCGCAACGCGCAGATCCTCATCGGCCTTCAGGCTGATATAGGTATAGACCCGGCCGGCGACCCGGCCGAGATCGGACTGGGCGACCAGGGCGGCGGCAAGCGCGTCGGCGCTGGTGCCGAGCGTGCCCTTGAACTTGAGCAGGCCGGGGATTTTCGCGAGCACGTCCTTGCGCGCCGCGTCCCATGCAGCGTCGCTGGGATAGAGCTCGCTCAGGTCCCAGGCGGCGACATCGGCGGGGGTGCCCTTGTCCTGCGCCCAGGCCGGCATGGCGACGGCGAGGGTGGTGACGGCGGCGGCGGCAAGGGCCTCGCGGCGCGAAAGATCGGTCATGTGACGGGCTTTCCCCAAAAGTGTCGATTGCAACTACTTTGTCGCGCTTCGCCCTGCTTGGGAAGAGGGTGTGTCAATAAACTAACGCACTCCGGGTCGCGCGATGGCGGACCGGCTCAGCGGCACAGAGTCGGCGGCGCGGCCGGTGTCGCGGGCGGGATGAAGGCGATGCCGTCGAGCATCCGGACGCGCGGCGCGAGCGCTGCGGGTGCTGTCTCGCCCTGATACAGGATGTAGAGCCGGGTGGGATCGATCCGGCCGGCGAGAAAGGCGCGGCGATCGGCGTCGATCCGGTGCTGGGCCGACTGCGGCACGCGCGACACGTACATATGGCGCATCGGGCGGCAGGCGAGCATCGCGCGCCAGCCGATCTCCTCGATCAGCTTCAGGTTGCGGAACGGGTCGGGTGGCTGCATCTCGATGGCTGAGGCGCTGGCGATGACCTGGTCCCAGCGCGGATCGCGGGTGAGTTGATAGGTGCCGGGCTGCGATGCCCGTGCGGTGAGGCCTCGCAACGCGGCGAGCATCGGCGTCATGTCGGCAATCTGGAGCACCAGCGCGGCCGCAAGCAGGAGGGTGCGCCGTTCGAGCCGGTAGGCAAGCAGGATCGCGACGTAGATCAGCGTATAGGCCACCGGCCAGAATAGCCGGCCCGAGGCGCGGACCACGTCGAGCAGGTCGATCACCGCGCGCGGCAGCGGCACGAACAGAACTTGCTCGCCGTGGAAGAGCACGCCGTTGGTGATCGCGAGCAGGGTCAGCGCGGCATAGGCGGGCAGCAGCCAGCGAAGCTCGGCGGTCGGAATCGCGATGGGTGATGTGGGGAGCGATCTCTTCCGGCCGATGACCGCGCTGGCCATCGCAACGACGACCAGCAGGATCAGCCCGGCCCCGAGATACTGATAGCCTTCGAAGCCCCGGCCCTGGTCGTTGGGGGTCGACGGAAAGAACAGGCTGTACCCCGGATTGGCGGGATTGATCAGCGCGTCGAGCGCCATCGGGAAGGCGCCATAGGTGCCGGTGGAGACGGGTGGATCGGCCAGGCCGTGCAGCAGCGCGAGGCCGGCCACGCCGGCCATCACCACCCCGATCAGCCCCGCGGCGCGGCGACGATCCGCCCCGCTCCCGGTCGCGATCTCGCGCAGCATCGCGCTGCCCCAGATCGCGCCGACCAGCAGCAGCATATAGCTGTGGACCAGCCCCGCCACGCCGATCACCGCCAGCCACTGAGCCCAGCGCCGCGACCGGTCGCGATCGAGGAAGATCCATAGCGCCCACAGGATCAGCCAGTGCGAGCAGAGGTTCGAGTGGACCGAACGGTTGTACAGCGCCGGCAGCAGGGTGAGCAGGGCGGTGCCGAGCCACGCGCTGGAGAAATCCGGCGCCCTGTCGCGCAGCAGCAGCCAGGCGAAGCGCACATGCAGGGCAAGGCTGATCAGCAGCCACCAGCCGATGAACTGCACCCCCGCCGGCAGGAACGGCGCGAAGGGTTTCAGCAGCAGCCCCAGCAGTGGGTTGCTGTCCATCATCAGCAGGTGGATTCCTTCCGGCGCGAGGACCAGCGGCGTGCCGGTGCCGGGCCAGTTCCCCGCGCGCAGATAGGCGGCGAGCCCGAGCGCGTTCGGGCCCCAGTCCTGGCCGCTCAGCACCCAGCCGACATTGGCGATGTCCAGCGTCGCCGGGTTGATCCAGGCCAGGAATGCGCCCGCGACGATCGCCGACAGGGCCAGGAATCGGAGAAGCGGGGCGGGCATTGGCCACTTCTGCCCGATCAGCGCGACCATATGGTTAACGCAGGGGCCCGCCGGCGCGCGGCATCATCGCGCCGGGCCGGGCGGGATGATCGAGACGCCGTCGAGTTTTCGCACGCGGCTCGCAAGCGCGGGTGGCGGCATGCTGTCGAGCAGCACGTAGAGCCGGCGCGGATCGGTCTGGCCCATCACGAACGCGGCGCTATCCACCCTGAGGCGGCGGCGCACGGCGACCGGTTCGCGCGAGGCGTAGAAGAAACTGACCGGCTTGCCCGCGACGATCGCGCGCCAGGTGATTTCCTCGAGCAGCGCCAGGTCGCGATACATTTCGGGCGGCTCGAACTGGACCATGTCGGCGCGGGCGATCAGCGCGTCCCATCGCGGATCGAGCGTGCGGCGATAGGGGCTTGTCCGTTCGGCAGCCGCCCCGCTGCCCCGCGCCGAGGCGAGCAGCGGCACCATGTCGACGACCTGGAGCAGGAGCGCGCCCGCCAGCAGCCATGTGCCGAACCGCATCCGCGCGACCATCACGATCGCTGCGAAGGCGAGGGTATAGAGGACCGGCCAGAACATCCGGCCTGACGCACGGATCGGATCGAGCGCCCCGGCGGCCCAGTCGGGCAGGGGCAGCGTTGCGATCACCGCGCCGCGCCAGATCAGGTGCGGCGCGATGGCGACGAGCGTCAGCGCGGCGAAGGCCGGCAGCAGCCAGGCGAGGCGATTGAACAGGCCGTCGCGCCGGATCTCCGCACGGTGGCGGACGCCATGGAACAGCGCGATGGCGACGAGGACGAGCAGGCCGACGCCAAGATAGTTCATCCCCTCGAGCGCCTGTGCCGGGTCGAGCGCCCGGGCGGGGAGAAGCGCCGAATAGGTGCCCGTATTGGGATTCCACAATGCGTCGAGCGCCATCGAGAAACCGCCATAGCCGCCGACTGCGACGGTCGGCTGGCTGACGGTGCCGATCAGCAGCGGGACGATCAGCAGCGGCGCCACCACGAGGGCGATGTCGCCGATCATCGCCGTGCGGGTCGCGCCGTCGGGGGCAAGCACGAGCTGCCGGAGCATGGCGCTTGCCCAGATCGCCGCGACCATCACCAGGATATAGGGGTGGATCAGGATCGCGGCGGTGATGACCGCCACCCACCATCCCGGGCGTGCCGATCGTCCGGCGTCGACATAGATCCACAGCGCCCACAGGATCAGCCATTGCGCGCACAGATTGACGTGTCCGAAGCGCGCCAGCAGCACCGGCATCAGCGTCAGCAGCGCGGCGCCGATCCACGTCGCCAGCGGCGTCGGGGCGAAGCGCCTGACCAGCGCCGCGGCGAAGGCGGTGTGGAGCAGGATGCAGGCAAGCAGCCAGAAGCCGAGATACTGGACGCCGGCCGGCAGCACCGAGGCGAACGGGCGCAGGAGCAGGCCAAGCAGGGGGTTGCTGTCGATCAGCGCGAGCGGGATTCCGTCGGGCGCCATCAGCATGGTCGAGCGGAGCGACGGCCAGGGCGGCGGGGACCGCAGATAGGAAGCGAGGCCGATGACCGCCTGGCCGTGATCATTGCCGTCGAGCAGCCAGGCGAGGCGAGTCGGGTTGAGCGTCGCCGCGTTCTGCCAGGCGAAGAAGATTGCCGCGCTCAGGGCGAGCCAGGGCAGGATCCAGGTGAGCAGGCGACGCATCGGGGGCGAGTCATGGCGGAGCGCTGGCCGAAAATCCATGCACCTAATTCCTCCTCCTTGTTCCCCCCACCGGGGGAAATTGGAATAGCAAAAGGGCCGGAGGTTTCCCTCCGGCCCTTTCTTTTTCCAGCCGGTTGGCTGGGCAGTCCTGGATCGTTCCGATTTCGTGTCGGGACCAGCTTCGCTGCTCCCGTCCGAAATCAGAAGTCCATGCCGCCCATGCCGCCCATGCCGCCGCCGCCCATGGGCATGGCGGGCTTGTCTTCCGGCAGCTCGGACACGGCGGCTTCCGTCGTGATGAGCAGGCCGGAGACCGAGGCCGCGTCCTGCAGCGCGGTGCGGACGACCTTGGTCGGGTCGATCACGCCGCTGTCGACGAGGTTCTCATACTGGTCGGTCTGGGCGTTGAAGCCCTGGGTCGGATCGTTGCCCTCGAGCAGCTTGCCCGAGATCACGGCGCCGTCATGGCCTGCGTTCGAGGCGATCTGACGGACCGGAGCATAGAGCGCCTTGCGGACGATATCGATGCCGCGGGTCTGGTCGTCGTTCGCGCCCTTCATGCCCTCGAGTGCCTTGGTGGCATAGAGGAGAGCCGTGCCGCCGCCGGGGACGATGCCTTCTTCGACTGCCGCGCGGGTTGCGTGGAGAGCGTCGTCGACGCGATCCTTGCGCTCCTTGACCTCGACCTCGGTGGAACCGCCGACCTTGATCACGGCAACGCCGCCGGCGAGCTTGGCAAGACGCTCCTGGAGCTTCTCACGGTCGTAGTCGCTGGTGGTGTTCTCGATCTGCTGGCGGATCGCATCGGTGCGGCCCTTGATCGCGTCATGGTCGCCGGCACCATCGACGATGGTGGTGTTGTCCTTGTCGATCGTGACGCGCTTGGCCTGGCCGAGCATGCCGACCGTGACTGACTCGAGCTTGATGCCGAGGTCCTCGGAGATCATCTCGCCCTTGGTCAGGATCGCGATGTCCTCGAGCATCGCCTTGCGGCGATCGCCGAAGCCGGGTGCCTTGACCGCTGCGACCTTCAGGCCACCGCGCAGCTTGTTGACGACGAGCGTGGCGAGAGCTTCGCCCTCGATGTCCTCGGCGATGATCAGCAGCGGACGGCCCGACTGGACGACCGCTTCCAGGATCGGGAGCATCGCCTGCAGGTTCGACAGCTTCTTCTCGTGGATCAGGATGTA
>JAZKCJ010000005.1:0-142594 GCA_040388155.1 Pseudomonadota bacterium
TCCGCTCGTCATCTTCTAGCTGATCGTCGAGGAAAAAGGGGTCTGCCCAGTCGAAGCGGTTCATGGAAGTTCCTGGGGCCGGTCAGCACCGTACGGCAGCAGCCGCAAAGAGAGGAAGGAAGAGCTGAAGCTGGCGAGGATCAGCAGCAGTCCGGCGCTGGCGATGGCGAGCGGCCCGCCGCCATCCCACAACAGACCGGCGACCGGGGGACCCAGCGCGCTGCCCAGGCCCTGGGCGGCAGCGATCAGGCTGGTGAGCGCTCCTGTTCGATCAGCATCGGATATCGCCGCAAGCTGGTAGGGAATGACCGCACCGATGCCGAACCCCAGACCGATCAGGGCGACCGCGAACAGCAGCGGGGTCAACGGCAATGCGAGTAGTATCGCGCACAGCGCCAGCAGGCCAAGCGCTCCCGCCAGCGGCAGGGCGCGGCGCGTCCGCCCGACCATTGCTGATGCAACCAGCGACCCAAGTCCGGTCAACAGCAGATTGGAAGAGAGGATGGCCCCGACATCACCCGGATCGATCCCGATGCTAGCGCCGATCTTGGCCGCAAAGGACCAGATGCAGGCGAAAGCGAAGCCGGTAAAGAACAGCGCGAAGAGCGCCAGGATACCCGCCGCGCTCGCCCGCCCACTGTCTCTTCTGTCACTCCCGGTATCGACCGCCAGGCGGCGGGGTATCTGTGTGGCACCGAGACAAAGAATGCCGACCAGCAGTGCAATCGTCAGCAGGACACCCGCCAGCCCCGACCGCGGGATGACCCAGTGTCCGGCGATGAAAGTGACGAGCGCCAGTGCCGGATAGGACAGCCCGATCGCAATGGCAAAGGCGCGGGCCGGTACCTGTGCGAGCCCGAGCACGCGATAGGCAACCACCCACAACCCGCCCATGGCGTTGCCGATGACGAAACAGGCCAGCAGGTCGAGCACGAACAACTGGCTGATCCCGAGAATCCAGAAGCCGCCGGCGATGATGAGCGCGGCGAGGCCGATCGCGGGACGCAGCGCGACCCGCCCGGCCCACCATAGGGCCAGCACCGACGAGGCCGTGAAACCGGCGAGATAAGCGGTCCCGAGCAATCCCGCCGCCGTTGCCGTGAGACCTGCCCGGTCTGTCTGGAGGCTGATGAAAAAGGGGAGGAATGCCCAGAAGAGGCCGCCGGCAATATAAAGCGCTATCGCACCCGCAATTGCGCGGCGGTCAATGGATGGGACTTGATCGGGTGTTGAGGCCATCGATCCTTCTCCAATGTCGTCAGAATGACCGGGAAAGGCTGATTCCATATGTGCGGGGCAGGTTGTATACGAGCCCGGCATAACCCCCCGACACGACCTGATAGGCCTCAGTGACATAGTGGATATCGGTCAGGTTGCGGACCCATAAAGCCGCCTGCCATCCAGCGCCGTCCTTGACCGCCAGGCGGGCATTGAGCAGCGCGTGCGGCGGCGTTTGGAGAATCTTCGTGTCGAGCATGTCACGCTGCGACCGGCTCTCATATTTGACGTCCATGGAGGGCGTGATCGTGTAGCGTCCCGCCGGAATGGCATAGCTGGTCGAGCCGTTGAGCGTCCATTTGGGCGAGTTGGCCAGCCGTCCGCCGGCCAGGTTGACGATGGTGCCGAAGAGATTCTGCTGCAGGAGATCGTCGAGCTTCTGGTAAGTGTAGCTGGCGCCGGCATCGATGATGAGCCCGTGCAGCGGGCGGAGATTGAGTTCCAACTCACCGCCCGCAATGTCGGCGCCCTTGCCATTGGTGAGATAGGGGGCATTGACGCCGGTGCGATTCTCGATCGCGGTGAGGATGATGTCTGTCCAGCGATTGTAGAAGGCGGCGGCGGTGACACGCACGCCGGGCGCGACCGATGCCTTGATGCCAAGCTCGTATGCGACCACGCGCTCCTGCCGGGTGGGCTGCAGCGCTGCCTGGTTACCGAGGAAATAGGAGTTGAAGGTTCCTGCATCGAAGCCGCGCGAGATGTTGGCGTAGATCAGGACATGGTCGCTCGGCGTGTAGTCGAGCGCGATGCGGCCCGACCAGTCGCCCTGGTTGAGCTTGTTGGCGCCGGCGAAGGATGTCGCGCCGGTACCGCCTGTCGGGGTGGAGACCTCGCGATAGGTGAAGTCGCGTCCGACCCAGGTCTGGCGCAGGCCGCCGGTGATTTTGAGCGTCGATGTGAGGCGATAGTCGACCTGGCCGAAGATGGCGCCGGTGCGTGTGGAAAGGCTTGAATAGTCGGCAACCGAAGCGCCGAACCAGTCGCGGAAATCGGAGGAGAAGATCGGGCTGCCGGTCAGGCGGTCCCAGGAATAATAAGCACCGGCGATCCAGGTGAGCGCCGAACCAGTGTCCGACGCGAGCCGCAGTTCCTGCGAGAACTGATCGACGACGCTGCCGCGGATGGTGTCCGTGACGACATTGGCGCCGCCATCCTCGTCTAGCCCCTCGCGCCGCTTGAGATGATCGTAGCCGGTGATGGAGGTCAGCTGGACGCCGCCAAAGCTGTAGTCGATCTGCCCGACGGCGCCGTAGGTGCTGTTGTCGTGGCGGCCGTACAGGCTGCGAGGGTTGTCATAGGGGCTGGTCGTTTGCTTGTGATAGCCCGAGACGTCGACGCACTTGGCGTTGGCGCCCGCAATATCCCCGGCGAGGAACTGCGGACAGATCTGCCCGGCATTCGGCTGCCCTTTCGGTATCAATGCTGCGACCGACACAAAGGGCCAGGTGTCGGATGTATCGACGCCGCCATGTCCGGTCAGCGTGATGCGCAGCCCGTCATTGTTGGTGAACAGCAGCGAGCCACGGAAGAAGGCAGTGCGGATCTGGCCATAATTGTCGCCGCCGCTGCGATCGGTCTGCGGCCCCCCCCATTGGCGCACCACTTTGGTCGCGATCCGTCCTGCCAGGGTGTCGCCGATGAGAGGACCGCCGACCGCCGCTTCGACATTCAGATAATCATATCGGCCAAAGTCGACCTGCGCGTAGCCGTTCGGCTCGAAACTGGGCTGGTGCGAGATGAAATTGACGGCGCCCGCCGTCGTGTTGCGACCGTAGAGCGTACCTTGCGGCCCCTTCAGCACCTCGACCCGCTCCTGGTCGAACATCTGGAAGGCAAGTAGCGGGGAGGAGGATTGATAGATCCCGTCGACATAGACGCCGGTGGTCTGTGGCGCGCTTTCATTGAAATTGTCAGCGCTCATCCCGCGTAGCGTGATGGAGGGATAGCCATTCTCGCCGAACGGCAGGTGAACCGCCAAATTGGGTGTGTACATCGCCAGATCGCGCACGCTCGTCGCGCCGGCCTCGCGCAGCCTGGTGCCGTCAAAGGCATCGATGGTGATCCCGACCTTGTCGAGCCGCTCCTCGCGGTGCTGGGCGGTAACGACGATGTCGCCGCCGTCGGCGGCGCCCTGCTGGTCCTGAAGCGGGGCAGGGTCGGCCGCCGCCGCAACGGGGGCCGGTGCCGCCACAGCGGGTGCCGCTGTCGCAACGACAAGCAGCGAGGCGCTTGATTGGAGAAGCAGTCGATGGACGTTCCTGGTCATGCCACACCCCTTCGTACAAAAAATGCGATGAAACGACGCGCCGTAACGGTCGCGTATTCTTCCTGCCGCTGTCGGGACCGGACGCTCTCAATCCCGTTGCCGGGCGGGCCGCCGATTCCCTCGATTTCATACCAATGTCACAAACGTTATGGTCGATCAATTGACTAGTCAAGTGACAAGGATCCGCTCCTGTACGAGTAAGTTGGGTTCAATACGAGGTTGAAAGTAAGTTGACTAGTCAACCTTGTGTTGATAGTCCCGGGATATGAACAACGCATTGATGCGGCACGGGCCGCTCTATATCCGGATCGCGGCCGAGCTGCGCGAGGGCATCCTTTCACGGCGCTGGCAGCCGGGCGACCAGTTGCCGAGCGAGCCGCAGCTCTGTCGTGAATATGGCGTCAGCCGGGGCACGGTGGTGCGGGCGATCGACATCCTGCTCCAGGAAGGGCTGGCGCATCGCCGCCAGGGTGACGGTACTTACGTCTCAAGGCCATCGCTGCATCGCCAGCCAGGATTCCTGACGGGTTTTTCCCGTTCGGTACGTGAGCAGGGTCGTACGCCGACGCACCGGATTCTCGGGTTCGCGCTATTGTCGGCCGCTGAGGCGCAGCAATATGGCTGTAGTGGTCCGGCGGTCCGGCTGTCGCGTCTGCGGCTGGTCGATGACACGCCCTGGGCGCTGCACCATTCGGTCGTGCCGGACCTTGTTGCTGAGCGAGTCCCGGCATTGACGGAGCGCGGTGTCGAGCTCCTTCATGCCGCTGACTTCTCGCTTTACCAGGCAATGGAAGATGTCGGCATTCATGTCGACCACGCCGAAGAACTCCTGCGCGCGCGTACCGCGACGCCGGAGGAAGCAGCGCTGCTTGGGGTTCCGGCGGGCACTGCGCTGATGGGGATCAACCGGCGAGCTTATGACGCAGCCGGCCGGATCGTTGAACTGGTCGAGACCAGCTATGTCGGGGATTCCTATAGCTACGAGACCCGGCTGACGCGCGATCGCGGTGTCGCCAGCATGGTCCTGCCGCATCAGTTCGCGCGGCCAGCGGATCGGCACTGATGACGAGTTCCTGGCAGGAGGCGGAATCGCCGGCGCGTACAGCACTTGTCCTTGTCGATCTCCAGAACAGCTTCCTGCACCCGCAAGGTGGCAATTATTATCCCGCCGCGTCCGCCTTGTTGCCCAATCTGCGCCGACTGCTCGCGCATGCGCGGTCGCAGGGGCGCCTGATCATCCATGTCGTCGATCGCCACCGCGAAGGGCTGGCGGATTTCGAATCCTCGAAGCTCCCTGCGCATTGCATCGACGGCACGTTCGACGCCGCCTTCTTCGAGGGGTTCGGCCCGCCGGAACCGGCGCCTGCCAATGAACTGATCATCGTGAAGCGGCGGTTCAGTGCCTTCCTGGCGACTGACCTCGACCTGCTGTTGCGCGAGAACGGGATCGGGCGGCTGGTGTTGGCCGGGGTCAAGACCAATGTCTGCGTCCGGGCGACGATCCAGGACGGGTTCGGCCTTGGCTATCATTGTCTGCTGGCGCGCGAGGCGACCAATTCCAACCGCACCAATCTCGAGGTGGCATCGGTCGAGGACATCGAACGATATATGGGGTGGAGTGTCTCGATGGCTGACGCCGAAGCCGCGCTCGGATGACATTATTCTCTCGTATCGCGCTGGTGGGCTATGCGTCGCTCGATCATCCGATCCAGCTTGAAGGGGCCTATCGTCCTCACTGGACGACGCCGATCCGCCATCGTGGCGGCGGCGTGTGGCCCCGCGCTGGCGGCTGTCACTATTATGCTGCCCTGCCGATCGCGCGTGCCGGTGTACGGCCCTCGCTCGTCACCTGGGTCGGCGATGATGATTTCGGCGCGCTCTATCGGCGCCAGTGTCTTGTCGAGGGCATTGCCGATGATGGGATGGCCGTGGTGGCGAACGGCACCACGCCGCTTTGCTTCCTCGTTTATGAGGATGACGGCGCTTGTGCGTGCCTGATCGATTTCGGCATGGCCGGGCGCGAGGCAGTTACGCCCGAGCAGGAGGCAATTCTCGAGGCAGCCGACCTCATCTGCCTGACCGTGGCGCCTCCGGCGGCGACTCGCCGGGCGCTGGAACTGGTGCGGCCCGAGGCGACGCTTGCCTGGGTGACGAAGAACGATCCGCAATCCTTTCCCCCTGATCTGCGCGCGGCGATTGCCCGCAGGTCCCGCTACATCTTCAGCAACAAACGCGAACTGGCCTGGGTGGAAGAGGCGCTTGGCGGTGCGCCGGGCGAACGTATCATCATCGAGACCAACGGCGCGTCGGACGTTCGAATCCATCGTGGCGGCCACATCGTTTCGATCCCGGTTTCTCCGGTAGACGCAACCGATACCACCGGCGCTGGTGACACGCTGGCCGGTGGTACGCTCGCGGCACTCGCCGCAGGCGAAACCGACATCATCGCTGCGGTGCGCGCCGGCGTAGCCGCTGCCGGCGATCTGCTGCGGCAGCGCCTCGCCTGATCGCGAACAAAGAAGGGAATCCCACTTGGAAAAGCAAGCCTGGTATATTGGCTGCGACGAGAGCGAAATCGCCGAACGTGTCCTGTTGATCGGCGATCCGGGACGCGTGGCGCGGCTGGCGGAGCAGCTGAAGGACGTTCACTGGGTCAAGGAGAATCGCGGGCTGCGGACCATCTCGGGTTTCCACAAGGGCGTCCGGGTCACGGCCTGCGCCTTCGGTATGGGCGGGCCGATCGCAACGATCGTGCTGCATGAGCTGGCAAACCTGGGTGCGACGACGTTTCTGCGCATCGGCACGTCGATGGCGCTGCCTCCTGTGCAACTGGGCGAGTTCCTGATCGCGACCGAGGCCTGGGGCCAGGACGGAGCGTCGATCGCCTATGGCAATACGGGCGCGCCGGTCGACGCGGCCGAGACGCTGGTGACTGAGCTTCGCCGCTCCGTCGCGGCGCATGACCTGCCGTCGCGCGAAGGGCGCTTCGCCAGCTTTGACGGTTTTTACCGCGACATGTTCTCGATCGACCTCGATACCGCTGATCGGGTCGCGGCGGTGCGCGCGGAGATGCTGAACCAGAATGTGCTCGTGACCGACATGGAGACTGCGGCGCTCTTTACGGCTGCTCGCGCGCTCGGCGTGCGCGCTGGCAGCCTGTGTGTCGCCACCGTCGACAGCACGACCCAGGCCAAGATCGGCGACCGGGAGATGGCGTTGCTTGAGCGCCGGCTGTTTCACGCTGCACTCGACGCGCTGATCGTCGCCTGAGCCTTCCCTCACGACCTATACGGGAGAAACCCCATGTCCATCATCGCCGATTATCACCGGATGCTGACTACTCGCCTCGCCTCGGTGTTCGAGAAGCAGGAGCATCTGATTGATCAGGCGGCCGAGATCTGCGCCGATGCGATCGGTGCCGACCGGCTGGTCTTCACCTTCGGTACCGGGCACGGCGCCTTCGCCGCGCTGGAGATGTTCCCGCGCACCGGAACGGTGGTGGGTTTTCGTCCGATCGTGGAAAGCACGATGATCTCGTTTCACCGCGTACTCGGCGACATGGGCGCGCGCCAATATCGTTTCATCCACGCGCAGGAAGGCTATGGCGATGCGATCCTGAGCTCGCATCAGACGCTGTCCGACGATGCGATGCTGATCTTCTCCCATTCCGGGCTGAACGCGGTGACACTTGACATCGCACTCGGCGCCAAGGCCAAGGGCATGAAGGTGATCGGCGTTACCAGCCTGCCGCATTCCACCAGCACGCCGTCGCGCCATTCCTCGGGCAAGCGACTGTTCGAGGTTGCCGACGTGGTGATCGACACTGGCGTGCCCAGGGGCGATGCGGGGATCGAGGTCGAGGGGGTGAACGGTCGTACCGGCGCGACCTCGACGAGCATTGCGATCGCGATCGGCCAGGCGATCAACGCGGCTACGGTCGAGAAACTCCACGCGCGGGGCCACGAAACCCATATCATGGTCAGTCCCAACACCACTGAGAAGAAAAGCGCGGATGCCCAGAACGACCGCAACTATGCCGAGCTCTGGCGCAGGCTGAGTGCGCGATGAGCGACGGTGGCGCATTGGAGACGACGCTCTTCTATGGTGGCGAATGGCACCTGCCGGTGGACGAGGCGTGGTTCACGATCGTCGACCCGGCGACCCGTCGGCCGATCGGACGTACCGCGCTGGCTGGCAGCAGGGACGTCGATCTTGCCGTCGCTGCCGCACGCGAGGCCCAGCGCGGCTGGGCCGCGATCGGAGCGGATACGCGGGCGCGTATCCTTCACGTTGCGGCTGATCTCCTTGCCGCGCGCGCCGATGCGATCGCGCGGTTGCTGACGCAGGAGCAGGGCAAGCCTGTTCCGGACAGTCGCAAGGAGATCGACTTCGGTATCGAGGTCATCCGCTATTATGCGGAAGAAGCACGACGTGTCGGCGGCACGATCAGGCCCAGCGCGTCGCCGGACGTGCGCAACATCGTCACCCATCATCCGGTGGGGATCGTTGCCGGCATCGTCCCGTGGAATTATCCGGTCGATCTCTATTGCTGGAAGGTCGCGCCCGCGCTCGCGGCCGGCTGCCCCGTGATCATCAAGCCACCGCACGAGACGCCCTTTGCGATTGCCGAGGTGGTCCGCTGCTTCGATGAGGCGGGGCTCCCGGCGGGCGTGCTCGCGAACCTGCCCGGGCGAGGCCCCGAGGCAGGGGCGGCGCTGGCGGAGCATCCCGGTATCGCGATGATTTCGGCAACCGCTTCGATTGCGGCTGGCCAGGAGATCGCGCGGCGCGCTGCGGGCAATCTGAAGCGGCTTAGCCTGGAGCTGGGCGGGCACGCGCCCTTCATCGTTCTCCGGGACGCGGATGTGGAAGCGGCGGCGAAGGCGGCGCTGCGGCGTTCCTTCTCGAACATGGGACAGATCTGCATCGCGGTGAACCGCATCCTCGTCCACCGCGACGTCCATCGTCGTTTTGCCGAGGCATTGGCGACGCAGGCCGACGCGATCGTGCTTGGGCACGGGCTCAGCGATGGCGTCGCGTACGGCCCGGTGCTCAACGACAGCGTCATCCAGCGGACCCAGGCGCATCTTGACGATGCGCTGGCTAAGGGGGGAAGGCTGCTGGCCGGGGGTGTACGCCCTAGGTTCGAGGGGCTGGAGGATGGTTTCTTCTATCGCCCGACGGTGGTTGACGAGGCGCCACTCGATTCCTTGCCGATGACGACTGAAAGCTTCGGTCCGATCGTGGCGATGCGCGCCTTCGACACGGTGGAGGAGATGCTGTCGATCTCGAACGGCCTGGAATATGGCTTGGCCGCCTATCTTTATACCGAGGATCTGGAAGCAGGCTGGGCGGTTGCCGACGCGCTTGATTTCGGGATGGTCGGACTGAACGTGAACGATACCTCCGACCTCCAGGCGCCGTTCGGTGGCACTAAGTTGAGTGGCCTCGGGCGCGAGCTGGGACCCGAGGGGCTGATGGCCTATCTCGAACCCAAGCTGGTCCGCATGCGCCGTAGATCGTTCGGATAAAGCCGGTCCATCTTTGCTGGACGTTAGCGCGTCAGACAACATGTGGCGACGGCCAGACTGAATTAGAAACTTGGTGGCTCGACTCATCTCGACTCATGATGCGCCTTTTCGGCGCGGAATATGGCCACCTGTTTGGCGGCCGATGGCTGCCACGTGCGTATCTGGCAACCGAGGTACGGGCCGCCTCCGGGCATGCACGATCGATACGGAAGTCTGGGAGAAAGGCGACGTGCGCTCGTGGATCCTTCTGTATCACAGCGTCAGCAAGCGGAGCTGCGCTTAACCAAACGTTAGCGTCCGGGCCAGAACGTCGCATTAATGCCGGGCAGCGGTTCAGTCGGGAGTTCCGGGGTCATATACATCGAAGTCTAGCGACAGTCGGCGAGCGCCGAGATCCAGCATCGACTTTGCGGATAAGCTCAGGCCTTCATTGCTCTTTTTCATGAACACGCCGCAGAATACGTCGGCGTTGAACCGCGTGGTCAAATCATCCCAGACAGCCAAGTCATTGCTCAAACCTTCGAGGATTTGGGCAATTTGGTTGTCGAAGTCTCCCGGCTGACGATCAGCGGCTTTCAATCGCCACGAGCCGGTTCGGGCGACCTTTTCTGTTCCCGACTTAGTAATCCAGGTTCCACCTTTCTTCATTCCGACGGAAGGATGACGGCCAAGGCGGGCGGTAATTTCGTCGGGATCGAGATCGTCACCGAAGAATCTGAGGCACATTTTCGTTTCGTATATCGCAGCCATACCTACTCTATATCGGTGAGCATTCCGATGATCTACCTCAAGTAGCCAATCTTAAGCGCTACCCCCAGTTCCACGGGAGCAACTCATCGATCCGGCTGATGGGATGGCCCTTGCCGATCCGGTCCATCGCGCATCGGGAAGCCTGAAACGGCCGACCGCAGGGCATCAGCCATCCGTGCCAACCCCGATCAAAGCGGATCTTTGATCGAGCCAATGACAACTCACTTAGTAACTCGTCAGTTACAATTTATCCCCTAATTAAGTAGGAATTAGATCGGGGCGCAAGCCATGAAAATCGCGAAGTTTTCCGTTGGCGCCTGGCTTCTTATGGGTGGTCACTCCGTCGCCTTTGCGCAAAGCGACGTCCCGACTCCGGCCGCAGAGGCGCGTGCCACGGATGCCGCCGCGCTGGACGACATCACCGTGACGGCGCGTCGCCGCGAAGAGAGTGTGCAGCGCGTGCCCGACACGCTGACCGTGCTGTCCAGCAAGACCATCGAGAATGCCGGCATCCGCAGCGTCTCGGACTTTGTCGACCTGACCCCCAACGTCACCTTCCGCCAGGGTTTCAGGCAGGGGACCGCCTATATCACCATCCGCGGCATCACCACCGCGCAACAGGGCTGGGCGCCGGTCACCTATCTCGTCGACGGCGTTCCCGCCGGATCGACCGACGGCATCAATCTCGGCTCCCTGCTTGGGGTCGAGCGGATCGAGGTCCTGAAAGGGCCGCAGGGCGCGCTCTATGGTGCCGGGGCGATCGCCGGGGCGATCAACATCGTCACCAAGCAGCCGGGCGAGGTGCTCAGCGGGGAGGGTGTCCTTGGCTATGGCAATGGCAATGACCGGCGGATCGCCGGTGCCCTGTCCGGTCCGCTGCTCGGCCAGGACGTCAAGTTTCGCCTCGATGCCAGCTATCAGGACAGCGACGGACTCCAGAAAACGGTGGACGGGCAGGATGCCAACCCGAACCGGACGCTCGATTTGCGCGGACGCGTCATCGCCCGAACCGGGCCCCTGACGCTCGATTTGCGCGGCCATTATGTCCACACCCGCGCCGGCGCGGTCTATCAGGAGTTTCTCCCCTCGGCGACCGGCCTGTCGCAGCTCGACGATTTCTCCGGCACGCCGGGTATTCAGCGGGGTATCCTCGGCCACGAAGTTCGAGACGCGAAGGAACTGGCGCTCAAGCTCGGCCTGGAGCTTGGTTTCGCTGACCTCACCTCGCTGACTTCCTATAGCGATATCGAGCAGAATCTGCTCGGCACGACAAGCTGGCAGAAGCCGCCGGCCGCGAGCTTCTGCGGTCCGGTCGGTGGCCCCGGCCAGGCACCGGACTGCTTCCAGACGTCGAACGACAATTATCGTGTCTTCTCGCAGGATCTGCGGCTAACCTCGACCTCGTCCGGCCCGCTGCGCTGGCTGATCGGGACCTCCTATCTTGAGCGGCGGGCGCTCAATGCCCTCACTGTCGGCAATGCGATGACCGATCCTGGCGGACGGGTAGTCCCGGGGCCCAATCCCTTCCTGCAGCGAATCGACCTCAATCACGATCATTTCTTCGGCGTCTATGGACAGGTCAATTATGATCTCACCGACCGGCTCGAACTGACCGCCGCGCTTCGCTACGACCAGAACAATTATAACACGACCCAATATGCCTCGACGGCACTTACGACGCCCGTCGCCACCCCGGACGGAGTGCTGACCCAGCGCGAGACGGATCGAGCAGCGCAGCCCAAGGCGCAGATCGCCTGGAAGGCAACGCCGTCATTGATGCTGTACGCGAGTGTCTCGCGCGGTTTCCGGTCGGGATTCTTCAATTCCGGCAATCACGCCAAGGCGGAAAGCACCTGGAACTATGAGGCCGGAATCAAGTCCGAATGGTTCGACAAGCGGCTGATCGTCAATCTCGCCGGCTTCCACATCGATTATTCGAACCAGCAATTCACCAGCATCATCTCGACGCCGCCTTATCGCGCGACCACCAACATTCCCGAGACGCGGATCAATGGCTTCGAAGCAGAACTGGTCGGTCGCCCGGTCAAAGGCCTGACCCTCGGCGCTTCGGCGGGCTATACCGACGCGCGTGTCACCAACAGCACCAGTGGTCCGTACACGCCCAAGCTGACGGCGAACCTGTACGGCGAGGTGGAACGGCCCATAGCAGCTGACCTGAAGATCGTCGGACGCGTCGATTACCGATATCAGGGCGCGCAATATCTCGGCACCAACGACACGTTCCATATCGGCGACAAACATTATCTCGATACGCGGCTGTCGCTGGTGCGCGGCAGGGTCCGGCTCACCGCGTACGCCCGCAACCTGCTGAACCAGCGCCAGGCCTTCGAAATCGACAATATCGGCTTCGGTTATATCCGCTACAACAGCGATCCGCGCAGCTATGGCGGGGAACTGGGCTTCAGCTTCTGATGGCGAGCCCGGCTCCCGCCCGCGACGCGGCCCTGACCAAGGCCCGGTTGCTGCAATCGGCGCTCGATCTGATCGCGAGCCGCGGATATCATCCGACCAAGGTTTCCGACATCGTGGCGCGCGCAGGCGTGAGCCAGGCGGCCTTCTACCTTTACTTCAAGAGCAAGCTCGACATCGCGCTGGATCTCGTCGTCAACGGCGAGAAAGCGATGCTCGCCGCGATCGGGCGGGGGTATCGCTCGGACCGCGTCGATGCCGCCGATATGCGGCGCAATTCGACGGCATGGCTGATCGACCTGCTCCGCTTTGCCGAGAATAATCGCGCACTGTTCGCCTTTCTGCTTGCCCGCGGACTGGGGGCCGACCCCAAGCTGGACAAGGCGATCAGCCGGGCGCGGGCGACGAGTTTTGGTGCGCTGAAGCGGAATGTCGGGCAGGCCGTCCAGCTGGGCATGCTGCCGGAGCATGGCGATCTCGACATCCGCGCGGCCTGCGTCCAGCGCCTGATCGAGGGAATGCTCGACTGGTGGCTGTTCGGCGAGGGCTATGACCTCGACCGCACCTTGACCTTCACGGCCGAACAGATCGCGGCGCAAGCCGTCGCTTTCGAATTTGGCGGCCTTCTGCATCCTAACGGAGAGTGACGCAGCCCATGCCCGACTGGACCGCTACCGCGCGATACCGCCCGGATCATCCGCTTGAGATCGAGGTCGATGCGCTGCCGATCGAGCGCGCCCTGGCGGAAAAGCCGCCTTGCCCTGTCGACTATCTGCTGGTCGCCATTGCCTCCTGCTATGCCCTTTCGCTGGTGGGCGCACTCAACCGCGCGCGGCGTCCCATACCGCCGATCCAGGTTACTGCCTCGGGCTGGCGGCAGGTTCGGCCGGTGGCGAGCGTCGGGCGTGTCGTGCTCGACATCGTCTGCGCGGGGCTGGGCACGGATGCCGATCGCGACACGATCCTGGCCGATGCCAAGCGTATCTGCACCGTCAGCAACACCCTTGCCGGCGCGCCGGTCATCGAGATCTCCCTTATCGACGAAGGACAGGCATGAGCGGCTGGGCAATAGGGATCGACGTCGGCGGCACCTTCACCGACATCGTCGCGCGTCATGGTGACGGTCGCGTCCACTCAGCCAAGACTCCCTCCACCCCTGACCAGTCAGATGGCGTGATCGCCGCGATCGCGCGGATCGCGGCGGCGGAGAAGGTGGCGGTTCCCCTGTTCCTGGCCGACGTGGCACTGATCGTCCACGGGACGACCGTGGCGACGAATGCCCTGCTGGAAATGCGCGGCGCGCGAGTTGGGCTGATCACCACCGAGGGCTTCCGCGACGAGATCGAATTCCGCCGCGCGTACAAGGAAAGCGTCTTCAACCCCCGGCTCAAGGCGCCTCCCGCCATCTGCCCGCGCCGCTATCGCATCGGTGTGCCCGAACGCATCCATGCCGATGGCACGATCGGCATCCCGCTCGACGAAGCCGCGGTGCGCGAAGCACTCGCTTTTTTCCGCGAGGAAGGGATCGAGGCGGTGGCCGTCGCCTTCCTGTTCAGCTTTCTCGACACCCGGCACGAACAGCGTGTGGCGGACATCGTCCGCGAGGAGATGCCCCAGGCACATCTTTCGCTGTCCAGCGACATCCTGCCGGAAATCCGGGAGTTCGAACGGATATCGACCACGCTGGTCAACGCCTTTGTCGGCCCGTCTGTCTCGACCTATCTCGCCGGGCTCGAACAGAAGCTCAAGGACGCCGGCTATCGGGGCGATGTGCTGGTCATGCAATCGACCGGCGGTGTGCTGGGCATCGGGGAAACCGCCTCTTGTCCGGTCGATACGCTCCTGTCAGGCCCGGCGGGCGGCGTGACGGGCGGCGCCTATGTCGGTGGTATCGCGGGCTATGACGATTTGATCACCGTCGACATGGGCGGGACAAGCTACGATATCGCTGTCATCGAGAAACTGGTGCCCGCGATCACCACTGAAAGCTGGATCGGTCGTTACCGGATCGCCAAGCCGATGCTCGACATCCATACCATCGGCGCGGGCGGGGGCAGTATCGCCTGGGTCGACACTGGTGGCGCTTTGCGCGTCGGGCCGGAAAGCGCCGGCGCCAGTCCCGGTCCCGCCTGCTATGACCGGGGTGGCACGCGGCCGACGGTTACCGATGCCAATCTGGTGCTCGGCCTGCTGAGCCCCGACCGGTTCCTGGGCGGCGAGATGACGCTGTCGCTTGACGCCGCGCGCGACGCCATCGAGCGGGACGTGGCGCGGCCGCTCGGGCTAGATGTGATCGCTGCTGCGCATGCGATCAACGAGATCGTCAATCACGACATGGCGCGCGCCACCCAATATGTCACGACGCGGCGCGGGCATGATCCGGCCCTGTTCGCGCTGATGGCGGTGGGCGGGGCAGGGGCGCTTCATGCCGGGCGCCAGGCCGAGCTTCTGGGCCTACGCACCGTCATCATCCCGTCGAGCGGCCCGGTCTTCTGCGCACTGGGCGATGTCGTCGCCCCGCTCAAGGTCGCGCGCTCGCGTACTTTCATCGCCTCGCATTCCGCGCTTGATCTTGATGCGCTGAACCAGGCGTTCGAAACCTTGCAGGAACAGGCGCTGGCCAGCCTCCCGCGCGGCGTCGCTGAACCCGAGCTGCGCCGTTTCCTCGACCTGCGCTATGATGGCGAGGTTCATGAACTGACGGTGCCGCTGCGCAGTCGTACCCGACGGATCACCGCGCTCAACATCGATGCGACGCTGCGCGCTTTCCATGAGCGGCACGAGGCGCTGTATGCGCATGCCGATGCCGCGCAGCCGGTGGAGATCCAGACGCTTCGGCTCGAACTGGTCGTGCAGCGCCCGCTTCCCGAACCGGCACCGGGCGCGTTCGCCGAAGAGGACCCTGGCGCGGCGCTTGCCGGCACCCGGCCAGTCCATTTCCACGGCGCGGCGGTGGAGACTGCCGTTTATGACGGCGAGAGGCTGCGCCCCGGCCACTTCATCCATGGACCGGCGATCCTCGAATATTGGGGCACCAGCATCGCTGTCTATCCCGGTCAGGAAGCCCTGATCGACAGCTCGGGTCACTGCGTGATCGAGGTCGGCAGCGAGTCGAGGCGCGCGGAATGAACCCGGCGCGTTCCTGGACGATCCATGCCGGTTTCGGTGCGCTCGTCGACGAGATGGAGGCGCTGTTCGCGCGCCTGGCCCGGGGGCCGCTGGTCGCGGGCGGCCGGCATTTCGCCATCGCGCTGCTCGATGGCGATCTTCGCTTGCTGGCGCAGAACCGCAGCGATCCGCACATGCTGTTCGTGCCGCGCGAGGCCGGACGCCATCTGCTTGACTATTTCGCCTATGACATCGCCCCCGGCGACATTTTCCTGCTGGGCGACCCCCATCGTGCCGGCACCGGCTGGCACGAAGTGAGCATCGCGCTGCCGGTGATCGAGCAGGACATCCTGCGCTATCTGTGCGTCCTCCATTTCGCGGTGTCTGACCTGGGCGGAGAACTGCCGGGCCAGTGGCAGCCCTTCGCCACCGACATCTGGCAGGAACGACTGATCGTCACGCCGCTTCGGCTGAGCCGCGCCGGCCGCGACGTGGCCGATGTTGCCCGGCTGCTCGGCGTCAACAGCCGCGCGGCGCACACGCTGTCCCATGATCTTGCTGCTGCCCGGTCGGTCGCGACCGAAATGGAATGCCGTTTGCGCGGGTTGCTCGTCGAACATGGTTGGCCCCTGCTGAACACAGCTGCGGCCTTCGGGCGCGATTATGCCAGTCGGCGCATCTCCGAGCAGCTGCGTGCGATCCTTCCCCTTGCCGGCGGCAAGGGAAGCGCGACATTTCCTGGGGGCGACAGGGTATCGGTGACGCTGCGGTGGAACGGTGAACGCATCGCCGCCAGTGCACATTCCGCTACGCGGCAGGGCGACGACAGCCATCACGCGACACCCTCGCTCAGCAAGGCATCGATGCTGTTGCCCTTGCTGGCGGGGACGCTCGACGACGTGCCGCTGAACGATGCCGTGCTCGAGGCGATCGATATCCACCTGCCGGCCGGATCGCGCCTGCTTCCGGATGCCGACCGCGCGTGCAGCCTTGGCCGTTTCGCGGTTGCCGGGCCGCTGGCGGCAGCGGTGACCGATGCGCTGCGGGACGCAGGCGCGCCTGCCAGGCTGACGCCCGATCCGGGATCGGGAATGGCGCCTGGTCTGGTTGTTCACGCGCCGGTCGGCTCGGCTTCCGCCATCGACCCTCTTTCCCTGTCGCTGGGATTCGCGCCCGGCGCCGGCGGCCTGCCGCTGGGCTGGTCGGCCGCCCCCCTGGTCAGCGCGGAGGAGGTCGAGCAGCGCCACCGGCTGGTGCTGCGCTACCGGAAATGGGCGGCCGACGCGATGCATGTCGCGGTCCAGAACAGCGGGGTCGATGCCGAACTCACCCTGGTCGCGCTGCAGCCCTGCGCCTCGCTGCAGCGCGAGGGAGACGCCCGGCAGGGCATGATGGCCGCGGAAGCCTATCCGGCCGGTGCGGTGCTTTCCTTAACCTTCCAAGGATGACGGCAATGACGTCAGCTGATCACCTTCTGTCGCAGGTTGTCGGCGGCGCGCTCAACAGCGCTGCGGCCGAGATGAGTGCGGCGATCACGCGCACCGGGCGTTCGCCGATCTTCAATGAGGCGCATGATTTCACCACGGGTATTTTCGACTATCGCGACGATCGCGCGCGCCTCGTCGCCCAGGCGCCGGGCTGCACGCTGCATCTCTACGCGATCTGCGACGCCGTGAATGCCGCGATCGATGCGTTCCGGCTGGATTTGCGGCCCGGCGACGTGATCCTGGCCAGCGATCCCTATGGCGGCGGCACCCATATTCCCGACCAGGTCGTGATCATGCCGGTCTTTGTCGGGGGACGGCCGCTCTTCTTTCCCGCCGCGCGCGCGCATTTCGCCGATGTCGGCGGCCCGGTCGCTGGTGGCTATAATCCGAGGGCACTCGATATCTGGCAGGACGGCGTGATCGTCAGCCCGGTCAAGCTCTATGAGCAGGGCCGCATACGCCGCGACGTGTTCGACATGATCGTGGCGAACTCCCGTACGCCGCACTGGATCCGCGGTGACCTGGAAGCGATGCGGGGTGCCTGCCAGCTTGCCGCACAGCGGATCGAGGCGCTGGTGTCGCGCTATGGCGAGCAGGCGGTGTGCGGCGCGATCGACAACAGCATCGCTTATTCCGAAAGGCGCGTCCGGGAGGAGATCGCTCGCTGGCGCCAGGGTGTGTTCACGGCGGAAACGTTTGTCGATCACGATTATCAGGGGGCGACGGACATCCCCATCCGCTGCACCGCGACGGTCACCGCCGACGGCGTGCAGTTCGACTTCAGCGGATCGGCGCCGCAGGTGCGGGGGTTCGTGAACAGCCCGATCGCCAATACCCGGTCGTTCGTCTTCACCGCGATCGCTGCCTGTTTCGACGAGGATATCCCGGTCAACGAGGGCTATATGGCGCCGTTCGGGATCACCGCGCCGGAAAGGAACATCGTCAATCCCGGTCACCCGGCGCCGGTCGGCAATTGCACCTGCATCTGCGGTGCCGAGATTGCCGAGGTCACCCTGCTAGCGCTTGCCCAGGCAGCGCCCGAACGAGTCGGCGTGAACACGCACAAGCTGCCGCTCGCTTATACCAGCGGCCGCGACGAGCAGGGGCGCAACTGGGTCAGTCTCAACTTCTTCGGCTATACCGGGGGAGCCGGGGCGGCGTTCGGCACTGACGGCTGGGGCCTCTATCCGCCGCTGATGACCGGCGTGATCCTGCCCTCGATCGAGATGACCGAGCGGCAATATCCGCTACGCCTGTTACGGCACGAATATGTTGCCGACCAGACTGGCGCTGGCCGCTGGCGCGGCGCGCCCGGCTTGCGCACGACGATCGCCTTTACTGCACCGTCCACCACCAACGCGATGCTGGCGGGTGTCCGCAATCCGACCCGCGGCTTTGCCGGCGGCGGCGATGGCGCGCCCAACGCGCTGCGGCTCTGCCCCACCGACGGTCAGGCGATCGAGATCGTCGATGTCGGGTATCGCATCGACATGCCGGCCGGCGGCCGCATCGAATTCCTGCGCGGCGGCGGGGGCGGCTGGGGGAACGCCCTGGAACGCCCGCTCGACGCCATCGCGGAGGATATCCGCAACGGCTATCTGACCCCGGCCGCCGCCCTGACCGACTATGAGGCGGTGATCGATACGGACGGCCGAATCGACCATCAGGCGACCTCGCGGCGTCGCGGCGTCCCGGCGTGACCGATCGGTTCAACGACCATGCGCACGTTGCGGTGCCGACGCAGCGCCGGTTGCCGGCGGTGCGGATCGGTGCGACCTCCGCGGTGTGGATCATCGCCATGTCGACCTTCCAGACCGGTGTGGTGCTGGCGCAGGGCATGGCCGTTGGTCCCCTGATCGCTGCGGCGGCGATCGGCATGGTTTTTCTCGCCGCGATTGGATTCGCGCTTGGCTGGGTGGGGGCAACGACCGGACTCAGTACCGCGATGCTGATCCGGCGCTGTTTCGGGGATCGCGGCGGGCCGGTGGTGGGTGTGCTGCTGGCGCTGGTGCTGGGTCTTGGCTGGCATGCCTGGCAACTGGCATTCTTCGGCACCACCCTGCACGCCTATCTGCCGGACAGCGCGTTGGGCCACCCGGTCGTCGCGATGCTGCTTGCCGCCTCGATCACCACTGTATCGGTGATGTTCGGGTTCCGGCTGCTGTCGCTCATCAGCCTGGTCGCGGTACCGGCCGTCGCATTGCTCAGCATCTATGCCCTCTGGCTGGCGAGCGGCGCGCCCGCTTCTCCAACGCCGGTCGCGCCTCAACTCGCCTTTGCCGATGCCATCGGCCTGGTCGTCGGCAATGGCATCGTTGGGACGATCTTCTTTCCCGATCTTGCCAGGTTTGCCCGGGAGCCGCTGCGGGGCGCCGCTGCCGCGGCGGTCGGATACGCGCTGGTCGGTTTTTTCGTGCTCGCTGCCGGTGCGATGATCGTCACCGCCGCACCGGGCGCGGGGAGCGACCTGCCGCTGGCCATGCGCCAGTTGGGGATCGGCTGGGGCGGTTTCGTCATACTGGTCATCGCCCAATGGGCGACCAACAAGGGCAATCTCTATTCGGGGGCTCTCTCGCTCGCCGGGGCGACAGGCATGAGGCAATCCTCGGCGGTAATCGCCCTCGGTGCCGCGGGTTTCGTGATCGCGCTCGCCGGCATCCAGGATATCTTCGTGCCCGCGCTTCTGTTCCTCGGCAGCTTCGTGCCTGCGCTCGCTGCCGTGATCTGGACCGGTCGGGTGGAAAATCACGACCGGCCGGGGCCGTTATGGTGCGCCGCCTTCGTCTTGCTCGGTGGGGCGGCTTCCTACTTCACGACGGTGTTTCCCCGGCCAATCACGTCGCTCATCGTGTCGGCTGTCGCCATGGGAATCTACGCCAAGCTAGGGCTTGGCTATAGGCGCTGCGGGTGAGGGCTTTCCTGCTTTCCATTTTCCGATTCCCGAGCCGGTCCGATGGATCAACAATCAGGTTCTGCGATTTGGCGACAGCATGGTGGCGTGACCACGGCGCCACATACAAAGAGCGCCGCCCGATAAGGGCGGCGCTCCAGTACGAAATCGCAATGCGTCGTTACTTCGCGCCAGTGCCAGGCTTCGTCGTTTTGGGAGCCTTGCCATCCTCGATGCGGCCCTCGTTACGAAGGTCTCGGCCCTCCTGGGCCTTCTCCTTGCTCTCCGGCGATTTGCCATGCTCGAAGGCTTCCTCTTTCACGAAACCCGCGGCCTCCTTGATCTTGCCTTCGATGCTCATGATACTCTCCTCAAATCTCAGAATTGCCCGCCTGGGTCATCAACCCGGTGCATCGAAGGTCGTTCCCAGCGTCGTGCCTTACCCGTCGATCTATTTCTCGGCCGCGTGTTCCTTCTCGGCACTCAAGGGGTAATTGGACGATTAGCCGGCCAGCTTCTCATCACCCGCATTGATATCCGTTGGCTTGCGCGACGCCGGCGACGCGCTTAGGCTGATCCGGTCGCGAAAAACGACAAGTCGATCGGCGTATCGCCGGTCTGTTGTCGAGTGCACGTCGGTCGCTTTTTGCGCGATCGGCCAGCGTCTCCAACCAGGTGCCCGACGGTGTCGGGCTCGACGTGGCCAAAGTGCTTCTAGCGCTGAGGCCGCGCAGGGAGCACGTGATATGCGAAATCCGATTACGATCATTGGTGCCGGTCTTGGCGGTCTCACCCTCGCCAGCGTCCTTCACCGGCATGGCGTCGAGGCGACGGTGTATGAGGCGGAACCGTCACTGGGGGCGAGGGCGCAGGGCGGCCTGCTCGACATCCACGAACATGGTGGTCAGATTGCCCTCAAGGCGGCGGGGCTGTTCGACGCATTCCTCGCGATCGTCCGGCCCGGCGAAGATGCCAAACGCGTTGTGGATTGCGCCGGACGAATCCTCCTCGACAAGCCGGGAAGTTCGAGCGGAGAGCGCCCCGAGGTCGATCGGGGGGAACTGAGGAGCCTGCTGCTCAATGCGATCCCCGCCGGTGTCGTCCGATGGGGTCACAAGGTCGTGTCGATCGATGCGGCAGGCGAAGGTAGATACAGGATCGCATTCGCCAACGGCTTTTCCCTTATGTCGGATCTGGTCGTCGGCGCCGACGGCGCCTGGTCGAACGTCCGTCCGCTTCTCACGAGTGCGAGGCCCGAATATTCTGGCACCTGCTTCATTGAGATAAGCCTGAATAGTGCAGAGGGGAACAAGCGCAGTGCTGACGCGATAGGAAGAGGAACGCTTATGGCCGTCGCGCCGGGCAAGGGAATACTTGCCCATCGCTATGCTGACGGCTCGGTGAAGGGCTATGTCGCGCTGAACAAGACGGAGGCGTGGATGGCCTCTGTCGACTTCACCGACAGGAGGATCGGTCTTGAACGCATCGCTGAACAATTTGAGGGATGGGCACCCGAACTCGTGCAATTCATCATGAGCAGCGAAGCAGAACCCGTACTCCGCCCGATCCACGCGCTTCCGATCGGGCTGCGCTGGAAACGGATCCCGGCCGTCACCCTGCTCGGCGATGCCGCCCACCTGATGTCCCCATTCGCTGGCGAGGGCGCCAACCTCGCGATGCTGGACGGTGCAAATCTCGCCCATGCGCTCCTTGCTGATCCCGGCGATGACGAAGCCGCGCTTGGTGCCTACGAAGCTGCGCTCTTCCAGCGGAGCGCGCCGATTGCGGAGCAGTCAGCGGAAAATCTCAGGCGCTTCTTCGGCGCGGATGCTCCGGCGAGCGTAGTCGATCTTTTCCGGGCCTGACGTGCCAGACGGCACGAAATCACGAGGATGGCATCCTTTGTCATGCGAGCGGCCATCCGTCGCGGCTGGCGTAACCTCACCAACGCCTTTGGCAGCAAGGATTATGCCCGCTAGGAACTGATCGCCGAAATCGGGTCGGCCTTTTTGTGCGCCGCGCTCGGCATCGTGCCGACCGTTCGCCACGCCGATTACCTCGCATCGTGGCTCGCTGTGCTGCGCGAAGATGCGGCGGTCCGGGGCACCGGCGGGCCGCGAGGCCGTGCGATCTTCCGTGCCGCCTCCGCCGCCAGCAAAGCCGCTGACTGGATACTCGCCCGCCATGCCGAGCCGAAGCCTTTCCGATGGATCAAATCCGCCGACGACATACTCTCCGCCGTCAAACGCTTCCGTCAAAAGACCGAGCAAGCATTATGCACCGAACTTTAGATTCAGAGGGCTAGCCCGCGCGAAGATCCTGGACCAGGCCGAGAACTGCCGCGGCAACCAGTTCACCACCCGCTTCGGGTGTTGCCAACAGTGGGTCCGAACCCATGCGCCCGTCGGGATGGCGCTGCCGGAAATCGGCGGCTTCGCGGACGGGGCCGGTCGGCGCGATCACCGGGTCGCAGACGGCATGTTTGATCTGGTCGGGATAGCGCCACTGGGTGATCGCGATTTCCGACGGTGTCGCATGGCTGCCATGGCCCTTGGGGAATTGCCGCTCGGCGAGCTTGGCGACGCCGGGCAGATCCCACCAGTTGCGCAAGCGTAGTGTGTAGCCGAGCGAACGGCGGGCGAAGCTTGCCTCGGCATAGATTTCGGAAAAAGCGGCTTCAATCGTCGCGACATTGCCGCCATGGCCGTTGAGAAAATAGATGTTGGTGAAGCCATGCGCGGCCAATGAGCGAGCCCAGTCCGCGATCGCGGACATGAATGTGGATGGGCGCAGCGAGATCGTGCCGGGAAAGCCCAGATGATGCTGCGCCATGCCGATATTGAAGGTGGGGGCGACCAGGATATCGGCATCGCGCTGGGCTTCATGCGCGATGATCTCCGGACAGAGCCAGTCAGTCCCCAGCAGTCCGGTCGGGCCGTGTTGTTCGTTCGATCCGATCGGGATCACCACGGTTTGCGATCGTTCGAGAAAGTCGGCGATCTCGGGCCAGGTCGACATGTGGAGCAGCATCGAAAATCCCTTCAGGGTAGAGATGAGGTTTGGTTGTGCTCTTATCGGCAGAGCGTGGTTTCTGAAAATGCCGTCGCTTCGGTAATCTGCCCTACGCCGGTCGGTGGTTCCAGCCGCGTCGTCACAGCGACGAGCTTGAGCCCGGCCTGATCGCGCCGGTCGGTATCTCAAAGACAAGGCCCATCACGCAGAACTGGCAGCCTGAGTAAAACCGTGTCGGAGAAGTGCCCGGCGCAACGCATCAACGACCTTGTCGAGGGCGGCTGGTCTCGTAAAGGGTAAGGCCATTCAGGAGTTCGATATGGTTGAAGTAAGGGCGATCCATGAACGGGTGATCGAACTCGCAACGCTTGGGGATGCGGCCTGGTTCGAGAAGAATCCCGACCGTCGTATTCGCATCCGGAACGCGGTGCCAATGGAGTTTAATGAGGATATCGACTGCTCGTCGGCCGGGATGCTGCAGCGTACGCTTGTGCTTGAGGCGCAACCGGGGGTGCGGCTACGACAACCCGTGGCGCTTCCCGCCGAGGTCGAAATCGATGAACTGGGCGACGATCAACTGTTCGCGCTTTTTATGCAGGTGGCGCCGTCGGAAGCGAAAAATGCGCTGAAAAGATTGCGAGCCACGAAGCTGCCGGAAATTCCCAAGCCTGTTGCAAGTCGCTGAACGATGTACGGCGTTCAGCCGAATCAGGGCACAAATTGGGACACAGGGGCTGTCTAAATAGGTCCAGCCCGGTCGAAGCCAGACGAACCCATCGGGTGAAACTAAATTTGCGTGATCAATGATGTGCGGACCGAATCTCGAGGAAGTCGGTATGGTGCCGGTTACAGGAATCGAACCCGCGACCTTCGGTTTACAAAACCGCGCCTCTGCGAGCTGAGTCAGCCCAACGACCGTCCGACAGTCGCAGAAATCTGCGGATTTTTAGAGTGTCGAATTTTAGTGCCCGGTCGTCAAGGCAAATCCGGGCACAAATCGCCGTCGCACATTGCAGTCTGAGCTCCGGCGCTTTCTTAGGGTCAGGACCCATTGGAATGAGAGGCGCGATCCGATTCAGGCTCAATGAGGAGACTGTGGATGAACGACCTGTACTGGCTGACGGATGAGCAGATGACGGACGGACTGTCATTGACGCGCGATGGGCGCCGCGATCGTCGTCGTGGTTGCGAACTTCAAGAAGCAGCACTCTGAAATCCCAATTGATAGCCATTTTGTGACCGTTCCATCCTCCCTTTGGTTTTTCCCGGCTTCATACTGGTGGCGGAGCCAGTATTGGGGCAGCACATTGAGGAACCTGATGCGTCCACAAAGCTTTCCGATGTCGCGTTACCACCCGAGTTAGATCGAGTGCTTCGCGATTATGAACGCGCGTGGCGCGCGGGCGACGCAGCGGCTCTCGCATCGCTGTTTGCAGAGGACGGGTTCGTACTGCAAAGCAATCGCCCGCCTGCCCGTGGACGCCTGGCCATCCGGGCAGCCTATGAGGGCCAAGGAGGCAGCCCGTTGCGGCTGCGCGCGCTCGCTTTTGCCGCTGGGGACACGAGCGGCTATATCATCGGCGTATACGATTACGGCAAGAAGTCCGGCGATACGGGAAAGTTCATCCTCACGTTACGTCGTACACCCGGCAAGCCGTGGCTGATCTTCTCGGATATGGATAACCTCAACGCAATGCCTCAGCATCGGAGCGCACCGGGCACACCTTCCTCAGCTGAACTTCCCGCGACTGGGCACTGATTGCGCACCACTCTCGTACCGTCACCACTAACCGGCTGTCTGCCAGTACCGGACGGACCTCTCATTTCAATGGGTCCTGACCCTAGGGCAGCAAATGCGCGCAACGCTTGCTTTTGCGCAATCATCTGATAATCAAAAACGATTAATGATCGTTTTTTGGAGAATCGTTCTATGAGCGTGGTGGTGCGCAAGAGCGAGGTGGCGGATGGGATGCGGATTGACTGGGATGTGGAAATCCCGCTGTCCGACGGCAGCCTCGTACGCGCCGACATCTACCGCCCGATCGACGATGGCCAATATCCCGTCCTGATGGCGCACGGGCCCTATGCGAAGGGGCTTCATTTCGCCGACGGCTTCCCTGACGCCTGGGAGGGATTGATCCGTGATCATCCGGAAATCGCACGCGAAAGCTCGACCCGCTATTTCAACTTTGAAACCGCCGACCCTGAGCGCTGGGTGCCGAACGGTTACGTCTGCATCCGCGTAGATTCACGTGGTGCTGGATGCTCGCCTGGCGTGATCGATTTCTTCTCCCCGCGCGAGACGCAGGATTTCTACGAATGCATCGAGTGGGCGGGTATACAGCCGTGGAGCAGCGGCAGGGTCGGTCTGCTCGGAATATCCTACTACGCCGCCAATCAGTGGCAGGTCGCGGCGCTTCGCCCCCCCCATCTGGCCGCAATCTGTCCTTTCGAGGGGTTTAGCGATTTCTACCGCGATCTGGTGCGGCATGGCGGTATGCTCAGCACCTTCATGATCCGCTGGTATCCAGCCCAGGTTCTGAACGTGCAGCACGGGCTGGGCGAAAAAGGGCGCATCAGTCGCTTCGCCGGCACTCCGATCGGCGGCAGCGAGACGCTTGACGAAGCCGCGCTTGCCGCCAACCGGATCGACATTAAGTCGACGTTGATCGACCACCCTTTCTATGATGACTATTTCGTAGCGCGCACGCCGGATCTGGCGCGGGTCGAGGTGCCGCTCCTGTCGATGGGCAATTGGGGCGGTATGGGCGTGCATCTGCGCGGCAACATCGAGGCGTTCGCACGCGCGGGCGCCCAAGAGAAATGGCTCGAAATGCACGGTTTCGAGCATTGGACCGAATTCTACACCGATTATGGCCTCGACCTGCAGCGTCGCTTTTTCGATCACTTTCTGAAAGGCGAGGACAATGGCTGGGACAAGGAGCCGGCGCTGTTGCTGCAGATTCGCCATGTCGATGGCTATCGGCAGCGCAAGGAAGATCAATGGCCGCTCGCGCGGACGCGGTGGACCCGCTTCTACCTCGACGCTCAGGGAGGCCACATCACAACTGGGGAGAGCGGTGCGCCGAGCGCAGCTTCTTTCCGAGCGACGACGGAGGAACTGACCTTCGCAACCGGCCCTTTCGCCGAGGAAACGGAAGTAACCGGCCCTGTCGCGGCCAAGCTATTCATCTCTTCGACCACCGTCGATGCCGATCTGCTGCTCACCTTGCGTTTGTTCGATCCGGAGGACAGGGAGGTGCTGTTCGTCGGTGCCGTCGATCCCAATGTTCCGCTCACCCAGGGATGGCTTCGGGCTTCGCACCGCAAGCTGGATCTTTCGAAAAGCTTGGCGTGGCGACCTTTCCACTCGCATGATGCAGCAGATCTGCTGGATCCCGGAACGGTATACGAACTCGATATCGAGATCTGGCCGACCTGCATCGTCGTTCCTAAGGGGTATCGGCTCGTCCTCACTGTGTCAGGGCATGATTTCGACCACGGTCTCCCGGAGCCGATGCCGAAGATCTACGGCATTTCGCAACGCGGAAGCTCAGTGATGCTGCATGACGAACCGATCGACCGGCCGGCGGGCACCTTCAACGGTGTAACGACCTTGTATACCGGTGAAGGGCAGGCTTCTTATCTGCTGCTGCCGATCATCGCCAAGACCTGAAACAACGAACGGCCGCTTCGATCGAGACGAAGCATGCGCGATCAACCAGCTGTCGTTTTGATGAGTCGATAAATGACTGATGGAGAGTAGGGGATGCGCGAGAATCTGAAATTCTATATTGATGGACAATGGGTCATTCCGGTCGGAAATAATATAGTCGATGTTATCGATCCCGGCACTGACGCCGGTCATGTCGCGATCGGCGGGGGCGACGGACGTATTGCAAAGTCTGTTTCAGCTATGGCGCGCGCCAATAGAGAATGAGCCTGGAAAGCCTAACCCTGCGCGCGCAACCCGCTCGCAGCGATGCCCGCGAGCGCGCAGAGCTCGTCATTGTCGGAAAGGTCGCCGGTAACGCCGACCGCACCGGCGATCCGGCCTTCCTCATCCACAACGATGACGCCGCCTGCGGCCGGAATGATCCCGCTCCCGGCGATCGGGCCGAGCGCATTGACGAAGGTCGGCCGTTCGACCGCCATCTCGCCGATCTTGCGGCTCGACACGCCAAGCGCAAGCGCGCCTTGCGCCTTGCCGGTCGCGATTGCGGCGCGCAGGTTGGACGAACTGTCCTGCCGTTGCAGCGCGATGATATGCCCGCCGCGATCGAGCACGGTCACCGTCAGCGGCTTCAGCCCCAGGTCCAAAGCCTGGGCGAAGGCGCCGTTGATGATGCGATTGGCGATGTCGAGCGTGATGTCTGGCACGGTGTGATCCGATCTGTGAGAGATAGGGGGAACGCCCGTCATTCGCTGGCGGCGAGCGCTGTTCGCATCCAGCGCGTGGCGGCCGGCAACCAGGGCTTGTCCGCTGCGGCCGCCATCAGCAGAACCGTGCCGTGCGTGGCGTCCGAAATCTCGAGCGTCTCGGCCGCCAGGCCGCGCGCGCGGACGACCATCGCGAACTTCTCCGATTGCACCATCAGGTGTGGAAAGTCCTTCGTGCCATAAGCGATGAGGAAGGGCGGGGCGGCATCGCGGAGCTGGAAGATCGGGCTTGCGGCCACCTCGTTGAAAATGCCCTCCGGCCCGAGGAAGCGCGGGCGCATCGACAGGCCGCTGCCCGGCGTGAAATCATAGCTTCCCGATATCGGCAGGCAGCCTTTCACCACGTCCCGAGGCAAGCCGCGAGCGGCCTGCCAGTCGTACGTCACCGCCAGCAGGCTGGTGAGGTGCCCGCCGGCCGAATGCCCGCCGACGAAGATCGCGTCACGATCATAGCCATATCGCTCCGCAAGCTGCCAAGTGCGCGCGACCGCTTCCGCCGCGTCGTCACGCTGTGCTGGGAAGACATGGCGCGGCGCCATGCGGTAGCTGCTGCTGACGAGCGTAAAACCCGCGGCGTTGAGGGCTGGCGCCAGAAACGCCATCTCCTCTTTGTAACCGTTGGTCCAGCCGCCGCCGTGCAGGAAGATCAGCACGGGGCTGCCGGGCTCGGCGGCGGGATAGACGATAAGCGACTGACTGGGATCGTCGCCGAAGCGATGTTCGTGGCCCTCAATCCCCTCCGCCAGCGCGATCAGCCGGCCGTGGAGGAACAGGAGGGTCTCCGTCGGCGGTTCCTGTGGCGGATACTCGCTGATCAGCATGAGAGAGCTACCCTTTTTTGGCAACGAAGGCGATCTCCACGAGGAGCTCGTCCTTTATGAGGTCGGCGCGAATGCAGTAGCGTGGCGGCAAAGAGCGGCCCGTCTCCGCAAAGCCGTCGCGATACGCCCTGTTCATCGCGGTATAGTGTTGCATGTCCGATATGAAGACATGCGCGAAGATCACGTCGCCGAGCGATGCGCCGACAGCGGTCAGGATCGTCCGTGCCTGGACGAAGATGTCGCGCGTCTGAGCCTCGGCATCGCCACTGCCAAGGACGCCGCCGTCCGCATCAAGCGCGACGAGGCCAGCGGTGTGAATGATGCCGTCCGGCGTGGCGGACGCCAGGGAGTAGGGCCCAGCCGGTGTGGGGAGGCCGGTCGGCACTCCCCATCGATCCGTGTCGATCATGCGGCGATCCGCAGAGCATCGAATGGCTGCACGATCATCCGGGGGTCGACCACCTCTCCCTTGTCGATGACGAGCTTTCCGTCGAACGCGACCGAGCAGTCGAACATCGGCAGATCGAGATGGGCGGGTGTGGTGTTGGTGCCGCCGCCCTGATCGTTCGGGCCGGTCGAGAACAGGAAGACGCCAGGCCATGCGCGGGTATGGCTGACGATCTTGGCCGTGGTGCTGCCGTGCAGCGCGATCTGGTCGAGATAGCTGTTCGGGTTGAGCCCCCAACCGAGATGCGCGATCGCATATGGGCGCATGTCGTCGGGCGAGGTCTGGTGTGCCTTAAAGAACTGCCGCATCAGCCGTGCGTCGGAGCCGCTGCCCGCGACATCGCGGATATAGCCTTTTTCGACCGTCAGGCGCACTTCACCTTCGAAATACCGGACATAAGGCAGGATCCAGGCGTCACCGGGCGACAACACGACGGTGCCTTCGCTGTCATCGGGGTTGGGCCAGGTCGAGAAATGCGCGCCGCCCCAGGTTTCCACCACGCCCGGCTCGTCGGCATAGCCATATTGGCAGAGCGTATCGAGTTCGCCGAGCCGGACGCGGAAATCGGTGCCGGCGGCGCTCGTGACGTGCATCTCCCTGGTCTGCTTCGTCAGGTCGCGTGCGTAGGTCAGCGCTTCCTTCAGGCCAGGGGGTGACATCAGGCGCTTCAGTTCGTCCGGCCCGTCGAGGATGAGCAGGAAACGGACGCCGCGCTTGCGCCCTTCCTGGAGCCATGGCGAGCCCAGCGCCGTGTGGAATACGAGGACGAGGTCGGCCGAATTGATCGCGTGAATCGCACCCGGCAGCGAGGAAAGTGTGTCGCCGCCGCCCTGGCTCGCGATCATCACGGGATGGAACGGCTTCGAAATCTTGATCTCGAAGATGCGCGCGCCGAGGTCGTCGGCGGCGGCGAAGGCGGCCGCGACATAATCCTGGCGCGTGTTCAGGTCCGTAACGAGGACGATCTGCGTGCCTTGGGTCACACGGCAAAGGCGCAGCTCTTCGCGGAAGAGGAAGGGCAGCTCGGCTGGATTCAGCTCTTCGGTCACGTTCGACTCCTCAATGTCTTGTGACGGACTGCGTATCCTGCTCCTTTTGAGGCGTCAATAACGAATTACATTCTCTTGTGGTGCGATGATAGTTATTCCGGGCCGAGGATCATCGAGCAGGTCAGTTCGATGATCCGGTCGCTGCCGACTTCCGAAGGGTTGAAATGTCCGTTGATGACAAAGCCGTCGAACGACATGACGGCCAGTTGCGTGAAGGCATCGACGTCGAACGTGGCGGCCCGCTCCGGCGTGAGGCATGTATTGACCATCGCACCGATACGGCTTTTTAATTCCAGTAAAATTGTCGGCCGATAGTTTTCTTGGGTACTGGATATCACCAGCGCCTGAATTAAATTATGAAAATAGTTGTTGTTTTGCAGCGGAATATCATGCCAGAGACGCTTGAGGATATATGCTAGCCTTAAGCGTTTATCCTTTATCCGGCCCGACGCCTTTTCGGTAACGTCCATCTCCGCGATGATGCGTGGTTCGAAGAGTGCGAGAGCGATCTCCAGCTTTGACGGGAAATACACGTAAATGGCCGAAGCGGCCATCTGGGCGTCTTTTGCAATCTGGCCGATTGTTGTTGCGATAAAGCCCTTCTGGTAGAAGAGCCGGTCGGCCGTATCGAGGATACGCTGGCGTACCGCCTCTTTCTTCACCTGGACCATGCTTGCCCTCTCGTTCGTAACGCCGATTAGTGATCGTTCGCCACTTATACGCGGCACGCGAATCCTGCTACCCAAGGCGCGGCGCGCTGGCAAGGCATGCGCATAAAGGCGATCCCTTTGCGCTTTTGATGGAGCGTGATTCGTTCGCGGTGCGCGTGCACTGATGCTGCTGCGCCGATGATCGTTTGTCTGCAAAGGTAGCGGACGATCGCATCGCCTGCATGCGCCGGGCGGCGACGCCTGCCGCGCGCTTTGCTCTTGTGAGGACATATAAGAGAATATAAAACGGTATTGAAATTGGGGGCTCAGCGGGATCGTCGCGCCTGCCCCGGGAGGGTGGGGATGGTTTCGAATTCCATATCCAGGCGATGGCGGGAACTGGCGTCCGGCAAGCGCACGTTGGCCGCCGCGATGCTGGGCGTCGCATTCGGCATCAATTCGCTGCCTTTCTACACCGCGGGCCTCTTCATCAGCGCTTTGCACGTAGATCGCGGCTGGAGCCTTTCGAGTCTGTCGCTCGGCCCGACATTGCTGGTCGCGGTCATGGCGATTTCGGCACCCTTTATCGGGCAGGCGTTCGACCGATTTGGCGAGCGGCGCTTCATCCTGCCGGGCCTGCTTGTCCAGGCGGCGGGATTTTTCCTGCTCAGCCGGAGCGAGGGCCTCCTCGGCTATCTTCTCCCGCTGGGGAGCATGGCGCTTTTGGGAGCAGGCTGTTCGTCTCCGGCGTATCTGCGGGTCGTCAACCGCGCCTTCGACGTCAGCAAAGGGGCCGCGCTGGCGCTGACCATTACCGGCGCGGCGCTGTTCAGCGCGATCGTGCCGCCACTGCTTCAGCGGATCATTGCGACGTCCGGCTGGCGCGGCGGATATCTCGCGCTCGCGGCGGTCGTACTTTGCGCCACGCCCTTCATTCTGCTGCTGTTGGGAAAAGACGCGGCCCCGGCGAAAACGGCCGAGCCGGCTGCGGACAGCACGGATTTCCGATACGCGACATTGTTCGCATCGCCCGCGTTTCTGCCGCTGACGCTTGCGATCGCGGCCATCGCGATCGCCGCTCCGGGGTTGTTGATCCATTTCACGTCGCTGCTCACGCGTTCGGGATTGAGTGCTCTGGAAGCGGCCTGGATGATCAGTCTGATCGGCGGCGCGCAGATCGTGTCCCGCCTGATGACGGGCACGCTTGTCGATCAATTTTTCGCGCCGCGCGTCGCCGCCGTCATCATGGTCGCTGCGAGCGCCGGTATCGGGCTGCTGGCCTGGGACGGGGCGCGCTGGGCGATGGCGGGGGCCGTTGCGGTGGGTCTCGCTTATGGCGCGGAGGCCGATCTCGTGGGGTATTTCGCGGGGCGCTATTATGTCCCGGAGCATTTCGGCCGCGTCTTCGGGGCATTCTATGCGGTGTTTCTCGCCGGGACGGCGATCTCCCCGAGCCTCTATGGTCTCGCGGTCGACCGTTTCGGAAGTTACACGCCAGCGCTTGCCGGCGCCTCGCTCCTGCTGCTGGTGGCGGCATCGCTGTTCCTGATGCTTCCGCGATTTCCAACTCCCCAGGCTATCGAAGAGGCTAAATCGGAGAACGTGATTTGTTAATGAAGTGATGATCGCGCAACCGATATCAATAACGGAAGCTCTTTCATGATCCCATTGTCCAGACGTGCGACGCGGTGTGGCGACTTCGCACGCGAACCGTGCGCGCTCGATCAGGCCGATATCGCGGCGGAGGATCGTTTCACCCGGGTCGGCGACTTTGTCGCCGACCCCGCGATCTTTCCTACCCACGGCTTTCCGTTGCAACCAGGGACGTCGGGCGGCCTGTTCCGGCTGGTGGAATGTGCCGATCATCGGGCGACGGTCTATGTGTCGCTCGGCGCGCCAGTCCGTCCGGCGATCCGCCGGGCCGGTTACGCCCTCACCGCGAGACATGGATGGCGATCTCGACGGTCATGCTGTGCCTGCGTTGGTGTTAGCCTGAGGCGACGGTATCGGTCCGATCTCGTGATGTGCCAATAAAGAGTGTAATCCTCATATATATGGCGCGGTTGACACCATCACGCCCGGGCATGCGCGCCGCGCCCGAAGACGAGGTCGAGATGCTGCGGCGCAGCCTCCGTCGTCGCGGTCGTGAGGCGGTTGATCGCCTCGATACCGGCCAGCGCTCGCGCCGTCGCCGGTCTTTCGGCGATCTTTGCGGTCCATCGCGCGAGCCGGGGGAAGGTGATGGCGATCTCCGGCCCGAAGACGCGGTCGATCGGGCGGATCCAGGGGAAGGTGGCGATGTCGGCGATGCCATAGTCGCTGCCGCCGAGCCAGTCGACCTCGCCCAGTCGGGCCTCCAGTGCACTGAGAATGCGATAGGTCAGCGTCTTGTAGCGTGACATCGCATAGTCATTGCCCTCGGGCGCGAAGAGAAGAAAATGGATATACTGGCCGAAGATCGGTCCGAGCCCGCTCATCTGCACCATCAGCCATTGTATGGTCTGGCTGCGCTGCCGCGGATCGCCGGACAGGAGTTTGCCGGTCTTCTCGGCGAGATACAGCAGGATCGCGCCCGACTCGAAAATGGTCATGGGCTCTCCGCCGGGGCCCGCCGCATCCACGATCACCGGCACCTTGCCATTGGGATTGATCGCCGCGAATTCGGCCGAGAAATTCTGTCCGGCCATCACATCGACCGGCTTCGCCTCATAAGCGAGGTCGAGCTCCTCCAAAGCGAGATAGATCTTGAGCACATTGGGGCTGTCCACCGCGTAGAGTGTAATCAAGCCTATCACCTTTCACATATTATGGATCGATCGACCCAAATATAGCGACGCCTTGCCCACAGCTGTCAAGCCAATTATGGGTCAGTCGCTCCAAAAGGAGAGTCCAGATGGCCGATCGTGGTCGCCCGCGTACGTTCGATCGCCAATCCGCCGTGAACGCCGCAATGCGCCTCTTCTGGGAGCGCGGTTACGAGGCGGTGTCCCTGTCGGACCTGACCGGTGCGATGGGGATACGCTCGTCGAGCCTCTATGTGGCTTTCGGATCGAAAGAGGCGCTGTTCCGGGAGGCCGTGAAATCCTATGTCGCCGGCGAAGCCGACGCCACGGCCGCCGTTCTGGCGGCGGGCGATACGGCCCGGATCGCCATCCGGGCCCTGCTCGATCGCGCGGCCGGGCGCGTCGCGCGGGAAGGGGAGCCGCTCGGCTGTCTCGTCATGCTGGGCGTCATTCATCACGCGCCGGAGAATGATCACATCGCCGCTTATCTCGTCGCGCAACGCGAGGTCGCAGGACGCGCGATTCACGGGCGGATCCTGCGCGGGATTGCCGATGGCGACGTTCCCGGAACGGCGGACGTCGATGGGCTGGCCGCCTTCTACGTGGCCATCCTACGGGCGCTGTCGCTTAGCGCCCGCGATGGCGCCAAGCAACCGGAGCTTGCCGGGATCGTTGATCGCGCGATGGCGGCGTGGGACGCCTGAATGGCCGGGACTTCTGTCTTAGCGTTGTCGATCGCCCCGAAGCACGACATGGTCACGCGTGAGATCGGCGATGCGCGAACACCCCAGGCTCGCCATCGTCCGGTCAATTTCGCTGCGAATGACGCGCAGGGCGTGAACGACGCCTTCCTCGCCATGGGCGGCGAGCGCGAACAATAACGAGCGGCCCAGGAACACGGCTTTCGCGCCGAGCGCCAGCGCCTTAACCACATCCGAACCGCGCCTGATGCCGCCGTCGAGATAGACTTCGATCCGGTCGCCGACGGCGGCGGCGACGGCCGGCAACGCGTCGATCGTCGCCATTGCGCCATCGAGAACCAATCCGCCGTGATTCGACACGATGACCGCGTCAGCGCCGGCATCCGCGCAGGCGACCGCGTCGCGCGGGTCCAGCACGCCCTTCACGATCAGCTTGCCCGGCCACAGATCACGGATGATCGCCAGCGTTTCCCAGCTGATGCTGTCATCCTTCAGCGGGACTCCATCCTTGAGCGGGTCGGCTGGGTTCGGTACGGGATAATCGACCATCGCGGGGAGGCCGCCGTCGAGCATATAACGCCCGATCGTGCCGAACAGCCATTGCGGGCTCATCAGCGCTTCGACGGCGATACGCGGGGTGATCTTGGGCGGGACGGTATAGCCGGATCGCGTCGCGAATTCGCGATTGGGCGAGACGATCGAATCCACGGTGAGCACGAGCGCGCCGAACCCGAGGGTGCGCGCCCGCTCGATCAGGCGCAGCGACAAGGCGCGATCGCCGCTCATGTAGAGCTGAAACCATTTTTGGCCGTCGCCAGCCCGCACGACATCGCTCATCGAGACCGCCGACGCACTCGACAAGATCATGGGGATTCCGGCCGCAGCGGCGGCATGCGCCAGCGCGATCTCGCCGCGATACCAGACGAAACTGGGCGGCCCCATTGGCGCGATCCCAAGCGGGACTTCGTACCGGGTGCCGAGAAGAGGCGCGTCCAGCTGCCGTTTGCTGACATCCGCCAGGATGCGAGGCCGGAAGCGAATATCTTCGAATGCGCTGCGATTGGCGTGCACGGCGCGATCGTCCTCCGCGCCGCGCGCGACATATTCGAATAGCCCATGCGGAAGGCGCCGGCGTGCCGCGGTTTCGAAGTCCGCGATGTTGAGCATCGTCTTCAGAGGCGCAGGGCGGCCGAACATCGATTTTCGCATCCTCAAATCAGGTGAAGAGATGGCGGACTGGTGCGGCGCACCGGGCGGCGGCAAGTCGGAACAGGTATCTGTCAGGTATGAATGGTGTCAATCAAGAACATCGGTCGCTTATACGTGTGATGCGGTCTCCGTCCGACAGTTCCCTGTCGCAACAGCACGAAGGCGCAGTCAGGCACATCCCAGCCGAACTGCTTGGCGTCCTTCAGATCCTCGGCGAAATGCGCGTCGTGGACGAGCAGCTTCTTGGGCACGCAGCCGCCTATCACGCAGGTGCCGCCAATCCGATATTCTTCCGCCACCCCGACCCGCACGCCATGCACCGCGGCCACGCGGGCGGCACGGACCCCGCCTGATCCCGCGCCGATCACGAGCAGGTCATAATCATATGCCGGCAGGGATATTCTCCAAGAATTCCGGCATGGCGTTGACGGTGCGTCGCGGTGCCGCCGGGGTGTTCGATCTAGTCGGCCCGGTCATGCGGTTGCGACAGCCACGCCTCGTAACCCTCCGGGCCCAGCGGGATGATGCCGGACGGGTTCCAGCTCTGGCTGTAATAGCCGCGGACGATGTGTTGTACGTTTACCGTCTCCGCGACGCCCGGATGCTGATAGATATCGCGCAGATAGCCGGCCAGATTGGGGAAATCGGAAAGCCGTTGCCGATTGCACCGGAAAAGCGCGTAATAGACGGGATCGAAGCGAAACAGGCTCGCCGCCAGTTTCCAGTCGCTCTCGGTCAAGGCGTTTCCGTTGAGATAACGGCTGGTGCCCAGCTGTGCGTCCGCCCAGTCGAGCGTGTCGAAAATGGCGCGATAGCCTTCCTCATACGCCGCCTGCGTCGTCGCCGCGCCCGCGCGATAGACGGCGTTGTTGAGGCCGGCATAGATGCGCGCGTTCTGGGCGTCGATCTCCACGCGCAGCGGCTCGGGATAATAGTCTTCGCGCGCATCGGTGAAGGCGTCGAACGTTCCGTTGAGCATGCGCATGATATCGGAAGATTCGTTGTTGACGATCTGCCGGGTCCGCGTGTCCCACAGGATCGGGACCGAGACGATGCCGGTATAATCGGAATCCGCTGCGACATAGGCTTGATAGAGGTGCGTGAAGCCCTCGACCTCATCGGCCATGGCGCCGGCCATCTCTTCGCCGAACCGCCAACCTTCCTGACGTCCATTCGGAATCGCCACCGTCATGCCGATGACCGGCTGGAGACGCTTGATGCTGCGATACACGATCGCACGCCACGCCCACGGGCATTGAAGCGAGACGTAGAGATGGTAGCGGCCGGGCTCGGCCGGGAAATCGGTGCTCCCGTTAGCCGAGACCTGATGCCGGAATTGCGAGGGGCGACGCACGAACGCGCCCCTTTCCCGTTCGATCGTCGAGATGTCGGACACCCATTGTCCGGAAACCAACTGTCCCATCCTGCCTCCGTCAGTCCCGATCGTTCAGCCGGGCATTTTGCGGGAACATCACCCGCAACGCCGCCTCGTCCATCGCGACCTTGTAAGGATAACCGTGCTCCAGTCGGAGCACGCGGCTGACCGCCGGCCGCGCTTCGACCTGTGCAAGCCAGCGCGCGAGATTGGGCTTGTCGGCCCAGGCGTCGTCGCCGAGCAGATAGGGCAGGGCGGGAGCCCAGCCCCACAAGGCCATGTCGAGCGCCGAATAGCGGTCGCCCAGCAGATATGCGCGATCCGCGAGCCGCGCCTCGATGATCGCCCAGTGCCGCTGCGCCTCGAACCCGTAGCGGTTGATCGCATAAGGCGGCCGTTCGGGCGCGTGATGGCGGAAATGGACGGATTGCCCGGAAAACGGCGCCAGTCCGCTTGCTATGAACAGCATCCAGGACAGGAAATCGCCCTGTTCGGCCGGTGCTTGGCCCCAACCGAATTGGCCGGTTTTGCCGACCAGATAGAGCAGGATTGCAGTGCTGTCGGAGATCACCGCATCGCCGTCGACGAGCACCGGCACCTTCACATTCGGATTGAGCGCGAGAAATTCCGGCTTCAATTGCGCCCCACGTAACATGTCGACGGGCACGATCTCATGCTCGATTCCCGCCTCTTCCAAGTAAAGCGCGACCTTGAGCGGGTTGGGTCTGGGGCTGTAATAGAGTTTTATCACGTCAGCGTGATCCCGTCTCGTGAAGGGAAGCGCCCTGCGAAGTGCTTCCCTTCACTGTTGCGCAGCCTCCTCAAAAGCCGCCCGTCAGCGTGATACCGAACGTCCGTGGCGCAGCATAATAGACCTGGTTGACCATTGTCGCGCCGACATTGGCGAAATAAGTGAGATAGCGCTTGTTCGTCGCGTTCTTGACGAACACGAAGGCGCTGAACTTCCCGTTCGCGGCACGATATCCAAGCTGGCCGTTGACGATCGTATAGGGGCGCTGGATATCCTGGCCAAACGCGTCGACCATCGTCTGGACGCGCTGCTTGCCGGTGAACTGGACCTCCGGCGCCAGGAAGAACTGGCCCGACCCGACCGGGTAGCGATATTCCGGGGCAAGGCGGAGTTCGTAGGTCGGCGCGCGGCCCAGCACATAACCGGCATAGCTGATGCTCGGTCCCGGCGAGAAATTCAGATATTTGCTGTCGATCGCATCGCCCGAGAAGTTGATCTCGAAATTCGGGGTAACGCGGATCACGCCCTCCGCCTCGACGCCGAACACTCTCGACTTGCCGGCGTTGACCAGCGAACAGCAGATGCCGCCCGGCGGCACGATCGGCAGTTGCTGATCGATATACTGCGTGTAGAAGCCCGCGACCGCGATCTGTAGGTACCGATCGAACGCGGTCGTCTTCACGCCCGCCTCATAGCTGTTCACATATTCCGGGTTGACCGGCCGACCAAGCTGCGCCGGACTGGTAATAAAGCCGGTATCATATGCGCCCGACCGATATCCACGATTGTAGGACGCATAAAGCAGCGTGCGGCCGAGATGATAGTTCAGGCCGGCGCGATAGGTCGGCTTGGTCCAGGTATGGCTGTCGGTAAGGTTGAACGGGCCGACCAGGCTGAAGCTGGCATCTTCCTGAAATTCCTTGTGATCCGACGTCAGTCGAACACCGGCGATGATTTCCAGCCGATCGGTGAGCTTGAAAGTGCCGTCGACGAAACCGGCGAAGCTGCGACTCTTCTCGTGGAAGTGCTGCGGGATCGTCGGCAGGCCGAAGAGCGGGATGTTGACCGGGATGCGGATATCCTGGTTCTGGTAGAAGAAGCTGGCCCCGGCGATCCAGGTGAAGCGATCGTCCGATGGCGAGGAGATTCGGAATTCCTGCGTGACCTGATCGGTTTTCGACGTCTGCGTATCGTTGATCAGGTCGAAGGGCGAGCCGTCGGCGTCGAACGACAGGAAGCCGAACGAGTGCAGATAGCCGCTGACGCTGGTCAAGGTCAGCTTGCCGATTGCTATGTCGGCGTTCAGCGTTACGCCCGTGTTGTTCGCGCGATTGTCCGAGGGCTGCGATCCCGCGACGTCGATGTTCGCGGGCGGCACATAGCCGGTCAGCGGATTGACGCCGTTCGGGGTTGGCGCGCCCGCCGCGTTCACGCCTTGCGGATAATAGATCGCGCCGTTGGTCTTCTCGCTGTCGTAGAAGCCCTTCAGGTACAAATCGATGCCGTCGTCCTTGTAGCGGATGCCGATCCGTCCGGCCCAGTTGTCGGCATTGTTGAGGTGGCGATTGTCGAGCGTATTGAAGGCGTAGCCGTCGCTATAATGACGCGCGCCCGATACGCGCACCGAGAGCTTGTCGGTCAGCGCAGTCTGGAAGCCCAGCCGGACGTCATACGTCCCGAACCGCTCGACGGTGACGGAGCCGTCTCCTCCGGTGGCGCCGGTCGGCCGGCGCGTAATAAAATTGATCGCTCCGCCGGTCGAATTCTTGCCGTATAGTGTTCCCTGCGGGCCGCGCAGCACCTCGACGCGTTCGAGATCGAAGAGCTGGCCGAGCTTCGACGAGGGCACGTTGAGGACGAATTCGTCCATATAGGTGGCGACGGTTGTCTCAGTATTCTGGTTGAACGAAGCAGTGCCGATGCCGCGCATCGTGATCTCGGGGCCGACCGCGCCGTATGGCGTCGTGATATTGAGGCTCGGGGCCAGTTTCGGAAGATCGACGATGCTGACGACATTCTTCTGCTGGAGCGCCTCGGCCGTTACGGCGGTGGCGGCCACGGGCACGCTTTGCAGCGTTTGCGACCGCTTTTGCGCGGTAACGACGATATCGCCCATGCCGGGTCCCTCAGTCGCCTGCGCCGTCGTTCCGCGTTGATCCTTGGGGTCCTCGGCAGTCCTGGCGTGCGCTGTACCGGCCAGCGTCACCATCAGAACCCCGGCCGCGATTCCCCCTAAAAGAACGCTATCCCGCTTCATTCAATATTCTCCCTTGGACTGTGTCACGCACCCCGCATGCTCACGGTGGTGCGCCGGATGTTTCCTGTCCAATATGGTGCGAATATCCTGGTTGGATGTCAATACCGAATATGGTTCGTTAAAAGGTGCCTCCAGTCGGTTGTTTGCGTGACACAGTTTCGAGGGTCGTTCTTGAGAAATCGCTTGCGGCAATAAGATAGGCGGTGAGGTGCAAAGCAGTTTCGCCATCGCTTTTAAGGCGGCCGCCGAAAGTGGTATGCTCGCGACGGCGGCGGACGGGCGTGATGGCAGGGCCGCCTCGAGATCGTCGGCCTGGCGCATCACCTTGGTCTCTCGCAACCTGAACGACAAGGCGGCCATCGCGCCAGCGCATCCGGCGACGAGAAGCGCGGCCGTCCGAACATCGAGGATATCGGCAAGCCAGCCCGCGACGATGCTTATGAGTCTACGGCCCAATACTGCGACCGATATCTGCCTATATTATGTGGCGGACAGATCCAAAGCGAATGCCTGGCAAACTTGCCCTCCCTCGGAGACCAGTGAACGCAAACGTTGGTGATTTCGTACCCTTCTGACAGCCTCTTTCAATCCAGTGTAAGGTGCCAGGTGCGACCCTAATCAACCACGCTATCGGGCCGCTGGCTGACACGCGCGACCGGCAAGGAGGGCGCGAGGCCGAGCGTTGCGATCAGAGAACTCGCGGCGCTTGCGACCGCCGCCACCGATGCTCTCAGCAATTCAATGACCGCAAAGCATGAGGGCAGATGCTCGTTGCCCCCTCACATCAGCATGGAGGCCGGATGCCCAGCGCGGCCTCTATCTCAGCCCGCACCGACACCTCCGTTACACCCATCTGCTGCCAATACGGCGGAAGAAATCACGAGTAAGGCACCGAGTGGCAATACCGTATGAGGACATGCCGGGTTTCCATATCATAGCGCGCTTTCAGCCGCTTGAACCTGCGTGATGGGCATTGGCGATCCTGGTCGACAGCTCTCAGGAAACCAGGGTTGCGGCGAACAGGAGGACGATGACGCCGCTTGCGAACCAGTTGTGATTATCGTCGCAACCCAAGGTCATGCGTACCGCGCTGATTGCCAATATTTCGAAACCGATGACCCGGGAGAAGTGACGGTGCAGCGCGGACCACCCATATTCATCATGATGGTGCCTGAAGATCGCCAGATAGAATCTCACCAGAACCCGAACTAGCCAGAACGCGATGACGCTGAGCAAGCGTGACGAGGCCCGAGCGGATGCTTGCCTACGTTCCCAATGCAAGGTCGAGGGCGCATATCACTGCGCAGCCTATATGCCGGGCCGGCGGAGGTGTGCCGGTCGACCGAATTGGGCGATCCCGCGACGACATCTGTGTGATATTCAGTTCGTCGCATCTGTGGCAGGGGCGGATAGATCGCTGAGCGGCAGTCTGACCAGAAATACGCTGCCCTTGCCTTGCCCCTCGCTCTCCACCGCGATCGATCCGTCATGCAGGCCGATAATCTGCCGGACGAGCGCGAGCCCGATACCGAGGCCACCCGCTGCCTGGTTGCGGTGATCTTCCACCTGCTCAAATATCTGGAAGATTCGAGACTGCATCTCGGCCGGGACACCCACGCCATTGTCAGTAACCGTGATCACCGCATGCTGGTCCGCGCAGTGTGCGGTCAGTGAGATTGCGCCTCCATTGGGCGTATATTTGGCGGCGTTGTTGAGAAGATTGGCCACCACCTGGGCGATCCGGGTATGGTCGGCGTCGAGCCAGATTGGCTCGTCCGGTACATCGACAGTGAAGGCATGGTCGGCGGCGTCGATATTGGGCTCGCTCGCTTCTATCGCGGAGCGGAGGATCGCGCCCAGCGCTACCCGCTCTTTCCGAAGCGAGATCTTGCCCTCGCTGATCCGCGAAATGTCGAGAAGATCCTCGACCAGGCGGGAGAGATGGAAGAGCTGCCGCTCCATACTTTCGCGAACGGCCTCGGTCTTCCCGGTTCCGGCATGCTTCTTTAGCAGGTGCGCGCCCGCCTTCAGCACGGCGACCGGATTGCGCAGTTCGTCCCAGGACCGCGAGAAACTGATCCTTGTGGCGATCCGCGTCCCGAAGGGCTTGCGATATGTTTTCGAGGGCATCGCGCTGTGCGGCGATCTGCTCACGCTGGCGGTACAGGTCGCAAAATATATCGACCTTGCTGCGCAGGATATCCGCTTCGATTGGCTTTTCGATGAAATCGACCGCACCTGCTTCATATCCCCGAAAGCGACGCTGATTGTCCGCGCGTCCGGCCGTAACGAAAATGATCGGGATATGGCGCGTGCGCTCGCTGCCGCGCATGAACTCGGCGAGTTCGAAGCCGTCCATGGTCGGCATCTGCACATCGAGCAACGCGAGCGCGACATCATGCTTCAGCAATATTTCCAGCGCCTCGTCGCCTGATCGTGCCTTCAACAGAAGGAGGTGATCATGTCTCAGCAAGGCCTCCAGCGAGAGGAGATTCTCCTCAAGATCGTCGACCAGAAGGAGGGGGACCGGTTCGCTCTCGCACGTCATTTTTCACTGGCTTTCATCAGGCGGCTCGCGATCTCGATGAGGGGAGTGACGGTTGCCACAGGGCATTCCCGTAGCGCTGCCAAGGGCATCGCGTCTGCATAGGCGTTCGTTGGATCCTCCACGAACACGGTACCGCCCGCATCGGCAATGGCCTTCAATCCCTTCGCGCCGTCCGGATTGGCGCCGGTCAGGACGACGCCGATGAGTGCGGCGCCAAAGGCGTCGGCTGCGCTTTCGAACAGCACGTCGATTGATGGCCGAGAGTGCAGGACTGCCTCATCGGACGAGAGCGACAGCGTGCCTTCTGCCTCCACGAGCAGATGATAGTCCGCAGGCGCGAAATAGATCACGCCGCCAAGTGCCGGCTCCTTGTCCTCCGCCTCACGGACGGTCATCCGGCACTTGGCCTGGAACAGCGGTGCGAGAATATTCCGTCGGTCCGGGGGGACATGCACCACGATCAGTATTGGCAGGGGATAGTCGGCGGGCAGCGCAGGCAAAATCCGGGACAGCGCATCGACCGCCCCGGCGGATGCGCCAATCACGACCGCGCCTCGCACGATATCGTTCACGTGTCTCGCCTCTGGTAGATTTTCTCCTCGCGCACGAACTCGCTAAAAGCGGCGGCGTGCGAGGTGAAGCGTAGGTTTTCCTTCGAACCAAGGCCCAGGAAGCCATTTCGTGGCAGCGAATCGCGGAAGAGGCCGATGGCGCGGTCCTGCAGATCGCGATTGAAATAAATGAGGACGTTGCGACACGAAATCAGCTGCATCTCGGCAAACACCGCGTCAGTCGCCAGGCTGTGATCCGAAAACACGACGCGATCGCGCAGGCTCGTGTCGAAGGCCGCACCACCATAGGCGCTGCTGTAATAGTCGGAGAGTGAAGACTTGCCACCGGACAGACGGTGATTTTCGGTGAATTTGCTGATCCGGTCGAGTGGGTAGATTCCCTTTGAGGCAGCCTCCAGCGCCGCTTGATTAATGTCGGTCGCGTAGAACAAGCTCCGCTCCTCGAGTCCTTCCTCACGGAAGAGGATGACGAGAGAGTAGAGTTCCTCCCCCGCGCTGCACCCCGCGACCCAGATCTTGAGCGATGGATAGGTACGCAGATGGGGCACCACCTTTTCGCGGATTGCCCGAAAATAGGAAGGGTCCCGGAACATCTCGCTGACCTGGACGGTGAGGTAGCCAAGTAGCTTCGGCAACATCGTCTCGTCGTGCAGCAAGCGTTCCTGCATCGCTGAGAAGGTCGCGAACGCCATTTGCTCGCGGGCCTGGCGCAGACGCCGCTTGATTGACGCAAATGCGTAACTGCGAAAATCATAATGATAGCGATGACGCAGCGCTTCGAGCAGCAGCCGAATCTCGATATCCTCGATCTCGTTGGCCATTGGAGTGGTTATCGCGGCATCCAGACGCGGACGAGGGAAAGCAATTTATCCACGTCGAGCGGCTTGGCCATATAGTCGCTTGCCCCCGCTTCAATGCAGCGTTGCTGATCGTCGGGCATGGCCTTGGCGGTCAGCGAGATGATCGGCAGCTTCCTGAAGCGCGGATCCTTCCGGATCTCGCGCGTCGCGGTGAGACCGTCCATTACCGGCATCATCACATCCATCAGGACAAGGGCAATGGCCTGCGCACCATCGCGGGCGGATTTCTCCAGCGCATCGATCGCCTCCCGTCCGTTCCGCGCGATCTCTACGACAGCACCGCGCGGCTCGAGGATATTGGTCAGGGAATAGACGTTGCGAACATCATCCTCGACGATGAGGATGCGTCGGCCTTCCAGGATGGCATCGCGGTTGTGCGCCTTGCGGATCATCTTCTGTTGTTCTGGCGAAAGCTCGGTCACGACCTGGTGCAGGAACAGCGAAACCTCGTCGAGCAGGCGTTCGGGAGAGCGCGCGCCCTTGATGATGATCGAATCCGAATAGCGTCGCAGCCGCTGTTCGTCGTCCGTGGAGAGGTCATGCCCGGTATAGACGATGACGGGCGGAAAACTGTGCGTTCCTTCGCCGCTCAGGGTCTCCAAGAGCGCAAAGCCCGATGCGTCCCCCAGGGTCAGGTCGAGGACCATGCAGTCGAATGTCTCTTCCCTGAGCAATGCCAGACACTCGGCGGCAGTCCTGACGCCGATGGTCTCGACGCCGCCGGTTGCCAGCAATCGCTGCACGGCGTCGAGCTGGACGGGATCGTCCTCGACGATGAGGATACGGCGCACGGTTCGCGCCATCTTCGTCGCCAGCGCCTCGAGGACGCCCGCCAGTTCCTCGCGCTTCACCGGCTTGACGAGGTAGCCTATGGCGCCGAGGGACAGGGCGGTCTGGGTGTGGTCGCTCGCCGAAACGACGTGGACAGGAATATGCCGGGTGGCGACGTCCCGCTTCAGCCGGTCGAGCACGGCGAGGCCCGACTGGTCGGGCAGGCCCACATCAAGCACCACGGCGCTTGGCTTGAACTGACGCGCGAGCTCAAGCGCTTCCTCGGCGGTCCCGGCAACAAGGCATTGGAAGCCCATCTCGTGCGACAGGTCCCGGACGATGCCGGCAAAGCTTTCGTCATCCTCGACAACCAGCAGGATCCGCCCCGCGCTGACCAGGTTGGCCCGGTCATCCTCGACCCGGCGCGGCAGAGGCGCTGGGGCCGTCCCCTGGATCAGTCCTTGTGTGGTCACCGGCACTGCCTCAGGCAGTCTCGGTTCGTCGCGGGGTGCCACCTGCGCCGGGTCGTAGGTTGTCGGTAGAGTCAGCGTGAAGCGGCTGCCTTCTCCCGGTGTGCTGGTGACCGCCAGGCTTCCGCCGAGGAGGCGCGACAGTTCCCGCGAGATCGAGAGGCCGAGACCGGTGCCGCCATATTTCCGGCTGATCGTACCATCGGCCTGACGGAAGGCGTCAAAGATATCGCGCTGCTGGTCTTTTGTGATGCCGATGCCGGTATCCGTGACCGCAAAGGTGATGTGGTCGGTATCGACCTGTTCTGCGGAGAAGCGGACGCTGCCCGCTTCAGTGAACTTGAACGCGTTGGAAAGCAGATTCTTCAATATCTGTTCGAGACGTTGCCGGTCGGTGTCGATCGTCGGCGGGCAGGCCTCGGTGCGTGTGATGTGGAACTGGAGCGATCGCTCGTTGGCGATCGGCTGGAACGTCTGCTGCAAGTCGGTGGCCAGGCGATCGAGCGAGACGGTCTCGGGCTTCACCTCGACATGGCCGGCCTCGATCTTGGACAGGTCGAGGATGTCATTGATCAGCGCGAGCAGGTCGTTGCCGGAGGACTGGATAGTCCGGGCGTATTTGACCTGCTCTTCGGTCAGATTGTCACGCGGATTGTCGCCCAGCAGTTTGGACAGGATGAGCAGCGAGTTCAGCGGTGTACGCAGCTCGTGCGACATGTTGGCGAGGAAGTCCGACTTGTATCGGCTCGCCTGTTCAAGCTCACGGGCCTTCAATTCCACCACGGCACTTGAGCGGGTCAGGTCGTCGCGTTGCGCTTCGAGGAGCTGGGCTTGCTCTTCGAGCTGGGCGTTGGTCTGTTCGAGTTCGACCTGCTGCTGTTCGAGGCGGACCTGCGATTCCTTGAGAGCGCGGCCCTGTTCCTCCAGTTCCTCGTTCGAGACGCGAAGTTCCTCGGACTGGACCTGCAGTTCCTCGGACTGCCGCTGGGTTTCCTCAAGCAGGTTCTGCAACTCGGCTCTGAACCGGGCCGAGCGGAGGGCGATACCGATCGAGGCGGATGCCAGGTCGAGAAATGTGGTTGCATGGTCGTTGACGGGCTGCAGGAAACCCAGTTCGACCACGCCCTGCACGACGTCATCGGCCGTGGCCGGCGAGATGGTCAGGTGCCGCGGCTTGTCCTGCCCGAGCGCGGAGCCGATGGTCAGATAACCGTCGGGGATATCGCTGAGAAGCGCCGGCGCACGATCGGCGGCCACGCGCCCCAGCACACCCTCCTTCAGGGAAAAACGTTCGACGATCTTCGCGTCGGCCGGGACACCGTTGGTCGCGATACGACGATAGTGACGTGTTCCGTCGTCCGCGAAGACGGCGCCGCCCTGCGCGCCGAGAAACTTGGTGAGATATGCAAGGATATTCTCGCCAAGCTGCTCAGGTACCGGATCGCCCAGCATCGCGGCGGCAAGGCCGACCTGGCCCGATTGAAGCCATTGCTGGCGTTCGCGAACGGCGGACGCCCGTCGGATGAGGAAACCAATGACAACAGTCAGTATGATGCCGAGCAGGCCGGACATTATGCCGCTGACCCACGCTGTCCGATGCGCCGCGGCCATCTCGTCAAGGCGAAGTTGGCGCAGGCGGGCTTCCTCCTGCTGCATCAGGTCGAGCTGCACCCGGATCGCGTCCATCTCCAGCTTGCCACGATCGCTCGTGACGACGGCGAGTGCGGCGGTGAGATCGTTGTGCTGGCGCAGGTCGACGGTCTCCTTCAGTTCGGCGAGCTTGGCATCGATATGGCGCCGAAGCGTCACGATCCTGGCCTGCTGGGAGGCATTGTCGCTGGTGAGGGAGGAGATGTCGCGAAGCTCTGGACCTACACGCGCCAGGGCATCCTCGTACGGGGCGAGATATGTTTCCTTGCCCGTCAGCAGATATCCGCGCTGGCCGGTTTCAGCGTCCTGGACGGTCGAGAGCAACTCGTCGAGCGAGGCAATGACCGAGTAGGAATGCTGGATCTTGGCGGCATCGTCGCGCAGCACGCTGATGTTGGAATAGGCTATCCAGCCGCTCGACAGAAAGAACAGGATCGCCACGGCGAGGCCGGCCACGACACGAGCCTCGACTCCCGATTTCGGCGCCACAGAAGGTCTCATTGAGGTAAGAGAAGCCATTCACATCTCGAAAATTGGGTGCCCTTCGCAGAGCCTATCGCCGATCACGTAGTAAAATCAAAGGCGTAACGATGAGCGGCCATCCGGTTGTGAGCCAAGGTACGGTGATGGTGGAATTGGCTATAAAAACTGTCGAGTAGTGTCGATCGCCAATTCGGGAAAGCAGACCTCACGATCATCCCGTGAAAAGCGAGTCTTGGTCGCTTGCGGTCAATCCACACTTCCACCGAAAGGAGTTCAAGGCTCCCGCCAACCAATTAGCATTGACTCATCAATTAGTGATGGCTAATTGAATTCCATGATGCAATCCGTCCAGGTCGATACGGTACTTCGCGCACTTTCGGATCCAACCCGGCGGGCGGTGTTCGAGCGCGTTGCGCGATCGGAGTTGAATGTCGCCGAGCTGACGCGTGAAAGCGGCGTTACCCAGGGAGCCGTGTCCCAACATCTCAAGCTGCTCAAGCTGGCCGGTCTGGTGTCCGAGCGTCAGCAGGGGCGCAATGTCTTCTATCGTGCGAAGCCGGAAGGTCTTGCGCCGCTGTTCGACTGGCTGGGCCATTACGACGCCTTCTGGCGCGAGCGGTTCGCCGACCTGCGCACGCTTCTCAAGGAGATTGACCCATGACCGACGCCACGTTGCAGACCCGTACCCAGGAAATCATCGTCGACGAGATTTTTCCACACGCGCCGGAGACGATCTGGGCGACATTGATCCGCCCGGATCTGATGGCGCGGTGGCTCAAGATGACGCCGACCGGATTCGAGGCGGTGGTCGGCAACCGCTTTACCTACCAGACAAGCGCCGCGGGCCAATGGGATGGGACGATCCAGTGCCAGGTGGTCGAGGTCGTCCTCAATCGGCGCCTCGCTTATTCGTGGAAAGGCGGACATGCCGCCAATGAAGGTTATGGCTCGCTGCTCGATACAGTGGTGACCTTGTCGCTCGATCCGGTCGAGGGGGGCACGCGCCTGCGCGTCGTGCATTCGGGCTTCGTACTGCCGCGCAACGAGACCACCTTCCGCAACATGAGCGGCGGCTGGACTGGCGTCGTCCAGCGCATCGGAGAAATCTCCGGCGAGACGGTGACCACCCACTGAGCGGCAGTGCGGGAAAGGAGCAACATGATGACTGAATTGCCGAACAATCATCCCGCGGTCGTATCCGCGGAAGAATGGCGCGCGGCGCGTGAGGCGATGCTGATCAAGGAAAAGGCGCATACGCGTGCCCGCGACGCGCTGGCAGCCGAACGGCGACGGATGCCGTGGATGAGGGTCGAGAAGGACTATGTGTTCGAAGGGCCGGACGGCAAGATGAGACTGCGCGATCTGTTCGCCGGCCGACGTCAACTCATCCTCTACCGCGCCTTCTTCGAGCCCGGGGTGTTCGGCTGGCCCGACCATGCCTGTCGCGGCTGCTCGCTGGGTGCCGATCAGGTTTCCAACCTCATCCATCTCAATCAGCGCGACACGACCCTGGCCTATGCCTCACGGGCGCCGCAGCCCGACATCGCCCGGCTCAAGGCGCGGATGGGGTGGGAGCAGATTCCCTGGTACACGATCACCGACAGCTTCGACGCCGATTTCGGGGTGGACGAATGGCACGGCCACAACGTCTTCATTCGCGACGGCGACCGGATCTATCGCACTTATTTCACCGACAATCGCGGGGACGAGGCGTTCGGGACGATCTGGAGCTATCTCGACCTGACGCCGCTCGGTCGACAGGAACTCTGGGAAGATTCGCCTGAAGGCTATCCGCAAAGTCCGACGTACAAATGGTGGAACTGGCACGACAATTATGACGCCGAGGCCAAGCCGGATTCCAAATGGATAGAGGTGTCGGATGCCGGGGAACAGGCGTTTCGCGATCCCGATGCGCCGATGAAAGCGTGAACGCATCGCGCTGCCTCGCGTTGGCGGCCAGCCCAAGCTTTGCGCTGATGGCGTTGGGTAACCTGGCCTAGGGGACTGATCCTGCCGCTATCCTGTGCTCCGCGACGGGGATGGCGCCGTTCGGCGGCATGACCGCGATGTACGGATTGATGAGCGTGTTCCATGCATCGCCATGGCTTCGTCTGATCAGTGCCCGGTACACGATTTTGCGCCTGACGTATCGAAACCAAAACTGAATCCGTTTCCGCTTTCGAGGTCGACCCGCCCAGAAAGCTGCCAGTCGACGGCGCAATAGCGATACGGCCGAAACCCTCCCGATCTTGTGGAGCGTTGCTGACGCTCACGGCGCTGCCTTCATTGACATACAGTACAATACTGTCAATTGATGATCGTGGCGACCGCAAGGGTAGCGCGATCGAACTGGTGGGAATCGCCACCGCGCGCGGTAAGGCATCCATGCGCCGCCGGTGCGAATGCTTCCGATCTTCATTTCGAGGTCGGCGGCTCTGGGGTAAGTTGCTTCAGGCTGGGGTAACTATGAAACGACAATACAATTCCGTACCGTATGATCTGTATCGGAGTGCAAATGGGATGACGGTGACCGAGCGGGCTGGAATAACTGGCCGATATTGGGCCCTGGTCGTCATGACTATGGTATACGCAATCAACATCGCTGACCGTTTCGTTCTTTCAACTTTGATTGAGCCGATCAAGGCCGAGTTTCACCTGTCTGACAGTGCCGTTGGTTTCCTGACGGGGGTGTCGCTCGCTCTTTTCTATACGGCCGCAGGTCTCCCACTTGGCGCGCTCGCGGATCGTGTCAATCGCCGCAACATGCTTTGCTGGGCGGTGGTTTTATGGTCCCTGTTCACGGTTTTTTGCGGACTGGCGCAGAATTTCGTCCAGCTGATGCTCGCGCGAATCGGGGTGGGAGTGGGCGAGGCGGGGGGCACGCCTCCGGCGAACTCGATCCTTGCCGATTATTTTCCCCCGACGGAGCGCGTTTTCGCCATGTCGGTGTTTGCCTGCGGTATCGCGATCGGATCCGGCGTTGGGGGTATCGGTGCCGGGCTGCTTGCAGACCATTTTGGATGGCGCCACGGGCTTATTCTGTTTTCCTGCTTAAGCTTGCCCGTTCTCGTCCTGCTGCTGACGGTTCGCGAGCCCGTCCGTGGGCTGACAGATACCCATCATGGCGCCACAGAGCAGGTCGGCTTCCTTGAGGTCTTGCGCTTCATCGCGGGTCAGCGTGCCCTACTCCACGTCATTGCAGGCGCGACCATCGCCACCTACTCCGGCATGGGACTTATCTGGTGGACACCGGCATTTTTGTCCCGATCGCATGGCTTCAGCGTTGGTGACGCTGGCGTCGCGGTTGGCCTGATGGGCGGCGTTGGAGGTGCATTTGCGCTAATCGGTACCAGCGCGATCACACTAAAACTCGCCCGCTTGCCGATCAAATGGCAATGCCATTTTCTCGCGTCCGTGACATTGCTCATTACCGTTCCAGCTGTGGCCGCCCATCTCGTCGAGGGGCGCGTTGCCGCCATCGCGCTGCTCTGGTTATTTGTGCCGTTCGCAAACGTCTACGTCGGCCCGACTTTGGCGCTGCTTCAAAATCTCACGCGCCCAAACATGCGGGGGGTCACCCTGGCGGTGACGCTATTTACTACGAACATAGCCAATCTCGCAATCGCGCCCCAACTGATCGGCTTCCTCTCTGATCTGCTTAGCAGGCACATCGCCGATCCGCACCAGTCGTTGCGGATTGCGCTCGCATTCTCGGGGTTGACCGGGATTTGGGGGGCGGCCCATTTTTGGCTCGCGATCCGGGCGTTGCCACAGGATTTGGCGCGCGCGGGTACAGCGGTGACATAACCGATCACGCTGATGCGCTCGCGAGATGATAGGAGCAAGGATGCTTATCCGTTGCCAAGCTGAGAGTATTTCTTCACCTCCGTGCAAGCGTTCTCGATCAATTCTCAGTCGGTACCGGCCTAGGAATTTCGTAAATTCAAGGTAGGATAGATGCGATGCGTGATACATGATTTGGATGTATGCAGTGACTTCCGATGCCGCGGCGTAGTTTTTATTTTCCTTGTTCATATTTAATTCGCAAAATAGAAAATTGGATCCCGCGATCTCAATGCACAGCCTGTGTCCGGATGCGAAATGATTGCCCGCCACCATTCCGAGGATTCAAACATGGTTCAATTCTTCAGGCTCTATAGGAGAGGGATTATCGATCCCGTTGCGGTAGCGAAGTCGAAAGATAGTATGCACGATAATATAAGTCACGCCGTTGACAAATTGCTCCATTACGCCCGCTTGATCGCGAGCTGATAGTCGCCATCCTTTATTTCGTCGAAAGGCGGCGCCTGGGAAGGCAACGGGCTCGGACTCATCAGTGGGTTGGTCAAGAAGGCCGGCGCTGCGAGAATCGTCGCCGCGAGCAGAAAAGGACGGAGCATCAGGTTACCACTTATGCTTATGTGATCGAAGGAATCGCGTTCAGACTGTCGCTGCCAAAATCTGCTCCCAAATCATGCCTGCAAGGTTTGAAAAAACAATACACCCCTGAGGGTATGGGGTTTAGGCTTTCAGCGCGCGCTGCTGGACTGGTGGCGCTCCGCCCAGGATCTGCCGGCAAGGCCGGTTCGGGCGCACCGTGCGATCTCTTCTTTTGCAATGCGCCGTTAGGCGATACTGCCGCACTCTGATGACCGCCAACGCGGTCGATGATTTTGGCTTAGGAGAACGGGAAGGGTGGCGCGCGCTGGTCAATTGACTCGGGAAGATTGGATCGATCGAGCGCGTAAGGCGCTAATCCTGTCCGGCGTCGAAAATGTGAAGGTCGATGTGATGGCGCGTCGGCTCAAGGTCACGCGGGGAAGTTTCTACTGGCATTTCAAAAATCGCCAGGAGCTGCTCGACGCGCTGATCGACGATTGGGAAGCCAACAATCGGCGGGAGCTATCGATCATGGCCGCGCGCCTTGCCGAGGGCACAGCCGGCCTGATGGAGATATTCCACATATGGCTTACCGAGGATCCATCCTTCCCCTCCTTTGACCGGGCCGTGCGGGCTTGGTCGCTCAAGTCGAAGCGCGTTGCCGGCGCCGTCGGCGCCATTGATGGGGCCTGGGTCACGCTCTTTCAGACCTTCTTCGAGAGAAGTGGGATAGGCGAGATGGAGAGTCTGGTGCGTGCGCGCATCATCTATTTCCATCAGGTCGGCTATTATGCCGTGGCGCTGAAGGAGAGCGTCGACCAGCGCATGGCTCTGCTGCCTTATTATTTCGTCGCTTTGATCGGTTCACCGCCGCCCGAAGGGGCGGTGGAGGCACTTCGCTCTGGAATGATGCCCAAGCATCCGCAGCGCAAGGTGGGCCCGGAAATAGGGGAGGAAGGCAAAGGGGGTACAGTCGCTATGCCGTTGGCATCACAAAAGATTGCTCGAAAAGCTGCGAGGGGGTCGGGCAGCCGCGCTCGGAAGAAGCGTGCCGACTGAGCGGCAGGGTGCCCGGTGTCGTCAGGGTGAGGCAAAGCGGGCTTTATGGAATCAAATAACATGCAGTGGATCACTGTAGTTTGGTTCGTCTATTGTTATTGTCTTGCGGGCTGCGCGAGGAAGTGGAGTAAATAAACCATCGAAAATTACGTTGAAAGGCGCCCCGATCGACCTCGGCGCAGCACACTGGGCTGCGCGATGGGGCTGGACCATGCGGCTCGCGGGGCTGCAGCGGATTTTGTCTGCGCTTGCTCACGAGGTCGAGGATCATGGCGACGTCACGCCGGTGAGTGCCGACGATGTCGTACTGCCTGGCAATGTCCGCCATGTCGGGAATGTCGTCGGTTGAACACGCGCGCGTAAGGCGGTCTGTCATCGCACCCTGAGCGAGGGGCGACTGCCAGTCGTGCTCGGCGGCGATCATGCCCTCGGAATGGATTCGGTCGCTGGCGCCGCGTGTCACGCTCACGGCCGGCAGCGTCCGCTCTGCGTAGTATGGTTAGATGCGCACGCCGATTTCAACACGCCAACGACGTCTGAATCTGGCAATGTGCACGGCATGCTGGTAGCTGCCTTTTGCGGTGAATCGGGCTTCGAACGCATATTGCTGGGCGGTCAGCCGACAGTCGATCCGGCCAACGTCTTCATTGTAGGCATCCGATCGGTGGACACGCGTGAACTGCTTGCCGCTCGCGGTGCCAATTTTCGCGAGGCGCATCTGATCATGGAAATGCTCTGCGAATCCGGATTGACGACATCGCTCGACCTGGCAGAGCGCAACCCGCGCGCGCATCGTCGAGGGTCGTTTCGTCGCTGGCTGCTACGAATTCCTTGGCATGTTCGATGGGCTACGCACGCCGCGCTTCGAGGTTGCCGAATGGAGTCGTTGACCGACTATAATTTCAAATTGATGTAAGGCTGCGCAGAAACAAGCTGAACAGTTGTGCCATGGAGTGAATGTCTAGCTTAGCATAGATGCTCCGCTTGTGATTGGTGACCGTCCCTTTCTCAATGCGCAGCCGTTGTCCGATCGATCGGGCGGAGTGGCCCTTCAACATCCATTCGACGACCTCGCACTCACGGGAGGTTAAAGCTCCATTCGACATCATCCTGATCCGCGCCTGAAGGTCAATGGCGGCCACCATGCGATCCCCTTCCGGCGTGCGCAGGCGATCAAGCCATCGGCAGCGGGCGGAGATGAAACTGTTCACGATCGGTGCCAACGCGGCGAGCCGAGCGACGTCCTTGTCTGAAAAAGGGAGCGACGGCGCCTCGCGCTCGACAAATATGTGGACCCAGCGCTGATGGTCGATGGAAACAACATATCGAACTTCGTCGCGAACGTTGGTGTAGCGATAATGGTGATTATAATATTCAGATTCGAAGAAACCTTCCGGAATGATGTCTCGCAGTCGAACCGGACCAATCGAGTCACGTTGAACGGCAAGGATAAACGGATCCAGCAGGAAAAGCCCAGCGACGAAATCGGCCATCTGCTCTTTTAGTCGGGCTTCCGGAACGCTGGTCCCGAGCAGTACGGGAGGTTTTGTCTCGTCGAACATGTAAACAAGGAAGTTCTCGAAGGGGCAGAAGCGACCGAGCACCTGTCTTAGGCTCAGGAACTGGTCGTCGCGCTCGATCGCGTTGATCAATTCGCCGCTGAGCATCGCCAGCGCGGACAGATCATCCGGAGCCGGTCCGCTGCTTTCGCTCGGCCGAGCCGTTTCATCTACTCGCGACCTTGTCGACAATCGTTGCTACCTCTGTAACTCGACGCAGGATCCGGCGCGGCGGAGCGTGTCACTTTCTTGCTATATAGGCTCAGCGCATCCGTGCCTATCCTCGGTTCAAACAAAGCGGGGATAATGATGATAGTCAAAAAGATTTCTGGCATTTTGACGCCTTCGACAGCCGTGGCGGCGCTGATAGCAGTGCCGGCATCAGCGCAGTCCAATGGCGGTGCACGTCAGGACACGGCGGTAACCTCCGCTCCGGGAGGCGCAACCGAACAGGGCACGAACGACATCATTGTGACGGCTCGCCGCCGCGAGGAGCGCGCGCTCGACGTGCCGGCCTCGCTCGACGTGTTCGCCGGTGGGGAACTGCAGCAACAGGCGATCAACAGCCTGAGCGATCTGCAATATAAGACGCCCGGTCTCAATATCGCGCGAGGCGGCGGCGGAAGTCGGATCACGCTGCGCGGCGTCGGCACGAACATTAGTTCAGGCAGCCCGTCCGTCGCTGTTTCCATCGATGGGATCTACGTGCCCGTGACCAACTTTGCGATTGGCGAGATCTTCGATCCCGGGCGTGTCGAAGTGCTCAAGGGGCCTCAGGGCACCCTCTATGGCCGCAACGCGACCGGCGGCGTCGTGAATATCCTTAGCGAGGCGCCCGGACGCGCCTTCGCCGCCGATGGTTGGTTCGGCTATGGCTCGTACAATCTGGTGACCGCGCAAGGTGGCGTGTCGGTGCCACTGGGCGATCGCGGTGGTGTCCGTGTAAGCGGCGCATATGCGAATGACGACGGCTACACCAAGAACATTAATCCCGCCGGCGGCAAGATCGATAATCGGGATTTCGTCGGTGGACGTGTCCGCGGTCAGTATGCGCTGACCGACATATTGTCGGTCGATCTGACCGCCCAATATTCGCTCGACAAGGGCACGGTTGGGTTCGGCGGCAGCAACGATCCCGGCTCGCCGGTCTATGCGAGCCTTGCCCCTGGCCGCCAAAGTCCGCGCCGGATCAATGTCGATACGCCGCCGCGGTCCCGCAAGGAGGGCGTCCTATTGTCGGGCGCGCTTACGCTAGACCTGGGATCTGTGACCGCCAAGTCGCTCACCGGCTATGTCGATTACAAGAGCCTGGGCGTGGTCGATGTGGACGGCGCGGGCGGATTGATCGCCTACACCCGCTCATCATTCCGATCCAAATATTTCTCACAGGAATTCCAGTTTTCGGGCGGGCGCAAGGACACGCTCAATTGGACAGCCGGCCTCTATTACGGCAACGAACGCAGTGTGAGTTCGTCGGTCGAGACCGATGCCGACTACCCCGATCCGACACCCTATATCTTTACTGATCAGACGACGAAGAACCGCAATCAAAGCTATGCGGTCTATGGCGAATTAACGGTTCCGTTCACACCGAACCTGTCCGTCCTCGTTGGCGGCCGCTACACCAAGGAGAAGCAATCGGGAGCGAGTACGCTGTCAGTTCCCGTCGTCTTTGGCGCACCCGTCGTCTATCCGACGGCGGCGGCGGTCGACAATGATGCCTTCACCCCGCGCATCCTGATCAAATATGCGCCGCGCGCTGGCTCGCAATTCTATTTGAGCGCGACCCGTGGTTTCAAGAGCGGCGGCGTAAACCTCGACACTAAGGCGGCGACCTTCCGGCCCGAAAGGGTTTGGGCCTACGAGGTGGGAACCAAGAACAGCTTTGCGGGCGGCAAGGTCGAAATCGATGCGGCGGCGTTCTATTATGATTATTCTGACCTCCAGCTGCGCTCAGTCCTGTTCACTAGCACCGGCTTCGTGACCAGCATCAATAATGCGTCAAAGGCATCCATCTACGGCGTCGAGTTCACCGCCGTGGCCCGCCCATTCGAGGGGGCTTCGGTCGATTTCAATGGAGCGTATCTGCACAGCAAGCTTAAGAACTTCATCTTGCCTGGTACGACGACAGTTGCCAATTTGCCACTTCCATTGGCGCCCGATCTCAGTTTCACGCTTGGCGCGGAATATAAGACTGAGTTGGCCAATGCCGGCCGGGTGACCGGTCGGGCTGAGGTGAGCTACCAGTCGCGCGTCCTGTTTCCAAACTTCACCGATGTCGTGCGCGAGCAGCAGGACGATTATGCATTGGTGAACGTCAGCCTGCGCTACGATCTTCCCGGTGACAGGATTTATGTCGCCCTGATCGGTCGAAATCTCACCAACAAGACATATCTGACACAGCGCTTTTTCTACGCGAGTTTCGCCGATGTAGAATTTTATGGTCCTCCGCGCAGGATCGAGGGGCGCATCGGGTTCCGTTTTTGACATTCGGCTATGAGGTTCTCATGTTAATCAAGGCTCGTCCCTTCAATTTTCCCTACGATGGTGCGCTCGATCCCGCGCGGACCGCCTTGCTGGCGATCGACCTTCAAGTCGATTTCCTTTCGCCGGACGGTTATTTCGCACGCAAAGGTTACGATCCGTCGCCGCTGCGCGCAGTCATCCCGGCAATCAAGACCCTGACCGATGCGGCGCGATCGGCTGGCGTGCGTGTCATCTGGACGCGCCAGGGCTATCGCGCGGACTTGGCCGATGTTACTCCCTATGATCGCTGGCGCAACGCGCGGGCGGGGATTCCGCTCGCTGCGGGTGACGGCGCGTCGCTCCTGCGTGGCAGCGAGGGCTATGACATTGTGCCCGAATTGACGCCTGACGCACCCGACTTCGTCGTCGACAAGACGGCGAACGGCGCCTTCTATCAAACCGACCTCGACCTAATTCTGCGAGCGCAGGGGATCACCCATCTAATCTTCACCGGTTGCACCACCGACGTCTGTGTGCACACGACCTTACGCGAGGCGAATGATCGCAAATATCAATGCCTGCTGGTCGAGGACGGCTGTGCCAGCGGCGATGCGTATGCACATCAGGCGGCGGTGCATATGGTCACGGTCGAAGATGGCATATTCGGTGTGGTCGCCGACAGCGCGGCGGTCCTGGACGGATTCGCCTCGGTGTCGCGATGATCGCCGACATGAACCGGCTCGACCAGTTCTACGCGGCGCGCGAAAGATTGGCTGGGCTAAGATCGCGACTGACGGTTTCGCGGGTGCCAGGCGAGGGCGGTGGCGCGGCCTGTCCGTTTCGTTGAGGCGCACCCACGATGGTCGGAAATTCCGCATCCTCACCATCATCGACGAATTCAGCCGGGAGTGCCTGGCCCTCGTCGTCGCTCGCAAGCTCAACCATGAGGATGTGCTGACGGCCTTGGCGGAGCTGTTCTTCTGGCGTGGGGCGCCCGCTCATATTCGTTCCGACAACGGCAGCGAATTCATCGCTGGCGAGGTCCAGAAATGGCTCGGGAAAATCGGCGTGAAGACGCTCTACATCACGCCGGGTTCGCCCTGGGAGAAAGGCTACAAAGAGAGGTTGGGCTTCACTCGCCTTCGGCCCAACGGCTCCCTTCGCGACGAGCTGCTGAACGGCGAAATCTTCTACAGTCTCGCCGAGGCTAGGGTGCTGATCGAGGCCTGGCGGCGCCACTATATACCGTCCGCCCTCACAGCAGCCTCGGCTACCGCCCGCCGGCCCCAGAAACGGCGACATCGCCATGGCCGGCCTCCGGTTCCGCTTCGCTCCACCTCCGCCCGGCCATGGCGAAGGAGGCGATGATGCACTAACAATCAAGCCGGTCTACCCTGTGCGGGCCGCTCAATTTCGCAAAGTGGCAGACCCTAATGAGGTGAGCCGACAGTATGTATGGCGTATAGATGAGTTCATCTTGGTCTAACAGCATCGGGCGAGCGCGGCGGGGCTGCCGATATATCCGGCGCTGCCAGTCGCTCAACGAGTGTTTCCTGGATGGTAGGTTCGTTCGGTATGGCCGACGAGATCGTCCGGCCAAAAATAGATGGGGCGGAGATCGCCTGCCGCGTAACGCTCGACCTGATCCTTGAAGTGGCGGCTGGCCGGATTGCCGCTCTCCCCGCCAGCGTTGACCGCATAGGCCTTCACCCGCGGGCCGAATTCGACGACCGCGACGAAGCTGTTGCCGCTGGTGCCATACCAGCGCTTGGTCCCCGGATAAGGCTTCGATCCGAACGAGGCGAGCGATCCCCATAGCGCTGAGGTGAAGGGCACCGGCGTCGACGACTTTGCATCGTCGAAATGCTGGACGATCGAGGCGTCGTTCCGCTGGAAACGGTTGATCTCGCCCCAGGCGACGGTGGTGGTGCCGAAATCGACCTTGAGCTGGGCGAGACCAGCTTCGAAGGTTGCGAGCAACGCCTCGGCATCCGAGCCGTACATCGCGTCCCAGGGCGAAGTCCCGGCCGCACGCGCGTCGGGCAGGACGCGCTGCCAAAGCTCGGTCGCCCAGAAGACCGCGATCGAGGTCGCCTGGCTGTCCGCCGCCCATTTCTCGTCCCATTCGCGCAACAGCCGGATCGGATCGGCCAGCGCGGCGCGGCGAGGATCCCCGGGCGTCAGGGCATCATAAGCGGCGATCAGCTTGGGGACGAGGCGGGTGAACGCCGGCATCCAGCGATCGTAGGCGATGCCGAGCAGCGAGGCGGTCGCCAGCGGCCGTGCCGCCTGCAGCAGGCGCAACGCATGTTCGCCACGTGGATTGGCGCCGGCCATATCCATATATTTGGGGAAATCGCCCTTCGCGATGCTGGCGGCGCCGGCGGCGTTCCAGGGCTCGTCATTGGTATTGTAGACGAAGCCGCTCGGCGGATTGACCGCCTGCGGCAGCCGGTCGAGCGGGGTCAGCCCCTGCCAGTCAGTCGCGGGATCGCTGCCGTCAACCGGCCGCCGATAATCGAAGCGGTCGTCGCGAACCGGCACGAACTGGGGATGGAGATAGGCGATTTCGCCGCGATCGTCGGCGAACAACGTATCGTTCGAACTGTTGGCCTGGAAGCCCGCGATCTTGAGCCATCCGGCATAGTCGCTCGCCTTGGTCCGCAAATAGCTTTGCTGGAGCGCGGCGACCGGCTTCCACATCATCGCGACGGCCATCCATTTGCCCCCTTCCGAACGGACGATCGGGCCATGATGGGTGGCGAAGGTCGTAAAGCTGCGTTCGCCGGAACTGCCGTCGGGCTTGCGGTAGCGTAGGGTGATCGGCCGCACCGTGACCGGCCGTTCGGCGCCGGCATAAAGATAGTGCGGCGCATCGCCGGCCTTTACGATTGTCTCGGCGAACTCGTCGACGGCATCGACCCCGCTCGACGTGTGCATCCAGCCGGCGTGGGCGTTGAAGCCCTGGTAGAGGAAGAATTGTCCCCAGGTGGCGGCGCCATAAGCGTTCAGCCCCTCGTCGCTGCTCATCTGCAATTCGGAGCGGAAGAAGAAACTGGTGTGCGGGTTGATCAGCAGCAGGGCATGGCCGTCGCGGGTCTTGGCCGGCGCGACAGCGATGCCGTTCGACCCGGCCGGTTCGACGAGATGATCGTCGGCGGCGAGCGCTACCTCGGGCGCGCCGGTGTAGAAGGCCTGCAGCGCCTTGAGGTCGACCCGCTCGATGTCGCCACCGATACTGCCTTCGGTGAAGCTCAGCGCCATCCACGGCTCGAAACGGTTCAGCGCCTTGGGACGGACGTTCGGATGGGTGGCGAGATAATAGTTCAGCCCATCGGCCCAGGCTGCCATCAGCGCCTTTAGCCAGGGCGGGCTGGCGTCATGGTCGCGCTTCAGCGTGTCGGGATCGAGGAACAGGCGCCGGCGCAAATCGGCCCAGATCGCGCTTTCGCCTTCGGCCTCGGCGGTGCGGCCGAGCGCGGCGAGATAATTGGCCTCGATCCGCGGGAAATCATCCTCGGCCTGGGCATAGACCGCGCCGAACACCGCATCGGCATCGCTCTTGCCCCGGACATGGGCGATGCCCCAATCGTCGCGGACGATAGTGATGCGCGCTGCCTGCCCACGCCAGCGCGCGAGATCTCCCGACGTGGCGGCGAACGCCGGGGTCGCGAATAATATAAGCAGGGCGAAAAAGCGCGATCGCATCGCCCGAAACCTGCCACCAGCGAGGACCGGATCATGGCTCTTTCGCGCGAAATATCCGTCCTTTGAAAGGAAATCGAACTGCATCCCGATGGCCGGAAGCGCCGTCCTGGCCGGATCGATCGATGCATTATAGGGAATATTGAAGGGCCGGGCACTGATACATGTTCTCGCAAGATGCTTCACTATAAGTCCGCTGACCATCAATATTTCCTTATTCGACTTGCAGCCGCACGAGGGCGCGGCAAAAACACTCCAGATACCAGACACTGGCACGCTCCGCCGACAGCGACTTCATCGCCACGCTTCGCGGATATCCGTGCTAACGGAGCCTCGGTTGTCGAACCATGTCATGAAAGTGATAGACGGCAACGACGTCTAGTAACCCGAATCTGAAGTTCGCCACATATTTCCGATAGCCCGGAACGAATTTTAGATTCAAAAGGGTCATTAGTAACTGCATGATTCTAACATGATTCTAACATGATTCTAAGTATTTAAAATTTACTTCACACCTTGTATCACAAGGTGGCAAATTTAAATCCACAGAACTAGAGAATTTATCCTTTAATTTGACGTATATCGCGCCGCTGTGAAGTGGTTTTAGTATTCATCGTAGGAGTGGATTTCAAATATGCTGCCGGTAGACTTCCATAGGTCGTCGATTGTCTTGGCGCCGACCCGTATTAGGCGCGCATTTAATTTTGAGAAGGCGATCTCAACGGAGTTGAGGTCGGCGCTGTATGACGGGGAAGAGGAGGAATCAGATGCCACGCGCTTTGAGGGTGGGCTTGGCCTTATCGCTCTTATAGCTGGGCAGATTGTCGAGAATGACGACGTCGCCTTCCTCCAGCAACGGCGCGAACTGGGTTTCGGCATAGACTTCGAATATCTCCTTCGTCATCAGTTGGTCGATGATCCGGCGTGCAGTCAGGGCTTCACAGTGCAGCGCGGCGATGAAGATCTGGGTTCCCTAAATGCGATAGCGAGAATCGCATCGTTCGGATCATTTGTCGGTTCCCAGATTTGTGTCGAAAAACTCGCCGATGCGATCCTGCATGTAATCGGCATCGCTTCCGAGGATCGCGTGTTCCTGCGCAGGGAGGATGAGCAGGTCGAAGCGCTTGTCTGCCTTCACCATCGCGTCGGACATCTTCATGACGTCGACCAGCGTCGAGGAATCGAGCCCGGTCCCGACCAGCATCAGCCTTCCTTGCACCTTGGGTGCAAGCCGAAAGGGCGAAGCGTCTTCATAGGCCCTCGGGTTACGGTCGGGCATGCCCAGAAACGGCTCGTAAAGCATACCGCCATGTGGATCGAGCCCCGGCACGATACTTACAGCCGCCCGGTAGATATCGGGGGCGTCGGCCAGGAAGCGGAAGGCGTAATACCCACCCCAGGAACGTCCATACACGCCGACACGAGCGGGATCGATATAGGGGCGGGTCGCAATGAGCGTGCGGAGCGCGCCGGCGTGGTCGGCGACGACATGGTTCGCCCAGTCTCCGACGGCGACATCCAGGAAAGCGCGCGATCGCCCCGCGGTCCCGCGCCCGTCGAGAATGAGGACGAGATAACCGCGCTGCGCGAGCGCTGCTGCGCGCACTTTGGCGAAGTCCGCGTCGAAGCAGAATTTCTGCGGGGCATAGACACTTTGCGGCCCGCCGTAGACATATTCCACCAGCGGATAACGTTTCGCGGGATCAAAGTCCGCCGGCCTGTAAAGCACACCGCGCAAGTCGGTGACACCATCCGCGGCCTTCAAGCGCAGTTCTTCCGGCGCGGTCCAGCCGAGCGCCCGCAGCCTTGATATATCGGCGGTGGCTAGCAGCTTAACCAGCGATCCGTCGGAACGGCGCAGAAGGTGCGTTGGCGGCGTGCTGACAGTCGAAAAGCTATCGATGAAAGTGCGGCCGTCGGGCGAATATTGCACATCGTGCCAACCATCGCCTTGCGTCAGGCGTTCGACGCGGCCACCGCGCAGCCCCACCCGGTATAGGTTGCGATCGTAGACGCGGGCTTCGCGCGTCGCATAGAAATAAACCTTGCCGCCTGCTTCGTCGACACGGACGATTCCACTGAAAGGGGCATTCCCTGTGGTCAGCGTGGCGACCGGTCTTCCCGACCGATCATAACGATATAGCTGGTTCCATCCCGAGCGTTGAGACTCCCACAAGAAGCCGCCGTCGCTCAACATCGTGAAGCCGTTGCGGTTCGGCCATAAGACTTCATGTTGCAGCCGCACCGGCGTCTTGGCGGTTTCCGTCAGAACGAGCCGGACCGCACCCGTCGCTGCGTCCGCCGCGAGGACGTCGACGCGGTCGAACAGCCGCGTGTAGCGGGCCATCATCACTTCGCGCCCGTCGGGCGTCCAGCCGAGCAGCCTCACATAGTGGTCGGTCGTGTCGCCAAGGTCGATCGCTATCGGCTTGCCGCCGTCGGTCGGTACGATGAACGCCTCAGGCCTGTCCAACGGCAGCCCCGCCTTTTGCATATGGACCAGGGTGAGCTTTTCGTAACGCGGCAGGTAGTCCACCTGGGGCTGCCGAAACACGCGCGATCGATCATAGCGCAACGCGAACAGCTGTCCGCCATCGGGCGAAAATGGCGTTGGCTGGCTCGCCTCGATATCCCAGCTGTGGTCGAACGTTCCGCCGGTCGTCAACGGGCGTAGCGTCGCACCGTCGCGCAGCCAGAGATCATGCTCCTTGAGGAGCGCGAATCGCCTACCACCCGGTGCAGGCACCTCAGGCACCTCTATTTCGCCGCTCAGCCAGATTTCTCGCTTGAACAGGCGCTCGCTTGCCACCGACTTGGATGCCGCGGCGCGCGCCGCGGCCGGCGCGCCGGTGAGCGGGTCGATGGTCATGGGGGGCGATCCCGCCGGAGCATAGGTCAACGTGCCATCGGCATTCCATCCGGCCGAAATTCGGCAATTGTCGACGAGTGCGGGGAAGTTGCGATAGGCAGCCTCGCGCGCAGTCGGTTGCGCCGGTGCTTCCGTCGTCAGCATGATCGCGATCATGACCGGCAAACAGCGTTTCATATCCTTCGGCCTCATCCTTTATACGGGCGGGACCATAGGCGCTGCCAGCGTCATTCGTCGCTAGCACGAACATGCTATGTCGCGACCCTCGGCGCTGCAGCTATCAACTGGCCATGACTAGCAAATATAGACTGGCCGCAGTTCTCGCCCTCGTCATGTCGTCGCCGGCGTTCGCCAGCCCATCGTCCGACCTGCGCGTCGTTGCCGATCGAGCGTTCGCGTGGCGTCAAGCGGCCGATCCCGACGTTCGCGTGGCGCTCGGGCTGCCGCTCACGCATATCGGCCGCATTTCGCGCGCGGACGAACAAGCTTATTCGGTGAAAGCGCGTGAACTCCATAGGATGCTCGCAGTCGTGCCCGCCGACGGGCTGACCGCGGCCGAGGCTGAACTGCGTCAATCGTTGCTGCAGGACTTGGCCGCACGGTCGCACGCCGCCGAGAATTACTGGTATGATTTTCTGGTTACGCCCTATCGTGGCGGCGATATCCATAGCTGGGCTAGCGCCGGGCTGGCGGCGGCTGCGTTATCGAGCGCTGCGGATCGCTCTCATTATCTCGCGCTCCTCGAAGGATATGCGGCGGCCGTCGATGCGATCGGCGCGCGGACGCGCGAGCAGCGGGCGCATGGCAATCTTTTGCCCAAGGCCGCGATCCCGAACGCGCGCGCTCTGATCGACGAGGTGATCGCAACCTTGCCGACGCGCATCGGCGTCGGCGACCGCCGGCTGGACGGCGTTTCCGAAACTGACCGTAGCGAGTTTCGCCGCGCGATCGCCGCGGCGGGAGCCAGTCGGTTGCTGCCCGCGCTTGCGCGCCTGCGCGCCGTGCTCGACGATAGTTACTTCAACGCGGCTCCTTCCGCGGTAGGCCTTGCGCAGTATCGCGGCGGTGCCGAACGCTACGCCCGCTGTATCGCTGCAGGGACTGGCTTGACGTTAGATCCTGCAACGATCCGAACGACCGGCGAGCGTGCGCTCGCCAGCATCGAAGCGAGACGCCGGGAGTTGCGGACGCGGCTTGGCGGCCCGGCCGAGGCGGCCGCTTTCGACGGCCGGCTGCGCGGCGATCCGAAATGGCTTGCTGCCACCGCCGACGACGTCGCGGCACGCTATCGTCGCTACCTGGCGCGCATCGCGCCGATCCTGCCGAACCTGTTCGCACAGCTTCCCAAGGCCCCCTACGACGTCAAGCGGCTCGACCCCGCCGACGAGGGCGGAATGGCGTACGGAGACTACCAGTCGCCCAATGCCGCTTCACCAACCGGATTCTACCGGTTCAACGGGTCCGGGCTCGCCAAGCGCACGATGATCGGGGCGCAACATCTGATTGCCCATGAGCTTGTTCCCGGTCACCATCTGCAGATCGCGCTCGCCCGCGAAATCCCGCAGGTTCACCCGATCGTGGCCTATCTCGACCCTACGCCCTTCGTCGAAGGCTGGGCGGAATATGCCGCGTGGCTGGTCGAGGACCAAGGCTTGTATGAGCCAGCCGAACTCTACGGACATCTGTCGCTTCAGTCGTTCCTTGCCGCGCGGCTCGTCACCGACACCGGGCTGAATACGGCCGGTTGGGGGCTCGGCCAGGCGCGCGCTTTCATGAGCCGCTACACGCTTGAGGCTCCGGCTCAGATCGACAGCGAGACGTTGCGCTACGCGACCGACATTCCGTGTCAGGCAATCGGCTACTATCTCGGTTATCAGGCGTTTCGCGACGCCCGGAACAAGGCGGAGGCGGCGCTCGGACCGCGCTTCGACGTGAAACGTTTCCACAGCGCCATGCTGGCAGGCGGGGCGGTGCCACTGAACCTGCTTGCAGCCCGGGTCGACCGATACATCGCGGGCGAGCGATCTTCAGCCACCTCGCATGTGTCCGCGCTAAGCCGCACGTCGATCCTTATCGATCGTCCCGCGGTTCAAATATGGCCCGTGCTACTCGACCGCAGCCGCTGGATGCCCGACACCGTCGCCACCAAGACGCTGCGCGGAGTCGAGGGAGCGACCGGCTGGACCTATCTTTATTCGCGCCGCGCTGGCGTCGTCGTCGCGTCGCGGCTTGAAGAAATACTGTTGGCCGATCCCGGTCGTCGGCTCGTGCTGCGCCTTGCCGATCCGGACACCGGAGTGACCAACGCCTATGTCGATCAACGGCTGACGGCTGAGGGGAACCGCACGCGCCTCGACTTCGAGATGTACTGGTTCGAAGATGTGCCCGGCAGCAAGTCGGCCGCGGAGCTCGACGCGATGCGGGCCGACTATTCCAGTCAGACCGTGGCGAAGATCGACGCCGGGCTCGCTAGGCTGAAACATGCCGCGGAGGCCCCAGCGCCGTAGCATGTTTACGATATAGGCCAGTGCTCCCGACCCCGCTTACCCTGCCTCCAGAAATGTAAAGTCCGCAAACGGACGAAAAAAGGACAGCAAATGATCGTATCAACGAGAGGAAGACAAGGTTGCCTGGCTCGTGGAACCGCACTCGCGCTGGGGGTGGCTGGCGCGGGTAAGGCCAACGCAAAAATGCCGTATCAGCCTGAAAGCGCACCTGGCGCCGATACCTCCGTAGCGGCGCTCGCACAGGCCTGATGCCGGTGGCTGAACCCGGACTTCAGCGTCGGCTCGGTGCGGGTTCGCTCGCGGCGTTGACGGTCGGCATCATTGTCGGCAGTGGTATTTTCCGTACCCCGTCCGAAGTCGCCGCCCTGCTCGGCACCCCGACGGCGATCCTGTGTATCTGGGCGGTCGGGGGCGCGATAACATTGTGCCTGGCGCTTTGCCTTGCCGAACTCGCGGCGATGTTCCCGCGGGCCGGCGGACTGTTCGTCTATCTCGAAGAGGCGTTCGGAAAGCCCGCGGCCTTCCTCTTCGGCTGGACCTTCCTGTTCATCAATCCCGCGAATTGGGCGGCGGTATCGCTGATCTTCGCATCCTATATAGGAGCATTGGTGCCGATCGGGAGCGTTGGTGAGCATGTCGTCGCAACGGCCGCGCTCGGCGTCGTCACGCTGATCAACATCGCGTCGGTAAACGCCGCGAGCCGCGCCAACCGCTTTTTCACGGTGGTTAAGGCGCTGGCGCTCGCCGCCATCGCTTTTGGTCTTCTAGTGACGACCGGCGATGCAATGGAAAGGGTGACACCCGCACAAGGGGGGGGCAGGCTCGGCGCTCTCGGCCTGGCGTTGGTCGCGGTGCTTTGGCCGCTCGACGGCGTTGCCGGCGCGGCGGCGATGGTCGGCGAGGTGCACGAGCCCGCGCGCAACGCTCCTCGGGGTTTGATCGGTGGTGTCGCGATCGTCACCTTTCTCTATCTACTCCTCAACGCAGCTTTCCTGGCGGTGCTCTCGCCCGCGCAGATCGCCGCCTCGCCCTTCGTGGCAACAGATGCGATGCGCTTGGCATTCGGCGAGGCCGGAGCGGCAGCGACCAGCGTGGCGGCGCTCCTATGTGTTTTCGGCGCGCTGCTGGCGGCGGCGACGTGCGATTCGCGTATTCCCTTCGCGATGGCACGCGAGGGACTGATGTTCCGGCACATCGGCGCGGTTCACCCAAAGTTCGCGACCCCGCACGTCGCGATCCTGGGTTCGGCGGTGGTCGCCGCCGTCTATATCTGGGTCCGCAGCTTCACCGAACTTGCCGCGCAATTTGTGCTGGGCATGTGGCTCTTTTACCTAGCGGCGGTCGTCGGGCTGATGCGGTTGCGCAAGACTCGGCCTGACCTCGCGCGGCCTTACCGCGTACCGCTTTATCCGATGCTTCCCTCGCTTTTCATCGCGGCGGCAGTCGGTCTCCTGATGACTGCGATCGTCACGCTGCCGCAGGTCGGCCTGCTAAATCTTGGCTTTGTGGCACTGGGATTGCCGGTCTATATGGTCTGGCGTCATCGAGGGATGCGGGCATGAGGCAGTTCGTCTTCCTCGCGCTGGTCCCCGCCGCGCCGGCGCACGCGCCGCCGCGCCTTCGCCTGAACGCATACCAGACCCTCAGCGGCGGCGACAGCGAGAAGGGATCATGCTGCACCCAATTGAACACGTCGCCGGTCGACAGTGCCTGACTGACATATTCGTCCACCACCATAGCGAAGAACGGATTGCCTACCTCGAAGCCGATATTCTCGCAGGCTTCGTCGCAGATCATTAGGAACTCTAGGCGGTGTGGACTCTGGGGATTCCCTTGAGGGGTGAAGTCTGATTCAAGGCTGCCTTTTGGAGGTGGCGTTGGGTGTGATGGATCGGTTGGTGCTGAGCGACAGCGCCTGGGAACGGGGTGCGGTTTATCAGGCCATCTCCCTTCGCCTTGGGGAGAAGGTCTTCAGCAGCGATCTCAGCGTCGAGAAAGGCTTGCTGCGTTTTCCGATCATCGGTCCTCCGATGAAAGGGCCAACGGGCGAGGTCGCGTCCCAACCTTACGTCACGCTGACCGATGCCATGGCGGCGAAAAGGATCTCCGTTCTCGTTCCCATGAAAGACGCATCAGGCGTCGTCTTTACATTTTCCGGCGACAACGAACGATTCTGGCAGGCCGCAGAAGCGTGCCGTGACTCCTATCGTTCGTAAGCGTCGTCTGAGAGCCGCAGCTCAGTCGGCGCGCAGCTGAGCTTGGTGTGTGAGGGCGACCGCGTTGTGACGGTTCAATGACTGGCATCAAAGCGGCAGATGATACCGGCACTTCTGCCGCTCGCCTCGCGCGTACATATCCGAGACTTCAGGCAGATCGACCGTTTCGACATACGATGCCTCAAGCTTTTCCAGCGTGCGGCGAGACGCTCGATTGTCCGGGACACACGTGATCCAAAGCTCTTGCATGCCCGCACGTCGGGCAATCGGTAGCAATAGGCGAACTGCAGCGGCCGCGTACCCCCGCCCGCGATGCTGAGGCTCGACCTGGTATCCGATGTGACCGGCATATCGTCGCAAAGCGTCGTTGTCCCCAATCCTCAGTACCACATGCCCGACCGCTTCGTCCTCAAGTACGATGTCGTAAATCCGAGCAGGCACATAGCCTTTGTCTGCATTGGCCGGCCTAAGCTCACGCAGCCGAAGGGTGATGGCGGAATCGGTCACGCAGCCAGACGTTCGCGATCATCGATGCGACGCCAGTTCCATGGCATGAGATCATCCCAGCGTGAGGCGGGCCAGTCACCGGCGACCTTGGCGATGACGTCGGCGATATAGGACTGCGGTTCGATGCCGTTGAGCTTGCAGGTCTCGATGACCGTGTAGATCGCGGCGGCGCGTTCGCCGCCGGCCTTCGATCCGGCGAACAGCCAGTTCTTGCGGCCGATCGCGATGCTGCGGATCGCGCGTTCCGCGATGTTGTTATCGATCTCCAGCCGACCATCATCGAGAAACCGCGTCAGCGCGGTCCAGCGCTTGCGGCCATAGGCGATCGCCTTGGCCATCTCAGACTTTGGCGAGAGGCGTCGCAAGGCGTCGTCGAGGGCGGTGCGCAAGGCCTCGACCAAGGGTGCGGTTCGTTCCAGCCGGCCTCGCCGTCGGACGTCTGGTGGGTGGCCGCGGATCTCGTCCTCGATCCGATAGAGGCTGGCGATGCGCGCCAGTAGATCGGTGGTGAGCGACGTTGGCTTGGTCGCATGGCTATCGAAGATCTTGCGCCGGAAATGCGCCCAGCAGGCGACCTCGGTGACGCGTTTGGTGCTGTAGAGCTTGTCATAGCCGGCATAGCCGTCGGCCTGCAGGAACCCGGTGAAGTTGGCGAGCTGCTGTTGGGGGTGACTGCCGGTGCGATCCTGGGTGAACTTATACCAGACCAGCGGCGGCGTGGTGGCGCCGGCGCCGCGATCGTCGACGACATAGGCCCAGATCCTGCCGGTTGCGGTCTTGCCGCGCCCCGGATCGAGCATCGGCACGGGCGTGTCGTCGGCATGGATCTTGGTGGCGGTGAGCCCGGCCTCGCGGATGCGGCTGACGATCGGATCGAGCAGCGCTGACGCTTGACCGGCCCAACCGGCGAGCGTCGACCGATCGATATCGATACCCTGCGCGGCCACCATCTCCGCCTGGCGGTAGAGCGGCAGGTGATGGTCGAACTTGGCGACCACGACATGGGCAAGCGTTCCGAACGTCGCCTTGCCGCGCGCGATCGCCTTTACGGGTGCCGCTGCCTGCACGACCTTCTCGCAGGCGCGGCAGCTATACTTGGGGCGGATGGTGCGGACGACCCGCCACTGGACCGGCACGGCGTCGAGCATCTCGTCGCTATCCTGACCCAGTGGGCGCAAGAGCCCGCCGCAATCGGGACACGTGCAGTTGCCGTGCTCGGGCTCGATGCGTTGTTCTTCACGAGGCAGATGCTCCGGGAGCGCGCGAACGGGTGCGGGCCGGTCGAGGGTGGCAGGATCGACGCGCTGCGCACGCACCGTGGCGGCTTCGGCTTCGGCTTCGAGTTCTTCGAGCGCCAGCTCGAGCTGGGAGATCTCGTGGCTGAGCTTCTCGGACGCCTTGCCGAACTGCATGCGCTTGAGGCGGGCGAGCTGCACGCGCAGCGTATCGATCAGGATATCGCGGGCAGTGATATCGGCGCGGGCGGTCGCCAATGCGGCTTCCAGCTCGGCGATCCGAGCGTCTTTATCGAGGGCGGAAAGGGCTGCGTCCGACACCGCGAACATATAGCAGATCGCGAGTCGCCGAGCCAGAAAAAGCGCCGGGATCCGGGCTTTTTAGCCTGCCAGCGACGGTGTGAATGTACGCTCCGGTCGCCGCCAATCGATGCCTTCCAGCAGCATCGAAAGCTGTGCAGCGGTCATCGCGACTGTCCCGGTCGCGGTCGATGGCCAGATGAACCGGCCTCGATCCATGCGCTTGGAGAACAGGCACAATCCCTGGCCATCATACCAGAGCAGCTTGACCAGATCGCCGCGCTTGCCGCGGAACGCGAACAGCGCGCCGGAATGCGGACTCTGCTTCAGCGCCTGCTGCACCAGCACCGCCAGGCCGTCGAACCCTTTGCGCATATCGGTCGCGCCGCACGCCAGAAATATCCGCGTTAGCGGAGGAAGCGGGATCATCGTGCCAGGACACCGATCACCCGTGACAGCGCCTCGGCATCGACTGACGCGTCAACGGTCAGGCGCACACCGGATGGCAGCTCGATCCCGATCTGCCCGCTGCCTTTTTCGACACAATCCGTCGTTTGCGGACCAACGCTTTTCAATGCCAACGGTCAACGCGGACATCGTAACCCGGATGCTGGTCTGGGCCAGCACCAGGCTCAGCTTTCGACGGGCCGACGCGCACATGCACGCCCACGACCTCGTATCCGGCTTTGATGGCCTTATCGAGTTCGTCCAATTGTTCGGGCGTCTGCGCGAACACGGCCTTCCATGAGTTCAGCTTCTCGCGCCGCTCCGCGCTCCATGACAGGATGCGCTCTCCTGGATCGACCGAACTTGGCGCCCGCGCCTTCGACACGCCATTCTTGGAATATTTTACCTCGACCAGGAAAATCTTCTTGTCGTTGTCATCATAGGCGATGCCATCAGCACCCTGATTACTGCGATTTTGCACGGCCCGTACGTTCAGCCCGGTGTGGTCGAAGACGATCCCCTTCGCCACTTCCTCGGCACCCCATCCGCCACGTTCGGGGGCATTTTCGAACAGAAAGCTCTGCGCTGCCTTGAAAACCTGGCCGTCGATCTCGTCGATAAGCTGTCCAGGCGTCTTGTCGTCCGGAAGCACCTGCTTCTTTGCCAATCGGGCGAGCGCATCGTCGCGTTCCCGCATCCACCCTTCCTGCGCGCGATCGGGTTGCATGCGTGCCGTTCCGTCCGCGTAGACCACACGCTCGAACCGGGTTTCACCTGGTGGCGGGGCAACGGGAATAGATGTCTGATGTCCGCCCTGGCCACTAGCTGCAAGCGGGGCGGGTCCAGTACTTGACGCGGACATCGAGTTTATTTCCGCCAGTAGCGCGGTTGCCGCATCAACGAGCCCTTCCTTGCCAAGCGCTGCGAGTTCGTTGCCTTCTAACGGCGCGGGTGCCTCGGCCACGGCCGGCATGCTCTCGGATGTATCGTTCACTTGTTCCGTGAGCTCGATCGCGGGTGACGGCGGCTTGTCCGGGATTGGTTCGGCTAAAATCGAATCGGGTTTTGAATCGACAGGCGGGACCTCGACGACATTCGCCACGTTTTCGACAGGCTTGGCTTCATCAAGCTCCGCGAGACGGGCAGCTTCCTGTTGCTTGCGCAAGGCCTCGGCCGCGTCACGTTGCTCTTTATCGCGCGCTTCTGCCTCGAGACGATCCTTCTCCTTGAGCTGCTCCTCCTCGAACAGCCGCTGGTCTTTCTCCTTCTGCTCGAGTTCTTCTTTCTCTCGCTGCTCCTTTTCAGGCGACGGTTCGCCATCGGCGGCTTTCTCGCCCTCTGTGTTCTCCGCGGCCGAACTCTCACTTTCGGATATATTCTCCGCGGTGCCCACGGCCTCGGGCGTTTCGGTGGTTTCCTCGGCTTCGACCACATCGTTGCCGACCGTGTCTTCGGTTTTATCGCTATTCTCGGTGCTGTCGCTCTCGAGATTCTCAATGCCTTCCGTCGCGACCTCGGTAGAATCTTTGGGCTCGGGAGCTTCTATTGCAGCGTCATGAGCCGGGGCTGTGCTGTCCTGGCCGTCGAGCACCGTGTCGACCTCTTGAACGGTGTCAGCAGCGGTTTCGGTATCGACCAGAGTACCGGCGTCGAGAGTTTCGGACTGTGTGCCGGTATCCAGGTCGGATCCCAGTTCGTCATCCACGGAACCGGTGAGCGCAGTCTCTTCCGCTTTCTCGGATTGGAAACGGGGGGCGGGGGGGAGGCCATCTTGGGGCAGGTCCGCCAGGCTCTCCAGTCCGTCCTCATTCGCGACTGTTTCCAGGTCGCCTCCGGTGACCTCGGATGTGCTCGTGGTTGCCGCTTGCGATGATGTATCGAGCGGCGGCGTCATTTCGACGACTTCATCCCGCTCTTCGAATGTTTCGAGCGTCTGATCGGCGTCGGCAGCGCCCCGCAGTTCCTCCGGTCGGTCTGGTTGTTGGCTATTCTCTTGCGCTGACACGGTGCCATCGATCGGCGGTTGCGACTCATGACTTATCTGCGAGGACTCGAGTTCCTCGCGGTCGACCGGAGGCGAAATATCATCGACCGATTCCACCTTGGGTTCCGACGACAGACTATCCACCAGACGAAGCTCTTCTGTCACCGGTTGGGATGGCGACTCGGGAAACACATCCGACGGTGACACTACGTCGTTTTCGGTGCCTGTGGTCGTGTCTTCAGTCAGTTCTTCTTCGCCAGGAACCTCCGCGTTTTGCGCGACTGTCGCAGGCTCGAGCGCGGATTCCTTCTCCACCGGGATTTGCGGTTGCTCCGCTAGCAGCGGCTGTTCGTCGAGTTCGTTTGCAGGGATCGCTTCGGGTGAGCTCAACACCGAAGCCTCCAGCGCAGACGACGAATCCGCCTCGCGCAGTTCCGCGTCCTCGGTGGCCGTGGTTTCGACGGTGCTCTCTGCGGGCGTCGATGCCATTTGCGGTTCCGTATCCACATTTTGCGGCAACAGCTCAGCAAACTGCGTTTGCGCTCCCGGGATCGGCTGCTCGGTCTCAGGCACCTCTTCTGCCTCGCCCGGAGTTACAGCCGAACCTGTATCGATCGTATCTTCGACAACACCGGTACTATCGGGATCGCGCGTACCCTGCGCCTCAAGTTCGGATTGCTCCGCAAGTAGGTCGGTCGTCACGACGGATGTCGGTGCCGCCGGCTGCTCATCGAGTTGGGTTTCTCCCGCGTCTTCCGCAATAGGTTCCTGCGCTGACGGCGAGACGGGCACGGTCAGGGCTTCGTCGGCAGCTTCCGACACTTCCGCCTGTGAACCCAGCTGGTCACCGGGCTGATCGCCCAGGTCGAGAGGGATGTCGGACGAAGTCGCTTCGGTTTCGGATGCGATGGACTCGTTGCGCGTTGTTGCAGGCCCCGCTTCGGGCGGCAGCGTGCTCTCTTCGACCATGTCGGGAATGGCATCGCTTTGGCCCGCGGCTACCGCTTCAAGTGACGCGAGCTGCTCTCCTGCCGGCAAATCTCGATCGACCAGCGGAGTTCCATCGTCGATGCTGGTTCCGATGACCGTATCGGCGATATCGTCGAATGACGGCTCGGAGGTGGCTGGCGCTTCAGCGACAGTCGAAATGCCGCTCTCGGCGACCGTATCCAACGGTGGAAGCGTTGCCTCGTCCGACCCGGCAACGTCCTCTAAGCGCGCCTCCGCCATCTGGGGCATGCCAGTGTCGAGCGGCGTTGTGGCACTGACTGAATCGTTGCCGCCAATCGTTTCGACTATGTCGGAGCCGATGGCTGGGATTTGCTCCTGCAGGGTAGATCCGCCCGGCTCGCCATTTTCGATTGTCGCATCGGCTACCGGATCGCGCCCGTCGACCGTCTCGACGACGCTCGAAGGAACGTCCGTCACGCTTTCGAGCGGCGGCTGTTCCAGACTTTCGCGCCGCATCGCTTCTTCCTCAGCGGCGCGTGCGTCGTTCCATTTGTCAGGTTGCGGGAGGATGTCGGCCGGTATCGGCGGCTGATCGCCATTAATTGCTTCGATCGCTTCGATCGGCGGGCGGTCGCGCAGACTGATGCCCTCATCTTCTCTCTCGGGCCGGAAAAGAGGTTCGGGCGTCTCTTCGATACGCGGTGGTGCGACAACCGGCTCGACCTCCGGCATTTGTGTCCGGTCCGGGGTGTCGTCAGTTCTTGGCGGCGCGACAACCGGCTCAACAATGCCGACTGGTGGAGCCACATCGACCTGAGGCACGAGATCGGGTGGTCGGGGAGGGGCGAACACCGGTTCGACCGCCGGTTCGATGACCGGCGCCCGCTCAGCTTCGAAATTTTCTTCCTCGCCCATAGCCGCCTACTCTTGCTTGGCGGAGCTTGAGGCTGCCGACGGCTCGGCGTCGCGCAAGCGTTTGAGTGCCGGGACGATCTGCGGATAATCGGCTTCCACGATTCGTCCGACCATTGTCCACAGCAAGAATTCTCGCAGTTCGCCCGTAACCGCGCCGAACGCGTCAGGCTTCTCCGCCAGGCACTCTTCGAGCGCGCGTTTGGCCGCCAGCGGATCGGCCGTATCCTTGAGTGTATCGCTGATCGCGTAGAATAGCTTCGAGCGCCGCAGATGATCGTCGACGAGCCGGTTCAGCGTTATTTTGCTGCGCTCGACCATCCAGTCGCGACTGCCCGAAACGTTCGACGTGGCTGCAGGCGACGCCGAGGTCGTCGGAACCTTCGACAGGTCGAGTGACGCACCGGCACCTGGTTCCACATAGTCCACGTCATCTGGCGGGATCAGCTTTGCGGCGGCAACGTTGGCGCGCATCCTTTCGATCGTCTCGTCCGGTGAAAGCCGTGCGTGTTCCAACGCTTGCTTCACATTTTCCGATCGCATTAGCACTGGCTGCCCCGCATCGCGGTCCAGCAGGATCGCGTCACCGGTCTTGAGCCGTGTACGCGCGTAGCGTTGATGTGCTTCGCTGAGATTGAGCTCGCTGCTCAGCCGATCAAACCCCACGCGATCCGACAGGCGGGTCAGGATCTTGATATAGGCATTGTCGAGCACGCCACCGACCAGGCTGCTCGGGCGCTGGTCCATGACCAAAATTCCCTGACGAAACTTGCGGACCTCGGCGAGCATCATGTTGAGGTCTTCAGCGCTCTTGGATTCCACGCCATCCCCCTCGCTCGCGCCGAGCAGGCGATGTGCCTCCTCGATGAACATCACGTTTTGGCGACTACCATCTTCCCGGAAAGCATGTTCGATGTGACCTGCCAATTGTGTGAGCAGGAACGCCATCACCAATGAGATGTTAGACGAATCTCCCAGCGCACCCAGCTCAATGACCACGGGCTTCTTGAGCAGATCCTGCATGAATTGCCCGTTATTCTCCTTCACGTTGATGATGTGGCCGATTTTCTTGCCGATCGCGTTCACCCGGATCGTGCTTGCTCCACGGATAACACCGATCGATTCCTTCGACCCTTCATACAGGCCTACGGCCTTCTCGTTCACTTCGTCGCGAATTGCGGCTGCGAAGTCCGAAAGTGTGGGCGCGGGGCTGCCCATCTGGCCCTTATCTTCCATCTTCATGACCGGGGCGCCGCCGGTATATCGCGGATCGGTATAAATCCGTTCGAGCGCGGCTTCATAGATTGCGGGTATCGGGTCGTGCATCTCGTACGCCGCGCGGAAGGCCGCGAGGATCCGAGTGGCATGGTTGCGGACGGTGACGCCGGGCGGTACGGAGAAAGGGTTGAACTGAAACGGACGCGCGTCGCGGTCGCCGATCGTGTAGATCAGTAACTCGTCCTTCAACGCGGGATCGCCAAGCAGCAACCGGAATTCTTGACCGGTTGAAGGATCGAGTACGAGGAACGGGATCCGGTGCTCTCCCCAAAGCTGCATCAACAGCGAGAAAGCGAGGTTCGTCTTGCCGCTTCCGGGCGCGCCGACCAGTAATGACGGCTTCATCAGATCGTCCAGCGTAACCCTGAACGATTGTCCGCCGGATCCGTCTTCGGCAGGCAGGAGCAGCTTCTCGCGCTGGTACATGTGCCCGATCCTAAGCGTCGGCTCGGGTTTCCCGTTCTTGATCTTGATCCGGTCCTTGGCGAGTGTCTCGGGCGGAATGACGAACGGCGCTTCGGCTGTGCTCAAGGCGGAGGTCTGCCCGGGCCGGTCGTAGATGGGCACATGGAACAGGCTGACCGCCTCCTCCGGAGTGACCACGGCGCTCAGGTCGATCTTGAAGTCGTTTGCGGTAGTGCGGACGCGAGGACCCCATCGTGCTTGTGTCATGAAGCGGAAGCTCTCGGCTGCATCGTCCGCCTCGTCAGGATCGGGACGGACGATGTTGGGCCGCACCCATCCGATCGCGGCTTCGGGATTGTCGGCCGGCGGCGTCGATAAGGCAGAGCGGATGCTTCCCAGAACGGCTTCGGGCAATGGGCCTCTGGCTGCCAGCACCACGCGCATCGAGAAAGCAGTGTCACCAAAGGTGGTCAGCCCTTCATAGATGTGACGTCCGCGGCGAATGTAGGAGATGTTGGCCGCGTTCGAGGAAGCCGTGGAGACGAGATCCTGTCGGGTCATCTCCTCGGTCACTACGCCATCGGTGCGCACCTGCTCCCCTTGACTGGCCTTTCGCGTAAGGTCTTCGTTGATGAGGCTAAACCACCGTCCGGCGAGCGCGATGAAATCGAGCCCCTGGTCGTCGGCGATCCTGACCGGCTGGAGCTCGACCCGCACTGCCATGGGGTAAGTGGCCTGCGCCAGTGTTTCGATGATCGCGAGCCAGGGATCGCGCCGCTGGTCCGCCCAGAAGCGGTGCGGCACATAGTGCATCGAGGGCTGGCTCCAGATCGGCCGAATTTCTTCATGCTTGCGAATTTCGGCAATCTCGAACGCTTCGTCCGGGTCTGATCCGCCGAAGGTCGCAAACTCGAGTTGGGATTTGCTCAGCCAGCGCGGGCCACCATAGGCAAAGATACCTTCCTGCGGGAAGGTGCGGTTCGCTTGCCTGGCAAACGCGGTGACGTCGTCCTTTGCCGCTTGCTCGTCGGCTTTCGCGCTTCGGCACAGGATTTGACAACGAACGCGGGCCGCGAACTCCGAGTGCTCGGGGTCGGCCACGAATTGCAGCGCGATCGAGCGCCGAAGCCCCGCGCTGTGAAGTTCGCAGATATATGATCGAAAACGATAGAGGACCGATCCGATCACGTCCTGCCGATTGTTGCCGTTTTCGGGCGGTAAAGCCGGTAGCGACGGAATTTCGAACCCGGCGACGGCGTAATGCAGGAGATCCGCGCTCTGCGGGACGGTGCCGAAGAATGGTGCAAGATCTGGCGTACAGATTACGTCGGGTTCGGCGGTATCCACACGATACTCCGTCAACAGAGATAGGGAACGTAGATCTTCCAGGCCGGGCCTTGGGACAGCATCGCGGCAATGTATTGCTCCGCGGCGTCGAGCCCAAGGAACGACGCCGCCATCCCGGCGCCCCACATCGTTGCCGTCACCTGGCTGGTCTGAATGTTCAGGATGACTTGGCCAGCGGTCGTTATCTCACGCGTTGTCGGACCGTAACTGCCGCCCTTGCGCATCGCAACGTCCACCGCGTCCTGCTGCTCTGCGGCGGCTAACGGGTGGGCGTTTAGCGCCGCCATGTCGGGATCGCCCTGAAGTTGGCGGTTCCCCTGAGGGCTCTGCATCGCCAGCTTCAGATCTGGCCGCCGTTCGAACAGCCGCTGCGTTTCGATCTCGACGAACCCATGTATTTCACGTAGCGCGCCGATCGTCATGAGGATCTGCAGATCGACTCCATCGAGGCTTCTGAGGTCAAGGCGCATCAGGACGGTCGGGATGGGGTTGTAGTTGGGCAGCTGCAACAGATTCGCATAAGTCATCAGCACATCCTGGCGGGTGGCGATGCTTTGCTGCAGCCGGATGGAATCGACGACTTGGCGGCCTTCGTCGCCGTTAAGCTGAGCAAGATAGGGCGGCAGCATGCCTTGTTGCTGCATCGAAACGATATCGTGCTCGGTCAGTCGAGCGATGCGCTGCTCGATATCGCGCTGATCGAGCAACTGACGCAGCGGCTTGTTGATCCTCTTATAGGCCTTCTTATCGATCGACCGCAGCCGTAGCAGCCATCCCATCAAGCGCTGCCACCGCGCGAGCCGCATCTGACGCTCTTGCACGTTTTCGCGGTGGCCCACGTTCAGGGTGCGCGCGTTGATGTCGATCGTCTCGTCGAGTCCGGCGCAGAAGATACGGATGTTGCAGTCGGCGGGCGTCAGCGACATCGCAGCACGCGACGGATCAATCATCCAGATCGCGTTGGCGGGCAGCGACATCGTCTCACCATTTCCAAGCGGAGCATCGAGCCGACGATTGCCGATGTGGCCGACATTGTTGGGGAGCCCGCTACCTTCGCCGAACAGCCAGGCCGAATCGTAGAATTCGCCACCGCGCATCCGCGAGAAAACGCGCAGTTCGTGGATATTGTCGGGCCTAATGAAGCATGTGGCGAGCAACGGGATCATGCCTGGTCCGGCACATGCGAGCACCGCGCTATAAGCGCCGCGGAAAGTAACACGAACCCAGTCCGGCTTGAGTTGCCAGATCGGCATCCCCTGCGAACTGGCCGCCACCTGCTCCCAGCATTCCGGGTCGATTTTTCGAAAGGCCGCCCATTTCTGGCCGACCGGCAGCGCCGGTACGTTCACCAGGGTCTCTTGATCTGCCATTTCAGGATTTCGGCAACGAGGTTGATGGAGCCGGCCCATAGGCATTGGGACCGGCTTTGCCTTCCATTGCAACCAGGACGGCCAAGACGACCACGCCGGCATATGGAACGAGCAATATGAAATTCCAGAAGCCGGATTTGCCAGTGTCGTGCAGCCGTCGACACGCTTGGGCAAGACCGCTTGGAGTGATGGCCAGACCGACGAGCACGCCCAGAATTGCGAGAGAGCCAGCACTCTCGCCCATGTCCGGATCGCCGATGCCCGGCACCACGAACAGCGTGCAAACAATCCCGACGCCCGCACGGATGGCGGTAATCGTCCAATAATCACGCCGGGCCATCCGGCCGTCGAACACCAAGTCCAAGAGCAACCATTTCACCAGGTCACCGAAACCAAGGCCCGCGAGCGGAGACGTCGATTGCGGTGGCCCGGTTCGCGGCATGCTGGGCCCCGATTGACCTCCGGCACGTGAAAGGGCGCCGTCTCCCGGCGGCGACGGCGGTTGTGCGGGGGGGAGGGCCGATGCTGGCGCGGAAGTGAAAGCAGGCGAGGGACGGGCGCCGGCGATCGCTGCTGCATCAGCAATCGATTCGGTAGATGCCGACGACACCGGTGGGCGTGGCGTGGCGTTCAGCGGTTCCGGCTGCGACACGTTCGGCGCACGCGCGTACGACACGGGCGTCTTTGGAGCGGACTCTCCGGGTACTGTACTTGTCGATAGTTCGGGTTTTGTCGGCTCAGGTTCGAGCAGAGGCGATACGTCATTAACGACGGGGACCTTCTCGAAAACACTGTCGAGCGCGAGAGAAGAAGCTGGCTCGGGCTCCGTTGAGGCTTGGCGATCATCAGAGAGGTCGATCTGTTTCGCGAGATCGTGTGGGTCACCTGTTGCGGGTGTCGGGATTATTGTCGGGTGCGGCGCCACCGGAGCTACGAATGCCGGAAGCGCCGAGCCACATGATTCGCATCTTTCGCGCGGCGGAACGTCGAGGTAGCAAACGGGGCAAGTGATCGTAACGCTGTCGGTCATAACCACCTGCCCTCCGGGTCAGTTGAATACGGGGGTATGGCAGCGCATTTCGACGGTGTTGGCAATCCAATAAATCAGAGGGAAACTGATCATCGCCGCGGCTAAAGAACATGGCGTCACGAATCGCTACCTGTTCATGCACTCGAGTGACATCGAACTCACCGAACCCGGTCAGCTCGCAGGCCATGGAAAGCTGGAGCCCCTCATTGACCGCATCTTTCTCTTTGCCGAAGTCAACAAGGCATTGTCGTTTGGTGGAACGCGTCGAGCGTGAAATTTGCAGCGGCTTTCGGGGGTGGCCGAAGCGTCCTACATCGGCAAAACATGGGGGGCGACGGTCCGTCCGGTACTAGGTTTCATGGACAAAGCCTGACCTGAGACTGTTGGCTTGATTCAAAACTGTCTTTTGGAGGCGGCGTTGGGCGAGCGGATCGGGATGTCGGACGAAGAGTGGTCGTTGATCGGGCCGTTGCTGCCAGCCGAACATAGTCGGGGATGCCGGCCCGCGGGAGACAAGTTGTAGTGTTCGCGATACTGCTCCGGGTTCAGGCCATGGCCGGAGAGTTGGCGCTTCAGAGTCTTGTACGGCTTGCCGTCGATCATCGAAATGATGTGATCGGGTGACGCGAGCGTGTATGGGAGAGCCGGAATCGAAAGGAAGCGGCGCTACGGCACTGATGCTCCTGCGTAGGGATCATAATCTTGCGGCGCCGTATTGGCAGGTATGTTTTGCGGCATCTGCCGCTGGGGAATCGAGACGCTGATCTGAGCCTCAGCCGGCCCAGGTCTCGACACGGTCGTTGTCACTCCGGCGACGATGCCCGAAGCCCCGAAGATAACGAAACAGCCGAGTATCACGGTCGCGCCACGTCGATAGTGTATTCGCCCGGATAACATCATCAAACCGATCCATGCGATCGCCATCACTGCGACCGTCGTTGCAACGGTACCGAGCAAGGTGCCCTGCAACCATTGCGCCGCAACCACCAGCGGGTTGGTTCCGGTCGGATCGGCAAGAGAAGTTGAGAACTGTTCCACGGTGCTACCTTGGTGAAAACGCGTCAGGACTCTCCCCCGGATGAACCCGAGATCGCGAGCGCGAGCCTTCTTGAAATCGAGAGGAGGCCAAGCATCGCGATGCCGTCAATCACAGTGGGCGACCCCTTGGTCCAGGGAGAAATAGACCCACATTGAGTGCAATTTCATCAAAATGTTAATATTGGATAGGTCGGGAAAGGCGATATTCTCGGCGTACCTTGAACAATAATGACATGAATGAAGTGATCTATGCCCTATCATGTGGAGTGGCTCGTTGAACACTCTTTCTTACTGTGATCTATAGATTGAAGAGATTCACTCAGGGGCGGTCATGGTGCAGTTGAAAACGGCATGGGTTGTTGTGGTCGCGGTATCCGCGCTAGCTGGCGCGACCGCGGTGCTTGCAGCGGAAACGATCACCTACACCTATGATGCCAAGGGGCGCCTGACCAAGGTCGTGCATAGCGGCACGGTCAACAATGGGACGACCGTCGAGTATACCCATGACAAGGCGGATAACCGCACCAACGTCAAGGTATCTGGCGCGCCGTAAAGGGGCACCATCGGGCGCGACATCGCCCCATAGTCGATAGTTCAATCAATAGAGGTGGGTATGAAGGATTCGGTTGTCGCCGGAGGTGCGCGTGTGCGCGCCCATTTGATGCGATTTGCCCTCTCGACGGCGCTCTGCACCAGCGTTGTTGCCCCGGCGTTGGCCCAGACCAGCCAGGCGGCGCCGCCCCCACGCTATAACAATGTCGACGACCTTGGCATCGACCTGACGACGGGGCAGCCGAACATCAGCTTCACGGAAGGATCGATCGGCCCGGCCGACGGGGGCATAGCCTTCATCAGGACCTGGACGTCGGGAGCGGGATGGACGGATAACTGGACCGGCGGGGCGTTCAGCAAGACGGTTGGCGGTATCACTACCTGGTATGTCGAACGTGGTTCATCAAAACGAGCGCGCAATACAGCAATACCAAGACCAGCTGCGGAAGCAGTTGCCCCTCGGTTACCTACCCGGCCTCCACCGACTATGTCGTCGTGGATCCTGCGGGAAGGCAATGGCAGTTTTCCGGCAATGGCGGGCCGTTGTCGAAAATACGCAAGCCCGGCAGCACCAGTGACGATGTCACGATTGCCTATGACGCAAATTCACGCGTTTCCTCGGCCAGCTTCGTCGACCTCGGGACATGGACATATTCCTTCTCGGATGTCGGGACTGTCCGCACCGCGGTGGTCACCGATCCTTTGGGGCACACCAGGACAATCATATCCAATATGACCATCGGTCGTCCAACCTCGACGACCAATGGTGAAGGCAAGGCCACGACATACAGCTACGGCACGAACGGCCTTCTGCAGAAGGTGACGGCGCCGGAAGGAAATTACACGCAATATAGCTACGACGCCCGCGGCAACGTGACCGAGCAGCGGGAGGTGGCAAAGGCGGGATCGGGGTTGAGCGATCTGGTGGCCACCGCTGGTTATGATGGTACCTGCTCAAACGTCGCCAAGTGCAACAGTCCGAACTGGACGAAGGATGCCAACGGCAATCAGACGGATTACGGCTATGATCTCACCACCGGGAATGTCCTCACCGTTCAGGCGCCGGCGGCAAGCACCGGCGGCACACGGCCAACCACGACCTACAGCTATACAACGGTCAATGGCGCGCAGGTCCTTGGCGGAGCCTCGACCTGCCTTGCAGGCGCGAGTTGCGCCGGCACGGCCAATGAACTGAAAACCAGCATCAGCTACAATGCCAACAGCCTGCCGGCGACCGTGACGAAACAGGCGGGCGACGGGTCGATCGTCGCTACCACGACACTTGGTTATGACAGTATCGGCAATCTCACCAGCGCCGATGGTCCCCTCGCGGGAAGCGACGACACCATCTATTATCGCTATGACGCGGATCGCGAACTGGTGGGCATCGTCGCGGCCGACCCCGATGGTACAGGGGCGCTCGTTCGCAAGGCACAGCGCAACACCTACGATGCCAAGGGGCGCGTGACCCTGGCCGAGATCGGCACCGTCACCGATGCGAGTGACGCAGCGTGGAGCGCCTTTTCGACGGCGCAGCAGATCGCCACCACCTATGATGGCACCGACCGTCCGCTCAGCCAGACGATGAGCGCGGGTGGCACGACCTATGCCGTGACGCAGAACAGCTATGACCACCAGCGGCTCGATTGTACCGCAGTCCGATTGAACAACGCGGCATGGGGCGCGCTGCCGGCGTCCGCCTGCACGCTGCAGGCCGCCGGCAGCGCGGGCCCCGATCGCATCGCCAAATATGCGTATGATAACGCCGACCGGCAGACGAAAGTCACAACGGCTTACGGCACTGCGGATGCGTCGGACGACGCGACGATCGCCTATAGCAACAACGGCAGGCAGGCGACGGTTACCGACGCCAACAGCAACGTGACAAGCTATGCCTATGACGGGTTCGACCGGCTGTCGCGGTCCTGCTATCAGGTTGCCAGCAGCGTCGCCTGCGCCGGCATGCCGGCGGACTATGAGCAATTCGGCTACGATCCCGACGGCAATGTGTTGAGCCGACGCCTGCGGGACGGCAAGTTGATCGGCTTTGGTTACGACGCGCTCAATCGACAGATCTCGACGACCTTCAATAATCCGGTCGACGTCACGGATTCGAATATCACCTACAGCTACGATCTCCTGGGCCATATGTTGCTGGCGCAGGACGGTAACGGCCACAAGACGGGTTACAGCTACGACGCGCTGGGGCGCGCGACGAGCGAGGTCGGCGCCTGGGCGACCCTGGCGAGCCAGTATGATGTCGCCGGCCGGCGAACCCGACTGACCTGGGGTGACGGGTTCTTCGTGACTTATGAATATGATACAACCGGCAACATGACCGCGATCCGTGAAAATGGCGGGTTCCTGCTCGCAAGCTATGGCTACGACAATCTCGGGCAGCGCGTCTCGCGGTCGCTCGGCAACGGCACATCGACGAGCTACGGCTATGACAACGCCTCGCGCCTGACTGCATTGAACCTCAATGGCGGCGCGCAACCGAATGCGGTGACCTTCGGTTTCAATGCGGCGAGCCAGATCACCTCGCGAACGGCGACAAACGATGGCTTTGCCTGGACGGGGGCGACGAATGTCGATCGCCCGTACAGCGCCAATGGCCTGAACCAGTATACCGCCTCGGGAAGTGTGGCGCCGACCTATGATGGTCGCGGCAACCTCATATCAGCTGGTGCATCTACCTATCTCTATAACAGCAAGAACCAGCTCTCCGGCGCGAACGGCAATTATAACTACTATGATCCGGCGGGCCGGATCGACCAGGTGACGCAGTCGGGACTGACGTGGGATTGGGACGGCAATGCCCTTGTGACAGAGCACCAGGGCGGCGTGATCGCGAAGCGCTATGTGCACGGGGCGGGCGTGGACGAGCCGCTCGTCGCCTATAGCGGCTCGGGTACGGGAAGCCGTAACTGGCTCGACGCCGACGAACGCGGTTCGATCGTCAGGGTCACCGACGATGCCGGTAACGCAGTCGCCGTGAACACATATGACGAATACGGAATCCCGGGCGGCGGCAACGCAGGGCGGTTCCAGTATACCGGGCAAATCTGGCTATCGGAGCTCGGGTTCCAATATTCCAAGGCGCGAATGTATTCGCCCACCCTTGGCCGGTTCATGCAGACCGACCCGATCGGATACGCCGACGGAGTCAATTGGTACAATTATGTTGGATCAGATCCGGTCAACGCTATCGATCCGAGCGGTCTCGGAAACTGCAAGGACGGATCCGATGAAATTTGCGTCTACGCCAAAAGACCGAAGGTCAAGAAAGAAAGTAGCGGCGGAGGTGGATACACGATTCCGGCGGGCTCTTTAGGGCGAGGTGGCGTGGGAGGGAGCGGAGCCTTAGCAGGAGGCGGTGCGGGAGCGGGGGGGCTGCAGAGAGTAACGCTTGATCCGAGTTGCGCGAATAATGCGGTTGCCAAAGACCCGGCGGTCCAAGCGAAGGCGTTGAGTGCTCTGGGGAAATCCGTATCGGGAAATCCTGCAGGGACAGCTGAATGGGCTTTTATGGTGTCCGAACCTTATATCGGGAGTGGAAACTGGACTGGGCGCCTGTTCACGGAAGGGCATCGATCCGAGATTAGCGGCGACAGGATCAGTAGAGAGAGCCCCTTTGGGTTGGGAAATCTGTTGATGGGTTATTATCCAACCTCGACCGTTGTACACGCTCATCCAAATAATGACCCTCCCTCCGGCTTGAGTGATGCCGACCTCAATCTGGGCATTCCGGTTATCGCAATTGACAAATCTGGGACAATGTATTGTTCGGACGGAAAGAAATGAAAACACGTAAAATAGCATGGATGCTAGCTATTGTCTTTGCTTGTATGGCGTATTTAGTTTACCATCAATATTCGTCTATTCGATTATTGAATCAGGAGCCGGGATTTTATAAGACGGATCAGGATTTTGTGAATAATGCTATAAAATTATGGTCTGCCGAAGTTAAGGAAGAGGAGAATGTCGCCATGCAAAATAGATATGCTGTCGCGGTACATTTTCCTGATGAGGTTTGTGTGGAGTTAAGACTTCGTCTTGGGTCTCTTGGCGGCAATCCGGTATATTGTTTTGATCGCAAGTCGAAGGCTGTAACCCGCAAATTTGACCAGGTAGAGTAAATGCAACGCAGGTCGTCAACCAGTTTGTGGCTTGGCGTCTGTGCGCCGAGGCCGCGCCCATGAAATCAATGACCCTGGTTCTGGCGTCCGTCGCCCTGCCGACGAGCGCTGTGGTGCCGGGCAAGGTGCCCTGAAGCCATTGAACTGCCGCGACCAGCGCACTTGTTCCGCCGCCGTCGGCAAGTGAAGTTGAGAATTGTTCGATGGCGGTGGCTCAGTATCCGCAATAGAGCCGAATTGGCAGCGCCCCCATGAACAGCGTCGATCCGCTCGGTTTGCAGACCTGCCCCCACAAAGGCAATAGGGCTACAATTGGATGCGAGGTCGTCATGCAGCCGGCGGTAACACCGGATGATAATCGCGGAAATTCCGGTGATGGCAGCGGACGTTCCGTCATTCTGAATGGAACCCTTGGGCATGGCGGAGTGGCGGGGGCTGGAGTCCCGGGCGGAGGAGTCGGGAAAAGGGGAGGGAGTCTGTCGCGGACGACAGCGCGTAAACCTTTCACCTGCGCAGATGCGTTGAAACAGCCTGGCAAGACTGTGACCGCAGGAATCTCGGTTACGGGAACGCTGCTATTGGGTCTGACGGCAACTCGCGGAACATGGACGAATATGCGGACGAGCGCGTCTGGAAAATTCACGACAGTTGGTTTTACATCCGGGCTGGCAGCAGGCGCGAGCGTTTCTGGCCAGACGTTCGCGAGCATGAGTGCATTCACTGGGTGGTCTGATGGTTACACCATTGGCGCTAGTGTCCCCGTTGGCCCGTTTTCCATTGGAGGATCTTACGCAAGTTCTTGGAATGATTCGGGTTCTGGATCTGGAGGTAGTTATGATGTGGGGTCTGCGATATTGCCATATGCAGGGTATGCGGCAAGTTTCGCAGACACCAGTATTTCGTAATGCCATGCGGGACGCAATTAAAAGGGAATTGTGATGAAAAATCCTTGGGCGCTTGTTGTTTGTGCTATCTTAATATTTACTACGGTTCGTGGGCTAATAAACGGAAGCGCTACTCCGAGCGGAGATTCGTTAATGAGAGTAGATCAGCCTATAGCTTATTGGTCTGTAATTATTGGCTCGTGCGGAGCGGCTGCTGTGTTGGCTTGGAAGGCATTTAACTGATTGTCGCATATTTTACTAAGAATATCATTGTAAATAAGCAAGTGTGTTATATTTTTTTATATTTAAGTTGTCGATCAGGTGATTGCTACCGTTGGTTATCTCGGGCTTCACGGAAGGGCCTGGATCCGAGGTCGGTAGCAGAAAGATCAGTCGATATAGTTCAACTGGGTTAGGAAATCTATATACCGGCCGTTGTCTAAACTAGGCTGGGGGCTCGCTGGAATAGTGGCGTGCTGAGCGAGGCGCCGCCTCGCAGGTTCTGGGTTCATGTGGGGCGTGTCGGAGATCCGATGCGTCCCACTTTTGTTATCAATAATCAAACAATCTGCAGCAACAACACGATGACATTTGCAAGATACTCACACTGGGGGGGGGGGGGGGGGGGGGGCTATGGCGCTGGAGCGGTCAGTGGGCCTGCCTACGCTGCCAAGAAACTACGTGCCGTCGGTAAATCTGCTGAGCTTTTGGCTAGCGGTGCAGAGCTTACCGATCCAGCTTGGTTTGTCTTGCTCGGATTTGCAGCTCTTCAAGGATGTCTATAATGCTGAGGAAGATGCTAGGGATATTTTTCTTGGGCGGCTTGATCGTTGGCCTAATGTTGATGTTCTATCAATTAAAGGTCGGTGTTATCATTGCTTTCTTGGCTTTTGGATCAAAATTGTTATTGAATAATTTAGAAAAGAGCGATGATGGAAAGTAGAAGTGTTAAAATTAGTGAATTCTTATTAATGGATATTATATATAGTTTCGGCATTTTCGATATGCACGAAATAATGTTTGTTGTGCTGATGCAAGTAATATTCACCGGAAGCGTATTCATTCGCGGATGATCGAATGATCGCGAGGCTTCTTCAAGGTTGTTCTGGGGATTGTGCCTTGTTCTATCGGCTTTGATTATAGTTATTGTGATGAGCCACTTTCTCGACCGATAGGCAGCTTGCTGCGCCTCACGGACCCCTGCTGGGTCTGGAGAGGGAGAATGTCGCCATGCAAAATAGATATGCTGTTGCGGTACATTTTCCTGGTGAGGTTTGTGTGGAGTTAAGGCTTCGTCTCGGGTCTCTTGGCGGCAGTCCGGTATATTGCTTTGATCGGAAGTCGAAGGCTGTAACCCGTAAATTGGACCAGATAGAGTAATTGCAACGCGGGTCGTTGACCAGTTTGTGGCGTGTCGTCTGTGCGCCAAGGCCGCGCCCATGAAATCAATGATCCTGGTCCTGGCGTCCGTCGCCCTGCCGACGAGCGCTGCGCTACCGGGCAAGGTGCCCTGGAACCATTGAGCCGCCGCGACCAACGCACTTGTTCCGCCGCCGTCGTCAAGTGAACGCGACCCTGGCTTCGTTGTCGACCGGAAGGTTTCGGTCGTAAATGCCAGATTGCAAGGACCGGCTGAACACTGATGATAGCGTCGATGCGCAGGACATCGACGCTATCCTGATGCGAACAACGTCATTCTGACCCACGCCAATGACGAGGTGGGGCTACTCAACGAGGTGCGTACCGATCCGGGCTTGCGTGCGGATCGCTTCGTCGAGCGCTGGAACCGGCTGAGCAAGGCGGCAGAACGGGCGTATGTGGCGGGTGATACTGACCGCCGCCGCGTGATCCAGAACGACATGCGCGGCACGGCCAAATCGCTCAACGCGACCCCCGGGTGGAATCGATCCTGGCCAACCGGAAGCAGCAGCTGGGCATCACGTTCGACGCCGGACGCAAGCTTGGGGCCGAACTGGCGTTCCATCAGGGGATTGATCTCGGAAGAGGACGCGGGCTCGGTATCGGCATGTAGTGGTGAGCCCGTACGAGTACCCAGACGAATGGTGGAACTATTACTCTGGGCCTGACGCCTCTCATGAGTTTGAAGTGACTAGCGTTGCGCTGGGCAAAGATAGCAGCCTTTCTCCGAAAGCCTGGGGCGCAGGCCTGTCCGGCAATTTAAGCTAGGAGGGAACGAGGCGCGACCATGACCGATGTCGAAGCGACACTGGTAGTCATCTTGTACGAGTGCTGCCCGCAGCGGCTAAGCGCTTCAGACCAGCTATGGCACGGATGCTCCCGCGTAGGGATCATAGTCTTGCGGCGCTGGAGTGGCGGGTATGTTCCGTGGCGTCTCCGGTTGGGGAATCGAGGCGCTGATCTCAGCCTCAGGCCCCATCGATCCGGATACGGTTGCGGTCACCCCAGCCACGATGCTCGAAGCTCCGAAGATAACGAAGCAGCCGAGTATCACGGTCACGCCGTGGCGGTAGTCTGTTCGTCCTGACAGCATCATCAGGCCGACCGACGCGACCGCGATCACCGCGACCATCGTCGCAACGGTGCCGAGCAACATGTCCTGTAACCATTGAACCGCAGCGATCAACGCGCTTGAGCCGCTAGGATCGGCAAGCGAAGTTGAGAGTTGTTCCATAGTGTCGCCTCGATATCGGAATCGATCCGAAATGGTTGAAAATATCAAGGTCAACAAATATTAAAAACTTACAATGTTGTGGAATGAATTGTTGCATGAGCGTTCTGAGCCGGGAGTGTGAAGAATGAGGCGTTTGAATACTATCCTTGTCATTGGGGCAGGGGCCTTGGCGGCCACCGCGATGGGGCTCGCCAATGCGGCTGAGACGGTTACCTATACCTACGATTCGCGTGGGCGACTGGTGAAGATCGAGCATAGCGGCACGATCAACAACGGCGTGGTGTCGAACTACACGTTCGACAAGGCCGATAACCGAACCAACGTCAAAGTCAGCGGAGCGCCGTAGCGGCAGCGCCGACCATTCTTGCCATATTTCAACGACAGCGTTTAGCCTGGAATCGGCCTAACCTCGGCCGTCCCGCTCTGTCGAGCAGCTGTGCTTGTTTCTCCGCTCTACTGAGTCGCCTGCGGCATTATTCGGTAGGCGCGTTATCGGTTAGGATGAAGACGTGAGCCCTGATAATCCCTTCGAAGATGTTTTTGAGGGCCTCAAAAGGCGAGGTTTCTCGGCATTACGCCCTAATAAAAGGGCTCCGATGGTATATTTCAAAGAGTGTGAAGGTGTCGCCAAGGTATTCAGTCCGCATGTAATTGTTAAAAAAGAATATTCCCGACTTGGTGGATCAATAGGTGTAGTTGTAATTGACGCGATGCTGAACGGCGGTTTGGACATACGGGGCGGCATGGACCCCGTGAACGACGCGGGTGTCTATATAAGGATAGAGAACTTTCCACCGCTATCCAGTCTTGGTTATCTTGACAAGGGAGGTGACTTCGACGCTGATGCTTTCATTGATGAGTTGCTTGTAATAATGGATGAAAAACTGCCATTCAGCATAGGGAACCTTAAGAAAATGGCAAAAGAAGACCCATCTAATCAGATTCTCGTGCTAATGGGGGTGGCTACGAAAGATTCTGCAGGTCGGTACGCGAATGCAGTATATGCTGCTATTGCAGATCAAGTTCCGAGTTAGGCGCGCGATACACCGTGGATGTGTTCATCAACCGCTGGTATGCGGTGATTAGGCTCGTATCTTCTCGACTTCGGCCGCCCCACCCTGGCGGGTGACCGCGCTCTATTCCGCTTCGCTCCACCGAGCTACCTCCGGCATCTCGTCCCTGCGGGCGACGATCGCTGACGGATGCTTGATGCGGGGGATCAAGCAGCGCCGGATCGACGATCCGACATGCGGACATCGTACAGATACGATGGCGTTAGCCTCCGGCATATGAACGGCGGGGTGGGCGTCGCTGCCCTCTAGTTCCGCCGCGGCGGGGCGCAACCTGCGCTTCGCCCAGGTCCTCCTCTTCGTTCCGGTCCTTCGGATGCAGTCCGCCGCTCCGGCGGGACTGCCGGTCCGCTCCTGCCGCCCACCCCGCCCTTCGGCGCCGGTTGCGGTGGTTTTGAAAGGAGCGAGAAGATGACCACCATCGATCATGCGCAGCGCCCGATCAGCAGTCTTTACGCGGAGGTAACGGATCGGATCATCGCCGAACTGGAAGCTGGCAGCTTTCTATGGGTACGACCGTGGGACAGTGGATATGCAGGAACCGGCTTGCCGTGCAATGCCGGTACCGGCCGCCGCTATTCCGGGATCAATGTCCTGATCCTCTGGTATGCTTTATCCGAACAGGGTTACGGGTCGCAGCGCTGGATCACCTACAAGCAGGCGCAGGACCTTGGCGGCCATGTTCGCAAGGGCGAGCGCGGCACGACCATTTTCTATGTCGATCGCTTCACGCCGCGAAACAGCGACAGTGCGCAGTTGCCCTTGGGGGAGGACGAGGAGCAGCGGCAGGTTGCCCTTCTCAAGCGCTTTACGGTCTTCAACGTGGAGCAATGCGAGGGGCTTTCCCGGCCTCTTGCCGGTGAGCCGGGCCAGTTGCTGCCGGAGCGCGAACTGATCCCTCGCGCTGAGGCGCTGATTGCCGCGACCGGCGCTGATTTCCGGATCGGAGGAGGCGAGGCATTCTACATGCCCTCGCAGGACTATATTCGGGTGCCGCCGCAGCAGGCCTATCGTGAGCAGATCAACTGGTATCGGACAGCCCTCCACGAACTTGGCCATTGGACCGGCCATCGCTCGCGTCTTGGCCGTTTCGAGCAGGAGAATCTGAGCGGCGAGGCCTCTGCGCGCGAGGAATTGGTGGCAGAGATGTGCAGCGCCTTCACCTGTGCCGAGCTTGGGATCGTGCCCGCTGTCCGCTACTCAGATTATATCGCGACATGGCTGGAAGTGTTGAAGAAGGACAATCGTGCGATTCTTCGTGCCGCATCCAACGACAGCAAAGCCGCCGACTATCCGCTCTCGTTCCGTCAGGGTGCCCGCGAGGACGAACGGCAAGAGGGAGGGCATGACGCACGGATTCGGCTCTATGCGCGGAGATCGCCCGCATCCGAGGCGCGGTCGCGACGATGTGGAAAGCCACGGCGCGCTGTTGGTCTGCTTCGCGGCCGTGGCGTGGCTACGACCCGGGCTGCATCCGAACCCAGTTATCTCCGCTCCCGGGCGAGATCTTCCGAGGCTTCATGTCACGGCACTTTTATTTTCGAGGAGGGCTCAAGTGGGCAAAAGAACCGAAGACGTGTCCCAAGAGCATCCGAATCAGCCCATCCAGACCAACGCAAAATGTGGGAACGTTTGTGATGTCAATTCAGGGCTTGTCAAATTTTATCACACAGAATCAAGGTGATAAAACGCTTGAGTGGTGACCCCGCGGGAAACAAATCCGTGTTTTTTGCCGCGCAACTTTCCAGTAATTGGGTACGCAGCCTCTCACCGGCAAGGTCGTGAAACTGGAGTGCGCTATGCCTGCCTCACGCAGTTGACGCACTTGGTCTCCGCGCCGGTCGCGGCATGTCGGGCGTGAGAATTGGCGGCTTAGGGTCTTGACCGAAGCGATTGCGAATGAAGCGATCCTGAGAGCGATCGCGAGCGGCGACGAAATAATTGGCGCTCTCGACGGTCCACCGGTTCACGCTGGCTACTAGATCGCCCGCAGGCAACTGCGAGAAGTGATCAAGCAGCGCCTCCGACCATGCTGAAACAAAAAGACGGCGAGGCGAGATCGGTAAGCCAATGTGCCCATCGTTTTTCATGAGGCCGTTGGTCCGTGCCAACGGATCGTCTGAAAGAAGGAAGTCCCGTGCATCGGGCGGGAGGGTTATTACGCGGGTCGGCAGATCGTTGAGAAACTGACCGATCTTTGGATTCGTCAGGATGTTGGGCAACATACGCTGTGCGGATCGCCTCGCATCGTCGACGGTCACGCGTGCCGTGTAGAGATCAAATTCCTTGGGATCGCCATCCGGGCGACTGCGAGTATATTCGTCACGCAGGTTTTCAAGCGCTTCGTCGTGCGCTGCTATCCCAGTCGCGATGGTCGAGTGGAGATATTCCGGCGTGCGGTGCAGCAATGATTGCAGGAAGATCGTCCAGGCCGACCGCTCTTCCAATGTCAGGGCCGGAATGGGATCAGCGTTGAGTTTGCGCAGTACTGGCGCCGCGCAACTTCGATCACTTGGAAGACCTTTTTCTCCAGCCATTGTCGGCCTAGGTCGTCGCCAGGCGAAGTATAGAGGTTTTTGATCCAGCCAACCTCGCTCGGAAACACCCGACGCGCCATGATTTTCGAGGGGTGGGGACGATCGTAGCGTTCCAGCCGTCGATCATCGCCTATCCACTGGCGCAGGAAAAACTCCGGGATGTAGTGATGCTTCGTCGGATCCTGTGCCTCGCCCATGGCTAGAATGTCGTAAGCGAATTGAGAAAACGCAATGCAGGCATAAGCGTATGCTTCGAGCTTGGCGCCAGCGAGCGGCAAGTCGTCGCGCCGAGACCTACCGCATGAGGCGGCGCGAAAACACGAATCGCCGTCAAACTCGGGGGTTCAAAAGAACCCCCGGAAAAACCCCAGTTTGTTCAGGTCTGCGTTCGTGCTCCTTGATTTGAGCGCCGAAAAAGACTATAGAATAATGCGTTAGGTGGTGCCGGTTGCAGGAATCGAACCCGCGACCTTCGGTTTACAAAACCGCTGCTCTACCAGCTGAGCTAAACCGGCACGTGGCTGCCCAATGCGTCAGACGACGCCGAAGGTCCAGCCCTCTCGTTCCACAATGTTCGCGGTCAGGCCGGGCGGATGCCAGAGATCGGTCCGGCCGGCATTGGCGCGGAGCCATGCGGCGGTCAGGATCGCGTCGGTCGCGTGGTCGGTATAGCGCGCGAGCGGCGCGTGGGGCTTTGATCCGATGACGGCCAGCGCCGTGTCCAGCGCCTCGGCGTCGCGGAACTTGCTCAGGCCCTTGCGCTTGCCTGCCGCACGCGCCGCGATCGAGGTGTAGATCTCCACGACCAGCGCGCCGGTCGATGGGACCGGGTCGAATGGCCAGACGGGGATCGCCGTGCCGAGATGATGCAGCAATCGCATGCCGGCAAAGCTGGCCTTGGCCACCTGAGCGGCGCCGATCGCGTCATAGGTGCTGGCAGGCTTGTGTCCGCCACCGTCCCTGTAGCGCGCCTCGCATCGGCGAAAGTGCATGAAATGCGCCTTGGGGCCGTCCACGGCGCCCAGATAGAAATGCTTGCCCCGCCGCTTTTCGAGAAACGAGGCGGCGCCCAGATCGTCGTCGTCGCTCGCCGCATCGACATAGGCCCAGAAGGCGCGCGGCGTCGTCGGCGTGTCCTCACCGGGCAGATAGGCGCCGCGCTCGATGAACGGGGGTGCGAAGCTGCAATCGAAGCCGACCAGCAAGGGCTCGTCCGCGCGGTCGAGGAGCCATTGGAGGATCTGCGTGCGCGACCAGGCCTTGCCTGGCGGATCGACCAGCACGGGCGCCGTATCGCCTGTCTCGCACACGGCCAGCGCGATGCCGGGGTGGCTGTGCCCTTTGGCACCTGACCAGTCGATTGCGGCAAAGCGGGTGAATCGGTCAGGAATGGTCGGCGCTCATGCTTTGGCCTTGCGCGGTTTCGATCGCGGACGCGCGGCGGTCCAGTCGCGTGAGCGCTCGATCATCGCATGGACCCGCTCCGGATCGGTGCTGTCGTACCGCACCAATAACCCAGGCCAGCCCTGATAATGCGGCGTCTGCCAGAAGGTGTCCGGATCGGTCTCGATCAGCATCTCCTTGGTATCCTGGTCGATGGCGAGCACGAAGGAATCCGCTTCGCGGCTGGGGTGGAGAAATGCCCGCCCGTTCGACACGATCTTGATCGCCGGCTTGCCATAGCTGGTCGACAGCTCGGTATCGGGAAGCGCCAGCGCGAAACGGGTGATGCTGTTCCAGTCGAGACTCATTCGCCGCGCTCCTTCAACTCCTGCCAATGGGCCATGCGTTCGGCGATTCGCTTCTCCATGCCCCGGTCGGTCGGGGTATAGAAAGTCTGCGGGTCCATCTCCGCCGGCCAGTAATCGGACCCGGAGAAACCCTCTGCCGTGTCATGATCATAGGCATAGCCCTTGCCATAGCCGATATCCTTCATCAGCCTGGTCGGTGCGTTGAGGATATTCTGCGGCGGCATCAGCGAGCCGGTTTCCTTCGCGCTGCGCCAGGCTGATTTCTGGGCGACGTACGCCGCGTTCGATTTGGGGGCGACCGCGCAATAGAGGCAGGCCTGGGCGATCGCGAGTTCACCTTCGGGCGAGCCAAGGAATTCATAGGCATCCTTGGCGGCGAGGCACTGCACCAGGGCATTGGGGTCGGCCAGGCCGATATCCTCGCTGGCGAAACGGGCGATGCGGCGGAGCACGTACAGCGGTTCCTCGCCGGCGGTCAGCATGCGCGCGAGATAATAGAGCGAGGCCTGGGGATCGGACCCGCGCATCGATTTGTGCAGCGCGGAGATGAGGTTGTAATGCCCCTCGCGATCCTTGTCATACACTGCGACGCGACGCTGCAGGAATGCCGACAGCCCAGCCGGATCGAGCGGTTCGGGCAGGTCGACCGAGAAAAGCGTCTCCGCCTGGTTGAGCAGGAAGCGGCCGTCGCCGTCGGCGCTTGCGATCATCGCGTCGCGGGCGTCGGCGGTGAGGGGCAGGGGGCGTTCCTCGATCTCCTCGGCCCGGTTGAGCAGCTTTTCCAGCGCGGCGCGATCGAGTCGCTGGAGGATCAGCACCTGCGCACGGCTGAGCAATGCCGCATTGAGCTCGAAGCTCGGATTTTCGGTGGTCGCCCCGACCAGGGTGACGGTGCCGTTCTCGACATAGGGCAGGAAACCGTCCTGCTGCGCGCGGTTGAAGCGGTGAATCTCGTCAACGAACAACAGGGTGCGCTTGCCGATCTTCGCGTGGTCGCGCGCTTCGGCAAAGGCTTTTTTCAGGTCGGCCACGCCTGAGAACACTGCCGAGATCGCAACGAAACGCAGGCCGACTGCATCGGCGAGCAGCCGAGCGATAGTGGTCTTGCCGGTGCCGGGCGGTCCCCACAGAATCATCGAGGAGAGGCGTCCCGCCGCCACCATCCGCCCGATCGCGCCTTCCGGGCCGGTCAGGTGCTCCTGGCCGACCACATCCTCCAGCCGCTGCGGACGCAGCCGATCCGCGAGCGGCGCGTTTTCGGCAAGCGCTTCATAGGCGGGCGGGTCGAACGTGGCGAAAAGGTCGGCCATGCCCGGAACATAGGGTGGCCGGCTGGAACTGGCCACCCCGGCCCGCGCGACGATGCCTCGCAAAATTCCCTCTTGTCAAAACCGTTTCAAGATATATCTTAGGCGCATCGTGATACAAAAAGGACTAGCGATAATGTTTCATCATCATATGCGGGGCCGCCAGTGTGGCCCCCGGGGCGGGCGTTTCTCGCGCGGCCCATTCTCCTTCCAGTGGGAAGTGCACGGCCATGGCGAGCGTGGCGGCCGGAGCCGTCGGATGTTCGACGGCAGCGAGCTTCGCCTCGTCCTGCTCAAGCTGATCGAGGAGCAGCCGCGCCATGGCTACGACCTGATCCGCGATATCGAGGAGCGCACCGGCGGCGCCTATGCGCCGAGCCCGGGTGTGATTTATCCGACGCTGACCATGCTCGACGACATGGGCCTGATCGAGGAGCAGAAGTCGGAAGGCGCCAAGAAGCTCTACGCCATCACCGTGGCGGGCAAGGCACTGCTGACCGAGCGCGAGGAAGAGGTCGAGGCACTGTTCGCCCGTCTCGAGGACCTCGGCTCGATGCGGGAACGCACAAGCGGCGGGCCGGTCCGGCGCGCGATGGGCAATCTCAAGGCGGTGCTCCAGCAGAAGCTCGGCGAGGGCGATGTCGATGGCGACACGCTTCACCAGGTCGCGGCGCTGATCGACGAGGTCGCGCAGAAGATCGAGCGGCTGAAATAAGGGCGTGACACGCCTGCAATTGTTGCGCCGGCGGCTGGGTATGGAACCCGCCGCCGGCGCTCCCTGTCTGATCGAGAAAAGGAACGAGCGCATGGATAGCGCAACCGCCAGCGTGCCGACGGCAAGCGGCAGCAAATATCTCCAGCAACTCTGCAAGCACTGGCAGCATAATCTGGCGGTGGAATTCACCCCGGAGCATGGCACCGTCGTCTTTCCGAAGGACGCGCGCGGCGCCGATTATCCCGGCGACGGATTGGTGACCTTCGACGCGCGTGCCGAGGCACTGGAGGTCAGGATCGATGCGACTTCGCCTGAACAGCTCGATGGATTGAAGGGGGCCGTGGCGCGACACCTCGATCGCTTCGCCTTCCGCGAGGCACCGTTGACCTTCGACTGGAAATAGGAAACCAGCCCGCCGAAAGGCGGCACATCAGGCTTTTCGCCGTTCCAGCACCGCGAGATAGGTATCCAGCACTGCCTGGTTGACGGTTTCCCAGCGATAGCCGGCGGCCTTGGCATGGCCGGCCTCGCCCGCCGCGTGGCGGAAGGCATCATCCTCGCAGAAGCGCTGGAGCGCGTCTGCATAGCCCTGGATGTCGGTGGGCTCGACGATCAGCCCGGTGACGCCGTCGTCGATCAGTCCGACGGCGCCCGAGGCATGGGCGGCGACCACGGGTACCTTCGCCGCCATTGCCTCAAGCGTCACATTGCCGAAGGTCTCGGTCACGCTCGGGTTGAAGAACACATCCATCGAGGCAACCGCGCGACCCAGATCGTCGCCCGACTGGAAGCCAGCGAACACCGCGTCCGGGATCTCCTGCGCGAACCAGTCGCGTGCCGGGCCCTCGCCGACCACCAGCGTCCTGCGGCGCACGCCGCGCGCGGCGAGCGCGTGCATTGCCTCGGCGAACACGTCGAGGCCCTTTTCCTTCACCAGCCGGCCGAGAAAGCCGATCGCGATCTCATCATCGGCGATGCCGAGGGAACGGCGCCATTCCATGCTGCGCCGGCCGGGATTGAAGCGGTCATGATTGACCCCGCGCGACCAGCGCGAGATGTGCGCGGTCACGCCCCATTCGTGCAGGATCTCACCCATCATCTGGCTCGGTGCCAGCACCTCGTCGACGCGCGAATAGAATTTGCGCTGTGCGTTGATGATGATCGGTTCGAGGAAACCGATGCCGTAATAGCGGACATAGGTCTCGAACCGCGTGTGATAGGATGCGACGGAGGCGATATGGTGCTTTTCAGCATAGCGTACCGCCGCATGCCCCAGCCAGTCCGGCGCCGAGACATGGATCAGATTCGGCGCGAAGGCGTCGACGTCCCGCCGGGTTTTCGCCGGCATGCCGCGGGCCAGCTTGTATTCGTCGCGCCCGCCGGGAAGCTTGATTGAAGGCACGCTAACCAGGTCGCCGGTCGGTGCGAAGGCCGGACGGCGACTGGTCGGGGAATAGACGCGCACCGTCGCGCCCTGCTTCAGAAGGTGGCCGACAAGAAGGTTTAGCGCCTGATTCGCACCGTCGCGCGTATAATTATAGTTGCCGCTGAACAGCGCGACGCGGAGGTCTTTCGCTTGCATTGCGGGCGCATAGACCTGCCGGAGCGAAACGCCAATCTCCGTAGACGCATCGGATGACTTTATTTCTCAATTGTTTCGCAAATGCGGCAGTGGGGCGACGACGGGGCGGGGAAGGGGTGCAAGACGATCCCGGCGCTCCTACCTTGCGCGTGAAGGAGCCCCCAATGACCGATCTCTCCGATTTTCCGATCACGCAGCGCTGGCCGGCGCAGTATCCCGACCGCATTCAGCTCTATTCGCTGCCGACGCCCAACGGTGTGAAGGCGTCGATCATGCTTGAGGAAACCGGGCTGCCCTATGAACCGCACCTCATCGATTTTGGCAGTAACGATCAGAAATCGCCCGAATTCGTCTCGCTCAACCCGAATGGCAAGATCCCGGCGATGATCGATCCGGACGGTCCGGGCGGCAAACCGCTGGGCCTGTTCGAAAGCGGCGCGATCCTGCTCTATCTGGCCGAGAAGACCGGCCGATTCATTCCGGCCGATCCGGCAGGACGCTGGGAGGCGATCCAGTGGGTCATGTTCCAGATGGGCGGCATCGGGCCGATGTTCGGCCAGCTCGGCTTCTTTAACAAGTTCGCCGGCAAGGCGTGGGAGGACAAGCGCCCGCTCGGCCGGTACGTCGACGAATCGAAGCGGCTGCTCGGCGTGATGGACGGCGTGCTGGCCGGGCGGGACTGGTTCCTCGGGAACGACTATACCATCGCCGACATCTCGATGCTTGGCTGGGTACGCAATCTGATCGGCTTTTACGAAGCGCGCGACCTGGTCGGGTTCGACGATTTCAGGAATGTGGGCGCCTGGCTTGAGCGCGGCCTTGCGCGGCCTGCGGTGCAACGCGGCCTCACCATCCCTGCAAGAGCGGTCTGATTGACGCTGGATCATTCACCACGTCACCCCGGACTTGTTCCGGGGGCCACTCTGCCGCACGTTCATCGGCCTTGAGGCTCGTGGAATGGTGGATGCCGGAACAAGTTCGGCATGACGTAGTGGTGGGGATGCCAGTCGGTTTCCCAGGAGTGGAAAAGTTTGTTCCCCTCTCGTTCCTTTCTCGCTAAGGCGTCGGCATGGCGAAACCTCAGAAACGCTATGTCTGTCAGGCCTGCGGATCGGTTGCGAACCGCTGGGCGGGGCAGTGTGCCGACTGCGCTGAATGGAACACCCTGGTCGAGGAGGTGAGCGGGACCGTCACGCCGTTCCAGGCTAAGCATAACCTTCAGTCGGGTGGTCGTGCCGTGACGATGGTTGGCCTGGATGCCGAGGTCGCATTGGCCGAACGCATGCCGAGCGGCATCGCGGAGCTTGATCGTGCGCTGGGCGGCGGTTTCGTCGAAGGCTCGGCGACCCTGATCGGCGGCGATCCCGGCATCGGCAAGTCGACCCTGCTTCTCCAGGCGGCGGCGAAGATGGCGCTTTCCGGACTGCCGGTGGCCTATGTTTCGGGCGAGGAGGCCGCCGATCAGGTACGTCTTCGCGCGCGCCGGCTGGGGCTGGGCAGCGCTCCGGTGCAACTGGCCGCGGCGACCTCGACCCGCGATATCCTGACGACCCTGGGGCAGGGGCGCCCGCCCGCGCTGCTGGTGATCGATTCGATCCAGACGATGCATTCGGACCTGATCGAGGGCGCCCCCGGCACCGTCAGCCAGGTGCGCGCCTCCGCCCAGGAACTGATCCGCTTCGCCAAGGAACGCGGCACCGCTGTCGTGCTGGTCGGCCATGTCACCAAGGACGGCAGCATCGCCGGCCCGCGCGTGCTCGAACATATGGTCGATACGGTGCTGAGCTTCGAGGGTGAGCGCAGCCATCAATATCGTATCCTGCGCGCGATCAAGAACCGCTTCGGCGGCACCGATGAGATCGGCGTGTTCGCGATGGTGGCGGAGGGGCTGGCTGAAATCTCCAATCCCAGCGCCTTGTTCCTCACCCAGCGCGATGAGGGCGTGACCGGCACGACGGTGTTTCCGGCGCTCGAAGGGACGCGCCCGGTACTGGTCGAGATCCAGGCGCTGGTCGTCCGCCTCGCCAGCGGCGCGACGCCGAGACGGGCAGTGGTCGGTTGGGATTCCGGCCGGCTTGCTATGGTGCTCGCCGTGCTTGAGGCGCGGTGCGGTCTCAGCTTCTCGGCGTGCGAAGTCTATCTCAATATCGCGGGCGGTTACCGCGTGCAGGATCCGGCGGCCGACCTGGCGGTGGCGGCGGCGCTCGTCTCGGCGCTGTCCGAGCGGCCGGTGCCGGCGGACGCGGTCGCATTCGGCGAGATCGCCTTGTCCGGGGAGATCAGGCCGGTCGCACACGGCGCCCTGCGCTTGAAGGAATCGGGCAAGCTCGGCTTCGAACGCGCGCTGGTGCCGGCTGCCGTCACCAGCGAGAAGACCCCGTTGAAGCTCTCGGGATTCCGCACGCTCGGTCAGTTCGTTGACCATATGCTGGGGCGCGGCTAGCGCTGGACGCCGAAGACACCTACCTGCCATTCGTATCGAGCAGAAGCCGGGCTTGTCGGGAGCCCGCTGCCGGAAGCGAGCGGGGGAAAGCAAGGCGTAGCATGGGACTTACTGCACTCGACATCCTCGTCCTGATCGCGGTCGGCGGGGCCGCGATCCTTGGGCTGATGCGCGGTTTCGTGACTGAGATCCTGTCGCTGTTCGCCTGGGTTGCGATCGTGTTCGCGCTAAAGCTGTTCCACTCGCCGCTCGCCCAGTTGCTGTCGGGGTCGGTCGGGACGGTCACGGGGGCCGCGGTCCTGTCTTTCGCGATCATCGCCGGAATCACCTATTTCGCCGGGCGGGCGGTCGCCAATGCGCTTGGCTCTCGCACCCGCGATTCGGTCATGGGCCCGGTCGACCGCGCGCTGGGTTTCGGCTTCGGCGCGCTGAAGGGCCTGATCCTGGCCAGCCTTGGTTTCCTTCTCGTCGCGCTGATGACGGATACGGTGAGCGGTGGGCCCACCCACCGGCCCGAATGGCTCACCTCGGCGCGGACCTATCCGCTGCTCAATACGACCAGCGCGAGCATCGCTGATTTCGTCGATCGCCGCCGCAAGGGAAAACCGGTGTTCGGCACCGCCGATAATGTGGCCGCTGCCGCCAATCTGAGCGAGGCGCGGCGATGAACGCGCCGCTCTACAATGCGGAGATTTTGCGCCTCGCCGCGACCATCCCGCACCATGATCGCCTGTCCGATCCGATGGGCAGCGCGGAGAAACGCTCGCCCATCTGTGGCAGCCGCGTGACCGTGGATGTGAATCTCGATTCCCAGGGGCGGGTGAGCGAGATCGGTCTGCTGGTGCGCGCCTGCGCGCTTGGACAGGCATCGTCGTCGCTGATGGGGGCGAGCGCGATCGGCAGGTCGCCCGAAGAACTTGCCGCCGCGCGCGACGCGCTGACGGCCTGGCTGGCAGGAAAGGGGCCTTTGCCCGACTGGCCGGGCTTCGACCTGTTCACCCCAGCGTTGCCGCACAGCGCGCGCCACGCCTCGATCCGGCTGGCATTCGAGGCTGTTGCTGACGCTGCCGAAATCGCACGCGCCGGGCTTCGCGCATGAGCGAATCGCTGCTCTTCGATGCGGTGATGCTGCTGGGCTTCGGCCTTGTCTTCGTACTGATCTTCCGCCGGCTCGGGCTTGGTGCCACGCTGGGTTATCTCGTCGCCGGCGCGCTGGTGGGACCGCAGGCGCTTGGCCTGGTCGGCGGCGCCGAGGACAAGATCAGCGTGGCCGAGCTTGGCATCACGCTGCTGCTGTTCATCGTCGGGCTCGAGCTCAATCCGGCACGGCTGTGGCGGCTGAAGAAGGAGATTTTCGGGCTGGGCCTGATGCAGGTCGTGTTCTGCGGCATCGCGGTCTCGGCGGTGGTGTGGCTCATCACCCAGTTCTCGCCCGCCGCTGCGCTCGCGCTTGGCCTGCCGCTCGCCCTGTCCTCGACCGCGCAGGTCCTGCCGATGCTTCAATCGGCCGGCCGCCTGCGCACGCCGTTTGGCGAGCGGGCCTTTTCGATCCTGCTGTTCCAGGATCTGTCGATCGTTCCGCTCATCACCATCGTTGCAGTGATGTCGCGCAATCCGGCCGATGCCGCCGGCCCGCCGGGGTGGCTGCTGTTCATCTATACCGTGCTGGCGGTCGCCGGCCTGATCCTGATCGGGCGCTATGGCCTTCGCCCGCTGTTCCGGATCATCGGCAATATGGGCGAGCGCGAGATGTTCGTGTTCGCCGGCCTGTTCACCGTGATCGCGGCCGCTGCCCTGATGGAGGCGCTTCATCTCTCGACCGCACTCGGCGCGTTCGTCGCAGGCGTGATGCTGGCGGACAGCCCGTACCGGCACGAGCTTGAGGCCGATGTCGAGCCGTTCCGCTCGATCCTGCTCGGCCTGTTCTTCCTCGCAGTCGGGATGATGCTCGATCTCCATGCCATTGCTGAGCGGCCCTTTTTCGTGGTGGGCATGGCGCTGGCGCTGATCGCCACCAAGCTGGCGATCATCATGGGGCTCGGACTGCTCTTCAAGATGACCTGGCGTGGCGCGCTCGCGCTCGGCCTGTTGCTGAGCCAGGGCGGGGAATTCGGCTTCGTGCTGTTCGCCCAGGCGCAGAATGCGATGCTGATCGCACCCGAGGCGGCGAGCCTGTTCGGTGCGATCGTCACGCTCTCCATGGCGACAACGCCGTTCCTGATGAAGATCACTCAACGCGTCCGCACTGAGCCCGAAACCGACGGCGGCACGCGTGAAGGGCCTATGTCGGACGGGGCGAACGCGCTGATCGTCGGCTATGGCCGCTTCGGTCAGACGGTCGGGCAGATGCTGATCGCCCAGGGCGTACCCGTCACCCTGATCGACACGGATATCGAGATGATCGATGTCGCCGCCAATTTCGGCGCCAAGGTTTATTATGGCGACGGCACGCGACTTGAGCTGCTGCGCCAGGCAGGCGCGGCTGAGGCGGAGCTGATCCTGTTCTGTACCGATGGCGACCAGGTTACGCCCGAACTGGTCGAGGCGGTGCACGATTCATTCCCGAAGGCGGCGATCTTCGTGCGGGCCTATGACCGGCGCTCGCTGATCAAGCTGAAGGGTGCGCCGGTGCGCGGCGTGGTCCGCGAAGTGCTCGAATCCGCGATCAAAATGGCGCGGATGGCAATGTCGAGCCTCGGCATCGAGGACGAGGAGATTGCCCGAACCGAGGACATGTACCGCGCGCGGGACAAGGAACGGCTCAAGGCGCAGGTCGAGGCGGGCGATCTTCGCGCAGCGGTCGACCGGATCATCACCCAGCCGCTGCGGGGCGGGGAAGAAGCCTGATGAAGAACCGCTCGCTCGCTGCCCGCATCGGCTTCGCCGTGTCGGGCTGGAAAGCCGCATGGCAGCGGGAGCGCAGTTTCCGGACTCAGGCATGGTGTGCCCTGCTCGCCCTGGGGGGCTTGCTCCTGCTTCAGCCGCCGATGCTCTGGTGGGTGGTCGTCGCGGTGGTCTGCGCGCTGGTGCTGGCGCTCGAACTGATCAACTCGGCGCTGGAGGCGCTGATCGACCTGCTCCATCCGGAGGTCCACCCGGAGATCAAGGTCATCAAGGACATGCTGGCGGGGGCGGTCCTCGCGATCAGTTGCGCGGCGGTGTTTGCCGCCATCGCCATGGGGGCGAACTATATCTGGGCACAACTGCTCTCGCTGGAAAGCTGAAGGAATCGCCATGAACCCGATCGTCCTTTTCGCGGCGCTATCCGGCGCGCTCGCCGTCGCTGCCGGCGCATTCGGCGCGCATGGCGCGAGCGGGCCCGCCGTGGACTGGCTCAAGACCGGCGCCCAATATCAACTGCTCCACGCGATCGCCGCGCTCGCGGTGCTGCGGCTCGACGCCAGGGGGCCGGCGACCCTGTTTCTAATTGGTGCCGCGATCTTCGCGGGCACGCTCTATCTGATGGCGCTCGGCCTGCCGCGCTGGCTGGGCGCGATCACCCCGGTCGGCGGCGTGCTGCTGATCGCAGGCTGGCTGTGGCTCGCCTTGCTGGCCGCACGCAGGGCCTGAACATCTGGGCCGATGGCACTGGATTCACGCGAAGGCGCTAAGAGACATTATGCAGAAAGTGGGAGTCAACTCGCATCCGCTCGAGCGACATGCTCCGCGGATATGATCGCGTTTCCGCTCCCAGTAATTCCTTCGCGCCTTCGCGTGAATCGGCTTCTTCTTTTCAGCCTGGCGGCAGCCTGGACACTAATTCACTATCCCATTGGATAGCGAACTTGCTCGACCATCCTTCCCATGCCATCCTTCCCGTCGATCGGCGCACCAGCCGACGACCGGAGGAGAGGACTGCATGAAGAAAGCCATTTTCCTGGCGACAGCCGCATTTGCCGTGTGTCTGAACGCCCCAGCTTCGGCGGGGCCAAATCTGCCGACCAAGCCGATCGAGCAGAAATATTATGCCGATGGCGCCTGGACGGTCGCCCAGAGCTTCACGCCCGCCGGCTGCGATTCCAAGGGCAATGCCTGCGATATCTTCTACCCGGCAAATCTCGGCGCGAACGGCGTCCATCATCCGATCATCGTCTGGGCTAACGGAACCGGCACGACCCCGATCCCGGCCACCACCTATGCCTATCTGCTCCGCCATCTCGCTTCATGGGGTTTCGTCGTCATCGCGACGCGCGACGGCACGACGGGCACTGGCCAGACCGTGATCGACAGTGCCAACTACATCAAGGCGCGCAATGCCGACAGCGGCAGCATCTTCTACGGCAAGCTCGATACGACGCGGATCGGCGCGATGGGGCATTCGCAGGGCGCCTCGGGTGCGATCAATGCGATGCTGAAATCGGGCGGGGCGATCCGCACTGCGGTGACCTTCCACCTGCCACGGCAGTCCTGGTGCAATCCCGCTGACAATTGCCTGCTGACGGGCGACCTGGCAGCAGCGACGAGCGGATCGATCCTCTATGTCAGCGGCTCGACGGATGTGCTGATCGCTCCCGATACGCAGCTCATTCCACCGGGCCAGCTCAATTCGATCACCGCCTATTACAACGCCACCCCCGCGCCGCTGCTCAAGGCCAAGGGCATCATCAAGGGCACCGCGCATAACGACGTGCAGGGCAATCCGACCTGCGCCGGGGCCGCCTTTCCGTGCAGCAATGGCGTCCATGGCTATCTCGGCTATTCGACGGCCTGGATGATGTGGCAGTTGATGGGCGCTGCCGATGGCCGTCAGGCTTTCCTCGCCACGGGCGGGGAGATCTTCACCGAGACGACCAACTGGCAGGGCGTGGCAAGCAACATCCCCTGATCCCGCGCTTTCGCTTCGACGGGGTTGCCGATACGGTATGGCAACCCCCGAGAGGACCATGTGACGGCATCATCATCGACCAGGGCGCCGGACCCGCCCTCGACCCGCCAGCAGCGGCTGCAGAATACAGGCAAGGCGATCCTGGCGAGTGCGCTCGACCATTTCTCGCGACGCGGCTTCGAAGGCGCGTCGCTCCGCGACATCGCTCAGGATGCCGGCGTCCGACACGGCATGATCCGCCATATCTACCAGACCAAGGAAGAGCTCTGGCGCCAGGCGATCGCCTTTCTGTTCGATCGCATGGAACGCGAGATGCCGGCCTCGCTGTCGGTATCCGAGCCGAAGGGTGGCGTTGCCGGCTTCAAGGCCTTTATCCGCTGGTATGTCGGCTATTGCGCCCGGCATCCGGAACATGCCCGGCTGATGGTCCAGCTCTCGATCCTCGAAGGGCCGGAGCTCGAATGGACGGCCGAGCGCTATATCGGCGAGGGCTATCGCTGGTATGAGCCGGTCGTCGAGCGGCTGCGCGAGAGCGGCAATCTGCCCGCCGTCGATCCGCTCTCGATATCGCTGATGCTGACCGCCGCCTGCCAGATGCCCTATCTGCTCGCGCCTGAGATCAAGGCCGTGGCGGGCCGCGATGTCCACGCCCCGACCGAGATCGAGGCGCATGCGGAAGCGGTGATCCGCGTGTTCCTGCGGGAATGATGCCGCGCTGACGAACGGACGGCCGGTCCGTCGCGGTCCGGGCCTGTCTATCCGGCGCGCGCGCCATGCTCGTCGAGGAACGTGGCGACGTCGCCCAGCTCAACGGATCGGTCGAGGAAAGTGCGCCCGATCCCGTGCGCCAGAAGGAAGGGCAGGGTGCCAGCATCCATCTTCTTGTCGTGAAGCATATGCGCCACCAGCGTTCCCCCATCGGCGCTCAATCCGGCTGCCTTAACCCCGTCCGGCAGGCCTACGGCGCGCAGATGGGCCGCGACCCGTTCGGCATCCTGGCCCGGGGCAAGGCCTTTCGCCGCTGAATAGCCGAAGGCAAGCGCCATGCCCGCCCCGATGGCTTCGCCGTGGAGCAGGCGGTCGGAGAAGCCGGCCTCCGCCTCCAGTGCATGGCCGAAGGTGTGGCCCAGGTTGAGCAGCGCGCGGACGCCGGTCGTCTCGCGCTCGTCGGCCGCGACGATCCGCGCCTTTGCCGCGACTGAATGGGCAATGGCATATTCGCGCGCCGCTGGGTCGCCCGCCAGCAGGGCCGGCGCATTTGCCTCGCACCATTCGAAAAAGGCGAAATCGTCGATCAGCCCGTATTTCACCACCTCGGCATAGCCGGCGCGGAGCTGGCGCAGTGGCAGCGTGTCGAGCACCTGCGGGTCGATCAGGACGATCGCGGGCTGGTGAAAGGCGCCGATCAGGTTCTTGCCGGCGCGCGAATTGATCGCGGTCTTGCCGCCGACCGAGGAATCGACCTGCGCAAGCAAGGTCGTCGGAATCTGCACGAAGCCGCAGCCGCGCTTCACGATCGCCGTCGCGAAGCCGACCAGGTCGCCGATCACCCCGCCGCCCAGCGCGATGACATGATCGCCGCGCTCCACGCCAAGGTCGAGCAGCCGGTCGGTAAGCTGTTCCAGTGTCGCCCAGCTCTTGGAGCCTTCCCCCGGCGCCAGCACGATCGCCTCGCTCGCGACACCCGCCGCTGTGAGCGAGGCCTGCAGCGTGGCGAGGTGCGGCAGGACATTCTCGTCAGTGACGATCGCCATCGTCCGCCCGCGCGACAGCGGGGCAAGTCGCTTGCCCGCCCGTGCCAGCAACCCGTCCTCGATCACGACCTCGTAGCTGCGCGCACCGAGGGAGACGGGGATGACGGTCATAGGTCGAGGGCTTTCAGGATCGAATTCACGGTCGATTCGTGCGGTGCGTGGTGGCTCGGCACACGGATCGGCGCCAGCGCGTAGATCGGATTGCGGACCTTGGCCAGTTCGTCGAGCACTTCGCGCGGATCGCGATTGCGCAGCAGCGGGCGGGTGTCGCGACGGCCGACCCGGTCGGCCAGCACGGCCGGATTCGCATCCAGCCAGATCGCCAGCGCCTGTTCCAGGATCAGCGCCCGCGTCTCGTCGTTGATGAAGGCGCCGCCGCCTGTCGCGATGATCTTGGGGGTGCCGTCGATCAGGCGGGCGATCACGCGGCGTTCCCCGTCGCGGAAATGCGCCTCGCCGAATCGCTCGAAGATCTCAGTGATCGACATGCCGGCGGCTGCCTCGATTTCCGAATCGGCATCGACGAACGGCAGGCGCATACGCGCCGCCAGGCGGCGGCCGACGGTGGATTTACCGGCGCCCATCAGCCCTACAAGGACGATCGGCAGGCCGGTCCAGTCCGGGATGGGGGTGTGTCTTTGCAACATGGAAGCGGGGGCTATACAGCGAGGCCGCGTCTCGGGCAAAAGGCCGCGCGCAGTAGATTTTCTCACGTCTGTTTTAACGTGTCTGTACAAGGTTCGCTCATGTCCCGTTCGCTCATTGCGCTCATCGTCATCCTTGTCGTCGTGATCGGGGGGCTGTTCTTCCTGGCCGGACGGACGAACGAGAAGCCGCTTACCCGGGTCGAGAAGGTGGTACCGCTTGCGAATCTCTCGAACTAGCGTCGCGCTCGGCGCGATCGCCACGGTACTCGTCAGCGTGGGGCTTCCCGCGCTGGGCCAGCAAAAACCCGAATCGCTGTTGCCGCCCGGCTTCGGAGATCCCGTTGCCGCGCCTGCGCCGACTCCCGCGCCTGCTCCGGCGCGCACCGCCACCCCGGCACAGCCCGTCCCCGCGGCGACGCCAACGCCGGTGGATGGCGTGCTGCCGACTCCCGCGGCATCGGCCACGCCGACCGAGCCGGTGCCGGTCGATCCGGCCGTGCTCGCGCGCTACGACATGCCTGATTATGCGCGCCGCTCGCTCGCATCGGTCGGTCCGGTCGGGCCTGATGGCGGAGGGCTGACTCCGCGCGCCTTCGGTAATGCCGACGGGCGTTATATCGAGGAACTGATGCGCCGCCTCGACGTGCCGATCGCGTCGCGCTGGCTGTCGATCGCGCTGCGCCGTGCCCTTGTTTCGCGTGTCGACACGCCGCGGGGCATCAACGGGGCGGATTTCGCGGCCGAACGGGCGTGGCTTCTGCTGCGCATGGGCGAATCGGTGGCGGCGCGGGGCGTGGTGCAGAGCGTCGACAGCGACAATTACACGCCGAAGCTTTACGAGATCGCGATGCAGGCGGCGCTTGCCACGGGTGATCCCGGCCTTCTCTGCCCTGTAGCCGAAGGCGGCGCCGCGCTCCGCCGGGAACGTGCCTGGGTTCTGGCGCTTGCCATCTGTGCCGGCCTTGCCGGCGAACCGCGCAAGGGACAGTCGCTGATCGCCTCGGCGCGCACGTCGGGCCTTGCCAGCGGCATCGATCTGCTGCTCGCGCAGAAGGTCACCGGCACCGGCGCGCGCGGGCAACAGGCTGTGACGATCGAGTGGGACAGCGTCGACCGCCTGACTGCCTGGCGCTACGGCCTCGCCACCGCGAGCGGGGTGGAGATTCCCGCGCCGCTGTTCGCGACCGTCTCCTCCAATGTGCAGGCGTGGCGGGCGCAGTCTCCGGCGCTGCCTGCCCGCGTGCGGGCCGGTCCAGCCGAGCAGGCGGCGGTGCGCGGCGTCTTCTCGAGCGCCGCCCTGGTCGATCTCTATGGTGCGATCGACGCCGATGACGATCAGTCGCCGGCCGAGAGCGGTATCGCGCGGGATCTGCGCAGCGCGTATACGGCGCCCGATCTCCAGGGCCGGCTGAACGCGATCAGGCAATTATGGGACGAGGCCAAGGCGCCAGATGCGCGTTTTGCCCGTCTGATCCTCACGGCGCGTGCCGCCGCTCGGATTCCTGCTGGTACCCAGGGGGTGGACGCTGACCGGCTGGTCGCCTCGATGCTGACTGCCGGGCTGGATCGTGCGGCAATGCGCTGGCAGGCGAGCGTGACCGTCGGCGGCGATGCCTGGGCGATGCTGGCGCTGGCCGATCCCGTGCCGGTTTCGTCGACCTGGTCGGACGTCAACCGCTATTCCGGCGCGAATGACTCGAACGGCCTGAAGAAGCGGATGTTCTTTGCCGGGATGGCCGGACTCGGTCGCCTGTCCGCCGACGATGTCGAACGCGGTGCCCGGTCGCTCGACGTCACCATCGGCATCGACAATGCCTGGACCCGAGCCCTCGCCCGTGCGGCGCAGGCGCGGCAGCCAGGCACGGTGCTTGTGTTGGCGGGCATCGGCATGCAGACCCCGCTATGGCAGGGCGTGCCGCCGGAGGCGCTGTACCATATCGTCACCGCCTTGCGGGCGGTGGGGCTTGAGGCGGAGGCGCGCATGATCGCCGCCGAGGCCCTGGCGCGACTTTGACCGGCCCGCCCGGCCCGGGCACCGACCGCGCGCTGATCGAGCGCTTCCTGGAGATGATGGCTGCCGAAGCTGGGGCGGCGAAGAATACGATCGCCGCCTATCGCAGCGACCTGCACCTCGCATCGGATTTTCTCCTCGGCGGATTGGGGGCCGCCTCGGAGGCTGATCTTGCGCGCCTGGGCGGGCAGTGGCTCGAACTTTCCCGGTCGAGCGTTGCGCGCAAATCTGCCGCGCTCAGGCGGTTCTTCGCCTTTATTGCCGATGAGGGGCATCGCACGGACGATCCCGGCGCGGCACTGCCCCGGCCCGGTGCGCAGCGCGCCTTGCCCAAGGTGCTCGGGCATGACGATGTCGACCGGCTGTTTGCAGCTGTCGCTGCGCGGATCGCACGGGTGCCCGGCGACCCCAATGATCTGCGGCTCTCCGCCCTGGTCGAGCTGCTCTACGGTTCCGGCCTGCGGGCCACGGAGTTGGTATCCCTTCCGCGCAACGCGATCGCACCCGACCGCCCCTATCTCATCCTGCGCGGCAAAGGCGGGCGGGAACGGCTGGTGCCGATCTCGGATCGTGCCCGTGCCGCGGTGGCAGCGTGGCGCGCTTATGTCGCCACTGACCGGATCTGGCTGTTCCCGTCGGGCAAAGCTCATTTGTCGCGCGTACGATTATATCAATTACTCAAGGATTTGGCGGTGGAAGCTGGGATTCCGCCTGAACGTGTCAGCCCGCACGTCCTGCGCCACGCCTTCGCGACTCATCTGCTTGCGGGCGGGGCTGATCTGCGTGCGCTGCAATCGATGCTTGGCCATGCCGACATCGCCACCACCGAGATATACACCCATGTCGACGCCAGCCGGCTGGTCGAGCTGGTCAATACCCGTCATCCTCTCGTTGACGTGAAGAGGCGCGGGGCTTAACCGACGCGGCCGATGGCAAGCTTCCTCGATTTCGAGAAACCGATCGCCGAGCTTCAGGGCCGGGTCGACCAACTCCGTGAGACCGCTGCCGATGGCACGGTCGATATCGATTCGGAGGTGGCGCGGCTTCAGGCCAAGTCCGACAAGCTCCTGCGCGATACCTATTCCAGATTGACGCCATGGCAGAAGACGCTCGTCGCCCGCCATGGCGAACGGCCGCACTTCAAGGACTATGTCGCGGGCCTGTTCGACGATTTCATGCCGCTCGCGGGCGATCGTGCCTTTGGCGACGATCAGGCGATTCTGGGCGGCTTCGCACATTTTCGCGGCCGCAAGGTCATGGTGATCGGCCATGAGAAGGGCGACGATACCGCCAGCCGCCTCCGCCACAATTTCGGCATGGGCAAGCCAGAGGGCTATCGCAAGGCGATCCGCCTGATGCAGCTCGCCGACCGGTTCGGCCTGCCGGTACTCACCCTGGTCGACACGTCGGGCGCCTTTCCCGGCGTCCAGGCAGAGGAACGGGGCCAGGCTGAAGCGATCGCGCGCTCGACCGAGCAATGCCTTGCCCTGGGCGTTCCGATGATCTCGGCGGTGGTCGGTGAGGGTGGTTCGGGCGGCGCGATCGCGCTTGCCGCAGGCAACAAGGTGCTGATGTTCGAACATGCGGTCTACTCGGTGATCTCGCCGGAGGGCTGCGCCTCGATCCTGTGGCGCACCGCCGACAAGGCGCCCGAGGCGGCCGAGGCGATGAAGGTGACCGCGCAGGACCTGAAGGAACTGGGCGTGATCGACACGATCGTGTCGGAGCCGCTGGGCGGTGCCCATCGCGATCCGGCGCTCGCCATCGCCAATCTGGGCGAGGCACTCGATGCAGCGCTGGCTGAGCTGGGCAATCAGGGCGCCGACCAGCTCCGCCGCGGCCGTCGCGAGAAATTCCTGGCGATCGGCAGGATTTAGCGCGGGGCGCGATCGTTGCGCAGCCTTTAGCCGCCTGTTTGCCGACAGATCGGTTCGTCACCAGCCATTCGTGTGATCGAACGGGACAAGCTCAGCGTGCTGGGCGCCTCCGCGCGAACTGTTTCTTGTCGCAAAGCCAGCTTTTGTCCGCGCACACGAAAAAGGGCGGCGGAACCGAAGTTCCGCCGCCCCGATCTCGTTAGCTGATGAGAGCTTACGAAGCCTTCATGTTCGACGAAACGTTCGTGAAGGTCGTCTTGAGCTGGTTGCCCAGGCCCTGCATCGCAGCGATGGCGGCGACGGCGATCAGCGCGGCGATCAGGCCGTACTCGATTGCGGTGGCGCCCTTGCTGTTCTTGATGAACTTGCGGATGGTCTGCATGATTCCGGTCTCCAATGGTTCTAAAGCTTCAGTACCCGGCTGAACCGGCAGGACCGGACCAGCGCTTTCGGGTCTAGGGGCGGTAGGTTGAGAAAAGTTTAAGCCGGAAGGTGGAAATTACGGAACCAATCAGCCGCCGGTGCGTGCGGTTTCGATCTTGGAGTTGACGTTGCTCCACATGCCGGTCGTGGTGTTGGCCAGCTCGACGAACGACGCGACCATGGTGATCACGACCAGGGCGGCGATCAGACCATATTCGATTGCCGTGCCGCCCTTGCGGTCCTCCACCAGTTTCTGGATCATGTTGAGCAGCATGCAGGGTTCCCGGTCCCGGATATCTTGTCGAACGCTAGTCTGGGAGAGTTAACGAATGGCGAATGTCGCTGAAGGCCCTGCAATTTCAACGCTTTTCCCGGTGGTCGCGGTTGCGCTGATTGATCGTGAGGGGCGGGTTCTGGTGCAGCGCCGGCCCGCCGGGAAGATGATGGCGGGCTTGTGGGAGTTTCCCGGCGGCAAGGTTGAGCCGTCCGAGACGCCGGAAACCGCGCTGGCCCGCGAACTCGCGGAGGAACTGGGGATCGTGGTTGACCCGGCGGCGCTTGAGCCGGCCGCCTTTGCCAGCGAACCGCTCGCGGGGCGGCATCTGCTGTTGCTGCTCTATATCTGCCGGGATTGGTCCGGGACGCCCGATGCGCTTCATGCCGAGGAACTGCTCTGGTGCAGTCCAGAGCAGCTCTACGATCTTGCGATGCCGCCGGCGGATCTGCCGCTGATCGGGCGGTTGAAGGCGCTGGTTTGAATCCTCGCGGATCAGACCGTGGCGATACCCGAGAACCGGGTTTGCGTGTTGCCTCCGATCCATATCTGGCCATCCGGATCGCGATCGACATGGACAAGCCCGTTGCGGCCAACGCAGCCGCCCTGCGTCGCCAGATAAGGCGCAGTGGCCCGGCCGCTATCGATCAGCCACTGCGCCACCGAGGCATTGAGGCTGCCGGTCACCGGATCCTCTACCAGCCCGCCGAACGGATCGCTGAACAGCGCGCGGACTTCATAGGCGGCCGGGCTGCCCGGCGGATACAGGCCGACGACACCGATATCGATCCGCGTCGGGTGTGACCGTTCCGGCTGCACCGCCCGCACCGCCTCGGCCGAGGCCAGCATGACGGCCACCCAGCCCGGTCCATTGTCCACCCATTGGGCATCCACGACATCGGAGACGTCGATCCGCAGCACGCCGGCGATCTCGGCCAGTTTCGCGCCGTCCACCGGGCCTGACCGCGTTATCGGCGGGGCGGCGAACGCGAGGGAGCCTGCGCTCTGCCGGATGCGGACAAGGCCGGCACCGCATTCCTGCACGATCATCCCTTGGCTTCGGGGCACGCCGCCGGCTTCAAGCCACGCATGGCAGGTGCCGAGCGTCGGATGTCCCGCAAAAGGCAGCTCGCGTTCCAGCGTGAAGATGCGCACGCGATAATCGGCGCCCGGATCGGTGGGTGGCAGCAGGAATGTCGTTTCCGACAGGTTCAGCCAGCGGGCGATCCGCTGCATCAGCGCAGTGTCGAGGTCCACCGGCGTCGTGACCACCGCGAGCGGATTGCCGGAAAAGGCGCCGTCGCCGAATACGTCGATCATCTTGAATTCATGAGTCACTGGGGATTCTCCTCGTTGAGAAATGCCGGGCGCCAGCGACGCATGCAACCACCGCCAGCGTCGTCACGATCATTCCGGGCCCGATCGATTCGTGCAGCAGGGTCGCCGCGAGACCGAGCCCGAACAGGGGCTGGAAAAGCTGGAGCTGGCCGACCGCCGCGGTCCCGCCGAGCGCGAGGCCGCGATACCAGAACATGAAACCGATCAGCATGCTGAACAGCGAGACATAGCCGAGGCCGATCCAGGCGGGCAGGCCGACCGTCGACCAGGTAGGCCAGGGCAGCAGGCAGAGCATGCCGAGCATCACGGGGAGCGCCAGGGCGAGTGCCCAGCAGATGACCTGCCAGCCGCCCAGCCGCCGCGACAGCACGGCGCCCTCCGCATAGCCCAGCCCGCAGACCAGGATCGCGGCCAGCATCAGCAGGTCTCCCGCCAGGCTCGAGGTCGTGCCGCGCATCAGGGCGAATCCGGCGATGAGCAGACTGCCGAGCAGCGCGAACAGCCAGAAGCGGCGATCTGGCCGTTCGCCGCCCCGCAATACCGCGAAGCCGGCGGTGGCGAGCGGCAGCAGCCCGGTGAACACGATCGACCGGCCGGCACTCATATGTTCGAGGGCAAGCGCCGAGAGCAACGGGAAGCCGACCACGACGCCGAGCGCGACGATGATCAGCGACCGGAGATCGCGCCGTTCCGGACGCGGCTGGCGCCATGTCGCAAGCAGTGCCAGCCCGATCGCGCCGGCGATCGCAGCGCGGATCAGGGTGAGGAACAGTGGGTCGATATCGCCGATCGCCACGCGCGTCGCCGGCAGCGAACCGCTGAATACCAGCACCCCTGCGAACCCGCTCAGCCATCCATCTGTCGTACGATCCATTGCTCGCTCCTTCGCTGTGGCCATTGCGCGAGGAGGAAGGATTGGTGATAGGGACAGTGCAGTAAGCTTTGAGCAAACTGTACTGCTCGATGCGGAGGTAAGCTTGGCGACCGGAATTCAGGCTGAAGGCACGCTGGTGGAGCGGGTGATGGGCGACGTCCGCCGGCGGATCGCGTCGCGGGCGTTGCAGCCGGGGGCGAAGCTGCCCTCGATTCGTCGCCTCGCGGAGAGCGCCGCCGTCTCCAAATCGACCGTGGTGGACGCCTATGAGCGGCTTGCCGCCGATGGCGCCATCGTGTCGCGCCGCGGCTCGGGTTTCTTCGTCGCGCAGCAGACCGCGCCACTGTCGCTGGCCGACGTGACGCCCCGGCTTGACCGGGCGATCGATCCCCTCTGGGTCTCGCGCCAGTCGCTGGAGAGCGGCGATCATGTGCTGAAGCCGGGGTGCGGCTGGCTGCCGCCGCACTGGCTGCCGGAGGAAGAAGTGCGCCGGGCGCTGCGCGGGCTGTCACGCGCCGATGATGGCGCCCTGGCGGATTATGGCACGCCGCTTGGCCTGTTGCCCCTCCGTCAGCTCCTGTCGCGACGGCTGGGGGAGAGGGGGGTGCCCGCCGGGGCCGACCAGATCATGCTGACCGAGAGCGGTACCCAGGCGATCGACCTGCTCTGTCGCCTGCTGATCGAGCCCGGCGACACCGTGCTGGTCGACGATCCCTGCTATTTCAATTTTCACGCCCTGTTACGGGCACACCGCGCGAGGATCGTCAGTGTGCCGATGACGGCCGATGGGCCCGACATCACCGCCTTCGCCGCGGTGCTGGAGGCTCATCGGCCGCGCCTCTACATCACCAATTCAGCCATTCACAATCCGACCGGGGCGACGTTGTCGCTGTCCACCGCGCACCGCGTGCTCAACCTTGCCGAGGCGCATGATCTTGTCATCATCGAGGATGATATCTTCGCCGATTTCGAGGAGGAGCCGGCGCCCCGCCTCGCCGCGCTCGATGGCCTCGATCGGGTGATCCAGATCGGCAGCTTCTCCAAGACGCTCTCGGCGGCCGTCCGTTGCGGCTATATCGCGATCCGGCGTGACTGGCTCGACCGGTTGATCGACCTGACCATCGCGACCTCCTTCGGCGCGGGGCGCTTGTCGAGCGAGCTGGTGCTGCGCGTGGTGCAGGACGGCAGCTATCGGCGGCACCTCCATGCCCTGCGGACCCGCCTCGCAACCGCGCGGCGGGATGTCGCGGATCGCCTCGGCGAGATCGGCATCCGGCCGTGGATTCAGCCCAAAGCGGGCATGTTCCTGTGGTGCACCCTGCCGGACGGCCGGGACGCGGCCGATCTGGCGCGGGATGCCCTTGCCCGCGACGTGGTGCTGGCCCCTGGCAATGTCTTCAGCCTTTCCCAGTCGGCCGGCGGGTATATGCGCGTGAACGTGACTCAGTGCGCCGATCCGGTGGCGTTCGAGGTGATGAGCAGGGCTCTGCGATAGGGGCGCCTCAGTGCATCAGGCGTCCGCCGGCGACGTCCAGGGTGGCCCCGGTCACCCAGCCGGCGCTGTCCGACGCAAGGAACAATGCCATGGCCGCGACGTCCGCAGGCGACCCGAGGCGTCGGATCGGGTGGCTGGCGGCAACCTGCTCCTGTACAGCCGGCGGCATGTGCGCAGCGGTCCGATCGGTAAGAATGGCCGATGGGGAGATGCAATTGACCCGCACGCCGGCCGGGCCGAATTCCTGGGCCGCCTGTTGAGTCAGGTGGATGATCCCCGCCTTGGCGACACCGTAGCCGAGCGGAGCGGGCGACGGGGCGCGGCCCGCGGTCGACGCCATGGTAATCGCCGCGCCGCCGCCATCCTGCTTGAGGTTGGCCGCGAAGACCTTGAGGGTGAGAAAGGTCGCCGTCAGGTTGTTGTCCAGGCTTGAACGCCATGCCGCTTCGGTGACGTCTTCCAGGGGCCCGGGCCTGCTTTCCCCACCGCCCGCGAACGCCACGAGGATATCGAGCTTCCGCTCGCGGCGCATGAAGTCCGCGCGGGCTGCTTCCAGGTCGGCCAGGATGGCGCAATCGGCGCGTAGCGCTGCATGTCCGGGAGAGATCGAAACGAGGGATTGCAGAACGGCATCAAGTCGGGCTGCGTCGCGTCCTGTCACGGTGACTCGAACGCCGTTATGGGCCAGCCACCGGGCAGTTTCGGCGCCGATGCCACCGGACCCCCCGGTCACCAGGGCGGTCTTGCCTGCAAGATCGGGATAGGTCGGAATGCCGGCGCCGGCGATGTCCGGTCGAGCGGATGAGGTTGGATTAGACATAGCGCGCGACTGCCATGCAGACGACCGTCACCATCAGGAGCCCGGCCGAGATCCGATAGACTGATGCGAGAGATGCGGGTGCGGCCGTATCGGAGGAGCTTGCTGCGCGTAGCGCACGCCCAGCGCCAATCGCCTGGACAGCCAGGGCGAGCAGCGCGGCTGCGATTCCCAGGGCCAACACCTTTTCTGAATCTCCCCACCCACCGCCATGGGTCAGGTGCCAGAGTATTGCGCCGGCAACCGTGGCGACGATCGCCGCGCCCATCTGCGGCCTGAACAGGCGCGTGGCCCCGACGCCGGCGTTCCGCGCGAGCACGAAGGTCGTGCCGGCCCAGAAGATCGATGAAAGGACGTGAAACGACAGGACAATGATCAGGAACCACGGCATGGACGTCTCCTCCCACGGCACTGGAGTGCCGGGCATATTGAGTATACAGGTTGTATAGTTATGTCCAAGCCCGACCCTGCGTCAAGACCCTATGCAAGTGCCAAGCGGAGCGCGAAGGCTGCTGAAACTCGGGAGAGACTGATCGCCGCCGCCGCCACGGTGCTCCGCGATCAGGGGGCGGCCGCTCTCTCGCTCGAAGCGGTCGCAAGCGTCGCGGGCGTGACGCGCCTGACGGTCTATCATCAGTTCGGGTCTCGCCGGGGGCTGCTCGAGGCGCTGTTCGATCGCCTGGCCGAAGCGGGCGGGATGATGGATATTGCCTCGGCGATGGGCGCACCCGACCCCCGGGACGGTCTGGCGAGGCTCGTGAAGGTTTTCTGCGCTTTCTGGAGTTCCGACGACAGCCTTCCGGGGCTCTACGCCGTGGCGGGGATCGACCCGGAACTGATGGAGGGACTCAACGCCCGAAACGCGCGCCGGCGTGAACTTCTTGCCGCGCTGATCAGTCGTGTTGGCGCGCGCGACGGGGCGGCCGAGCAGGATGTCATCGACATATTGTTCGCGCTGACCAGCTTTGCGATGTTCCAGGCGATGGCCAGCGGCGGTCGGAGCCCCGATTCTGTGTGCACCTTGCTGCAGGGGCTGTGCGACCAGACCCTGGCGCAGTTCGCAATCTGATCGAGCGACGGCAGTAAAACGAAGCTATCCAGATCGAAGTCGATGAAATAATTCGTTTCTTTCGGCGCGATGTTCATGCCGGGGCCTGTCGGCTAACGAACCTGGTTTCGTGCACGACAGTCTTGAAGTGCCTGCAACCGTATTGCAACGTCACGTTGCGCCTGGGGCGGCGATGACATGCATGCATGCGAGCTCCTAGGTGACGGATATCTCGCTGGTTTTTATTTTGATATTTGAGTTATGCGATGGATATCTTCTATAAATACACAAACTGCGTCGAGATATTTGCTTTTATCGTAAATATTATACCAAAGTATAATAGTAATATGGTGAATATAGGTAGGGGTACTCATTATTCATATGTTTGTTCCATATCCATCTGCTCCGTTTTAGACAGTTTATTAACGGCAATGGACTAATTTTTATTGCGATCACGCGGCATGAAGTAATCATCCATTAAGAAATGAAGTTCAGGTTCACTGCGGGTCAAGCAAGGCTCATGGAGTGAGATAGCTTCGTGAATTAGTGGTTTCGGGAGAATAACGAAGTCTCACTCTCTTCAGGAGAGTAAAGATGCGTATCGTTATTAAAAGGGGTCGCGCTCGCCTTGGGTCGGACTCTTCAAATCAATATTCTTCGGATAGCCGTAGGCCATCAGGTAAAAGCCTGTCCGTCATTGCTGTTCTGCTCAGTTCGGCATGTTTCACGGCAGAGGCTAATGCCCAGGCGGGAACGCCCAACCTCGTAAGCGCTTGCTCGGGCGTCAGCCTGCCGCGTTCCGTGGTGACGGGGATCATGACGCCTGTGATCAACGGCGTCGTCACGCCGATACAGGGTACCGTGAATCCGATCCTGGGTGCGGTCGGCGGCCTTCTTGGCATACCGAACCTCAATATCGATACGGTGACCCTGCTCAACAATGCAGCCTCGGGCGCGCCGATCACGCTGCAGGTCCTCAACGCCAACGGCACCGTGGTCGGCCCGGCCGATCGCTGCGATCTGCAGGCTGATTCGTTCGGCCTCAACACCCAGGGCGGCATCTCCATCGGCGGCAATCGCATCACCGGTCTGGGAACGAACGGTCGCGAGGCGGTGGCCGGGGAGATCAACTCGATCGCTTTCGGCAACTCCGCGGCAACTGATGCGACCTCGGCCAATTCGATCGCGCTTGGAACGGCTGCGATCGTTGGCCCGAACGCGGCCGGCGGCATCGCCTTCGGCGCCGGCGCTCATGTAACCGCGGCCAACAGCATCGCGCTCGGCACCAACGCCCTCGCCAGCAGGGGCGCGCTCGCCGGCTATACCGCATTCGGGCTGACCACGCCGCAGACGTCGGTAGGCGAATTCTCCGTCGGTGCCGCCGGCGCTGAGCGCCAGATCACCAATGTGGCGGCGGGATCGGCGCCGACTGACGCAGTCAACGTCGCCCAGCTTTCGGGTGTCGCCGCTCAACTGGGCGGCCTCTCCAATTCTGCGGTGCTTTATGACGGCGTCGACAAGAGCAAGGTCACGCTTGGCGGCGCGGCCGGCACGACGATCACCAACCTCGCGCCCGGCGCGCTCACGGCAGTATCGACCGATGCGGTCAATGGCAGCCAGCTGTTCGCGACGAACGGCAACGTCACGACCGTCACAAACGCCGTGACCAACCTGACCACCAACATCCAGAACGGATCGGTCGGCACCGTGCAATACTCCAACCCCGCCACGCCGGCGGTGCCGAACGGCGGGACGCCGACGAACGATCTCGCCCTGGTCGGCGCCGCACCCGGTGCGGTCGGCCTCCACAATGTCCGCGACGGCGTCATTGCGTCAGGATCGACGGACGCGATCAACGGCGGGCAGCTCGTGGCGTTCGGCAACACCACGGCAGCGGCGCTTGGCGGCGCCACGACCTATAATCCCGCGACGAACAGCCTTCAGACGAGTCTGAGTTATGGCGGCACCAATTATGGCAGCGTCCAGGGTGTCTTCAGCGCCATCGACGGGGCAGTGAATGGTGGTGCGGGCATCCGCTACTTCCATGTCCAGTCGGCGCTTGGCGACTCGACGGTCTCGGGCACTAACAGCATCGCGATCGGGCCGCTGGCCAATGCCTCGGCCGCCAACAGCGTTGCGCTCGGCACCAATGCGCTCGCGGGCAGGGGGGCGCTTGCCGGCTATACGGCGCTCGGGCTGACTACGCCGCAAACATCGGTCGGCGAGATATCGGTCGGTGCCGCCGGCGCTGAGCGCCAGATCACCAATGTGGCGGCAGGATCGGCTCTGACTGACGCAGTCAACGTCGCCCAGCTGACCGGTGTCGCCAATCAGGTGACGTCGCTCGGCGCGACGTCGGTGCAATATGATGGCATCGACAAGAGCAAGGTCACGCTTGGCGGCGCGGCCGGCACGACGATCACCAATCTCGCGCCCGGTGCGCTCACGGCGGTATCGACCGACGCGGTCAACGGCAGCCAGCTGTTCGCGACGAACGGCAACGTCACGACCGTCACCAACGCCGTGACCAACCTGACCACCAATATCCAGAACGGTTCGGTCGGCACCGTGCAATACTCCAACCCTGCCACGCCGAACGTGCCGAATGGCGGGACGCCGACGAATGACCTCGCCCTGGTCGGTGGCGCGCCGGGGGCGGTCGGTCTGCACAATGTTCGCGACGGCCTCGTTGCGGCCGGGTCGACTGATGCGATCAATGGCGGACAGTTCAACACGCTGAACAATCAGGTCGGTACGCTCAGCACCCTCGCTGTCCAGTATGACGATGCCACCAAGGCACGGGTGACGTTCGGCGGCACCGGGGCGCCCGCAGTGGTGCTCGGCAACGTGGCGGCCGGCCTGCTCGCGACGGGGTCGACCGAAGCGGTCAATGGCGGGCAGCTCGTGGCGTTCGGCAACACCACGGCGGCGGCGCTTGGCGGTGCCACGACCTACAATCCCGCGACGAACAGCCTGCAGACGAGTCTGAGCTATGGCGGCACCAATTATGGCAGCGTCCAGGGCGTCTTCAGCGCCATCGACGGGGCGGTGAACGGTAGCGCCGGTATCCGCTACTTCCACGTCCAGTCGGCACTCGGCGACTCGACCGTCTCGGGCACCGACAGCATCGCGATCGGACCGCTGGCCAATGTGTCGGTTGCCAACAGCGTCGCACTCGGCACCAACTCGACGGCGGCGCGTGGTGCCCAGGCCGGGTACAGCGCTCTCGGCGTTACAACGCCGCAGACATCGGTCGGCGAAGTGTCGGTCGGCGCTGCCGGCGCTGAGCGTCAGATCACCAATGTGGCGGCCGGTTCGGCCGCCACTGACGCGGTGAACGTCGCCCAGCTGACCGGCGTCGCCAATCAGGTGACGTCGCTCGGCGCGACGTCGGTGCAATATGATGGCATCGACAAGAGCAAGGTCACGCTTGGCGGCGCGGCCGGCACGACGATCACCAATCTCGCGCCCGGTGCGCTCACGGCGGTATCGACCGACGCGGTCAACGGCAGCCAGCTGTTCGCGACGAACGGCAACGTCACGACCGTCACCAACGCCGTGACCAACCTGACCACCAATATCCAGAACGGTTCGGTCGGCACCGTGCAATACTCCAACCCTGCCACGCCGAACGTGCCGAATGGCGGGACGCCGACGAATGACCTCGCCCTGGTCGGTGGCGCGCCGGGGGCGGTCGGCCTGCACAACGTCCGTGACGGCCTCGTTGCGGCCGGATCGACCGACGCGATCAATGGCGGGCAGTTCTTCACGCTCAACAATCAGGTCGGCGCGCTGAACTCCCTGTCGGTGCAATATGACGATGCCACCAAGGCACAGGTGACATTCGGCGGCACCGGGGCGCCCCCGGTGGTGCTCGGCAATGTGGCGGCCGGCCTGCTGGCGGCTGGCTCGACCCAGGCGGTCAACGGCGGCCAGCTGTTCGCGACCAACGCCAATGTCACGACGGTCACGAACGCCGTCACCAACCTGACCACCAGCATCCAGAACGGTTCGGTCGGGACCGTCCAATACTCCAACCCTGCCACGCCGAACGTGCCGAATGGCGGGACGGCGACGAACGATCTCGCCCTTGTCGGTGCTGCCGCCGGTCCGGTCGGCCTGCACAATGTCCGTGACGGTCTCGTCGCGGCCGGATCGACCGACGCGATCAACGGCGGACAGTTCAACACGCTGAGCAACCAGGTCGGCACGCTCAGCACCCTGTCTGTCCAGTATGACGATGCCACCAAGGCAAGGGTGACGTTCGGCGGCACCGGAGCACCGGCAGTGGTTCTCGGCAACGTGGCGGCTGGCCTGCTCGCGACCGGCTCGACCGAAGCGGTCAACGGCGGCCAGCTCGTGGCGCTCGGCAACACCACGGCGGCGGCGCTCGGGGGCGGCTCGATCTATGATCCGACGACGAACAGCCTTCAGACGAGCCTGAGCTATGGCGGCACCAATTATAACAGCGTCCAGGGTGTCTTCACGGCGATCGACGGGGCGGTGAACGGCGGTGCCGGTATCCGCTACTTCCATGTCCAGTCGGCACTCGGCGACTCGACGGTCTCGGGCACCGACAGCATCGCGATCGGGCCGCTGGCCAATGTGTCGGTCGCCAACAGCGTTGCGCTCGGCACCAATTCGACGGCGGCGCGCGGTGCCCAGGCCGGGTACAGCGCTCTCGGCGTTACAACGCCGCAGACATCGGTCGGCGAAGTGTCGGTCGGTGCTGCCGGTGCTGAGCGTCAGATCACCAATGTGGCCGCCGGATCTGCGGCCACTGATGCGGTGAACGTCGCCCAGTTGAACGGCGTCGCCAATCAGGTGGCGTCGCTCGGGGCGACATCGGTGCAATATGACGGTACCGACAAGAGCAAGATCACGCTCGGCGGTGCGGCCGGCACGACGATCACCAACGTGGCCCAGGGTGGTCTCTCCGCGACATCGACTGATGCGGTCAATGGCTCGCAACTCTACGCCACCAACGTGAACGTCGCGAACAACACGACCGCGATCAACAATCTCACCAACAGCATCGCGAACGGCAGTGCCGGGCCGGTGCAATATTCCAGTCCGGGCAATCCGACCGCGCCCAATGGTGGCGTCCGTACCAATGACCTGACCCTGGTCGGCGCTGCCGCCGGTCCAGTTGGGCTCCACAATGTCGCGAACGGGTCGATCACGGCCGGCTCAACGGATGCGGTCAACGGCGGACAGGTCTTTGCCCTCGCACAGGCCACGGCCAACGCCGTTTCCTACGATACCGACGGGGCAGGCAACCGGCTCAACACCATCACGCTGGCCGGTGGCACGGCATCGGCGCCCGTGACCATCGCCAATGTCGCTGCCGGCACGGTCTCAGCCGGTTCCACTCAGGCAGTGAATGGCGGGCAGCTCTATGTGACCAACCAGTCGGTGACGGCGGCCCAATCCACCGCCAACACCGCCCTCGCGCTGGGTCAGAATTCGATCCAGTACGACAATGCCAGCCGCACCGATGTAACGCTCGGTGCTGGCAATGGCGGCGCGCCAGTCTCCGTGCACAATGTCGCAGCCGGAACATCGGCGACCGATGCGGTGAACGTCTCGCAGCTCAACAGCAGCATCAACAACGCCCTGATCCAGGCGAACACCTATACGGATCAACGCCTGGCCGCGATCAGCTTCGATATCCGCCAGGTGCGGAAGGACAGCTATGCCGGTACGGCTGGAGCGCTGGCCGCAGCCGGCCTGCCCCAGGCCTATGAAGCCGGACGCGGCATGGTGGCGATGGCCGGCGGCACGTATCAGGGCGAATCCGCCTTCGCGCTCGGCCTGTCCAAGGCGATGAGTGACGGGCATACGGTCGTCAAGCTCAGCGGAACCTATGACACCCAGGGACGCGCCGGTGGCGCGGCCGGTATCGGATATCAGTTCTGACAGGCACCGGCGGGGGGCTTTGCCTCCCGCCGGACCAGTACATTCTACTGCAGAATCCTCAATGCAACGGGTCGATCTCAGACATGGTGATCGGCCCGTTGTTCTGTCCGGGAATTTCTGAAAAATCATCGGTATTGAATGTTTGTGCGACCATAATGGTTCAGGTAACAAATTGAATTCATGGGTTGTTTGATGGCGCGCATCGCCGCTTCAATATATGATTATCCGGCCAAGTAGTTCGTGAATCCCGAGTGTATCGCCTCGATGTTGAATTGAGTGGGGCGAGGGAGAATTTTCATGGGAATGTCATTTTTCCGGGAATTCCGGAATGGAAAGCGTGAAGGAGGCGTCCAGTTCGCCACTCCGGTGGATGTGCTCCTCTCTTCCATTGCCGAAAAGGCGCTGCTCGACAGGCATTATCGAATCTACGGAGCCGGCGCTGACGGTCGCGCGATCCTTCTTACCCGGAGTGATCCGCCCTTGATTGTCGAGGTGGAGAGCAGGTCATTCGGGGCTGGTCGCGGTACGACGTTCATCGTCAATGCCGTCAGGCGGGCGCCGGTGAATGGCTGGCATCTGCATGATGAGCTCGATCATTTCTGGGATCGGCCGATGGGATCCTGAAACAGGTCTCGATGGGGAACTGATGCAGTTCGATATGCCATTGGGCAGCCAGGGTGCTTTCACCGGCTCCCTCGAAGCAGAGGGTGGCGCCACGGAGCAATCGCCGCATCATCACGCTGTCGGCGATGGCATCCTCCATCGGCCGTGTGTCGATCGACGCCGAGCCGATTGAAGCTCGTCATTCCCACCCTCCACCGAGAGTAAGGAACAGGGCGATCTGGCGATCCACAAGGCTGGCGCGCGCCGCCGACAGGCTGGCCTCCGTGCCGGCATAGCTCGCCTGGGCGTTCAGCACGTCGAGGAAAGGCGTGCGGCCGAAGCGCTGGAGTTTTTCCGCATCGGCGCTTGCCTTGCCGGCCGCGCCCGCGGCCAGTTCCAGATCGGTCAGGCGGTCGCGGGCGCGGGCGTAGGCCGAGAGCGCGGTTTCGGTCTGCTGAAGAGCGAGAAGCACCGATCCGTCGAAGCGCGCAAGGCTTGCTTCGGCATCGGCCCCTGCCTGGTCGATGCGGGCGTGCGCCACTTTCCGGTTCGGGAACGACCAGGACAGCAGCGGGCCAAGGCTGAAGCCGAAGGAGGATGGCGCCAGCAGCTTGCTCGCGGGTCCTGCCGTGCCTGCCGATCCGCCGAGGCTGACCTTCGGGTAGAGTTCGGCTTCCTGGATCCCGATCTCGGCCGTCGCCGCCGCGAGGTCGCGCTCCGCCATACGGATGTCGGGGCGCCGTCTCAGGAGCATCGCGCCATCGCCCACCGGGATCGGGTGGGGGATTGAGGGGATAGCGCTGCAACTCTCAACGTCCCGCGGATATTCGGCGGGCGTGCGGCCGATCAGTGCGGTCAGTTCGAGCAGCGCCGCCTGTCGTTCGGCGAGGATGTCGGGGATGGCAGCGTTGGCGGCGTACGCTGCGGTGCGTGCGCGGTCGATGTCGAACCGCGTGCCGCGGCCGCCTCGTGCCAGACGGATCGCGACGTCGAGGGTGGATTGCTGGATCGCGGCGACACGGCGCGCGGCGGCGAGCGATACGTTGGCGGTGCAGATTCGAGCATAGCTGCGCGTGACGGCGGCGGCGACGACCACGCGCACATGGTCGCGCGCGGCCAGTGTCGCTTCGGCGCGCGCATTGGCCGCCTCCATGCCGCGCCGGATGCCGCCGGCGAGGTCGAGTGGATAGCCGACATCGAACCCCAGCGCGTAGCTGAAGGTGCCGGGCATGCCGGCGGACGGGCCGCGCACACGCGCGCCGAGCGCCTGGCCGGAGGCAGCCGTGGTGACGGTGCGCCCGGCTTCCGTCTCGCGCACGATCGCGGTGGCGCGGCGCAGGTTCGCCTCCGCCGCGCGCAAGTCGGTATTGGCGGCCAGCGCTTCAGCGACATAGGAATCGAGCCGCGCATCGCCGTACAGCCGCCACCAATGGGCCGGCAGGTCTTCCGCGGTCGCCTTCGCTTCCTTCTGACCCGGGAACGGTACGGCTGCCTCGGGGCGTTGGGCGATGGCGGTGGGCGGGACCCGGTAGTTCGGGCCGGCGACGCAACCGGCCGCCAGCAGCGCCGGGAGCAGCGATAGCAGGCGCTTCATGACCGGGCCTTCGTCGCGGCGGTTATGATCTCGACGGTCGCGGTCCTGCCGGCGATCAGCCTCACGCCCGGAGGCACCCGATCGATATGGATGCGGACGGGAATGCGCTGTGCCAATCGGACCCAGGAGAAGGTCGGCGCGACCCTGGGGAGGAGATTGCCCGTATCGTCGCGCTGGTCGTCGGCGATGGCAGCGGCGATGCTCTCGACGCGGCCGGTGATCTCGATATCGTCCCCCATCAGCCGGATGCGGGCGGGATCGCCGATCGCGACATTGTGGAGCTTGGTCTCCTCGAAATAGCCCTCGATGCGCAGCGAGGCGGTGTCGACCAGGGCCATCGCCTGCGCCCCCGGCGCCAGATAATCGCCCGGATGGATATCGAGGTTGGTGACGATGCCGCCGACGGTCGCCCGGATTTCAGTCCTTGCCATGTCGACGGCTGCGACGTCGCGATCCGCGAGCGCACGCTTCAGGGTCGCTTCCGACGTCCGGACCCGGGCGACATTCTGCTCGCGGGCCTCGGTGGCGACGAGGTCACCCAGCGCGACGTCGCGCCGCGCTTCCTTGCGCGCTTGTTCCAGCTGGGCCTGCGCCTCCGCGATCGCGGCGTCGGCGCGCGCGATCGATGCGGAGAGCCGCGGGCGATCCAGCGCGAGCAGAAGCTGCCCTGGCCGCACCATCTGGTTGTCGCTGACGAAGACCTGCGTCACCAGTCCGCCGACGTCGGTGGACACGCGCACCACGTCGGCGCGCACGCGTCCGTCGCGCGTCCATGATGCCTGCTCGTAGCGTCCCCATACATGCCAGGCGACGACGGTGGCGACAGCGACGAGGCACAGGGTCAAGGCATAGCGACCGAGAAGAACGAGCAAGGATTTCATTGGAAAAGTCCGATGGAGGGCAGGAACTGCACGAGCAGACCATAGAGGGTGGCAAAGGTCGCGAGCTCGACCAGCGGGCGATAGGCGAACGCGCGGGCGATGCCGGTGATCGTGAAGATGCGCAGCACCACGACCGTGCCGACCAGCGCGACGATGGCGAGCACCAGCAGGCCGGGGATGAGGACGCCGCCGATATTCAGGTCGACGATCATGCCCCGCGTCCCGAGTTCCCTGGACCGCCCGGCGTCAGCGCCAACCGCAGATCAATGAACAGGTCGAGCAGGCGCGAACGGTCTGCGATCGCGCTATCCTGAATCCGCGCCATCAAGCTGTCGGCGCGTTGCTCCAGATCGATGGTGTCGGCAGGTTTCGTCCAGCTTCCCGCGCCGAAACGGACGGCGATTGCCGAAAGAAAGTCACTCGCGTCGCCGGCAATCTCGCCTTCCCGGTCGCGGAGCGCCTTGCGGAGCTGACCGGCGGCGTGGCCAAGGCGGAGATGGTGCAGCGTCTCGTCGAGGATATCCGGTGCCGCCTGCCGGGAGAGCGGCAGCCTGGGAAGCAGCAGCGCCGTCCTGTCGATCATGAGGCTCGTCCAGTGCGCTTCGTCGGAGTCGCCGGCCAAGGCCCTCCGCCCGACATCCCTTCGGCTCAGGCGAAGCAGCCGATTGATCGCCACGTCGACCGGTACCGTCTGGAACAGGGTCATGCTGACCAGCGAAAAACCTATGCCAGCAAACAGGGCGAGGACGCTGTTGAGCGATTCGGCGAAGTCGCCGCCGTATTTTGCGCCCAGTCCGGTGAGGATCGGAATGGTCAGCGTGATGCCGAGCGCCTTGAAGGTCGCCTGCGGACGCGCCTGAAGGGATCCCGCCCACAGGAACGCAGGCGCAAGAACCGCCACGAGCACGACGAAGTCAGTCACTCGGGGAAGGATCACAAAACTGTAGGCGAGGCTGATTGCCACCCCATGGATCGAACCGATCAGATACTTGCGGACATTCGGCGCGGGCGTGTCGACATTGCCGAACAACGCGCAGCTTACACCAAGGATCGAGACGGCGAGCCCGCCGTCCGGCCAGGCCGACCAGATCCAGAAGCCGCAGCCGAGAACGATCCCCAGGGCGGCGCCGAAGGCAGCCCGCGCCGCCATCAGCGGATCGCGATGATAGACATAGCCCCTCGCTGCGGACCCCAGCCACTGGAGGGGGGCCGCATCGCGTGTCCCTCCGGATGTCGCGATGTTCCGCGCGAGCCGATCGCAGTCGTAGATAAGGCCGATCATCTCGGCGAGGCGGCCCGCGAGATTGGCGGCGAGCCTTTCGCCCGGCTCTGCCTTGTCTTTACCCGTACGTGCCTGGAGCAACCGCGCTCGGTCAATGAGGTCGGGCGCGAGACCGTCCCGCTCGGTTGCGCCGGCCATGTCGATCCAGCGTCGAACCTCGTCCAGCAAGGCGGTCAATTCGGGGTGCGCACTTTTGTCGCCAACTGCTTCGATCCGCTCCTCAATCTCGGTCGCAAGCAGAAGCAGCCGGGCAAGACGGTCATGGATGAGTCGCAGCTTCCCGGCGCGGGGCGTAAACGGGGCCGGATCATAGGGAAGGTGCGTCACAAGACCTTGCAGCGCGAGAAGATCCGCTGCCAGCTGGAGGCGGTCGTGACGGGCCTGCCTGTCCGGCATGCCGTTCAGGGCGTCCCGGGCCAGCCGTCGCGCGTCGCGCAACGTTGTCGACAGTTTGTCGAGAAACGCGCTGCTACTGTGCTTGGGCAGGACCAGGCGATGCACCAGCGACGCACAGAGGATCCCAAGCGCGATCTCCTGCACCCGCAGCGACGCGGTATCGAACACTGCACCGGGATCGGCCACGCTGGGGAAACCGATCAGGCTCGTGGTGTACCCGGCCAGGACGAACGCGTAGGCGCGTGGCGTACGATCGAGCAGCGAGAAAAAGAGGCAGAGCCCGATCCAGCCTGCGAGGACGACGCTGCATGCCATCGGGCTGTTCACGAAGTTCGGGACGATCGCCACCGTGGCAATCGCGCCGCCGATTGTGCCGGCCAGGCGATAGACCCCGCGACTGAGCGACGCGCCGGCAGAGCCCTGCGAGACGATATAGACAGTGAGAATCGCCCAATATGGCTTCGGCAGTCCGATGCGCAGGGCGACGTAATAGGCCAGCATCGCTGCGGCGAAGCTCTTCGCCGAGAACAGCGCTGCGTCAGCGTCTGTCTTCCTTGCGGGCGCCCGCAGAAAGGAGAAGGCGCTGCGTGCCGCTGCCGCCACGTAGCCCGGACGCCACAGATTCAGAAAATGTGCGGTGATCATGGCTTATTGATAGCGATTTGCAACAAAGCATGAAATTCGATATCCTGTCAGATAATCACTAAATCTGGCCAGATATCATGCCCGTGGCGTCTTCCGTCTTTCCCACATTCGACCCCGATCGCACCGACCTGCCGGCGGTCGCCCATCAACTCGACTTCGCTGATCATAAGGGGGAGGTGCCGCAGCACGTGCATCGCAAGGGACAGTTGATCATTGCACTGCACGGCGCCGTCACCTGTACGGCGAAGAACGAGATATGGATCGTGCCGCCGAACTGCGGCGTATGGATCCCGGGCGGGGTACCGCACAGCGCGAGGGCAACCGAGAACGCTCGTCTCAACTATCTGTTCGTCGAGCCGGGAGCGGCCAGCTTGCCCGAGGAGTGTTGCACGCTCCTGATCTCCCCGCTGATCCGGGAAATGGTCGATCGACTGGCGCGGGAAGGTGGGGACTATCTCTCGGACAGCCATGCGGCACGGCTCGCAAGGGTGGCGCTGGACGAACTGGTCGGGATGCGGCGCGAACGCTTCAACCTGCCTGTCTCGGGCAATCCGAAAATCCGGGCGATCGCCGTCGCGCTGACGGTCGAGCCATCTGACCGGAGTACATTGGGAGAGTGGGCAAAGCGCGTGGCGATGAGTGAGCGGTCGTTGGCTCGATTGATGATCGCGGAGACGGGGCTGACATTCGGACGCTGGCGCCAGCAACTGCACCTTGTCATCGCACTTCGGGAACTGGCGAGCGGAGCAACGGTGCAGGCTGTCGCGAACGCGTTGGGCTATGAATCGGTAAGTGCCTTCATCACGATGTTCAAGAAGGCACTGGGAAGCACGCCGACGCAATACTTCACCCGGCTCGGTAGCTCGCCACCCTTGCTGCCACCCCGGGGATTCCATCCGGACGAGTGACCGGGCGAGCTCGACGAATGGCATGCTGGGGGGGCAGCAAGAGGCGCGTCGAAAGGTTTAAGGTGAGTTGTCGGCCGCGGACCTAACCGCCGGCTTTCCACATGCGCCGCATAGTTTGGGGCGGCAAATCTCGTTCGACGCTTCACGGCATCCACGATGCGGCGGACATTCGGCGGCGGCGTGCTGAAGACTGGCCATGTCCGTGCGCCAATATCGTTCGGCTCCGGACTCTTGTATTCCCGCCGGGGGCGAGGCAACCCCTGCGCGGATGCACAGCGACACAGACTTGGAAACCATTCTGCTGGGGCCGGTCCTCGCTGATCGTGCCTGCGGCGATTGCGTGGCGTGCTGCACGGTCCTCACGGTGGATACGCCCGACTTCAGGAAGCCGGCGGGAACGCCTTGCGTTCATCTCAGTTCGCATGGGTGCGGCATTCATGCGGTGCGGCCCCATATCTGCCGAACATGGTTCTGCGCCTGGCGAAGGGTCGCGGACATGCCCGACGAGGCCCGGCCGGACCGGTCAGGCCTTCTGGTGTCGCTCAATTTCGAGCATGAGCCGCGCAACTGCTTCGAAGGCGTCTCGATCAACGTCCGTGCGCTCGCCGGAAGTGACGCGATCGAGAACGGCATGGCGGCAGTCGTCCTGGACAGCCTGTGCGACCAGCTGATCCCCGTCTGGTTCAGCGACGGGGCCAAGAAGATGCTGATGCACCCCGAGGACGAGGTGGCCCGCCTGGTCCTGTCGGGAGAAGTTGCCCCTGCACATCTGCGGGATGAAGTGGCCGCATGGCGCGAGCGCTACGGTGTGTTCGCGGCGAAGGGTTAGGTCGGATCGAAATCCACATCGGCACGGTTGAAGGAAAGAGAAGGGTTCGCGCGGAGGACGCTGAGGAGGTCCCGCCGCAAGCTCAGGCGGCCCGTCTACAAGCAGGCAGCATATCGGCGCCATGATCGTGCTTATATCAGTTCAACGTCCTCCGAGCCTGTGCACGAACCATCATTTCCGGGCTGCAGACGGATCGGTTCTGAACGCCGATGCGCCGTGGGCTTCGGCGCACCGGTCGTTCTGCGTTCAGGGCTTGGCGTTGCCGGTCGAGCCAGGGCCGGGGTTCGCACGATAGCGATCGAACCAGGCAATAATCGCGGCTGCTTTGGCTGCTGACTGCGATGGCCGTGATGCGAGGCCACCATGGCTCGCACCCGGCACCTTGACCAATGCGGTCGGCACCCCGCGGATCTGAAGCGCAGCGTAATATTGTTCGGATTCGGAGACGGGCGTGCGATAATCCTCGCTGCCGACCACCACCAGGGTTGGCGTCTTTACATTGCCGACGAGGCTGAGGGGCGAGCGGCTCCAATAGCTCATCGGATCTTCCCAGGGCAGCTTGGTGAACCAGTAGCGCGATGTGAACAGCGTATTGTCCATCGTCAGCGCTTCACTGACCCAGTTGATGACCGGCTTTTGAGTTGCCGCGGCCTTGAACCGGTTGGTCTTGCCGACAATCCAGGCTGTCAGCACGCCGCCGCCCGAGCCGCCGGTCACGAACAGATTGTCGGGATCGGCGGTCCCGTCGGCAATCGCTGAATCGACCGCCGCGATCAGATCGTCATAGTCGGCGGAGGGGTAGGCCTTGTCGATAAGATTGGCGAACTCCGCACCGTAGGAGGTCGATCCGCGCGGGTTGGTCCACAGCACGGCGTAGCCCGCGGCCGCATAGAGCTGGATGTCGGTTGCGAAACTCGGCCCGTATGCGGCGTTGGGGCCGCCGTGGATCTCCAGGATCAGCGGTACGCGCTGGCCCGGCACCCGGCTCGCCGGTGTCGCAAGCCAGGCGTCGATCGGCTTTCCGTCAGGCGCCGTCACGGCAATTTTCCGTACTGAAGCGAGCGCCTTCGATTCGGCCATCATCGCGTTCAAATGCGTCAGCTGGCGTGCCTTGCCGCCGGCCCAGACCCAGACGTCGGCGGGTGCTTCCGCGCTACCGCCCGTAAACGCGATCGTGCCGCCGCGCGAGACGGAGAAATCGCCGCCGGTATAGGGGCGGTCGAGACCGCCGCCCTGGACATTGTCGACCAGCGGCGTGGCTTTGCCATCGAGGCCGATGCGGGCGATCCGGCGCTTTCCATGGTCGTCATAGCTTGCGTAGAGCCCGCGTCCGTCCGCCGCCCAGGCGACGTCTTCGATCCCGCGATCTAGCGATGCCGTGAGCGAACGGGGATCGGCGGCGTTGCGGTCGCCGACATAGAGCTGGACGTTTTCATAGCTCCGCCGTTTGTCGTCGAAGCCGAGCCAGGCGATCCGGCTTCCGTCTGGGGACACGCGGGGCTGTGCGTCCGGTCCGTCGCGCGTGGTGAGCATGCGCATCGTGCCGCTGGCGACGTCGATGGCGATCACGTCGGAATTCATCACCTGGCGATCAGCCTCCGGTCCACGGATCGCGGCGAACACGATCGTGCGTCCGTCGGGCGTCCAGGACAATGGCCCGCCATCGTCGAAGGCGCCGAAGGTGAGTTGTCGCGGGGCACCGCCCTCCGCCGTGACCACGAACAGATGATCGCGGCCCGGCTTGACGTATCCGCCGCCGTCGTTGCGGTAATTGACCCGGTCGATGACGGTCAGCGGCTCCGCCCATTTGGCGCCTTCGGGCTTTGGCGGTGCCTTGCCGAGGGCGGTCGGCTCGCCCGCAACGGTGGCTACATAGGCGATCTGCTTGTCATCGGGTGACCAGGCAAGCGCCTGCGGGTCGCCGGGAAAGCTCGTGATCCGCGCGCTGGCGCCTGTCGCGACCCAGCGGACGAACAATTGGGATCCTTCGCCGTCGGCCGCGACATAGGCGATGCGCGTACCGTCCGAAGACCAGCGCGGGCTGCCTCCTTGCGCCGCAAAAGGCGTCTGGCGGCCTGATGCGATGTCGATCAGCCACAAGGACGACTGCATTCGGTCACTCATCACGTCGGCGGCGCGCCGGACGTACACGATCGTTCGCCCGTCCGGGCTGATCTGGGGGTCTGCGGCGATCGACAAGCCGAACAGGTCAGCCCCGGTGAAGGCGCGCGTTGCTTCGGTGGGCGGGGCGGCGTTCGGCTGCTGCTGCGCGATTGCCGGGGTCGTTGCCAGGATCAGGAGTGCGAAGGGCAGACGCAAGACGAGGCTCCTTGGATGATGTGCGCGCGATCATGCCCGATCGTTGCGGTGATGCAACCACGAGATATTTTCCCGGCGTGCGAATGCTCGACATGGCAGGGTATGACGCAGAGCCAGAGCCAGAGCCAGAGCCAGAGCCAGAGCGCCAGGTGTTGGATCCGAACCACTCCCGTTCGCCCCGAGTAGCCATCGAGCTTGTCGAGATGGCATATCGAGGGGCAGGGGTTTCGGGCAACAACCTGTACTTCTTGCGCCTGCTCCGTTCCTGCTCGGCGCGGACAGAAACAGGGAGCACCGATCCCGCCCGGACGCACGCACTTGATTCAACGATGGCGCGAACAATGCTGGATATAGCCCGGCGGTGCTTTTGGCTTGCCGCCCGGCTCCTTCTCATTGTGGTTCGAATGTTGGAGGCATTTTTGCTGCTGATCAGCGGTAAAGTCGCGTCGTTTCCCCGCAATTCCGGTACGTTTTTCCGCTGTTATGCGATAACAGGGAAAAGCGGGTTCAAGGCATTGGTATCTGGCGTAAAAATACCGTTGAAAATCCAACATAACAGCGGAAGAAAAAAGCGGATCGATCGAACGGCGGCATGGCCGGCTTCAAGAAGGTCGCTGGCGGGTTTGGGGCGCTTGATGTCCGTATCGCGCAGCGCGAAGCTGAATCAGCCGCATCTGCCTAAGCACGGTTGACCCCGCGACAAAAACCAAGCATCTGCGCCCGCCTCTGGCCCGATGGCGGAGTGGTGACGCAGAGGACTGCAAATCCTTGCACCCGGGTTCGATTCCCGGTCGGGCCTCCACTTCCTTGATATAAATCGTTTCCTCCCCTTGCGGGGCGGAAGCGGAGTCCGCACCGATCCCGCTTGACGCGGGTCGGGTGCGCACGGGATGATCGCATCATGTTCTCGATCTTCCTCACGCCTGACTATTTTCCGTTTGCGGTGGCCTTCGTCGTCATGCTGGGGATCGGCCTGGTCGAGGCGGTGGGTCTCGGGCTTGGTCACCTCGACCTCCATCCCGGCATTGATGGCCATGCCGATATGGATGCGCACGGCGTGCTCGACTGGCTGGGCCTTGGCGGCGGCGTGCCGCTTCTGATCTGGCTGACCTCGCTGCTGTGCTGTTTCACGATCGCCGGTATCGCGGTGCAGCAGATCGCTACGGGAACCTTGGGCGCGCCACTTCACTGGGGCATTGCCTCGGCTGCCGCGCTAGCGACCGGCGGATTCGCCAATGTCTTCGTCGCGCACGGACTAGGCCGAATCATGCCCGGCTATGAATCCAGCGTGATCGACACCGGGGATCTGCTCCGTCGCCGCGGCACCATCCTGGAAGGCACCGCACGCCGCGGCTTCCCGGCACGCGCACGGGTCGTCGACCAGCATGATCAGGCCCACTATGTCATGGTCGAACCCCATGACGACCTCGATAGCATCGTCCAGGGCGAAACCGTCCTGCTCGTGCGTCGCGAAGGCGTGATTTTCTACGCAGTGCCGGAAAACCATCCGACCTTGCGCCCGTTGCTGTAACCACCCGCTGTTATGGCGACCCTTGCCACAACGATTCGTCCTTAGGAGAACCCGGTGCCCGCATCTCTGCTGAACATCCTGATCTATGCAGGCATCGCCATCATCGGCCTGATCGTCATCATGCTGATCCTGACGCGGCTCTATCGACGCGCCACCAAGGATGTGGCGTTGATCCGGACCGGCTTCGGTGGCGAGAAGGTCGTTCTCAACGGCGGTATCCTGGTCTTTCCCGTGCTGCACGAACTGATGCAGGTCCGTCTCACCACAGTGAAGCTTGAGGTGTCCCGCCTCAACAAGGATGCGCTGATCACCCTCGACAAGCTCCGCGTCGACGTGGTCGGCCTGTTTCACATCAAGGTAAAGCCCGACGCCCAGTCGATCGCCGCCGCTGCCCAGACGCTCGGCGAATCGGTCAACAGCCCCGATGCGGTGAAGGCACTGCTCGACGGCAAGCTCGTCTCGGCGCTGCGCTCGGTCGCGGCGACGATGACGATGGAGCATCTCCACGCCAACCGCGCCGACTTCATCCAGAAGGTGCAGGAGGCGCTGATGACCGATCTGGACATGAACGGCTTCCAGCTCGAATCGGTCTCGATCACCCATTTCGACCAGACCGCGTTCGAACATTTCAACGAGAACAACGCGTTCGACGCCGAGGGTCTCACCGTGCTCACCCGCACGATCGAGGAACGCAAGAAGATCCGCAACGACATCGTCGCGACCAACCGGGTCGAGATCGAGCAGCGCAACCTCGATGCCAACAACCAGTCGCTCGAGATCGCCCAGGCGGCCGAGCAGGCGCGGCTGACCCAGGAACAGACACTTGCCGCGCGGCGTGCCGAGCAGGCGACCGCGATCGCCACCGCGGAGGCCGAGCAGACCCGCCTCGCCGAGATCGCGCGCATCACCGCCGAACAGGCGCAGACCGTCGCGCAGACCGAGGCCGACAAGGTCATCCAGACGGCGACCATCGCGCGCGACGGGGCGGTGCAGACGGCGACGATCGAACGCGACCGCAATATCGAACTCGCCCGAATCACGACGGCAGTGCAGACGGCGCAGAAGTCGGAGGAGGAATCGACGGCTACCGCCGCCGCCAACGAGGCGCGCGCGCATGCGATCCGCGCCGAGGAGAGCGTCGCCACCGCCAAGGCGACTGAAATCGCCAACCGTACCAAGAATGTCGCGGTTATCGCCGCGACCCAGAAGGCCGAGGAGGAGGCGGTCCAGATCACCGTCGCGGCCCGCGCCGAGAAGGAGGCCGCGGAGGCCCGCGCCATCGCGCTTCGCACTGAAGCGACCGCCGAGGCCGATGCCGAAAAGGCCCGTGCCGAGGGCCGCGAGGCTGCGTTCAAGGTCGATGCCGCGGGCCAGACGGCGATCAACGAGGCGACCAACGTCCTCAACGATGCCCAGACCGCGCTGCTGGTCCGCAAGGCGATGCTCGAGGCGCTTCCCGCGATCATCGCCGCGGCGAGCAAGCCGATGGAGCAGATCGACAAGATCAGCATCGTCGATGCACGCGGTCTGCACGGCAATCCGGGAGCCGCGGATGGCGGGGAAGGGGGCGGCAACCTCGCCGACGCAGCGGTGGCGGCAGCAATGCGCTACCGTGTCGGCGGACCGCTTATCGACACGCTGATGGCTGAACTCGGCATGGGCGGCGCGACGATGAACGGCCTGCTGGGTGGCGCTGCGCCTGCTCCTGCAAAAAACGTCGGCGAAGAGGATGCTTCTTCAGAATAGAGGCATCGGTTGGTCCGTCACGCCTTTGGAGCGCGGTCATCCCCCGTACCGAGAAGCTGCGTGGTGAAATCGTCCTTCACCATTCGCCGCCCGCAGCCGCGGCATACGCTTTCGCGTCGCCCGTCGACGAGGCGTGAGTGCCTGCTCGATCGCACGTGATGGCCCGTCGCGCATCGAAGCAGCTGGATAAGGTGCATCTGGAGTCCTCCCGTTGCTCTGACTCAGCGCCCCTGGTGCACGCTGCATAGCACAATGGAGATGACAGGGCATTGACGTACGAATGAATTCGTCCTGCAAATCCGTGCGTTCGCCCCTTGGCGGCACTCCGGTGCCGCTTTGATAATATCGCTGCGGCCGCGCTTGGCGTGAAGGCAAGCGCGCGATACAAGCCGCGCAGCTACAACATGTGTATTGCATGACTAAAACAGTTGTGCGACAGGGTGACCCGATGGAAATGACCGCAACCGATTCAGCTCGCTTCGAGGCGATGCGCCACGCGATGGTGGCAAGCCAGCTGCGCACCAACGCAGTAAGCGATCCGCGCATCGTGACCGTGATGGCCCGCGTCCCGCGCGAGGCGTTCCTGCCGGCCGAGGTGCGGGAGATCGCCTATCGCGACACCGCCGTGCCGCTGGGCCGCGCACGGTTCCAGAACGTGCCGATCGCGACCGGCCGCCTGCTGACCGAGGCTTATCTGCTGCCTGCCGACCGGGTGCTGCTGGTCGGTGCGGCCGGGGGCTATACCGCCGCCGTGCTGGCCGAACTGGTCGCGCATGTCGTCGCGGTCGAAAGCGATCCCGTGCTCGCAGCCCAGGCGCGTGAGGCGCTCGCCGGTCGCACCAATGTCACCCTTGTCGAGGGTCCGCTCGAAGCGGGGCATGCGGTCGATGCGCCTTATGACGTGCTGGTGATCGACGGCGCTGTCGAGCATGTGCCCGACGCGCTGGTCGCCCAGCTCGCCGCCGGCGGCCGCGTGGTGACGGGAATCGCCGATCGCGCCGTCACCCGGCTCGCATCGGGTCGCAAGTCCGGCGGCGGCTTCGGCCTGCTCGATTTCGCCGACATCGATTGCGTTCCTCTCCCGGGATTCTCCCGACCCAAGACCTTCACCTTCTGAAAGATGCCGCGACCTATGCGACGGATCCATTTGCTAACCGGTGTTGCGGTACTGCTGACAACGACGGCCCCGGTGGCGGCGGAGACGCTGCGCGAGGCATTGGTCAAGGCATATAACACCAACCCGACGCTCGCGGCCCAGCGCGCCAATGTCCGGGCGATCGACGAGAACGTGCCGATCGCGCGCTCCGCCGGGCTGCCGTCAGTCAACCTGACCGGCGGCTATACCGAGAATGTGCTCAAGATGTCGAACGGCTTCGCGTCACCCGACCGCCAGTTGAGCGGATCGTCGACGCTTTCGGTTCCCATCTATAGCGGTGGCGGGGTGAAAAACTCGGTGCGTGCCGCTGAAACGCGCGTTGAGGCCGGGCGCCTCAGCTTGCGCGGTACCGAGGCGGATCTCTTCACCGCTGTCGTCGGTGCCTATATGGACGTCATCCGCGACGAAGCGATCGTCTCGCTCAACGAGCAGAATGTGAAGGTGCTCGACGTCAACCTGCAGGCATCGAAGGATCGTTTCCAGGTAGGTGACCTGACCCGTACCGACGTGGCTCAGTCCGATGCCCGCCTCGCAGTCGCGCGCAGCCAGCTTCAGACGGCGCAGTCCCGACTGATCTCAAGTCGCGAAAGCTATATCCGCCTGGTCGGTTCTGCGCCGGGGAATCTGGAAGTGCCACCCGCGCTGCCCAATCTCCCCGCTGATCCGGACGCCGCGGTCAAGGTGGCGGTTGATCACAACCCGGTTTTGCTCGCGGCGCAGAAGAATCGCGAGGCCAGCGGTTTCGACATCAATGTGGCTCGTGCCAACCGTTTGCCGACGGTCAACGTCAATATCGGCGGTAATTATCTTAATTATCTTGGGTCGCTTGGCTCGGGAACCGCCGTGGCTGTCGGTCAGTCGGGCACTTCGGCGAGCGCCGGACTGGGATTGACGGTGCCATTGTTCCAGGGTGGCCGCCCGGCCGCGCAGGTTCGGCAGGCGCAGGAACGTCGCGCCCAGGCATCCGAACAGGTCACCGAGACGGAGCGCGGCGTGATCGCCCAGGCCCGTTCGGCCTATGCAGTGTGGAAATCGTCGCTTGAGGTGATCGCCTCGTCGGAAGTCGCGGTGAACGCGAACAAGCTCTCGCTCGAGGGCGTCCGCGCCGAGAACAGCGTCGGCAACCGCACCATCCTGGATATCCTGAACGCCGAGCAGGAACTGCTCAACTCGCAGGTCACGCTCGTGACGTCGCGGCGCGATGCCTATGTCGCCGGCTTTGCGTTGCTCGCGGCGATGGGCGATGCCGAGGCGAAGGATCTCGGGCTCGACGGCGGGCCGCTCTACGATCCGATCGCGCATTACAAGAGCGTGCGCGGCAAGATCTGGGATTACGGTTCGCAGCCGGATCCGGCCCCGGTGGGCACCAGCACCGTGCAGACACCGGCTCAGGGCTCGGTCGTCACGCGCCCGCTCGATCCGATCCTTGACGCCCCTGTAGAACCCGCAGTTGACACGACGGGCCCGAATCCCGCAGGTGTCAAGAAGTAAGGACCGCTGACGAGCGGTCTCAGGGCACGGGGTTCGTTCGATGGGGGATATCAGCGCGGAGCCTTCGATGGAGGACATCCTCTCGTCGATCAAACGCATCATTGCCGAAGAAGGCGAGAGCGCGACCGCGAGCCGCGCCCGTCGCGTGGCGCGCACCACCGTCGCGCCGCGCATCGATCCCGCGTCGTTCGGGCATGACGAGATTTTGGAACTCAGCGATCCGGTGCGTTCCATCGACGAGGAAGTTCCCATGATCGATGAGGAGGAACCGGTGGCCCGCTCGCCCGTTGTACCAGCCTCGATGGCGCCTCCTCCGAAGACACCCGCAATCCCAGTGGCCCAGCCTGATCCGATCCTGTCGTCCCGTGCGGCCGAGGCGAGTCGCGGCTCTCTCGACGCGCTGTCGCGCATGGTCGTGAAGCCGGAGGTCCAAGGCAGCGACACGCTTGAGGCGATGGTGCGCGAGATGCTCCGCCCGATGCTCCGCGACTGGCTGGACGCCAATCTGCCGGCGATGGTGGAGACGATGGTGTCGCGCGAGATCGCCCGGATCACCGGCTCGCGCTGAGGCGCGCAGACCTGAATAGGTCGTGTCGAGTACCGACTGTGAATCTGGATCAGGGCGGTTGAGATCGCGCGTCACCCGATTGCGGGCCGCGCGCCCTTCTGCTCTATCAGCATGCATGAAAATGCTTCTCTCCGCGAGTATCCTCGCGCTTACCGCCGCCGCTACGCCCGCCTATGCGCGTCAGCTCACCATTGATGACGTCTCGATGCTCTCGCGTGTCGGATCGCCCACCGTTTCGAAGGATGGCCACTGGCTCGTCTGGCAGCAGCGCGAGACTGACCTTGCCGCCGATCGCGGCCGGTTCGACCTATGGCGGCTCGACCTGACGAAGAAGGGCGCCGCGCCGGAAAAGTTCGTCGCCGAGCCCGATGTCAACGAAACCAGTCCCCAATTCTCACCTGATGGCAAGTCGGTCTACTTCCAGTCGGACAAGGGCGGCGACGACGCCGTTTGGGTAGTCGCCGTGACCGGCGGCGCGCCGAAGCAGGTGACCAGCTTCAAAGGGGGGCTCAGCGGCTTCAAGATCGCCCCGACCGGCGACAAGCTTCTCATATGGGCTGATCGTCGTCCCGGCGCACCGAGCCTCGAGCCGGCGATGGTCAAGAAGGATCCGAACGCGGGCGCCGGTCGCACCTATGACCAGCTTTTCGTGCGCCATTGGGATACATGGGCCGACGGCACCCGCTCGCAACTCTTTGTCCTGCCGCTGACGGCCGAGGGCGCCGGCGGCAACGGGGTGGCGATCGAGGGCAAGTTGATCGGCGATACACCGTCCAAGCCGATGGGCGGGGGCGAGGAGGTCGACTGGTCGGCCGATGGGAAGACCGTGTTCTTCGCGCTGCGCGAGGCCGGTCGGATCGAGGCGACCTCGACCAATCTCGACATCTTCTCTGCTCCGGCCGACGGCTCGGCCGCGCCGACCAACCTGACGCCTGACAGCCCCGGGATGGACAATCTTCCCACTGCCTCGCCCGATGGCAAATGGCTTGCCTATTTCTCGATGAAGCGGGCGGGCTACGAGGCCGATCGCCAGGTGCTGATGCTGCGCGATCTCACCACCGGCCAGGTGCGTGCGCTCACGGAAAGCTGGGATCGTTCGGTCAGCTCGATCTCATGGGCCGACAACGGCAGGACGATCTACGTCACCGCCGACGATACGCAGGAAACCCCGGCTTTCGCGGTGGACGTCGCCAGCGGCAAGGTCACGCGGCTGACTCAGGAAGGGCATGTCTCCTCGATCAATGTCACGCCCAAGGGGCTGGTGCTGGCGATGAACAGCCTGACCGCGCCGGATGATTTCTATCTGCTTTCAGGCAAGAAGACCGCGCGGCTTACCTCGGTCAACGCAGCGAAGCTCGCCGATATCGAGATGCCGACGGTCACCCGCTTCAGCTTCACCGGCGCGAACAACGACATAGTCTGGGGCTATGCGGTGAAGCCCGCCGGTCTCGCCACTGATACCAAGGTGCCGGTTGCGTTCATGGTCCATGGCGGACCTCAGGGGTCGAGCAACAATAGCTGGTCCTATCGCTGGAACCCCGCCGTATTCGCTGGTGCAGGCTTCGGCCTGGTCGCAGTCGATTTCCATGGGTCGACCGGCTATGGCCAGGCCTTCACTGACGCGATCCGCAACAACTGGGGCGGCTGGCCGCTCGAGGACCTGCAAAAGGGCCTCGCCGCCGCGACGACCAAATTCACCTGGCTCGATGGCGGCAATGCCTGCGCGCTCGGTGCTTCCTATGGCGGGTATATGATGAACTGGATCGAAGGCCAGTGGCCCGATCGCTTCAAATGCATCGTCCAGCATGACGGCGTGTTCGACGCCCGCGCCATGGCGTACGAGACCGAGGAGCTGTGGTTCGACGAATGGGAGCATGGCGGGAAGACGTATTATGAGGATCCCGCGGCGTTCGAGAAATGGAACCCGGTGAACTTCGTCGACAAATGGAAGACACCGATGCTCGTCATCACTGGCGAGAAGGATTTCCGTATTCCCTACACCCAGGGCCTAGCCGCCTTCACTGCGCTCCAGCGCCGCGACATCCCGTCGCGCCTGCTGGTGAACCCCAACGAGAACCACTGGGTGATGAAGCCGAAGAACAGCCGCCAATGGTATCGCGAGGTGCTCGGCTGGATGGACAAATGGACGGGGAAGAAGGCCGACTGAGCCAATCCGTCATGCCGGGCTTGTTCTGGCATCCATGCTTCCTCGAACGCAGCGGTCGTGATGTCTGCGGAACTGCGGCCCCCGGGACAAGTCCGGGGCGGGGCTGAGGAGAACGGGGTGGCTTTCCGCGGGTGACCGAGGCTAAAGCCACCCCATCATGACCGAGCTCCCGAAAACCTTCGACCCCGCCGAAATCGAATCCCGCTGGTATGCGCATTGGGAGGGGGAGGGTCTGTTCCACCCCGATCGCCCGGGTGCCGAGCCCTGGACGATCGTCAACCCGCCGCCGAATGTGACGGGCAATCTTCATATCGGCCACGCGCTCGACAACACGCTGCAGGACATTCTCGTCCGGCACGCGAGGCTGAAGGGCAAGGATGCGCTGTGGGTGGTCGGCACCGACCATGCCGGCATCGCCACCCAGATGGTGGTCGAGCGCAACATGGCGCTTCATCAGCAGAAGCGCACTGACTTCACCCGCGAGGACTTCATCGCGAAGGTCTGGGAGTGGAAGGCCGAGAGCGGGGGCAGCATCACGCGGCAGCTTCGCCGTCTCGGCTGCTCGATGGACTGGGCGAACGAACGCTTCACCATGGACGAAGGCTTCAGCAAGGCTGTGCTGAAGGTGTTCGTGGATCTCCACAAGGAAGGCCTGCTGTACCGCGACAAGCGGCTGGTGAACTGGGATCCGGGCCTGGGCACCGCCATCTCCGACCTTGAGGTGGAGACGCGCGAGATCAATGGCCAGTTCTGGCATTTGCGCTATCCGCTCGAGGACGGTTCGGGCCACATTTCGGTCGCGACCACCCGGCCGGAGACGATGCTCGCCGACATGGCCGTTGCGGTGAACCCGACCGACGAACGCTACACGGCGCTGATCGGCAAGAACGTCAGGTTGCCGATCACCGGCCGCCTGATCCCGGTCGTTGCCGACGAGCATGCCGATCCGGAACTCGGCTCTGGCGCGGTGAAGATCACGCCGGGCCACGACTTCAACGATTTCGAGGTGGGCAAGCGCGCCGGGTTCAAGGCGGGCGACATGCTCAACATGCTCGATGCCAAGGCGCAGGTCACGCAGACCGCTGACGGGCTGATCCCCGACGACCTGATCGGCCTGACCACCGCCGAGGCCCGCAAGCGCGTCGTCGCGCTGATCGAGGCGGCGGGGCTGCTGGAACGTGTCGAGGATCGCGTGATCCAGACGCCGTTCGGCGACCGGTCGAACGCAGTGATCGAGCCCTGGTTGACGGACCAATGGTATGTCGACGCCGCAACGCTGGCGAAGCCGGCGATCGAGGCGGTGAAGACCGGTGCGATCAAGGTCGTCCCCAAGAGCTGGGAGAAGACCTATTTCAACTGGATGGAGAACATCCAGCCCTGGTGCG
>JAZKCJ010000006.1:0-141040 GCA_040388155.1 Pseudomonadota bacterium
CCAACTACCTCAGAAACTCTGGATACGCTTCCACGTAGATGGATCAGACTCTAGGTTGCAGCGGCCTATCTTCGGGGGCCTTCGTTTCGCCAATAGCGACGTATTGCAGGTACACCGAGTCGCGACGACAGACCCCTTTATATTGCGTGCCGGTTGGTCTTGTCGTCAGTCGGACGCCGTTGATTCCGCGATATTTACCTGAACTGATCTTTCCGCTCGGTGGCAGGATGGAGAGCAGATCGCGTCGAACGATCCGATCGGCGTCAGCCGCGGACATCGCCTCCAATTGTCGCGTCGTCGAGCGTTCTTGCGCATCCGCGGCTCCGGCGACGGCCAGACACAGAGCGATCGTACCGGCTGCCCACCTGAAACCGCGTCTCAGTAATCGGATACCAGAATTGCCCGACCTGCCCACCATGCTCATGCTCCGACGTGTACTGCTGTGATGGTACGTCGTTCCTCAAACGTTCCACAAGCCCCTCGATTCAATCCTGCGCCACCCTCCCCTAACCACGGGCGATGACGAGGCGCAGCGCGAGCATGGAGGAGAAGTTGCTGACCGGTATCGCAGGGGGTCGCACCTTGCGGGAGCTGTGCCGGGAACTGCAGGTGGGGCGCGCCACCGTCTATAGCTGGATGAAGGACGATGATTTCGCGCACCGCATGGCCTGGGCGCGCGCGATCGGCTTCGATGCGATCGCGGAGGAGATGCTCGAGATCGCGGACGACAGCCGCAACGACTGGGTGATGCGGGCCGACGCGGAGGAGAAGGACCCGCCGGTCCGCAACCCGGACAATATCGCCCGGTCCAAGCTGCGCATCGATACGCGGATACGAGTGCTCGCGCATTGGGACCCCCGGCGCTATGGCGGCGGCGCAGGCCCCGGCGGCATCGCCGGGATGACCGCGAGCGACGGCGCCACGGAGGGCAGCAGCCAGACGGCGGCCGAGCCCGTTGCGATCGCCGCGCGGCTCGCCTCGCTCCTCACCACCATCAGCGCGCGCGAGCCCGGCCTGATAGGTCATAGCGACGACGTCGATGATCCCGACTGATCCCGCCGCGCTCGACGGCCTGCTCGCCCGCGCGACGCCGAAGGAGCGGGCCGAGATCGCCGCGCTGCTCGCCGCCGATGCCCGCGCCTGCCCGTGGCGGCCACAGCCCGGCGCGCAGATGCGCGCGCTCGAGAACGCGGCCGACATCACCGGCTATGGCGGCGCGGCGGGCGGCGGCAAATCCGATCTGGTCGCCGGGCTCGCGCTCACCCGGCATCGCCGGTCGCTGATCCTGCGGCGGGAAAAGGCGCAGACGGACGGCATCGTCCAGCGCATCGGCGAGATTCTCGGCTCGACCAAGGGCTATGCCGCGCAGAAATCGGTGTGGAGGGTCCCGACCCCCGACGGCGGCCGCCTGATCGAGTTCGGCGGGCTCGACAATCCGGGCGATCACCACAAATGGCAGGGCCGCGCGCATGACCTGATCGCCTATGACGAGGTGACGGAGATGCGCGAGGCGCAGGTGCGCTTCACCATAGGCTGGGCACGAACCAGCGACCCGGGCCAGCGCGCCCGGGTGCTGATGACGTTCAACCCGCCGACCAGCGCTGAAGGCCGCTGGGTGCTCGATTTCTTCGGGCCCTGGCTCGACAGGAACCATTCCAACCCGGCCGAACCCGGCGAGCTTCGCTGGTTCACCACCATCCGCGGGCGTGACGTGGAGGTGCCGCGCGCGGACCCGTTCGTGATTTTCCGGCACCAGCCGCTCTATGATTTCGACCCGGCCGATTTCGGCACGGAGAAGATCATCACGCCGCGATCGCGCACCTTCGTGCCGAGCCGGGTGACCGACAATTTCTTCTATCTGCGCACCGGCTACATCGACACGCTCCAGGCGATGCCCGAACCGCTTCGTTCGCAGATGCTCAACGGCGATTTCGCGGCCGGGGTTGAGGACGATGACTGGCAGGTCATTCCCACGGCCTGGATCGACGCGGCGATGGCGCGCTGGCGGCCGTGCGATTCCCCGGGCGACCCGTTACCGGCAATGGACTCGATGGGCGTCGACGTGGCGGTGGGCGGCCGCGACAGTTTCGTCATCGCGTGCCGGCATGGCGGCTGGTTCGCCCCGCTGATCCGCATTCCGGGGCGCGAGATCCCGCAGGAAGCCGGCGGGCCCGTCACCGCCGGCCATGTCATCCGCCACCGGCGCGACCGGGCCGTGGTCCATGTCGATGTGATCGGATGGGGCCTGACCACCGCCAATTTCCTCACCGAGAATGGCGTACAGACCGTCGCGGTCAATGCCGCTGCCGGCAGCGCCACCAGAACCGCGGACGGGCGGCTGAAATTCGCCAATATGCGGGCCGAGATGGTGTGGCGCCTGCGCGAGGCGCTCGACCCGCAGGGCGCCGACCCGATCGCCCTGCCCGACGATGCGACGTTGCGCGCCGACCTGGCGGCCTATCACTGGAGCGTGACGGCGCGCGGCATCCTGGTGCGGTCGAAGGACGAGATGAAGGCGATGCTCGGCCGGTCACCCGATGCCGGCGACGCGGTATGCCTGGCGAATTTCCGGTCGATGAAGCTGGAGGTCTGGGAGGATCTGCGCCGGAATCGGCGCGGGGCGGAGGAGTCGGCAGAGGACCTGTACCGCGACCTGCGCTGACGCGGGCGGCGTCATGCGACGAACCGAGCCGAGGCGCAGGACGAACCGATCCGGTGAATTCCGCACGCCCCGCAAGAGGCTCGCTCCACCGACTCAGGGTCGAAACGATTAAAGCCCTGCCCCATGTCCCTGGGCACAGGGGCCCAATACCGAGAGGATAACAGCCATGAATATCAGGATCTTGAGCACTGCCATCGCCGGTGCCACGCTTGCCACCGCCCTGCCCGCCACCGCGCAGCAGGTGCCACCAAGCAGCCCGCCGACAACCACCGCGCCAGCGGCCGACCCGATGAGCCAGCAGCCGGCGAACCCGGCGCCCGAGGCAACGACGCCCGCACCCGCACCGGACAGCACGACAACCACAGCGCCGACCGATTCGTCGGCAACCACCGCCAGCACGCCCACCGACGAGCCGGCGGACACGGGCAAGAAGAAAAAGCGGAGGAACTGATCCGGCCGACGGGCTGATCGATCAAGCGGCGCAGGGGAGACCCTGCGCCGTTTTTATGTCGGGGCGCTGCATCCGGAACTGAAGCTGTGGAATGAGGCCCCGGTCCAGGGCCGCACGAGATCGCTCAGCCCTTATAGGCCATGCCGCCATTGTTCGAGGCGTCCCGAAGATTGCTGAAGATCGACGGCCAGTCCAGCCTGCCGAAGCGCGCGGTATCGCCGGACAGCAGGGTGTCGCCCTCGCTTCGCATCGCCGGCGTCCAGCCAAGCGCGTCCCGCACATCCTGGCTGGCGCTGTCATAGAGCGCGTTCAGTGTCATCGCATGCGCACGGCGATCGCCGCCCATCGTAGCATTCTGGAACGGCTGGAGGGTCTTCGCCAGGCGCAGGTTGAGCCAGCCGGCCGCATCGTTCGATTCGTCTTGCGAGAAGGAACCGCCATGATCGACCGCGATCGCTGCCAGTTCGTCGTCGCTGAGCGCACTCATATCGAGCTGGCGGCCACCCTTTGCCGTGTCGAAGGTGATGAAGGTGCCGTCCGATTTGGCATCCGCGTACAACGCATCGAGCTTGCTTCGGGCCGCAATTGCATTGTCAGCCGGGCCGGGTTTCTGAAGCGCCGCCGCGGCCGCCTTCGCAGCGTCGGAGATCTGAACCACGTCGCCGGTATCCATGGCGGATGTTTTCGCCGCGTCGCCGATTCTCGACGGTGACGGCGCAAGCGCGGTGTATTTGGCGGCGGTCGCACCCAGCGCGATGCCTGAGCGATTGAATCCGACGCCGGTCGTTGAAATACTCACGCGCCCTCCGCCTGCACTTGCCCATAGGCCATTACCGAAACAGAATACTAAGCCGATCTCTATAAAAAGAAGTGAATGGGGCGCGCGCCGGCGCGCCCCATTCGACTTACTTCATTGAAAAGACCGCCGCGAAATTACCGTTCGTGAAGATCTGCGAGATATCCTGGCTGACGACCTTGCAGGTCGCGCTGCCGCTCGCGGTCGTCGAGGCGTTCGGGGTCCAGTAGGCCGATGCGCCGGTCAGCGGATTCGCCGGCGTATAGATGGTCGAGATATGGAAGACGCACTGCTTCGTGCCGATCTTGTAGGTCACGTGCGCCGCCGAGGTCGTGCCGCAATTCGTGCTGGAGGTGGGCGAGGTCGCGCCAGCCAGGATGTTCGCCGGTGTCGGTGCGAAGACGCCACAGGTGTTCACGCCGTTCGGCACCATCGTGGCTGTCCCGACATTCTGAAATGTCATCGACACGGAAGAAGCGAATGCAGGCGCGCTCGACAACAGGGTGACAATACCGGCAACGACAGACAAAGTCTTCATGGTGAACATCCTCTCGGTTATGCTGCAATAGCATTCAAGTAAATGCCAGAGATGAACTCCATTGAAAACACGCGTTTCGACTTTTTTGGGACGGTAGTGGAGGATATCGCTACCGAATTGGAGTCAACTTCAATAGATATTGCAGAAATTATATAGACCAATGCGGCGATAATAATTTTACGACCAAAACTGATCTAAAATTATCCAAAATAATGCTTTGAGAAATTGGAAATCCCAGAAATCTTGTTACGGGGTCAATTCGAAAAGACCGGCTGTCGCACGCCGCATCCCGGCCGGATGGCGCCCCCTCTACGCGATCACAATGCGCGGCTTGCCCGAATGACGATGACACGACCTGTCGGGTCAAGGAACGCAGGGCTGAATGCAGCGGGGACCTGCCCGTTGGAATCACGCACCGAGAAGCGTTTGTCGAACAGGTTTTCGACTGTCAGCCACAGACGAAGCGGTTTCGAGCGACCCGGCTTCGAATCCTTTTGCGGAAGCGTCCAGGACATCCCTGCATCCGCGGTGCCAAAAGCAGCGTATCGGATCGAATAGGGAGCAAGGGCCGATATATCCTCCACGCGAGCTCCCGATCTCCACCGCGCGCCGACCTGGAACGTGAAGGCCCGATAAGAGGCATCGACCTCGATGTTGATCCTGTGTCGCGGCGTGCCCTGGACGCCATCAAGGGGGGTCTTCAGCAGGTCGATGCCAGCCGCGCCGGCGGAAGGGCTCAGCGTGTCCTGCAATGTCCATTCGTGCGTGAGGCTGAAATCCCAGGTGATCGCGCGACTATCCGCCAAAGCGGGTGCGCCATCGCCTGTCGCGCCCACGACGCCGGTGAGGTGCAGATTGGATTTCAGGATGTTGCGCCGTTCCTCGGACGCGTTGAACGGGCGCACATCTATGGAGACGAGCTGCCCGGCACCATCTCTTATGAACCGGCCAGGGAATACGCGCTGAAACAGCGCGCTCGCATAGCCGGTATAGACGACCGGGTTGGCGATCCTCGACGATATATATTCCGTCGTAGTGGAGATATTGGTCGACCCGACCGCCTTGCCGAGGCTGAGGCGGGCCGTCGATATATCTTCCGACACGGCGCGCAGGCGGGTTTCGCCCCCGGATATGCGCGTCACCAGAACATAGTCGCCCGTCAGGGCGTCGACCACGAGCACGCCAGGCGTATAGACAATGGCGTCGCGGCTCCGGTTGAGAACGGGCGGAGCCTCCGTCCGACTCCGGCCCAGGCTGAGCGAGAGGAAATCGACCGGTTGCCATTCGACGCTGGCATCATAGCCCGGGTATCGGCCGGCGGAACTTACCCATTCGGAATCGACACTCGCCGACAGCGCGACCCGCCCCAGAAAGCCACCAAGGGGCACGCCTGGGCCGACGAGCGGCACGTCAAACCCGAGATGCCCCCGATACCGCCCCTGTTCGGCCACCTGCCGTGACGGCTGAATCCCGCCGTTCGTCGACACGAGGCGCTGGAGCGAGCCGCTCAGCCTCATATTGGCGGTCAGGTCGCCGGCGGGCAGCGACACCAGGGACGCATTCGCGCTCAAGGCGCCCCCCAGGGTGCCGCTGCGGGACGAGATGGCGAGCGGCACATAGCTCGCAGGAAGAGCCGCCAGATCCCCATCGGCCGAAAGACCGGTGATTTCCTGCCGGGAAAGCCGGCTGCCCGTCCGAGAGACCGTGACGGAGCCGGTAAGTTCGCCCGTCCAGGTGATGCGCTTCAGCGCACCGGAGGCGCTGAGGCCGATCTGGTAGAAACGCGTACGCGACGCATCGATCACGCCGCGTGCCGTGATGGACTGCGTTGCATTTCCACCAATCCCGACATTCCCTTCCCCGGGCTCCACCAGCATGAATCTGGCAAGTTGCCGCGACAGCGCATCGGAAAGCGCCGACGATATTGTCACGCTGGTGGAGCCCAGGGGCAACGCCAGCCCGGCTGTCAGGGAGGCAGTTCTGCTCGACGGCAGCAAGGTGCGATAGGGGGTCAGCACATCGTTCGCCCCGCCTTCGAGAAGCGCGAGGCGGTCGCGACCGTCCAGTCCGGTATTTCCTTGCAGGGACACAGAAGCGTTGAAGTGCCTCTCATGGTCGATCTTGACGTGCCGCAGGGCAGCGGTCGCGTCTTCGCCCCCACCCTCCGTGGGCAAGCGCACTCCGAGATCGGCGGTCGTCGAGGCGAAACGGGGCTTGAGAACGAGGTTCAGGACCTTGTTCTCCGGCGTGAAGCCATAGTTTCCGGCACTCCTGTTCGAGAGGATCTGGATCTCGGCCAGCGCCTCCGGGGGGACGTCGCGAAGATCCGAGACGTCCGCCAGCCTGCGGCCGTTCACGATGATCGAAAAGGGGCGTCCGCCATTGCGGCGCTCAAGGCGCTCGATAACCTCGCCGATCGTCATGGCGCCCAATGTCCGGATGCTGTCGGCGGCGTATCGATCCTCGACTGAGCCTGGCGCATTTAGCGGACGGCGGCCTGTGACAATGATGTCCGAATGGCCGGCGGCGGCGGGCGGCGCCTCCTGCGCCTGGGCCGATGCGCACCCGATCGACACGACAACGAGAATGGTCGACCCCGCGCATGCGGCAATCCAACCGAAAACTCTCTCCCTTATGGCAAATGCATTATCTGTCGGCGACATTGATACTCACCAGCGCGCCGTCACCGCTACAACAATCGAAAGCTCACTTGCTATGAAATGTCGCACCACTTTCAGCAGTTGACTGGCCGCAGCACACCATTCTCCTCCCGTCGCAGGGCCATCTAAACAAGCACGGTGATATTGATACCGTATTTAACATCCGAACCGGTTGATTTTCACGTCAGGATTTGTCCAAACAATTGGCCATCCACTGGAAGAATGGTTGCCCCGCGCCGTTTTCTTTGTCCCGGCCGCCCTATTACGGCCGATCGCCCGAAGGTCGCCGCATGAGGCAGGCTATTTCCGCGTCACGCGCCGCGCGTTCGCGGGCACGAGAAGCAGGAGCGCGGCCAAGACCCAGAAGGCGACGGGCAGGCCAACGGCCTTTGCGACGAACCCGATGGCGGCCGGCCCGACAAGAATGCCCGCATAGCCCAATGTGGTCAGCGCCCCGATCGCCTGTGCGGGCGGCATGCTCTTTTGCGAACCGGCGAGACGGAACAGGACCGGCACGATATTGGACGCGCCCAGCCCGATCAGCAGGAACCCGGCGAGCGCCGCAGGGGCGACGGGCGAAGCGAGAATCAGAACGAACCCGAGGGCCGCCAGCAAGCCGCCACCCAGCAGCGTGCGATAGTCACCAAGTCGGGCGGTCAGGCGATCGCCGAACAGCCGGCCGGCCGTCATCGTGATCGAGAACAGGATGTAGCCGACACCGCCCATGCGGGTGTCGACCAGCGAGGCCTGGGTGATCAGCAACGCACTCCAGTCGAGCATCGCCCCTTCGGCAAGGAACGTGACCATCGCCAGCACTGCCAGCAACAACACGATGCCGTGAGGGCGCACGAACAACGGCCCTTCGTCGATACGGGCGGACGAGAGCAGGCGCGGCCAGGCAATCAGCATCGCAACGGCCATCAGGGCCGAGCAGATCAGGCTGCCGGCAAGCGCCGCGATCTTCAATGACAGCAATAATGTCATCGTCGCCGAGCCGGCGAAGCCGCCGATACTGAACAGTGCGTGGAAGCCCGACATGAGGGGGCGCTGCGCAGCGCTTTCCACTTCGACCGCATGAATGTTCATTGCGACGTCAAGCGAGCCGAGCGCGCCGCCGAACAGCAACAGGACGACGCCGAGCGCCAACGGCGTCGCTGCGAGCGAGAGGAACGGCAGGACGCAGGCCAGCGCCATGCCACTACCGACGATCACCGGCTTGCTGCCGTACCGGGCGCTGAGCGGACCGATGGCGATCATCGCCGCGACCGAGCCCGCCCCGATGCAAAGAAGGAGCAGCCCGAGCGTCGCGTCATCCACTGCCAGCCGCTGCTTCGCGAACGGCACCAAGGGCGCCCAGCAGGCGATGCCGAAGCCGGCCACCAGGAAAGCAAGGCGGGTCGCCAGCCGAGTGGCCGGTCGATCGGCAGAAATCATCGACATTGCTCCGGGCGGGATCAGGCTTGGCCAGCGACAAGGATATTGCGGCAGCCTGCGGCATCGAGGGCAGCCCGTTGCAGGGCCGTCGCGCTGGATTCGATGATCACCATGTCGATCTGCTCGGCGGAAGCGACGAGATGCGCTGCGGCTTTGCCGATCTTGTCGTTCGTGACCAGTATGAGCGAGCATGCCGACGACGCGAGGACAACCCGCTTGAAGCTGGCGTCCTCGAAATGCTCGGCACCGACGCCGTCGTCCGAAATGGCGCAGGCACCGATGAACGCGCGGTCGAACCGCATCCGGACAAGCGCCTGCACGGCGACAGCGTCGATACACCCGCCCACCACCGGGTCGGCCATGCCGCCGATCACGATGAGCCGGATATCCTGGCGACGGAGAATCGCGGCGGCGATATCCACTGAATTGGTGGCGACGGTAAGGTCCGCATCCTCGGGCAGGAACTCGACCAGCGCGAGGTTGGTGCTCCCGCTGTCGAGGAAGAGAAACTCGCCGGGCTGAACCGTTTTCGCCGCCGCACCCGCGAGAAGCCGTTTCACTTCCTGGTCCGCAGCGGCGCGGGCCGACATCGGCACAGCGCCAGGGGATATCGGCAATGCGCCACCATATACGCGCCGGCACAGGCCCTGGGCGGCGAGCGCCCGAAGATCGCGTCGGACGGCATCCTCCGAAACGTCGAACTCAACGGCAAGCGCCGGCGCCGATACCGGCTGCCCGGCCGCAAGCCGCGCCGCGATGTCGTCCCTGCGGGCGAGTGGAACCTCTATCGTCATAAACGCGCACTACCGTGCACATTTTATCGAGTCAACGTGCATAAACGTGCATAAACGTGCATAAACGTGCATATTATGCACACGGAGATGCCTACCTCACGGAGATTTCACCACCAAAACCGGCGAATTCGTGAAGGCTGATCGCATCGATGGCGGCAAGCCGGCACCTGCAAAGAGCGCGTTGCCGCTCCCCGCCAAGCACTCCTTCAGGCGGCTATTGGCTCATCTGCCGGGCTATTTGCCCAAATGCCTTAGCCTCCCGGGACTCCAAGAAGAATAACAGGCGATTTCCTTTAACCTGTTTTCCAATAAAGAAAAATTGAATAGCAACCTCAAACTGCGATCAAGCACCAGCGCTCAACGCCCTTACCCTTGCAATCCGCTACAATCATCGACAGGATAATTTCCCTTAGCATTCGCGAGCAGCCCGCGCTCGCGATGCAGTCAGGGACATATTGTGAAACGTCTTGTGTTGACTGCCACTTGTCTCGCGCTCTCCGCCTGCACCGATGCCGAGAAGCAGAAATACAACGCCAATGTCGACTGCGTCGCCAACGAACATGTGCGCCACGACTACATCGACCAGTCTTATAATCCCGATGAAATGTTTGAGCAGGACAGCAAGATCTGGCGGAGCCTGCATGCGAGCCTTTGGGCCAATGCGAGAGCTCTGGATATCCCCGGAGAGGAGATCAACAGGCACATCGTCAAGCGGATCGGAGCGATCCGTGCCAAACTTAACGACCCCACAACAGGCGGCATCACTGTCAACGTGGTGGAGACAGAACGCAATTCCCGCACCTGCATGAAGCGCTTCGGGAACAGGCGCGGCGGCTAGCCAGCGGATTCTGCAACGCCCTTGTGCCTGCCACCTTGCGCACCGCACTTGCCTGTGGCGCAATCCCGCTCTTCGCCCCGCTCCAAGGGATGTCACAGTCGGCACAATAGCATGCGCGATGAGGGCGAAGATGTGACGAAACCACTCCTGATTCTCGCGGCGATAGCCCGTGCAATCGCGCATATTTTGTCAAGTCAACGCGCATAAACGCGCGCGCCATCCACACGGAGATGCCGATCTCCCGAGATTCCACCGTGAAAACCCCCGCGAACGCTTGGCCTCACGGGGTTACCCTTTATAGCTCTGGAATGGCCTTCGGCGTCTTCATCCACCGAGCAGACTCGATCTACGAGGACAGTCCGGCCGAGCGCTATCAATTCCCCCGCCCCTACCTGACCCGCGCCCAGCAGACCGTCGGTAACTGGATCCTCTATTACGAGCCGCGCAAGGTGCGCGGGACACGCGGCTATTTCGCGGCCGCCAAGGTCGAGCAGATCATCCCCGATTCCGGCGCACCGGACATGTACATCGCGGTGATCGAGCCAGGCAGCTATCTTGAGTTCCCCGACCCGGTGCCCTTCGGCAGCCCCGGCGATCCGGTCGAGCGCGGCCTGTTGAACGAGGCAGGCGTCATATCCGGCCGCGCGCAATCGGCGGTTCGGCCAGTCTCCGCGGCCGATTTCAACCGCATCATCGAGCTTGGGCTTGGCGGGGACGACAGGCTGCTGCCGCGCGACGACGATGCCGCCCTTTCGCCCACTCTCACCAATACCGTGCAGGATGAGCCCGCACCCTTCCTGTTCGATCAGGAGCGCGATCGCATCAGCTATTACGGGTCACGCATCGCACGGGACCGTATCTTCCGTCGTGTCGTGCTGCGCGCCTATGACGAGCGTTGCGCCATCACCGGCCTGAAGCTGATCAACGGCGGCGGCCGTGCCGAAGTGCAGGCGGCGCATATCCGGCCGGTCGAGGCGAGCGGACCGGACATCATCAACAACGGGCTCGCCCTTTCCGGCACCGTGCACTGGATGTTCGATCGCGGGCTGATCAGTCTGGACGATGAGCTGCGCATCCTAGTTTCCCGGCAGATCAACGACCCGGACGGCGTGAACGCGATGATCAACAAGAGCGGCCATGCCCTACCGCCGCTTCGCCCGGCCGATCGGCCGCACCCGCATTTTCTTCGGTGGCATCGCGAGAATTGCTTCAAGAGCTGAGCCGGCAGAGGATGCTACCAGGCCAGAGATACTCGCCTACCCATACCACCACACCGCCAGCACGATCACCACCGCGACGACGGCAAACACCGCAAGCACGGCGGAGAGCCGGCCACCGCGCTTTCGCTTTCGACCGACAAACGGGTCAGTGCACAGGTCGACAACGGCCTCGCCCGCAACCTCCACCACAAAGCCAACCACTTCGCCCATATCCGACATGGATCGGAAGATGAGGGTAGCACTCGATCCTGTCGAGTCCTTCGGCACGCGGCGCAGCCACGGTGGCGGGATCGGTGTCTTCTCTACCCGGAGCCCCTTCACCGAGGGGCGAATGAATGTCAAAGCACGGCCGGACGGCGTGCGCGGTGAGAACAAAGACATGACGAAGCGATTCCTGGCGCTGGCGGCGATCATCGCTGCCCTGCCCCTTTCCGCCTGCATCACCATTCCGCCGGCCTATGGCCCGGCCGCCGGCACCTGCGCCGCGCAGACCGCCGACCCGGCCATAGCGAAGAACCCGGTCTATTTCGTCGCGACCGGCATGCCCGATTGCGTTGCCGACACACCTCTGTCGCTGAGCGTCCTGCGGGGCAGCTTCCGTCCTTATGGCGAGGCACCGCCCGATCCGGTTCGCTACGGCGTGGCGACCCAGGGCGCTCCTACTCTGCCTGTGCTTGCCCTGTCTCCCGCCACCGCGTGGCAGGATCGGCTGCGGCGCGACCTGCAGGCGGCGGGAAATGGCGGAAAAGGCCGGGTCCTGCTTTACGTCCATGGCTATAACACCACGCCCGCGCACGCGCTGTCGATGGCTGACCAGGTCGCCATGGCAGCGCGTTTCGAGGGGCCGGTGGTCGCGTTCCTCTGGCCGTCACAACATACCCTGACCAAATATGGCTGGGACGAGGAGAATGCGCGCTGGACCCAGCCATCATTCGACAAGGCGCTGGCCAATCTGGCGCGTATCGCCCCGGATGTTGTGCTGGTGTCGCACTCGATGGGCGGTCGCATCGCGATCGACGGGCTGCGCCACCTCCAGGCGAGCGCGCCCGATCTGGCGGCACGGGTCCGCACCGTCGTGCTCGCCGCGCCCGACATGGACCGGGAATTGTTCGATCGCGACGTGTCCCCCGATATCGTCCGACCGGGCCGGCGGGTCGCGCTGTTCGCTTCCGGGCATGATCTGGCGTTGCGCAGCAGCTGGGCAGTGCATGGCAATCCCCGCGCCGGCGATGTCGGCTGCGTCTTTCGACTTCAACGCCGGAGAGGGCCCGCCATCGCCCAGCCACGCTGCTATCCTGTCCCGCGCGGCGCGGCAGGCGAACTGACCGTGATCGACGGGACGGATATTCCGGGCACGCCGATCGGCCACAGCACCTATGTCGCCACGCCCGAGGGCCGCGCGGCGCTGCGCAAGCTGCTCGCACCCGGCGCCGTACCGTTGCCGGCCGACAAGGGGGTGATGCTGCTCCACCTCGACAGCCCGCCCGATTGCGCCAACGGACCAAGCCGGCTGAAGATGGATTATACCGTGGTGCGCTGCACGGAAAAGAAGAAGCGATAGACGCAAAAACGCCACGCGCCGGGACCGACCCGGGCGTGGCGCGCGAAGGGTTCAAACGGCCCCGCTTACTTGCACTTGGTGAACTGGCCCTTTTTCGGACCCGACGCGATGTGGCATTTGCCCTTCGCGTCCTTGGTCACGCCAGCCGCAACGACGGCCGGTGCCGCGACGGCGGTCGGGCATTTCACGAACTTGCCCTTGGCATCCTTGCAGGACGCGGCGAGGCCCGGCGTGCCAGTAAGCAACGCGAGCGAGGCAAGGGCAAACAACGATGTACGGATCATGGCATTTTCTCCCGCCGATACAGTCGGCTGCAGGGGAGGCTATGCGGAGGGGCTCGCCGCGGCGGTGACGGCAACATGACAAAAATGTCATGATCGGCAGTCGGGAGAGTGCATGATGCGGGCAAGATTCTCAAAGCAACGAGACGTGAATCCGCACCGTCAGCCGTCGTCCGCGAAGAGTATCAACCAAGCAGGCAACCCGGATCGGCGATCGGTATTGGAGCATGGGTGGCGCGCGAAACGTACGTTCCTCGACACGCCATCTCGGCAGGCTCGATGGCTACTCGGGACAAGCGGATGTGCCTTGCCGGCACCTGATACTGATACTCCGGCGACTGGTGCGCTGGACTTCCAAACTCGCCCTTCAGGAATGGCGAGACGAGGTTCTCCTCACCCCACCTCGGCCGCGGCAGTCGTCCAGCCAAGGCCGGGGATGGTGATCGAGCGTTTGCCCGACAGATCCACGCGCGTGACGAAGATGTTGCGTCCCTCGATATAGCTCATCACCCGCCGTGCGCGGCCGAGCGAGCTGGTACCGTAGGTGCGTGCGACATCCTCGTCGCTTGGGCAGGGTTCGCCCTCGCGCGCCGCGCGGGCGACCAGCAGGAACGCGCCGAGCATGTCGTCGGGCAGGTCGTTCGCCTGTTCGAGCGCCTGTTGCCATTCCTCGTCGAGCCGGTCGAAAATGCCCGCGCGCGCCGCGGCAAGACGGCGTGCAAAGGCGGACGGGTCGAGCGGAGACCGCTTCACCCCCGCCATGCGGCAGCGCACCTGGAAGTCCTGGAACAGCACTGCCGCAGTGCGCAGCGTCGCCTCGGGATCGTCCATGATCGCGCGGAGCACCTGGACGATCACCTCCTCCAGCTCTTCCGGCGATTGCTCGGGCGCGCTGTCATGCTCGCGCGGCGGCGTCGCGGCGAGATCCTGCAGCAGTTGCGCGGCGGGCGGGGTGCGCGGCGCGGGCGAGACCCCCGGCGGCAGCAGTGGGAACAGCGTGCTCGGCGGTTCCTCGATGCCTTCGCGCAGGAAGGTCATCATGTCGTCGGACGGAGCCTGGGGCAGCGGAGTCAGCACCGGGCTCGAACTGCGCGCGCTGGTCTCGACCGCGCCGATCTTCACCATCACAGGCCGGCGCGCGATGGCAGGCCCAAGGCCGAGGAAGGTGCCGCGCGAGAGATCGCGGATCGATTCGGCCTGGCGCCGCTCCATGCCGAGCAGGTCGGCGGCGCGCGCCATGTCGATGTCGAGGAAGGTGCGCCCCATCAGGAAGTTGCTCGCCTCCGCCGCGACATTCTTGCTGAGCTTGGCGAGGCGCTGGGTGGCGATGATGCCGGCAAGGCCGCGCTTGCGCCCGCGCGACATCAGGTTCGCCATGGCGGAGAGCGAGGCGCGGCGCACCTCTTCGCTCACCTCGGCCCCGGCCGCCGGCGCGAAGATCTGCGCTTCGTCGACCACCACCAGCGCCGGGTACCAATGTTCGCGCGGGGCATCGAACAGCCCGTTGAGGAAGGCGGCGGCACAGCGCATCTGCCCTTCCATCTCCAGCCCCTCGAGGCTGAGCACCACCGAGGTGCGATGCTCGCGGCAGCGCGCGGCGAAGCGCGTGATCTCGCCCACCGCATAATCGACCGCCTCGATCGCGACATGGCCATAGGGCGCGAGAGTGACGAAATCCCCTTCGGGATCAATCACGATCTGCTGCACCTGCCCGGCGCTGCGCTCCATCAGCCGGCGCAGGAGATAGGATTTGCCCGAGCCCGAATTGCCCTGGACGAGGAGGCGCGTGGCGAGCAACTCCTCCAGATCGACATGGACCGATTTGCCCGTGCCGTCCGTTCCCATATCTACCTGAAACGTCATGCGCCTGCCCTTGGCTGATCGGAGCGCGGGAGGGCAAGCGTTTAGCGGCGGGGCGTCGCACCCTCCCCCGTTTTTCCCGGGGGCGGAATCGACCCGGAAAACTACCTAATCCATATTATCCCCAAAATGGTTATACTGCCCGTCGCCGACCGATTTGGAAGCGCTTCCTTTTACGGTGGTGGGATGGGCCGGGGATAGAACCGCATCTCCGGCCCACTCTTCCCCTCGTGCCGACGCGCTCTCTTCCGCGAAGAGTCAGGTTGCAGCTACCGCCGCTCAGCGCGAGAAGATGGAGGAGCGGCCTTCCTCTCCGGCCGAGTGGAAAAAGCGAATGACTGCACTGGTGAGCATGGCGGTATTCGCACCATGAGCGAATGCGAGATCCCCCAGGACCAGCATCAGGATGGCGGCGAACACGAACTTCATGGACCGCCAGCCTAAGCCGCATTGATTAATGAATCCTCCATATCGGCGGCGCCTCAGGTCACGCCGATCCGCCCCCTTATCCAAAGCGCCACCGTCTCGGCCGCGGTGATCAGGATCATGTGCCCCCCGTCGATCAGGGTCAGTTCGACACGCGGCACGTCAGCGGCGATCCGGCCGCCATGCAGCGTTGGATCGAGGATTTCATCCTGCCGGCCGAACAGGATCGCCACGGGCACCGCCAGATCGGGATAGCGGGCGGCCAGCCCGGCCATGTCGGTGCGGGCTGCAGCCAGATCAGTCGAGGCGGCATGGAAGGCGCCGGGCCGCAGCACGAGCCGCCCACCACCCAGCGTCCCAAAATCGGCCGCGACCGGCTCCGGCGCAAACACCGCCACCGCGCCCTTGTCGCCGGAGAGCAGGCCGAGCGGCGTGGCCAGCGTCAGGGCGACAGCGCGGCGCACCGCGGGCGAGGTGATCGCAATGCCGCGAAACGCGGCGGGCACGGCGCCTTCCGGCTGCGTAAGCGGGGCGACCAGCGCGAGACCGCCGACCTTGTCGGGATGATCGAGCGCCAACGCCAGTGCGACCGCGCCGCCCAGCGAATGCCCGACGACCAGCGGACGATCCAGTTGCAGCGTCTCGATCAATCCGGCGATCAGTCCCGCCTGCACCGCGATGCCCGCGGAAGGCCCGGCGGCCGAATAACCCGAGCCAGGCCGGTCGACGAGGATGACGCGATGATCGGCAACGAGCCGGTCGGCGAGCGCATAGCCGAAATTGCGGATTTGGCCGCCAAGCCCGTGGATCATCACGATGGCAGGCCCGTGGCCACGATCGACATAGTGAAGGCGGGTGCCGTGGATGGTGACGAACTGGCCGTCGGGCGGCACCTCCCGCTCAATCCGGCGCGCAGCGAAGCGCGAGAACAGCACCAGCCCGCCGGCCAGCACCGCCACCCCTGCCGCGATGGCAGCAATCACTGATGCGTTGCCGCGTGGAACTGGCCCATCGTCATGACGTCTCTCCTCGCGCTTCATGATCGCCACATCCTTTCACAGCCGCCGGGCGGTGTCACGCCCGCGCATGCGCCGTCGCGCGGCATTCGGAAGCGCGGAGGGCGCAAGGATATAGATATGTCGATTCAGCGGACGATCCAGCTTCGCGAGCGGAGAAAGGATGATTCAGACAGGATACCGCGGTGGCCACACGGCGCCCAATGTTCCATGCCTTGATCCCGGGCGGGCACACCCCATATCCAAGTCCTTGTTCAATAACGGAAAGGAGGTGGTCAGATGTCTCATTGTCACACGCCAGCCATGGCAGATCGTGCGAGCACGACCTCCAGCACGGGGACTTTGCGCGCCTGATTTCCCAGCCGTGACCGGCTGACAATGGAAAGGCCGTCCCGAAAGGGGCGGCCTTTTTTGCTTTTGCTGCCTCGCGGCGGACATCGACATTTCTGCCCGGGGGAAGAGAACCCTGCCGCAGCATGCGGGGTAAGACTTTTCTCATCCGATCGGTGCATAGGTGAAGCATGAGCGGGATTGGGGATTCATGCCGGGCCGTCGCGGCGCGCGTGCTGCTGGCCGTGTTCGGCATCGCCGCCGCGTGCTGGTCGCTTCCGGCTGTCGCTGACACACTGCTCCTGGATGGATCGCTTTGTCATGCCGTCACCGGACGGCAACAAGCGGACAACAACCTCTCCTCACTGCGTTTCCGCTGTGGCGGTTCCCCGGCCGGTTATCAGCAGGGCAGCCTCTGGCTGCGCGCCGATCTCAGGCGATTGCCGGTGGATCGCAACGACGTCGTGCTGATGATCCATCATTCGCGCTTCGACAGGCTCGCGGTGACATTTTCCTATGCGGACGGCACTGAACAGCGGCAGCAGGTCAGCAGCGGCGACTATGGATCGCATTGGCGGACGGGTGGGCAGATCGCCTTTGAGGCGCCAGCCCGGAACGCGCCGCTCGTTGCGCTGACATTGCGGTTCGATGCCCTTGCCAGCCACAACCTCCTCCACGCGCGGCTGATGACGCGGGGCGAGAGCGGGGTGCAATCGGCGGCGCTGGCCGCGGCGATCGGCGCGGCGCTGACGCTGCTGCTGATCGGTGCGATCTACAACCTGTCGCTCGCCGTCTCGGTTCGGCGGCAGTTCCTTGCCTGGCATGCTGGCTGGGCGGGATGCATGTTGCTCTGGGGCGTGATCTGGTCGGAAATACACCTGATCGCCGTCCCGGGCATGGCGGGGACGACCTCAGCGCAGACCTGCACCTTCCTCGCCTGCCTAGCGATCGCCCTGGCGACGACCAGCGTCGTCACCTCGCTCGGCCCGGGTGACCTGCCGCGTTTGGCGAAAAGGGCGACACTCGCGCTGGGCGGCGGCATCGCGCTGCTCGGCATCCCGCTCTCCCTCGTCCGTGGCGCGGGGATCGATTCGCTGGCGAACGTGGCAAGCATGCTCATCCTGGCCGATCTGCTAGCCGTGGCAGCCTGCCTCACCTGGGCCTGGCGCCATGGCAGCGCCGAGGCACGCGATTTCGCCGGTGCCTGGTCGCTGCCGATGGCGACGTTGGGATTCATCCAGATCGCCAATGTCGACAGTGCCCTCTGGGGCGGTGGCTCGAAACTGCTGATCCTGCTGGCCGCGGCATGGCAGACGCTGTGGCTGTCGATCGCCGCGACCAGGCGGTTTGCGCGCCTTCGCATCGAGCGCGACCATGCCCGCGCCGCCGAGGCACGGGCGAACGAACTCGCGCGGCGCGACCCGCTCACCGGACTGCACAACAGGCGCGGTTTCGTCGAGACGATCGCACCGCTGCTCGACCCGGCGCGGTCGGAAGGTGCATCGGCCGCCCTGCTGCTGATCGACATCGACCGCTTCAAATCAGTCAACGATGCCCATGGCCATGAGGCGGGCGACATGGTGCTGCGCTGTATCGCCAGGAGGCTTGAACGATGGGAAGGCCCGATGTGCGCGGTCGCCCGGCTCGGCGGTGAGGAGTTCGCGCTGATGATCGCCGGCATCGAGGGGTTCGCCCTCGCCCGCTTCGCCGACAATGTCCGCCTCGAGATCGCCGCATGCGACCATCGCGGGGCGATCGGCGAGCGGCCGGTGACGGCGAGCATCGGTGTCGCCGAAACGCATATGCCGAGCGATTTCCAGCAGCTCTACCGGCTTGCCGACCAGGCGCTCTATGCCGCGAAGCAGGAGGGTCGCAACCGGATCGTCATGCGCCGGTTCGCCGTTACCGCGCCGGTGCCCGACCCGCCCACGACAATCCAGGCAGTCTCCTAGCGCCCGCCGACATTGCGCCCGCGCCGAAATGGCATAACGGTGAGCCCCGCATGACATCCCGCGTCAAAATATTCTTCGATGGCGGATGTCGCCCCGCCCCCGAAGGAATGGAAACCGCGGTCGTGATCGGCGGGAAGGCCCATATCCAGCGCGATCTCGGGCCGGGAACCGGGATGGACGCTGAATGGCGCGCCCTGATCCACGCGGTCGGCCTGGCGCGGGAGCTTGACCTGATCGACGTCGTGTTCATCGGGGATTCCGCTGCCGTGGTGAACCAGGCCAACGGAACGGCGAAATGCCGCGGCGGCAATATCCGTCATCTGGAGGAATTCCGCGCCATCATATCCGGCGCGAACCCGCCGCGTATCCGGCACATCAAACGGTCGCAGAATCTCGCCGGCATCGCGCTGGCGCGATTGCATGCGCGCTGACGCGCATGGATATTCTCTACAGCTTCCGGCGATGTCCCTATGCGATGCGCACGCGCATGGCGTTGCTGGTGAGCGGCACCCGGATCGAGATCCGCGAGATCGTCCTGCGAAACAAGCCGGTGGAGATGATCGCCGCCTCTCCCAAGGGAACAGTCCCGGTCCTCGTCCTGGCTGATGGACAGGTGATCGACGAAAGCCTCGACATCATGCGCTGGGCTCTCCGGCGCGCCGATCCGGAGGACTGGCTGGCGGGTGACGATACAGCGCTGATCGCGACATTCGACCACCGGTTCAAGCATCACCTCGACCGGTACAAATACGCCGACCGGCACAATGCGAACCCGGAGGAGCACCGTCTGGCCGGTGCGATGCTGTTGAGGGAGCTGGAGGAACGGCTGGCCGTCAGCAGGAACCTGTGCGGCGAGGCGCGGTCGCTTGCCGACATCGCGATCATGCCGTTCGTGCGGCAATTCGCCTCGGTCGACAGAATATGGTTCGACACCCTGCCACTGCCCGGGGTGCAACGCTGGCTCGCCGACCATATTGCCTCCCTGTTGTTCGAGCAGGCGATGGTCCGTCTGGCGCCATGGGCACCCGGCGACGCGCCTGTCATGTGGCTCGCCGCGAACCGACACGATCACGAATGACCAAGCCGGGATGGCGGCAGATGTTCTTGCATGCCTGTCGGATGATGATCCAGGATGCGAGCATCCGGCGATAGTCTCGACAGACATCAGTCCGGTCGAGGGGGTAGACAGATGAGAGCTTTTCTTGGTGCGCTCGCGGTGTCGGGTGCGCTGACAAGCCCAGCCTATGCGGGTGACAAACCGCTGATTGCCCCGGCCCCTGCATGGGTGAGGCCGGTCAGCCTGCCGTCCACGTCCCCAAAACCCGACGAAGCGCCGGTCCAGCTGCTGCTGTCCGACCAGCAGGTCGATTTACAGCCTGGCCGGCAGACCGTGTATTCCCAGATGGCCCTGAAGATACAGACGCCACAGGGCCTGGCCGTCGGCAACATATCCTTCCCGTGGCGCCCCGACACCGAGGAACTCACGGTGCACAGGCTCGTGATCCGGCGTGGCGACCAGGCCATCGACGTTCTCGCCTCCGGACAGACTTTCACTGTCATCCGGCGGGAGCAGAATCTAGAGAGCGCAACACTGGACGGCGTTCTCACCGCGAATATCCAGCCCGAAGGCCTTCAGGTCGGGGACGTGCTGGAATTCGCGATATCGGTTTCCTCCAGCGACCCGGTACTGAAGGGTCATGTCGAACAGATCGGGGCCAATTGGGACGACACCGCGATCGGTCGCGCGCACCTGCGCATGCAATGGCCGAACGGCATGAAAGCGCGGCTCCGGCAGACTCCTTCCCTGCCCGCCTTCAAGCCGGTCAGGGTGGGCGACAGCACCTCCGTCGAGATATTGCTCGACGATGTGAAGCCGATCATTCCGCCCAAGGGCGCCCCTGCCCGCTATCGCATCGGCCGGCTGGCCGAGATGACAGACTTCGCCTCATGGGCCGATCTCGGGGCATTGATGGCGCCGCTTTACGAGAAGGCAGCGACACTGCCGGCGCAAGGCCCGTTGCATGCGGAACTGGAGCGGATTCGCAACGGATCGCGCGATCCGAAGGCACAGGCCGAAGCGGCACTCGCACTCGTACAGGACCGGATCCGGTATGTCGCGCTGGCGATGGGAGCCGGAGGCCTGGTTCCTGCGGATGCGGAAGCGACCTGGTCTCGCCGCTATGGCGACTGCAAGGGCAAGACCGCTCTTCTGCTCGCGCTGCTGCACGCCATGGATATCCAGGCAGAACCGGTCGCGGTCAGCACCGTCTTCGGTGACGGCATGGATGCCCGGTTGCCGATGATCGGGCTGTTCAACCACGTCCTTGTTCGTGCCACGATTTCCGGCAAGACCTATTGGCTCGACGGCACGCGCTCCGGCGACACCAGTCTCGACAGGCTGGCAATACCGGCGTTCGGATGGGGCCTGCCGCTCGTGCCGGCGGGCGCAGCGCTGGTGCGGATGGTGCCGACACCATTGGAGGTGCCGACGCGCGATGTTTCGATCCGGATCGACGCGACCGCAGGCTTGACCATTCCGGCGCCATTCAAGGTCGAAACGATTGTTCGCGGTGACGGCGCCGTTGCCATGAATGCTTCGCTGGCCAACCTCGTCGGCGATGCGCGAACCTCCATGCTGCGCGACTATTGGAAGGAGCAGTACGACTTTGTCGATATGAAATCCGCCGCTTCGACCTTCGATCCGAAGTCCGGCGAGTTGCGCCTCTCAATGGAGGGACTGGCCAAGATGGACTGGAGCAGCGGCTGGTATGAGACGGACGGAACCGGGGTTGGGTACAAGGCCGACTTCACCCGGGCGGCGACCCAGGACCAGAACGCGCCGTTTGCCGTGCCGTACCCCTATTATCAGCGATCGACCGAGACCATCCTTCTGCCCCCCAGCTTTGCCGGTGTCACGGCTGGACTGAAGAGCGACGTAAACCAGACAGTCGCCGGTATCGAATATCATCGGCAATCCAAGGTCGAGGCGGCAATATTCTCGATCGAGGTGACGGAACGAAGCGTCGCGCCGGAATTCCCCGCGAAGGACGCCGCCGCCGCCCAGGCCAAACTCCGTGAACTCGCCAACCAGACTACCTACCTGCGCAAGCCCCCGGGCTACAAGCCGACCGAGAAAGAGGCGGATTTACTGATCGCCGCGACACCGACGACTGCGCGAGAATATCTCGATCGAGGCATTCTGTTGCTCGACCGAAACCGCCAAGACGAGGCGATCAAGGACTTTGACCAGGCAAGCACGCTTGATCCGAAGAATGCGTGGGCCTTAGCAAACAGGGGTATCGCGCGCATCTGGAAAGGCGAGCTCGACCTCGCGGCCAAGGATCTCGACGCGGCTGCCGCGATCGATCCAAACAACGGCGGCGCCTGGCGGGGACGCGGCATGATCGCGCAGCGCAAGGGCCCACCTCAGGACGCCGTAGCGGCCTATACAAAGTCATTGGGCATTGATCCGGGCAATGCCTTCGACCTGGGACATCGCGCTGAAGCCAACAAGGCTGCGGGGAATGACGAAGCGGCCCTGCGGGACGCGGCGGCGGCGTTGAAAATCGACCCGAAATGGATCGACCTCTATCTTTTGCGGGCAAACATCCTGCGAAATCAGGGCAAGAATGAGGACGCACTGAAGGAGGCAGTGGCAGTCGAAGCTGCCAACCCGGATATTGCCTTTGCGCATGTCACGGCCGCCAATCTGTTCGCTGCTTTCCACCAGGATGCGGAGGCGATGAAGGCCTATGATCGGGCAATCGCGATCAAGCCCGAGGCCTATATCTATCTGAATCGCAGCATGAGACGGCCCAAAGCCGATATTGCCGGTCGTCAGGCCGACCTCGATGCCGCCGCGAGACTGGATCCGAACGACGAAGATGTGCTCACCGCAAAGGCCGAGCTGCAGGTCGACAAGGGTGACTTCGCGGGAGCCATCGTGGCCTATACTTCGGCAATCGATAAATCACCGGGGAACGCCGAGCTCCTTACCGACCGCGGGATCGCCTATGCCCGATCGGGTGATGCAAAACGCGCGGCGGCGGATTTTACCAACGCTCGCGCCAAAGCAACGGAAGCCGTAGATTTCAACAACATGTGCTGGTCGAAGGCAAAGGCGGGAATAGAGCTTGAAGCCGCGTTGGCGGATTGCAACACCGCCTTGAACAAGGCGCCGGGCACGGCCGCTTATCTGGATAGTAGAGGGCTCGCCTTGTTACGCCTCGGAAGGCTCGACGATGCGATTGCCGATTATGACAAGGCATTGGCCAAATACCCGCATATGGCATTTTCGCTGTTCGGCCGGGGCGTAGCCTGGGCCCGCAAAGGCGACAAGGATAAGTCGGCAGCCGACATGGCTGCGGCGCTGAAAGTGGCCCCGGAGATTCGCACCGACTTCGAGCGGTTCGGGATCACGTCATAGACCGAAAGGAAACCCCGCCGTCAGGCCGCTGGAGCGCAACACGCCGTTCAGCGGCCTGACAGGGCTGCCCACCCCCGCAGCCCCCTCGATTCAAACCCTCCCCCAAAGCCCCTATTCGGCACTGCATGTGCATGCCAAAGCCCCCCAAGCCGCAAGAAATCCCCGAGCGCCAGGCGCTCAAGCTGCCCGATGGCGGCTCCACCGCGCCAAGGGTCGAGGATGGCGTTCGTCGCCGCCGCGCGATGATGACGTCCGTCTTCTCGAGCCTCCTCGGACAAGGATCGGGGCCGTCGACCACGACGGTGCCGCGAGATCGCGATCCGCGCGAGCGTGGTCGAGAGCTTCAACAACCTGACCTCGCTGACCATCGGCATCGAGACCGACGACAATGCCGGCTTCTCCTCGCCGAAGACGGTGTGGAGCTCGCCCGCCTATGCGCTGGCCGATCTGGCCGTGGGGGCGAAGCTGCTGCTGCCGGACGAGCTGCCGGTCGGTACCGACGAACGCTATCTGCGGCTGAAATACACCGTTGCCGGCACCGCACCGACGCTGGGCAAGATCACTGCCGGCGTGACCGCAGGCAACCAGACCAACCCGTGAGCGCTAAGGGAAGCAACACCATGAAGCAGCCCAGGACCTACACCGCGCCGCACGACGTCTATACCGGCGGCGTCCTCTACCGCCCCGGCCAGCCTTTCACCACCAGCGAGCCGCGCGGGGCGGAATGGGAACCGATCGGCGCGGCGGAGAAAGCAGCCATCGCCGCCGAACGGGAGAGCCAGGCGGACAAGGCGTAACAGGCACATCGCGGGGACTACCGGCGCAGTCCCCGCGATGCACAGCGCCCCGGTCGCTTGGTCGATTCCTGAGCGCAACGGCATTGGCGAGGCCGACCCTTTCCGGCACCGGGACGCGACTTCTTTTCCGCACCGGAGCAGCAATGGCAACGCAACTCGCGTCTCGCGCGCCCGTGAAGACGCGCGAAATTCACAACCATCATATCGACTCGACGATCTGGAACGATTTCGCGTTTCGTGACGACGACATCGTCATCGCGACCTATGCCAAATCGGGCACGACCTGGGCTCAACAGATCGTCGGCCAGCTGCTGTTCGACGGCGACCCCGACCTGGATATCGCCGAATTGTCCCCCTGGCTCGACCTGCGCGTACCGCCCAGGGAGGTGACGCTGCGCCAGGTCGAGGCCCAGACGCATCGCCGCTTCCTGAAGACGCACCTGCCGGTCGACGCGCTGCTGTTCGACCACAAGGCAAGATACATCTATGTCGCCCGCGACGGCCGCGATGTGGTGTGGAGCCTGCACAACCACCACGCCAATGCGACGCCAGCCTGGTATGCGGCGATCAACGACAGCCCCGGCCGCATCGGCCCGCCGGTCCCGCAGGCCGATCCCGACGTCGCCCGCTATTTCCGGACCTGGCTCGACAAGGACGGCGATCCCTTCTGGCCGTTCTGGCACCATGTGCGAAGCTGGTGGGCGATCAAGGACCAGCCCAATGTCCTGCTGCTTCATTTCGAGGACCTGAAACGGGACCTGCCGGGCGAGATGAAGCGTATAGCCGACTTCCTGGAGATCCGGATCGATCCGGCACGCTTCCCGGCGATGGTCGGGCATTGCGGCTTCGACTGGATGAAGGCGAATGCGACCCGGGTCGCGCCGCTGGGCGGCGCGTTCTGGAACGGTGGCGCGCAGACCTTCATCAACAAAGGCATCAATGGCCGGTGGCGCGATATGCTCAGCCCGCGCGACGTCGCCGACTACGAGACGCGCAGCACGGAAGAGCTCGGCCCGATCTGCGCGCGCTGGCTGGCAGGCGGCGTGCGCGCCGTCTGACCGCCGATTTTGCGGACCCGCCGGGCCAGGCGGGGCGTTGATCGATCATGACCAGTCGTTTCAGCAACCGCGCCATCCCGATCCTCTTCGCCGTCCTGTTGCTCGGGGGGTGCGGCAACGGGCCAAGCGAGGGCGTCGCGCCGGCCAATGCCACCACTATTTTCGTGCCGCCGCGCGAAGTCGCCGCGACGCCGTTGCCGGGACAGACGCCGCAGACACCGGCCACCGCCTATGTCGGCAAGTTCCCGAACGACCCGGTCCGCGGCGTGCTGTTTTTCGATCGCACCGACATAGCGAAGGCGCTGGCGGAGGCAGTGCGCGACAACGCGATCCGTGCGCATTTCAGCGAAACCAGGGGCCCGGAGAAGCCGATCTTCGAGCAGGACGGCAAGGTCGTCGCGGCCGGCTGCAACGCACGGGATTGCAGCGGGCTCAACTGGACGTTCCGGTTCGATCCGGCGACCGGCACGGGCGAGGCCTGTTATCACGACACCGCGACGATGCAGGATTCAAGCCGCTGGTTCACCAACGGCACGCCTGTGATGCGCGCGGGGATGTGCCCGCTGGCCTGACACATCGAGCCGCAGACATCGGGTACGACTGATTCAGCGGATGCGTTTACAATCGTTCTCTTCGCAAAGGCTCGACCGGATTCCCCGCGACTACGCTACGGCATCGCATGTGCCGGGGCGTCGGACGGGGCCTCGACCGGCGTTTCGATGATCGAGCGCACCCGCGTCGCCAGCGTCTCCATCGCAAAGGGCTTGGTGATGATGCCGGTACCGGGCTGGAGGAATCCTGGCGCGAGCGCCGCATTCTCCGCGTAGCCGGTCATGTAGAGCACCTTGAGGCCAGGGCGAAGCTCCCGACCGGCATCGGCGATCTGGCGGCCATTCAGTCCCGGCAACCCGATGTCAGTGATGAGCAGATCGATCCGGCCACGCGCGCGCAGCCGTTCAAGCCCTTCGGGTCCGTCGCCTGCCTCGATCGCCCGATAGCCCAGTTCAGTCAGCACCTCGACGATCAGCCCGCGCACGACAGGTTCGTCCTCGACGACCAGCACCACCTCCGCCGCGTCGGTCGGCGCAGCGGGCGTTCCCTCGGGTGCAGCCTCCTCCGCCTCGACCACCCCTGCATAACGGGGCAGGCACAGGCTGAAGCCGGTGCCGACGCCCGGCTCGCTCTCGATCGTCGCATGCCCTTCCGACTGGCGCGCAAAGCCATAGATCATCGACAAGCCGAGGCCCGTGCCCTGGCCGAGCGGCTTGGTGGTGAAGAACGGCTCGAAAGCGCGGGCAATGGTATCGGCGTCCATCCCGCTCCCGGTATCGGTCACCCGGATACAGACATATTGGCCCGGCTCCAGATCGCGATGCCGGTCGGTGTATCCCTTGTCGAAATCGGCGTTCGAGGTCTCGATCGTCAGCCTGCCGCCGTCCGGCATCGCGTCGCGCGCGTTGATGACGAGATTGAGGATCGCGTTCTCGAGCTGGTTGTGGTCGCACAGGGTCCACCACAAATCCTCGGCGAGGACCAAGTCGAGGTCGATTTGCTCGCCAAGCGTCCGGCGCATCATATCCTCCATCGACGCGATCAGCGGATTGGCATCCACCGGGCGGGGATCGAGCGGCTGGCGGCGCGAGAAGGCAAGCAGCCGGTGGGTAAGCGCGGCAGCGCGGTTGGCGGCGCTGGTCGCCCCGGCGATGAAACGCTCGATCCCCTCGGGCCGCCCCGAATCCAATCGTCGCTGGACGATCTCGAGACTGCCGGTGATACCCTGCAGCAGGTTGTTGAAGTCGTGCGCGATGCCGCCGGTCAGCTGGCCCACGGCCTCCATCTTCTGCGACTGGCGTAGCGCCGCTTCGGTTTCGACAAGCGCTGCCGCGGCTTCGCGTTCGGCGGTCACGTCTCGCCCGAAACTGTAGAGCGTGCCGCCATCGGCGACGGTGATCCAGGCCAGGCGACAGCGGCCGCCATCCTTGTTCAGGTAGATTCGCTCGACCTCAAGCAACGGTGCGCCACCCGACAGCTCTTCCAGAGCGAGCATGCTTTTCGACAATTCCTCAGGCGCGACGAAATCGGTGATCCTTCGGCCGACCGTCTCCTCGGACGTCCAGCCGAGCACCTTGGTCCAGGACGGATTCACCGCATGAACCTCGCCCGACGTCGACAGGACCAGCTTCACCACGGGCGAGAGGTTCCAGATCCGCTCGCGGTCCCGCGCGAGGCTGCGTTCCTTGGTGATGTCCCGGCCGACCGCATGGATGCGCCCGGCATCCGGCACCGCCGTCCAGTCGAGCAGGCGATAGCCGCCCTGCTTGCTGGCATAGCGATTCTCGAACGCCAGCGTCGTCGCCCCGGCGGACAGGGTGGCGATCTGCATGGCCGTGGTCGCGACATCATCGGCATGGAGGAAATCGACGACGTTGCGGCCGACCATCTCCGCCTCGCTCCAGCCGAGCAGTCGCGTGGCCGACGGGTTCACCGCGGTGATGATGCCGTCGAAATCGCAGACCAGCATCAGATCCTGCGACAGCATCCACAACCGGTCGCGGTCGCGCAGGCTCTCGGCCTCGGACAGTTTCTGTCCGTGGATATCGGTATTGGTACCGATCCAGCGCAAAATCCTGCCGCCCTCGCCACGGATCGGCAGCGCGCGGACGAGGTGCCAGCGATATTCGCCATCGGCCCTGCGGATCCTGAATTCGGTTTCGTAGTCGGCACCGGAAGCGAGCGATGCCGCCCAGAGGGTGGCTGCGCCCGCAACATCGTCCGGATGGACGATGCTTGCCCAGCCCTCGCCGAGCAGGGCAGCCGACTCAAGACCACTATAGTCAAGCGTGCGCTGGTTGAACCAGTCGAGCCTGCCATCCGGCGGCGAGGTCCAGACATGGTTGGCCATCGCCTGGGCGAAGGCGCGGAACTGCGCTTCGCTGGCGTTGATCGCCGCCAGCCGGGACCGCGCCTCATATTGCCTGAGCCGGCCCCGCACTGCCGACTTGGCGAGGCTGATCAGCGTCGTCGGGTGGAAGGGGCGTTCGAGAAAGGTGACGTTGCCGAGCGTCTCGAGCAGGCGCACCGCCGCCGGATTCCTCTCCAGCCCGCCGCCGCGCTGGGTGAGCAGGATGAAGGGGAAGTCAGACCATTCCTCCTGGTCCCGCAGGAAGGCATCGAGCGGATGGAGATCGGCACCGCGCAGCGCCTCTTCAGTGACGAGAGCGAAACCCGCACCGGCGCGAAGCTCCACCACCAGCGCCGGAAGATCGCGCGCGACGGACGCGTCCATCTCCGCCTCGCGCAGCATCTCCGCCGCGATGATCGCGTCGCGGCCGTGCGGGGCGAGGATGATCGCGCGCCGGGCGGAGGTTCGGTTCATGCAGGCCTCATTCGGCGACGAACTCGTCGATGCCGGCACCCGCCTGTCCCACCAGCGAGGGAACCCCGCGCAGCACGCCCTGGAACTGGGTCAGCGGCTCGCCCAGCGCGATACCGTCGCCGCCGATCCTGAACTCGCGGATCGTATCCTCGTGCGGCCCCGTGCGCTTCTTCACGATCGAGATCGCGCGGCGTACGCGCCCGGCCGCTTCGAAATAGCGCAGCAGGATCACGGTGTCGGCGAGATAGGTGACGTCTACCGGCGCCTTCATGTCGCCGACCAGCCCATGCTGCGCGACGGTGAGAAAGGTCGTCGCGCCCTGGCGGTTCAGATATTGCAGCAGTTCGTGCATGTGGAGGATCAGCGCCTGCTCTTCCGGCATCGCCGCCTGATAGCCGTTGACGCTGTCGATCACGACGACCCGCGCATCGTGCCGCTCGACGCAATTGCGCACCCTTTCGGAGAATTCACCGGGCGTCAGTTCAGCCGCATCGACCTGCTCGAGCGTCAGCGACCCGCTATCGACCATCGCCGCCAGATCGATGCCGAGCGCCTTCGATCGCGCCGTGAGCAGGCCCATCTCCTCGTCGAAGATGAACAACGCGGCATGTTCGCCCCGCGCGACCGCATCAGCGACGAAGGTCAGGGTCAGCAACGATTTGCCGGTGCCGGCGGGACCGATGATGAGGGTGCTCGATCCGCGCTCGAATCCGCCGCCGAGCAGCGCGTTCAACGCCTTTTGCCGGGTCGGCACCAGATCGCGGGCGAAGCTGCCCTTGTGTTCGGCCGAGACCAGCCTGGGAAAGGCGCGCACCCCGCCGGTTTCGATCACGAAATCATGATAGCCCCCGCGAAAGCGCTGGCCGCGATATTTCACGACGCGCAGCCGGCGGCGTTCGGCGCCGTAATTGGGCGACAATTCCTCAAGCCGTATCACTCCGTGCGCGACGCTGTGGACCGTCTTGTCGAGGATCTCTGTGGTCAGGTCGTCGAGCATCAGCACCGTCGAGCCATGGTGCGAGAAATAATGTTTCAGCGCGAGGATCTGGCGGCGATAGCGCAACGAGCTTTGCGCGAGCAGCCGGATTTCGGACAGGCTGTCGAGCACGACTCGGTCCGGCTTCGCCCGCTCGAACGCCTCGAAGATTCGCTTGGTCGTCTCGCCCAGTTCGAGGTCGGAGGAATAGAGCAGGCTCTGCTGCTGATCTTCATCGAGCAGGCTTTCAGGCGGCACCAGCTCGAACACCTCGATATTGTCGCCGAACGTCCAGCCATGGGACCCGGCGCTTTCGCGCAGTTCCTCCTCGGTTTCGGAAAGGGTGATGTACAGGCAGCTTTCGCCCGCTGCCGCGCCGGCCATCAGGAACTGGCTGGCGATCGTCGTCTTCCCCGTGCCCGGGCTGCCCTCGACGAGATAGAGGCGGCCACGGGTGAATCCGCCTGCCGTGATGTCGTCGAGCCCGGCAACGCCCGTTGCTGCCTTGTCTTTTGGCGCAGTCATTTCGGCTCCGTCGTTCGTCGCGCCCGACGCGCGCGCAAGGGATTGGAGGGTTCCGTCTTAGGGGCGGCCGTCACACCGCGCCTTAACATGGAGATGATTTGCGAAATCAGGTAGCAAAACCCTGGACGAGATCGCCACCCGCGAACGTTGGTCGATGGGCCGACAAGGGCATCACCTCTTCCGGGCAACAACGCGCGATCGCCTCCATTACTGCGGCCAGCGCACCGCGATCCGAAGGAAAAGCGAGATGGGCACAGGATACTTCGATCCGGTGATCCGCCTCCCCCACCGCACCGCGCGCGGCGGACGCGGGAATCACGCCGTCGCAGCGCGACCAGATCGCCACCGTCGGGACCGGCGGCTTCTCGGACAGGGTACACTCGATCGGCGGCGCGTCGACCCGATGACCTGCGATCCATTCATAGACGCGCGCGAGCATGGTTGCGCTGAGATCGCCCGAAAACGGACTGCCGAGCGTGATGACGGCGCGGACGCGATGTGGCGCGACCTTCGCATATTCGCGCGCCATCAGTCCGCCGAAGCTCCAGCCAAGCAGGATCACAGGCCGGTCGTCCCGACGCTGCAGTTGATCGAGCCGCCGGTCGAGCCGGTCGAACAGGTCGGCCGAAGCCCCCAAATTGCGCCCAAGCCCCCAGCGATAAGGGCGATAGCCCGCATAGCGCAGCGCGATGCGCAGCGGCCGCATCGCGGCATCGGTGGCGAACAGACCGGGCAGCAACAGGATACGCGCGCCACCACGGTTGTTGAGGCGGCGGCGCAGCACCCTGCCCGCCGGAACGAGGCTCCGTGCGAGAAACCAGCACTCGCGAAGCATATGTACGGTGGAATCAGAAAGGGATTTGCGGTCGGCGAGCCAGTCGCATTCGGTTCCGGTCATTTCGGTCGAACGATCATTCCCGACGGAAGTTTCACGCCCCTTCCCTGAGGCATTTGCCAGGCTGGGCAGCGATCCGTCGCGATTAGACTTTAGTATAAGGCCGTATGGACAGGCGTCGTGTCGCGTTCGACGCATTTTCGTCTCCCGCGGGGACCATCCCACCGTCTTTGGCTTCCCATATCGATCATCGCTCTGTTAGGGGGGCGCACGATCACCGGTGTGGCAGAGGCTCAACGCGCCCGCTGCCGGGCGATCTGCATCTTCCGTCGGGAACCAGCGGGACGCACCGCCGTTGCGCCTGTCAAATATGTGGGGGACCGTATGAACGAGCGAGTTACTGATCAGTCCGAAGAGGCGAGTCCGGGGCAGGACAACGAAGCCGTGCCCGTGCTCATCACCTTCGCGCTGCTGTTCCTGCTGTCGGCGGCAGTATGGTTCGTGCTCGACCGGATTCGCACCGACGAGGTTCGCACCGAAATGTCGCAAAGCGCGGGACAGGGCGCGCAGGCGCCGGGCGGCAAGACCCAGCCCAGCAAGGTAGCCACGACAAAATAGCGACGGTCGATCGCCGCGCCCGGTGACGGCGCGTTACGGATTGCCAAGGCAGCACGCTTCGTCTCTCATAGCGGTAACGCCCGGGGGAATGCGCGGTGCAGCTCGAAGAGACCAGGACATTCGTGAGCAGGGTCTTTGCCTGCCCGGCCGACGTCGCCGAGCAGGTGACAGATCGCGGCCGTCTCCGCTCCTATGCGCGGACGGCAATCATCCTGCGGCAGGGCGACTGGCTGGCGCTGACCTTCCTGCTGCTGGTCGGGCGTGCCCAGGCCCTGCTCTATGCCGCCGAGGGGCAATTGGTGCTGCTCCACGAATTTGCACCGGGAGATCTGTTCGGCGCGCTCGGCGAAGCCGAAGCCGTGCGCCAGGATGCGGACGTCGTGGCGGTGGACGAGGTACGGGCACTGACGCTCGATTCGGGCGATCTCGCCCTGCTGGCCCAGCGTTATGGCTGTATCGGTCTCGCGCTATCGCGGATGCTGTTGCAGCGGCTGCGCCGGACGACCGAGCGCATGTACGAACGCACCGCCCTGTCGGCGGTCGGCCGCGTCCATGCCGAATTGCTGCGCCAGGCACGGAGCGGTGCAACGATGTCGATCCGGCCGGCACCGGTGATCGCCGACCTGGCGCTGCGCGTCGCGACCACGCGCGAGACGGCGTCTCGTACGATCAACGCGCTGGAACGCCGCGGCATCATCCGCCGCGACGGCGACTGCCTTACCGTCGTGGCGCCACAGCGGCTGGAGGAGATGATCCTATGACTGGCCCCGGTCGGGTAGCCTGAGCGCGAACAGGCCGACCGGTGATTCTCCGGCCGGGCTGGCGAGCTCGCCGACATATTCCACGCGGGAGGCATCCGGTGCGATGATCGCGAGCGCTGAGGCGAAGTCGTCGGTCACGCAGATCGTTCCTGCGGGTGCGGACGCCGCGGCAGCGCAGGCAAGATCGACCGCCCGGCCGATCAGGCGCAGCGATCCGGCAAAGGGATCATCCACGCTCTCGGCGATGCCATAATGGCCACCGACGCGCAGAGTTTCCCCCTTCACGACCAGCGCAGCCTGAACCGCGAGGGCGACATCGTCATAGGCGAGGACAACCTCGTTCCCGGTGAAGGCGGCTGCGACATCGGGTGTCGGGCAGCGATCGAGGGCTGCCTTGATCGCCGCAAGCCCCCCTTCTCCGGAACCGGGCGCGCGGATCGCAAGCACAGCCGTACGGTAACGGGAAGCTACCTCGGCAGCGGAAGGCCCGTCGACGATTTCGCGCGGCGCACGCAGAATCTTCTGACGATGGCCCACACGCGACCAGGCCGTTCGCGCCCGACCCGATGCGCTGTCGACCGGGCTCTCCCCGTCATCGGCAAGGACCAGCAACTGCACTGCCTCGCTCGCCAACAGGTGCGCGTTGGCCAGTGCGCTGCCCATGGCGATCTCATCGGCGAGCGCGATCATCGTCTCGTCGGGCACTGTCCGGGGTTCCACCGTCCGTACTGTCTCGGCTCGGGCGAGCGCCGCATCGAAGCGGCTGCGCCATTCCGGTCCCCACGGATCGACCGACAGCGCGGCGAACCCCGCTGTCCCGCCGGGCAGGATGACGTGCAGCGCGGCACCGCGATCGAGCAGAGCCTCGGCAACGATGATGTCAGCGCCCGCAGCCAGCGCACCGTAGCCGAAGCCGATCCGCTCGTCCTCCAGCGCCGCCGCCACATCGTGCGTGAGTGCTGTCGCCCCGGAATGCGCCCGGAAGGCCATGTGTCCGCCGAAGTGAAGCGAACGTGGTGGCCGGAGCATGTCGAGCCAGGCGGAGTCCTGCCCCAGCGCGTCGAGGATGATCGCGAACTGGCGGAGCGTCGATGCGTGATCCTCCCAGGCCAGTGGCGCGAGCGCAACCGCCTCCCCCAATGCAGCCCGCGCCTCTTCCTTCCGTCCGAGCAGGACCAATGCCTCGGCGCGCGTGGCAGCGTGATAATAGGGGGTTTCGGGTTCGTCGGGATGTGCGGCGACGCGCGCGAGCGCTTCCCCGGCGAGCATTCGCGACGTCGCTTCCGCGCCGCAGAGCAGCGAGAGCGTTGCCGCGTTGATCAGCGGATAGGTGCCGCCACCGGCATCCGCCGCCTGGCGATAGGCCTGCGCCGCGTCGCCATAGAGCTGGAGCCGCGCCGTGCCCGCCGTGCGCCCGGCCATATCCTTGAGCAGGCGGCCCTTAACACTCAGCACGGCCGCATCGTCGACGATGGCGGCCAAGCCAGCCTGCTCGAAAAGGAACCGGGCATGATCCAGGGCCCCGGCGCGGGCATTGGTGATGATCGAGAGCAGGACCTGCTTGTCAACTGGCATCGGCATTCCATGAAGCTAGGCGCGCCTTCCGCGGCGCCGATCTGGCGAAGACCCAGACAAGCAATCAACCGCCGCCCTTGTTCTCGATGTCCGGATCGATCGTCATCGGCAGAAGGACCTTGCCGCCCTTGACCAGTTCGATGTTCAGACTGAATCCGTGAGTAACGCCTAAGCTGGAAGGACAGGGCTGATCGGTAAAAAACGAGATGCATTGGCAGTCGTCCGTCGGACCGGCCTCGACCGCGTTACCATTTCCGTCCAGCTTGTGCCGCTGCAGATCGAAATATTGCGTGCCCAAATCGAACTTGGTCGTCATCGGATCCATGGTGTTGGAGAATCGCCAGAACTTTCCCGCAAGCAGCAAGATCACGCGCGACCTGACGGCGAGGGAGAAGTCGAGCGATGTAGACCCGATAAATGGCTTCGAATTCAGGACGTGCTGCAAGACGTCCCTCCACGTCTTCGACACTGTATGGGGCGTTCCCACATCGGGAATGGCCTCCTCGAACGGATAGATCGATATGGTCAGATCATCCAGCGGCCCCGCCACGGTGGTGGTCTCCGCCCTGATGAGGAAAGAGCGCGTCACTTCGTAGTCATAGGAGATCGGTCCGACGGGATTCAGTTCGTGCTGCTCGAAATATCTGCCTGGTTTGAAGGTGCTCATGTTGCAGAGGGGCCTTGTTGCCATCGTCTTCACTCCTTCGGGGTTTTTGCGCGACTTTCGTCGATTTCGTTCAGGATCTGTGTGCGAACATGGCGCCATTCTATATTTGCCGGGTCTAGGCGGATGAGCGCATCGAGTTGCCCAAGTACCGCAATCAGCCGTACGCGTGCCGCATCGCCCTGGCCGGTATCCAGATCGATCTTAGCCCGGCCACGCAGCGACCAGAGCCGCGCCGCGCGGAATTTGACGTTCGCGGGATCGCGCGCAAGCTGGCGCTCAAGCAAGGCGAGTTCACTGTCCCGATGGCGCACCGCGTTCGGCCAGTCGCCGGCGGCGCGATAGGCATCCGCCATCCAGGCATGGCGGTTCGCCAGATCCTTGGTCATGGTGGAAGGATCGCCGATCCGCCTGGCGGCCGCCTCCATCCAGGCAAGCGCGGCGGCGCAGGCGCGGAGCGCCGCACGCACATCCTGCGGCTGCTTCAGCGCGATCGAGCAGAGATTGCCCTCGGCATAGCCCGCTTCCTTCAGCCAGTCCGGATTGCGCCGGTCGATCGCGATCAAACGTTCCGCCAGCACCCGATAGCGGTCGAACCCCTTCTTCGCCCGCACGAGATTGCCGCGCTCATAGTCGACCGAAGCGATCCAGAATTCGCTTTGCGCCTGCGCGAAGATTCGCTGCGGATCGTCCGGCGCGATCGCCAGCAGCGCGGCGGTGGTCCGCGACGCCTCATCGAACTGAGCGAGCGCGCGATCGAAATCCCCGCGCCGCTCGTCGTCCTCGCCCATCGCGTGAAGGATGCGCGCGCGGCGTTCCAGCGAGTCCGCCCGCAGCACCGCCAGATCCTGCTGGCGGTAATAGCCGAGCGCGCGGCGATTGACGGCGGTGAGGACGTCGAGCCGCCCCACTCCCTTCAGCCTGTCGCGCAGATCGGTCAGCATGAATTCCACCAGCCCCTCGGCTTCCTTGCGCTGGCGATCGGCCTCCGCACGGGCGGAGAGCGCGAAGATCGTCAACACCGCCATGGCTACCACCGCGACTGCCGCGGCGAGCGTGACGGCCATCACGCGGCGGATACGGCGTTGCGCGTCGCGCTGGACAAGCGCGTCGAGGCCGATGCCGGCAAGTCCAGCGACGAGCTTCAGCAGGCCAAGACGGCGACCGTCGCCCTCAGGCCGGAGATCCGCGGCGAGCGGTTCAAGCGCCGCGCCGTCCGCGCCTTCACGCAACATTTCAGGGAAACAATCGGCCGGATCCCCCCGGACGATCGCGGCCAAGACCGGCTTGCCCGGATTGAGATCGCGAAAGACGGCAATCTCGCGCCCGACCCAAACCGACGCCGCCGCATCGGGCGAGCAGAGCACGACCAGCGCATCCGACCGCGCGAGCGCCGCGCGCACCCCTTCGCTCAGATCATGGCCGGCAGCGAGTTCCTCGCGATCGCGAAAGATCGGACCGAGCCGTTGGGATAACGCCGGGCAGTCGGTGCCGGTCCCGACGAGACGGCGTGGGATGCGATAGGATTCAAGGCGCCGATGCAGCCAGCGCGCCGCACCCGCATCCTTGTGACTATAGCTGAGAAATGCCCCGTAACGCGGCTCGCCACCCGTCATCCCGCCTTCCCCCCGGTTGGCGCGACGGCGACACGCCGTCGCGCGCATGCTGACAGAGAAACGGCGCGCGCCTCAAACCAAGATGCAACCGATTCAGAGTGAATCGGGCAATTTTCGGCCTGCCTCGCCCGACATGCCTAATTTCGACTTCACTTTCTTTCGGTGAGTCGGAGAGCAATCCGCTCGGCTAAGCCGGAGACGAAGAACAACCATATCGGTTCAGATGACCGGGCTATCGCCGCCTGCCAATCTCGCCTGAGCCCCTGACCTGTGTTAACCTTCCGGGGGAAGTTCTTCCGGGTTGAGGAGCTGCGAAAAGGTTGCAACAACAATCGCATGCACGTCCAGGGCACGGTGGGTCCACGGAACGGAAGATTGTTCTTACTCTTATCGTCGCAGCAGGGTTGTTCAGCGGCATACCATTTGCCGGATGGGTGTTCGATGCGCCCGCGCTCCAGAGTTTCGGCGTCACCGGCTATCCGATGTGGCCGCTGTCGGCGGTCGGTTACATCTTTCTCGCGGCCGGTTTCTGGGCAACGATGGTGCAGCACCGGGGGGCGCCCTTTCTGCTCGCCATCCCGATCCTGATCGCTGCCAGCGTGCTGCTGGAGAATGTCGCCGGCATCACGCCGGGCATCGACCGGCTGCTCTTCCCAGGGCAGGTCAGCCAGTTCGGCGGGGTCTATCCAGGGCGCCCGGTCGCGAACTCGATCGCCACCTTCGGCTTTCTCGGCCTCGCATTGCTTGTCGCCGGGCGGCGGAACCACGCCTGGGCGGAACTGGCCAACCTGTTCGCCTCGGCTGCCTTCTGCTTTGGTGTGGCCTCCACCCTGCTGCTGCTTTTCGTCGGCCCGGGAAAGGAAGCGACGATCCTGCACATGTTCGTCGCCCCCCTGCCCGGCAGCCTGATTACCGTGACGCTGGCAACCGCGTTCCTGCTCTGGCGGCCCGATGCGGGCTGGACCGTGCTGCTTTCGCCAGACCGTACGCGCAGCCCATTCTACTGGCTGATCCTGCCACTGGTCATCGCCTTGCCGGTCATACCCACCTTGGCCGCGCGGTGGGGCGCGGGGGCCGGGCCGGTCGCGCTGCCGGAGACCGAATTGCTGGCGATGCTTGGCAATGTGGCGATCCTGGGCTTCCTGCTCTGGCTGTCGGCCGATCGCTTCAGGCGGCAGCAGGAGGAACTCAACGAGGTCACGCTGGCGCTTGACGTCGCGGCGATCGCGCTGACCCGGGCGGACGGCGAGATCACCTATTGGTCGCGCGGCTGCGAGCAGCTTTATGGCTGGCCGGCGGACGAAGCGATCGGCCGTAAGAAATACGAGCTGCTGCACTCGCGTCACGGCCGGGACTGCCAGGTCGGGCCGCTACGGCCGACAGGCTCGGCCGAGCGCGAGTTGGTCGAGCGGCGGCGCGACGGCAGCGAGATCAGCGTGCTTGAGAGTACCCGGATCCACGAACGACCGGATCGCGAGCCGCTGCTGGTGCTCAGGATGCTCGACATATCGGAGCGCGTGCGCACCGAAAACGCGCTGAGACTGAGCGAGAGCCGGCTCGCCGCGGCAGCCGACGCACATCAGCTCGGCGTGTCCCAATGGGACGTCAAAAGCGGCCGGCTCGAATGGTCGCCCGGATCGGAACAGCGCCTTGGCCTGCCCACCGGCGGGCTGGCGACCTTCGACCAATGGTATGCCTTTGTCGATCCCGACGATGCCCAAGGGGTGATGGAGACGATGCAGCGCGCCGTCACCAATCGGGATGAGCGCGTCAGCTTCAGATACCGTTTCCGCCAGGCCAATGGCGTGGTGCGCACGATCGAAGGCTCGGCGCGCTGCTTCTACGATGCGGATGGCCAGCTCGATACGGTGATAGGGGCCAATGCCGATGTGACCGAACGGGACGAGCGCGAAGCGACATCGCAGCTCCAGTCGATCATCGAGACGATCCCCGATGCGACGGTGATGATCGATTCCACGGGCATCATCCGCAGCTTCAGCCCCGCCGCCGAGCGGATGTTCGGGATCGATGCGGCCACCGCGATCGGCAGCAATGTGAGGTTCCTGATGCCGGATGCGATCGCCGCCGGGCATGACGCGTCGATCGCGCGTTATCTGGCGAGCGGCGAGCGCCACGTGATCGGCGCGACGCGGGAGCTGACCGCACGCCGCGCCGACGGGACCCTTTTCCCGATCGAGGTCAATATCGGCGAGGCGGTGCTGGGCAGGGAACATATCTTCACCGGCGTGATCCGCGACGTATCCGACCGGCTCGCCGCGGAGCAGCGCATGAGCGACCTCAATTCGGAACTGGCGCACATCTCCCGCCAGAACGCGATGAGCGAGCTCGCCGCCGACCTGGCGCACGAGCTCAACCAGCCGCTCAGCGCAACCGCCAATTTCCTCGCCACCGCGCGCATCCTGATCGAGCGCGGCGAGGATGGCGGCCGGATCGCGGACCTGCTCCGCCTCGGCGAGGAGCAGACCCTCCGCTCCGGGGAGATCATCCGCCGGCTGCGCGACTTCCTCGCCAAGCGCGAAGGTGAAATGCGCGTCGAATCCCTCGACGTTGTCGTCCGCGAGGCAGTCGAACTGGTGCTGTTCGGCACCGCCCAGTTCGATATCCAGCTCATCTATGCCCTGGACCCAGTGGCAGACACCATCTTCGCCGATCGAATCCAGATCCAGCAGGTGCTCGTCAACCTGCTGCGCAACGCGGTCGATGCCTTGCGCGGGCACGCCGACGGCGCGCGCGAGATCATCATCGGCTCGCGGATGATGGAAGACATGGTCGAGATCTCGGTCTGCGACAGCGGCCCCGGCCTGCCCAAGGAGATGGCCGACCGCCTCTATTCGCGTTTCGCCACCACCAAAAGCGGCCCGTCGATGGGCATCGGCCTGTCCATCTCGCGCCGGATCGTCGAGGCGCATGGCGGCACGCTCGTCGCCACCAACCGGCCGGAGGGCGGCGCGATGTTCAGCTTCACCGTGCCTGCGATCGGCGAACTGGAGGAATAGGCCGCGAAAAACGGTCGCCGATCGATCCTGGCGCCCTTCCAGGACGCGACCGTTCCTGACAGAAACAAAGCAGAAAGAAAGTTCTCGTTCTTTCAAAATATGTTACAGATAAACTGGTGGTCAGATCGGTTGGACCACCCTTGCAAATGAGTCGCAATGTTCGCACTTCCAGCGGGAATGTACGCCGGGCGGGAGACCCAGGATCATTTGGGGGATGCCCGGAAAGAGCGCTGGCCGTTAAGGGGATGAGCCGCCGATGCCGATTGCCTTCCGCTGGCCCGCCGCGTCCCTGATCTCCGTTGCCGCGCTTGCCCTGGCCGCCTGTTCCGGCGGCGGCAAGCCGCCCGCTCCTCCCAAACCGCAGGTTACGGTCGCAGTGCCGTTGCAACGCGACGTGATCGACTGGGACGAATATGTCGGTCGGTTCGAGGCGATCCAGGATGTCGAGCTTCGTCCGCGCGTCTCCGGCGCGATCGACCGGATCCTGTTCGCCAACGGGCAGCATGTCCGGGCCGGCGAAGCGCTCTTCATCATCGATCCGCGCCCCTATGCAGCCGCTCTCGGCCAGGCCCAGGCCCAGGTCGCCAAGGCGAACGCCGCGCTGATCAACGCCCGATCCGAGCTGGCCCGCGCCGACAAGCTGCTTGCCGCCCTGGCGATCAGCAAAGAGGAATATGAGACGAAGCAGGCCAATGTCCGCAGCGCCGCGGCCGACCTTGCAGCAGGACAGGCCAATGTCAGCAACGCGCGGCTGAACCTCGGCTTCACCACCGTCCGCTCGCCGATCACCGGGCTGGTCTCCGACCGCCGCGTGTCGAAGGGCAATTTCGCGACCGAGGGCCAGACGGTGCTGACCCGCGTCGTCTCGACTGACCCGATCTGGTTCTCGTTCGAGGGCGCTGAGAGCTTCTACCTCAAATATCTCCGCCAGGACCGCAAGGGCGAGCGCGGCTCGTCCCGCAGCACGCCCAATCCGGTCGAGATCCAGCTTGCCGACGAAAGCGGTTATCGCTGGCGCGGGCGCATGGAATTCCTCGACAATGCCATCGACACCAATTCGGGCACGATCCGCGCCCATGCGGTGGTGCCCAATCCCGACGGGTTCCTGACGCCGGGCATGTTCGGCCGTGCGCGCCTGCTTGGCTCTGGCACTTACAAGGCGATGCTGGTGCCGGACGAGGCGATCATCACCGATCAGACGCGGAAGCTCGTCTATGTCGTCGGCAAGGACGGCAAGGCATCGCCGCGGCCGGTTGAAACGGGTCCCCAGGTCGAGGGCCTGCGCGTCATCAAGACCGGTCTTGCCCCGACTGACGAGGTGGTGATCGAAGGCATCACGACCTTGCAGCCCGGCGCGGCGGTGACGGCGAAGAAAGTCGTGATGAAACCACAGGCAGCGGACACGGCGCCGACGTCACAACCGGACACAGCACCTCCGCCGGCCGAAGCGACGGCGGACTGACCCGGTGAAGTTTCCCCATTTCTTCATCGAGCGACCGATCTTCGCGGCGGTCATGTCAATCCTCATCGTCGTGTTCGGGCTGGTCGCCTATCCCGGCCTGCCCGTGGCGCAATATCCCGAGATCGCGCCACCGACGGTGGTGGTGAGTGCGACCTATCCCGGTGCGACCGCCGAGACCCTGGCCGAAACCGTCGCCGCGCCGCTTGAGGAATCGATTAACGGCGTCGAGAACATGCTCTACATGTCCTCGTCGGCGACCGGTGACGGATCGTTGCAGATCACGGTGACGTTCAAACAGGGCGTCAATGTCGACCAGGCTCAGGTGCTGGTACAAAACCGGGTCTCCACCGCCGAACCGCGCCTGCCGGCCGAAGTCCGCCAGGTCGGCGTGACGGTGCTGAAGAATTCACCCGACATCCTGATGGTGATCGCGCTCACCTCGCCCGACGGGTCGCTGCCCCAGCAATATGTCTCCAACTATGCGACGACCCAGATCATCGACCGCATGGCGCGTATCCCCGGCGTCGGCGGCGTTCGTGCGTTTGGCGGGCGCGACTATAATATGCGCGTCTGGATCGATCCCGATCGCGCCGCGTCGCGCAACCTGACCGTCGACGAGATCGTCGCCGCGATCCGCGCGCAGAATGCCCAGGTCGCGGTCGGATCAGTCGGCGCACCGCCGTTCAACCAGGGCGGCACCGCCTTCCAGCTCGGCATCCAGGCCAAGGGCCGGCTGGCCAATCCGGAGCAGTTCGGCGAGATCATCGTCAAGCGCGACGACCAGGGCCGGCTGACTCGCCTCCGCGATGTCGCCCGCGTCGAGATCGGTGCGCAGGATTACGGCATCAACGCCTTCCTCTCGGGCAAGCCGATGATCGGCATCGCGATCACCCAGCTTCCCGGGTCCAACGCGCTGACCACCGCCGAAGCGGTCAAGGCCGATATCGCCGAGGCCTCAAAGGGCTTTCCGCAGGGGATGGCGTACAGCATCCCCTACAACCCGACCGAATATATCCAGGCGTCGATCGAGGCGGTGTATCACACGCTGATCGAGGCGATCGTCCTGGTCGCGCTGGTCGTGCTGCTGTTCCTGCAGAGCTGGCGCGCGACGATCATCCCGCTGATCGCGGTGCCGGTCTCGCTGGTCGGGTCACTGGCAATGCTCGCCTTGTTCGGCTTCAGCCTCAACAACCTGTCGCTGTTCGGCATGGTGCTGGCGGTGGGCATCGTCGTCGACGACGCGATCGTCGTGGTCGAGAATATCGAGCGGCTGATGGAGGAAAAGGGGCTGTCGCCCCGCGAGGCAGCGCACGAGACGATGGACGAAGTGTCCGGCGCGCTGATCGCCATCGCGCTGGTGCTGTGCGGCGTGTTCATTCCGACCAGCTTCATCCCCGGCATCTCCGGCGCATTCTACAAGCAGTTCGCGCTGACGATCGTATCGGCCGCGGTGATCTCCGCCTTCGTCTCGCTGACCCTCTCGCCCGCTCTCGCCGCGATCGTGCTGAAGGCAAAGCACGAGGCGGAGCCACGACCCGGCGTGCTCGGCTGGCCCGGCCGGTTCGCCCGCGGCTTCAACCACGGCTTCCAGCGGCTGGGCGAACGCTTCGGCAGGTTCACCGCGCGCGCCGTCCGGGCGCTCGTGCTGGTCGGCGTCGTCTATCTCGGCCTGATCGGGCTGGCCGGCTGGCGCTTCAACGCGACGCCGACCGGCTTCATCCCGGCGCAGGATCAGGGATATCTCATCGCGGTCATCCAGCTTCCGCCGGGCGCCTCGCTCCAGCGGACGACCGGCATCATGAGCCAGGCGGCGAAGATCGCACTGGCCAACAAGGGGACTCAGGCGACCGTCGCCTTTGCCGGGCTCGACGGCGCGACTTTCTCCACCGCGCCCAATGCCGGCGCGATGTTCATCCCGCTGAAGCCGCATGCCGACCGCGAGCATGCGGACGCCATCGCCAACGAACTGCGCCGCGAGTTCGGTGCGATCAACGGCGGCAACATCCTGGTCGTGCCGCCCCCGCCCGTGCGCGGGATCGGCACCGGCGGCGGCTGGAAGATGCTGATCGAGGACCGTACCAATCTCGGCCTCAAGGCGCTCGAGGGTGCTGCCTTCGCCATGATGATGAAGGCGAACCAGACACCGGGCATCACCAGCGCCTTCACCACCTTCAACACGCGCACCCCGCGCCTGTTCGCCGATATCGATCGCGAGCGGGCGGAACAGCTTGGCGTGCCGGTGGAGAATGTCTTCTCGACGCTCGGCACCTATCTCGGCTCGACCTATATCAACGACTTCAACTTCCTCGGCCGTACCTATCGCGTGACCGCTCAGGCTGATGCCCCGTACCGCGACCAGGTGTCCGATGTCGGCCATCTGCGCACACGCTCGGCGGCGGGCTTGATGGTCCCGCTCGACGCGGTGATGACGTTGAAGAACGACAGCGGGCCGTATCGCGTGGTGCGGTACAACCTCTATCCATCGGCCGAATTGCAGGGCGATACGGTACGGGGCTTCTCGTCCGGCCAGTCGCTGACCACGATGGCGAAACTTGCCGAGGAGACACTGCCCAAGGGCATGCGCTTCGAATGGACCGAGCTTGCCTTCCAGCAACAGGCGGCGGGCAACACCGCCGGGCTGGTGTTCGGGCTGGCCGTGCTGTTCGTGTTCCTGCTGCTCGCGGCGAATTACGAAAGCGTGGTACTGCCGCTCGCCGTCATCCTGATCGTGCCGATGTGCCTGCTCGCGGCGATCCTGGGCGTGAACCTGATGGGCGGGGACAACAACATCCTGACCCAGATCGGCCTTGTCGTGCTGATCGGCCTCGCCGCGAAGAACGCGATCCTGATCGTCGAGTTCGCGCGGCAGAACGAGGAGAACGGCATGGAGATGCATGCCGCCGCCGAACATGCGGCCGAACAGCGCCTGCGCCCGATCGTGATGACCTCGATCGCGTTCATCCTCGGCGTGCTGCCGCTGGTGATCGGCTCCGGCCCCGGCGCGGAGATGCGCCAGGCGCTTGGCGTCGCGGTGTTCTTCGGCATGATCGGCGTCACCACCTTCGGCCTGCTGTTCACGCCGAGCTTCTATGTCATCAGCCGCAAGCTGGGCGACTGGGTTTCGAGCAAGGTGCGGCGCGCAAAGCCGGCCACGCCACCTGCCGAGCCTGCGGGAGAGCCCGCATGACGCGCGCTTCTTCAAAAACCTTCCCAACCGGCCACCAACCGGCGCCCGGGAAAGCAACGGGGATACTGGCTACCGTCCTTGCCCTTTCCGCCTGCACCGTCGGACCCAACTATGTCCGCCCGGCCACGCCATCGGTGGCGGCCGGCGGCTTTGCCGAGACGACACGAACCGGCAGCATCGCCGCGACGCCGCTGCCGGATCACTGGTGGCAGCTCTATACCGATCCTGTCCTCGACCGGCTCGTCACCGATGCGCTGGCGCACAATACCGACATCCGCACGGCGGCGGCGAACCTCGCCCGAGCCCGCGCCGTCCTGTCCGAGCAGCGCGGCGCACGCTTGCCGACCACCAGCCTCAGTGCCCAGGCGACGCGCAGCCGCACCCCGGCGGTGACCAGCCCCACCGGCAAGTCGTTCGAGGCCGATTTCTACTCGCTCGGCTTCGACGCTTCCTATGAGATCGACCTGTTCGGCGGCGTAACCCGCGCGATCGAGGCGGCACGCGGCGACACGGATGCAGCCGCCGCCCAGCTTGACGCCGCGCGCGTCTCGGTCGCGGCGGAAACGGCGCGCGCTTATGCACAGGCCTGTTCGAACGCAGCGCAGCGCGCGGTCGCACTGGAGACGGTGAAGCTGCAGCAGCAGACGCTCGACCTCACCAAGACCCTGTTCGAAGCCGGGCGCGGAACGCGCAGCGACGTGGAGCGGGCCGACGTGCTGCTTGCCAACACCCAGGCGCAGATCCCGACCTTCGAGGCTGAACGCCGTGCCTCGCTCTATGCGCTGGCGACGATGACCGGTCGCGCGCCCGAGACGATCGACGCCGATGCGGACAAATGCACTGCCCCGCCACGGGTGACCGTGACTGTCCCGGTCGGCGACGGCGCTGCGCTGCTTGCCCGCCGTCCCGACGTTCGCGCCGCCGAACGCACCCTGGCCGGCGATACCGCCCGGGTCGGCGTCGCCGTCGCCGATCTCTTTCCCTCGATCCAGTTGCTCGGTTCAGTCGGCTTCGGCGGGCGGAAACCCGGCGATATCTTCAAACCGGCCGGCATTTCCTGGTCGCTCGGCCCGCTGATTACCTGGAACTTCCCCAACATCACGGTCGCCCGCGCGCGCGTCCGCCAGGCCAGGGCAGGCGCCGATGCATCGCTCGCCCGCTTCGACGGAACGGTGCTGACCGCGCTGAAGGAAGTCGAGCAGGCGCTGGCCCGTTATGCCGGCGCCCTGGATCGCAACGCCGCGCTGGTGCGCGCGGAACAGGCAAGTACCGAGGCTGCACGGCTTTCCCGCCTTCGGTTCGACTATGGCGCCGACAGCTTCCTGTTGCTGATCCAGGCGGAACGCGACCGCGCCGATGCCCGCACGGCGCTGGCGCAATCGGACGCCGCAGTGTCGGACGCGCAGATCAGCCTGTTCAAGGCACTTGGCGGCGGCTGGCAGGACGCGCCAGCACCGATGCGGCGCGATCCCGCGACGCCCTGAATCGCGTCAGCCGCCGACCCGCCTGAAGCGGATGGTGCGGCCGAACCGTTCGAACACCAGATCGCCCTTGTCGATCGTCAGCACCGTGCCGCGGAAATCAGCCTTGCCGATATCGTTCGCCTCGAAGCGGAAGCTCAGCCAATAGCCCTTGGTCGGGTCGATCGTCACCGGATCGCCCGCCACCTCGAACATTGGCAGGAACATCCGCACGCTGACCGGCGGATCGGTTGCGTCGAGCGGCAGCGACAGGCCTTCCTCGGTCAATTGGCCGCCTTTGGTTCCGCCCCTGGCCGAGGTGAGAACCGCGTCGAAATACTGGAGCGACACGTCCTTTGGCGCCTCAAGCGACAGGCGCAGCGTACCGGCCGGCGCGGGTTTCTGTCCGGTGAAGACGAAACGCGGCGGCGTAACCGGATCGCTGGTGAGCAGGACGCGGCCGTCCTTCACCACCCATGTCCCCTGCCCCGCCTCATCAAGCGCGCCATAGACCAGGCCATAGTCGAACCGCCCGTCGGCGCTGAGGTTAAGCTGGGCGCCCATTTCCATCTGGTGCCCATCGTAAAGGCCGACCAGCGGCGCGCGATCCTCAGCCGGCGCCGGCAACGCGATGGACGCCAGCAGCATGGCAAGCATGATACGCATCTTCCCTCTCCACATCACCTGGACGCCTCGTTGCCGGATTGACGCAGGGGAATATATTTTCCTATAACGTTAAATATTGATCGAATCGTGAAGGATGACCGCCATGGACCGCGCCTCACTCGCCTCCGCCATCTTCTATCGCGATCCGGTGGCTGCCTTCGCTTGGCTCGAAAAGGCCTTCGGCTTCGAACCCGCGATGCTCATCACTGATCCTGACAACAAGATGGTCCATGCCCAGATGACCTTCGGCAACGGCTATATCATGATCGGCAGCGAATGGGCCGATTATACGGCGAGCCCGGTGAGCATCGGCGGCAAGAACAGCCAGACGGTCCACGTCAACATCGACAGCGATATCGACGCCCATTGCGCGCTGGCGCGTGCCGCCGGGGCCGTGATCGAAGAGGAGCCGGCCGATCAATTCTATGGCGACCGCACCTATCGCGCGCGCGATCCGGAAGGACATGTCTGGACCTTCGGCCAGAATCTGCGGCCCTTCTCGCCCGAGGAATCGGAAAGGACGACTGGCCTCAAGATCGAGATGTTCTCCTGAGCATGGCCGCCGCGATCGACCGCACGCTCGCCGCGCTTGCCGACCCCAGCCGGCGGCGCGTGGTGGAATTGCTGCGCGACCGGCCGCATCGCGCCGGCGAACTGGCCGAAAGTGTCGGACTGAGCCCAGCCGCGCTCAGCCGGCATCTGCGCACGCTCAAGGCGGGCGGGCTGATCGAGGAAGTTCATCCAGACTATGATGCGCGGGTGCGTATCTATGCGCTGAAGGCAGGGTCGATGACAGGGCTCAAATCCTGGATAGACCAGACCGAGCAGCTCTGGGCAGACCAGCTTGCCGCACTCAAGGCGCATGTCGAGAAAATGCCGTGAGTTCGCGTGTCATGGTCGCGCTACGCATCGCGGCGACGCCGGAACGCGTGTTCGAGGCATTCACGCGCGATATCAATTCATGGTGGCGGCCCAACCCGATGTTCCGGTTCACGCCGGCCGACCCCGGCATGCTCGCGATCGAACCGATGGTGGGCGGGCGCTTCACCGAAACCCAGCCCGACGGCACCGAGTTCGAGATCGGCAGGGTCACGCACTGGGAACCGGGCGTTCGCCTCGGCCTGACCTGGCGTCAAGCGAGCTTCGTCGACGACCAGTCCACTCTGGTCGATGTGCGCTTCGAAACGATCGGCGCGGAAACTCGTGTCACGGTCGAGCATCTCGGCTGGGACAGCATCCCGGCTCCACATGCAGCACGCCACGGCATGGTCGGCATTCAGTTCCTGAAGCGCCATGGCGAGTGGTGGCGAGATCTGCTCGCGGCGCTCAAGGCCGACCTCTCCCGGCCCTGATCGGGCATGCTCCGGTGCCCCGACAGGCGGTGACGAAAAAAACGGGCCGGTCCCGAAGGGCCGACCCGAAAAAGTTTTAGGAGAGGATGCCTGAAAGGCCTGATCGTTGTGCACCGCAGCACGATTGGTCGCAAGTGCGTAAAGTCCCGTAGCGATTGTCCCTGATGCAATCAGGCTTGGCGACCGGCCTTTCCTCTCTCACCCTGTCGTCGCGATGACGTTGTCGTCGGAGTTGCGGTCGATGCGGACATTGTAAGGATCGGTGCCTGCAAAGGCCGGCTTCCTTGCCGTGACCAGCTTCACGATCTGCGTCCCGGTCCTCAGCGGCAGGCGCTGGAGAAGCAGCACGTCCTTCTTCGCGAACGCACCGCGCCCCGGCATTGCCGTGAACAGGCCGAATTCCGCCTGCTCGGCCATTGGCGCCTCGGTCTCCTTGCCCTTGCCGTCGGCGTAGAGCTTGTGGGCCTCGACCGTCAGCGTGGTTTCGAACCGGCCATCGAGCAGCTTCTTCACCACGGCACCCTTGGTCTTGATGTCGTAAAGCGAGATGCGTTCGAACAGGTCGGTGATCAGCGCCTGCTCCTCGGGGCTGGCGCCTTTCCGGAACTCGGCGATCAGGTCGAGCGAGCGCGGATAGGGCGCGCCCTTGAAGCGGAAGCGTTCGAGATACCGCTTCAGCGCCGCATTGACCCGTTCCTCGCCCATCGCATCCTTCAGCCGGTACATGACCAGCGAGCCCTTGCGATAGTGGATATATTGCTGGTTCTCGACGCGGTAGAGCGGCAGTTCCTCGATCACCTCGCCGCCGCGCGAGCGGAGGTAGCGGTCGAGCTCGAACTTCAGGAAACGACGGATCTGGTCGCGGCCGTAAAGCTTCTCCATCACCATCAGCGCTGAATATTGCGCCAGCGTCTCCGTCAGCATCGTCGCGCCCTGCATGTCGGCACCGATCGCCTGATGCGCCCACCATTGATGGCCCAGTTCATGCGCCGTGACATAGGTGACATAGTCGATCTTATCCGGATCGGAGAGATCGGCGATGAAGCCGATGCCTTCCGAATAGGGCATGGTGCCGGCGAACGCCTGGGCGAACTGGGCATAATCCGGGAACTCGATGATGCGGGCCTGCCGGAACTGATAGGGGCCGAAATTCGGCTGATAATAATCGAGCCCGTGCGCGAACGCGGCGAGCATGCGATCGACGTTCCGGCCGTGGCCGGCATCGTAATAGACCGACAGGTCGACGCCGTGATGCATCACATGCTTTTCGACGTAGCGCGCCGACTGGACCGAATAGAAATTCTGGATCGGCGCATCGACGACAAAACGCGCGGTACGCCGGCCGTTCGCGGTCGTATCGCTGACCTTGTAGCCCGGCGCGATCGGCGTCTGGCCGGCATCGGTGGTGACGGTGATGTCGGTCCTGATCCAGTCGGTGCGGAGCTGGCTGAAACGCGTCGCGGCCATATCCTCCAGTTTTGCCGGCCGGAGCTCTGGCTGCAGGCCGTATTTGCGGCGCTTGGTCCGGTCCTGCAGCATGCCGCTCTGGTTCATGCCGATCGTCGGCACGAATTCGAAATTGTTGACGAAGGTGCCGTTCTGCACGACCCGCGTATCGTTGCCGCTGTTACGGAAGCCGCGCTGGGTCCGCTCGCTGCGGAAGGTCAGGCTGGTCTCGCCACCCGGCGCAAGCGGCGTCGCGAGGCGGTAGATACGGTACTGGAATTTCGGATAATTCCGTACCAGCGTCGCGCCCGGAATGGCGATCGACCCGATCTTCGTCACGCGATCGTCCAGGCGGACGTGTACGTCGCGGATCGGCCCGGGGGTCCGGTTGACGAGGGTCAGGACGCCTTTTGCAGTGAGGCCCGGCTCCTGCGGGCGCAGGTCGACCGCGACGCGCGCCGCCGCGACGGAGAGCTGGGGCAGCTTCTGATAAGGCAGCAGCGTCTTTTCATACTCTGCCGTGAAAGCATCCTCGGAAACGGGCGTGCTGTACCTGTTCCAGACATGGGTGTTGATGAAGATGTACACCCCGCTCGCGACGAACACCGCGAGCGCAACGCTGCCAACCAGCCCGGCCGTGCCGGACAACCGGCGTGGGAGGCGTTTCAGCCGTGGTCGCAGCCGGGTCTCGGTGCCGCGCCGCCAGAGCGCATGCGCCAGCACCAGCAGGGTCAGCGCGAACGCAGACCAATAGAGCCGCAGCCAATAGGCCCCGATCCAGAAACGCCCCTGGCCGTTCATGTCGGACAGCGGCACGCCCGGGATTTGCCCGTAATTATAGAGCGCGTCGCCAAAGCCGAGATTGCGCAGCGTGACCCGGACGATGATGAAATAGAACACCATCAGGCCCCAGCCGAGATATTTGTTCGGGCTGAGCGCCTGGATGAAGACGGCAAGCACCGCGATCAGCGTGAAGCCGATCGTGTCGGGCAGCACATACCAGAGCAGATATTTGCCGAGCTCGAAGTCGGTATAGCCGTGGAGCAACTGCGCTCCGAGGCCGGCAAGCACGCTGACCAGCAGGGTGGAGAACATCACCAGCAGGACAGCGAGCGCCTTCGGCACCACATAGGCCCAGTCGGGAATGGCCGACGCATCGATGATCTCATGGATCTTGCGGTCGCGTTCGCGCCAGACGAGCTCGCCGGCATAATAGATCGCGATGATCACCGGGATGATGCTGAAGGACCCTTCAAGCAGGCCGATCACCACGCGCGTCACCGGGAGCACCGGCGTGCCGAACAGCTCACCGATATCGACCATCGCACCGGCCGCGTTGAACAGACCGAGCGCCATCAGGACGAAGAAGGCCGGGCTCTTGAACACCTGGCCGAGCTCGAGCGCGGTGCGCACGCGGAGCTGGGCGAAGGCGGTCGCACGACCGAAGCTGGGTGCCGGCAACGGACCGGCCTGACCGGACGGCGCACGCGCCTCGACCTGCTGCTGCAGCCTCAGCGCGCGCCTGCTCGCCTTTGACGGCCTGGTACCGAAACTGAAAGTGGCGACCGCCAGCACCAGCGCGCCGAGGCCGATCGCGATGACGACGGCCCGGTTCCACAGGAACATGCCGTCGACCGGCGGGACGAGCGTGTTGCGATCCGCCGCCGTCCAGTATTTGGTCGCATAGGAAAAGGCACCGACGCCGAACGGCTCAGCATAGGCCCCGGCAAGTTCATAGGCCGGGTTGCGATCGAGCACGACACTGGCGATCGTCCACAGGATCAGGAACCCGACGACACCGAGATAGGTCGCCATCATCGACCGGGTTGCCGTGGCCAGCGCGAAGAACAGCGCCGAGGTGAGCAGCAGGTTCGGCAGCCCGACCAGCAGGAAGGGCATTGCATAATAGGAGAAGACGTTCGGCCCAAGCACCTCGCGGTCGACCCAGGGCATGAAGGTGCCGATCCAGATGCCGGCCAGAACGGCAAGGAAGCCGAGCGCGGCGGCGACATAGGCGCCGGAATAGCGGCCAAGCAGATAGGCGGTGCGGGTGATCCGCGTGGCGCGCACGATCGGGCCGAAGCCGGTCTCGTCATCGCGCACGACCACATTGGCGACGAATGCGGTCGAGACGAACATGTAGAAGACCGACATGATCATCACGATCTGCGCGATCGCATAGGGCGCGTTCTTGTGGACGTTGCCCCCCGATCCGATCTGGAGCTGGTCGATCGTGGTCGCACCGAAGCCGCACAGGAAGAAGGTGACCACCGCGACCCAGAAGACCGGATTGCGCAGCTGGTAGCGGAGCTCGAAGCCGAAGATGCCGCGGAACATGGGCGTCAGGCCGCGCGGCGCGAGGTGTCGAGCGTCGAGAAATAGACATCCTCAAGGCCCCCCGACACCGGGTGGAAGCCGGCGCCGGGTACGGCATCGGCAAGGACATGGATGACCGTCCGCCCGGCGAACAGGCGCGTCGAGATCACGCGGTGCCGCTCGCGATATCCCTCGAGCTCCTCACGGTCGATGGTCTTTTCCCAGATGCGCCCCTGAGTCGCCGCGATCAGATCGAGCGGCGCGCCCTCTAGCAAAATGCGGCCGCCTGCCAGCACCGCCATGCGCGGGCAGAGATCGGCCACGTCCTCCACGATATGGGTCGACAGGATCACGACGACGCTGTCGCCGATCTCGCCGAGCAGGTTGAGGAAGCGGTTGCGCTCCTCCGGGTCGAGACCGGCGGTCGGCTCGTCGACGATGATCAGCTTCGGCCCGCCGATCAGCGCCTGGGCGATCCCGAAACGCTGGCGCATGCCGCCCGAGAAGCCGGCCAGCGCCTTTTTGCGCACGCCCCAGAGATTGACCTGGTTGAGCAGGCCCTCGACGGTCGCCTTGCGCTCGCCGCGACCGGAGATGCCCTTCAGCACCGCCATATGATCGAGCATGTCGTAGGCCGACACGCGCGGATAGACGCCGAAGTCCTGCGGCAGATAGCCGAGCATCCTGCGCAGCTTCTCCGGCTCGGCAATGACATCCAGCCCGTCGAAGTCGATGCTGCCCGATGTCGGCGTCTGGAGGGTCGCAACCGTGCGCATCAGGGTCGACTTGCCGGCGCCGTTGGGGCCGAGCAGCCCGAACATGCCGGGCGGGATGGTCAGGTCGACACCATCCAGCGCGCGCGTGCCATTGCCATAGACATGGGTGAGCTTCTCGATCTTCAGCATGGATTTCCTCCGGTCGGAGCAAAGCCTATCAGGTGTATTGCACTTGTAAAGCAGCAAGGGAACGGGCGCGCAGATGCAAGGAAACGAAAGTTGGACGTGTTGTCCTGGCCAGCCATCCGGAGGGTTTCAGGGATTATCGCATTCAAGCGGCAGCGCAGCCAATCCCGATGCCGCGAGTTCCGGATCGCGTACTACTAAGCGCGTGCTTTATAGCCCATTCCGGGGCGGGTTTTTCTGTTGCGACACGTCCGCCCCTGATGCTTCGAGAATGTCGAGGAACTGCCGCGCGACCACGCCTGCGGCATTCTTCGCGCTGAGTATCCAGAGCGAGGAGATTGCCTTCTTGTCCCGGAGCGGGCGATAGACCAGCCCGGCCGGCTGGAGCGCGCGCAGCGATTCGGCCAGCACTGCCGTGCCCAGTCCGGCGACGACCAGGCCGAACAAAGTCGATATCTCGCGGACGTCCTGCGCCAGGACCGGCTCGACGCCGACTTCGTGCAGCATGTCGAGGAAATGCCCGGCGAAGCTGCCCTTCTGCTCGCTCGAATAGAAGATCATCGGCTCGCCGTGCAGGTCCTTGAACGACAGGCTGGTCTTGCGGGCAAAGCGATGGTCCGATCGCATCGCGATATAGAGCCGTTCCTCAAGCACCCGCGTCGCTATGATGCCGGGCGGCACCAGCGGCGGTGTCGGACTGCGCAGGAAGCTGATGTCGATCTCGCCGGCCGCGAGCTCGGCGACCTGCGCGCCCGGTGAAAGTTCGAGCAGTTCGATCCGCATCTCCGGATAGCGTTGCCGGAAATCGAAGATCGCACGGGCAACCGCAGGCACGAACGGCGCCGAAGGATTGAACCCAACCGTGAGCCTGCCGAAATCGCCCCGCGCCGCGCGCTTCGCCACGTCCACCGCGTGCTCGGCCTGTGTCAGGGTGGCGCGGGCCTGGTCAAGGAAGACCCGGCCGGCCTCCGTCAGCGCCACCTTTCGGCTGCTGCGTTCGAACAGGCGCACGCCGAGTTCATCCTCCAGCGCCCTGATCTGCTGGCTGAGCGGCGGTTGCGACACCCCCAGATGCTGTGCCGCACGCCCGAAATGCAGTTCATCGGCGACAGCGACGAAATAGCGCAGGTGGCGTAGCTCCATGATCGATATGTCGCACGTCTTGATCCGGGGTCAAATCATATTGGACGCAAGTGCAGCAAAAGCTCATTCGGCCGCCAGAAGACTCAGTCGCATTCCCTCCCCGGGACCCGGAGATCCGCCATGATCGGACCCAAATGATCGGTATCGTCAAGGTAGCGCTGACACGTCCGCTGACCTTCATCGTCATGGCCATCCTGATCGCCATCGTCGGCGTGCTGGCGGCCGCACGCACCCCGGTCGATATCTTCCCCGAGATCAGAGTGCCGGTTATTGCCACGGCCTGGAACTATGCCGGCCTCTCGCCCGAGGACATGTCGGGCCGGATCATTACGCCGTACGAGCGCATCCTGACGACCACGGTCAACGATATCGACCATATCGAGAGCCAGTCGATGCCCGGCATCGGCATCGTGAAGATCTATTTCCAGCCAGGCGTCGATATCCGCACCGCCACCGCGCAGGTGACATCGGTATCGCAGACGGCGGTGCGGCAGATGCCGGTCGGCACCACGCCCCCGCTGATCCTGAACTACAACGCCTCCACCGTGCCGATCCTTCAGCTCGCGCTGTCGGGCAAGGGTCTGTCGGAAGGGCGCATGTTCGATCTTGCGCAGAACAATATCCGGCCGGCGCTGGTGACGGTGCCCGGCGCCGCCATCCCCTATCCCTCCGGCGGGCGGTCGCGCCAGATCCAGATCGACATGGATCCCCAGGCGCTCCAGTCAAAGGGGCTGTCCGCGCAGGACGTGACCAACGCCATCGCCGCACAGAACCAGATCAACCCGGCCGGCTTCGTGAAGATCGGCGGCTATCAGTACACCGTCCGGCTCAACAACGCGCCGGGGTCGATCGAGGAGCTCAACGCGCTGCCGATCAAGGTCGTCGATGGCGGCACCATCTATATGCGCGACGTCGCCCATGTCCGCGACGGCACCGCGCCGCAGACCAACGTCGTCCATGTCGACGGATCGCGATCCGTCCTGATGACGATCCTGAAGAACGGCGCGACCTCCACCCTGGCGATCGTGCAGGGAATCAAGGACGCGTTGCCGGGCGCTCAGGCGAGCTTGCCCGACGCCTTGAAGATCGTGCCGATCGGCGACCAGTCCCTGTTCGTGAAGGCGGCGATCAACGGCGTGATCAAGGAAGGCGCGATCGCGGCCGCGCTGACCAGCCTGATGATCCTGCTGTTCCTGGGATCGTGGCGGTCCACCGTCATCATCGCCATTTCCATTCCGCTCGCGATCCTCGCCGCGCTGATCGCGCTGGCCGCGACGGGCCAGACGCTGAACATCATGACGCTGGGCGGGCTGAGCCTCGCGGTCGGCATCCTGGTCGACGACGCGACGGTGACGATCGAGAACATCAACTGGCACATGGAACAGGGCAAGGGCGTCATCCCCTCGATCCTCGACGGTGCCGCTCAGATCGTGACGCCCGCCTTCGTTTCGCTGCTGTGCATCTGCATCGTGTTCGTGCCGATGTTCTTCCTGCCGGGAGTCGCCGGTTTCCTGTTCGTGCCGCTCGCATTCGCCGTGGTGTTCGCGATGATCGCGTCCTTCATCCTGTCGCGCACGCTCGTCCCGACCATGGCGATGTTCCTGTTGAAGCCGCATGCGCCCGGCCATCTCCACGAGGCGGGCAGGCCGGATTCGCGCAACCCGCTCGTCCGTTTCCAGCGTGGGTTCGAGGCGCGGTTCGAACGCGTCCGTACCGGATATGGCGCCCTGCTTGAACGCGCGCTCGGTTCCGGCCGGCGCTTCGTGATCGGCTTCCTGGCAGTCGTGGCCGTATCGTTCCTGCTGGTGCCGTTCCTCGGACAGAATTTCTTCCCGTCAGTCGATGCCGGGCAGATCACCATGCACGTACGGACCCCGGTCGGCTCGCGCATCGAACAGACATCCGCTGAGTTCGACCGCATCCAGCGCCGCATCCGCCAGATCATCCCGGCGCAGGAGCTGGTTTCGATCGTCGACAATATCGGCCTGCCGTTCAGCGGCATCAATGTGATCTACAATAACTCCGGCACGATCGGTCCGCAGGACGGTGACATCCTGATCCAGCTTTCGAAGGAACATGCGCCGACGGCCGACTATGTCCGCAAGCTGCGCGAGGCGCTGCCCGGCGCCTTCCCCGGCACGACCTTCTCCTTCCTGCCCGCCGATATCACCAGCCAGATCCTGAATTTCGGTGCGCCCGCGCCGATCGACGTGCAGATCGCGGGCGGGCGGGATCAGGCGGCCAACTATGCCTATGCGCGCAATATCCTGCGCAAGCTCCAGACCATTCCGGGCGTGGCCGACGCGCGCATCCAGCAATCGGCGCGCTATCCCGAGATGCGCGTCGCGGTCGACCGCAGCCGGATCAGCCAGTTCGGCCTGACCGAGCGCGACGTGACCAACGGCCTGTCCGGCGCGCTCGCCGGATCGGGCCAGACATCCCCGGTCTTCTACCTCAACCCCGAAAACGGCGTGTCCTATTCAGTCGTCGCGCAGACGCCGGAATATCAGGTCGGATCGCTCAGCGACCTGCAGAACATCCCGATCACCGGCGCCGGCCATGCCGGATCGCAGGTGCTCGGCGGCATCTCCACCCTCGTGCGCGGAAACGCGGCCGCAGTCGTCTCCCACTATAATATCGCGCCATCGATCGACATCTTCGCGACCCCCAACGGCCGCGATCTCGGCGCGGTGGCCGGCGACATCAACCATGTGCTGAAACAGATGAAGGCGCAGGCACCCAAGGGCGTGACCGTCACGCTGCGCGGGCAGTACCAGACGATGAACACCGCCTTTTCCGGTCTGTTCTTCGGCCTGATCGGCGCGATCCTGCTGATCTACCTGCTGATCGTGGTAAACTTCCAGAGCTGGCTCGATCCGTTCGTCATCATCACCGCCCTGCCCGGCGCGATCGCGGGCATCATCTGGATGTTGTTCATCACCGGCACCACGCTGTCGGTGCCGGCGCTGACCGGAGCGATCATGTGCATGGGTGTCGCCACCGCCAACTCGATCCTGGTCGTCAGCTTCGCGCGCGAACGGCTCGCCGAGCATGCCGATGCGACGAAGGCAGCGCTCGAGGCGGGGATGACGCGGTTCCGCCCGGTGCTGATGACAGCGCTCGCCATGGTCATCGGCATGCTGCCGATGGCGCTGGGACTGGGTGAAGGTGGCGAGCAGAATGCGCCACTCGGCCGCGCCGTGATCGGCGGGCTGATCGTGGCGACGATCGCGACGCTGATGTTCGTGCCGGTGATCTTCAGCATCGCCCATCGCCGGGACGCCGAAAAGGCAAGCAAGCGCGCCGCCGCGCTGGAGGAATCGCATGCTTGAAACCCGTATCGATACCGTTGACTCGCGGCCCAGGACCAACCTGCGCCTCTTCGCCATCGTCGCCGTGGCGATCGCCTTGCTGCTCGTCGCATTCGGCATCTTCAGCCGGATGCGTGCTGAAAGCAGCCTGACACGCTGGACCGACGCTCAATCGACCCCGGTCGTCACCATCATCCGCCCGAAGGCCGCCGAAAAAGTCGAGGCGCTGACCCTGCCGGGGAGCGTCCAGGCCTATAACAGCGCGGCGATCTATGCCCGCACCACCGGCTATATCAGCCGCTGGTTCGTCGATATCGGCGATCCCGTCCGCGCCGGGCAGGTGCTTGCGGTGCTCGACGCGCCCGAGGTCGACCAGCAGGTCGCCGCCGCCCGGGCCGATCTCCAGACCGCCCAGGCCAACCGCGCGCTTGCCCAGTCGACCGCCACGCGCTGGAACAACCTGCTCGCGAAGGACGCGGTGTCGAAACAGGAGACCGACGAGAAGATCGGCGATCTCGCCGCCAAGACCGCCATCGCCAACGCGGCGAACGCAAACGTCCGCCGGCTCGGCGCGCTGCAGGGATTCACTCACCTGGTGGCGCCCTTCTCCGGCGTGGTCACCAGCCGTTCGACCCAGATCGGCGCGCTCGTCACCGCCGGCACCGCCGCCTCGACCCCACTCTTCACCGTCGCCGATATCGGACGGATGCGCATCTATGTCCGCGTGCCCCAGCCCTATTCGGGTGCTTTCCATCCCGGCCTGCATGCCTCGCTCAACGTTCCTGAATATCCGGGGCGCGATTTCGATATCCAGCTGGTGCGCAGCGCCGGCGCGGTCGATCCGCAATCGGGCACGGTGCTGATGGAGTTCCAGGCGGCGAATGGCGACAAGGCGCTAAAGCCGGGCGCTTATGCCCAGGTGAAGCTGCCGCTCGGCGCGGGCAGCCCGGGCGCCGGCGTTCGTTTGCCGCCGAGCGCAATGATCATCGGCGAAAACGGCACGCAGGTCGCCGTGATCGGGCCTGACGGCAAGGCCCTGCTCAAGACCGTCACGATCGGCCGCGACAACGGGGACAATGTCGAGATCAGCGCCGGGCTCAGCGCCAATGACCGCGTGATCGACAACCCGCCGGATTCGCTGCAGACCGGCGATGCAGTGCGCACGGCCAAGCCGGGGGCAACCCGTGCGGCGAGCTGATATCTTCGGCACTCGCCCTTCCTTTTCGAACCCCTCCCCGTCAGGGGTGGGACAGCGGCTCGCGGGAGTTGCCCGCCTGCGAGGCGCTTCGGAGCGTGGCGCGACGAGTCTTTCTGAGCGTGCAGACGCACGCCCCCACCCCCTAACCCCTCCCCTGAAGGGGAGGGGCTTTATTGCGGCACTCCTGGCTACCGCCCTCACCGCCTGCTCGCTGGCGCCGCCCGAAACGCTTCCGCCTAGCCCCACCGCGCCGGCCTATAAGGAGCTCGGTCCGTGGCGGCCCGTCGCCGCGACGCCGCCCGAGGCAGGCAAATGGTGGACATTGTTCGCCGATCCGACGCTCAACGATCTTGAATCCCGGATCGAGGCGGCCAATCCCGATCTGGCCGCGGCGGTCGCGCGCTACGACCAGGCCCGCGCCGCGCTGCGCGAGGCGGGCGCGCAGGCACTGCCCCGCGTTGATGCCGGCGCGCTTGCCGAACGCTCGCGCGTGTCCGCCGGGCGGCCCTTTGGCTCCGGCGCGGCGGTGACCGACAATGACCTGCGCATCGGCGCATCGCTTTCCTACGAGATCGACCTGTTCGGCCGGGTGCGCAATTCGATCAAGGCCGGTGCGGCCGATGCGCGCGCCAGCGCGCAGGATCTCGCCGCCGTGCGGCTCGGCCTCCAGGCAGCGCTGGCCGATAATTATGTCCGAATGCGCGGGCTCGATGCGCGCATCACCCTGCTCAGGCAGACGGTCGAGGCATTCCAGCGCGCCTATGACCTGACCGACACGCGACATTCGGGCGGCATCGCCTCGGGCATCGACGTCAGCCGGGCCGCCTCCATCCTGTCGAGCGCAAAGGCAGAACTGTCTTCCATCGCTGCGGATCGCGCCGCGCTTGAACACGCGGTCGCGATCCTGGTCGGCGAATCTCCGTCCAGCTTCTCGCTGCCCGTATCCGAGGCTCCGTTCGTCCCGCCGGCGATCCCCGTCGGCGTACCATCCGATCTGCTCCAGCGCCGTCCCGACATCGTCGCTGCGGCCGAGCGCATCGCTGCCGCCAACGCCCGGATCGGCGTCGCGCGCGCCGCGCTCTATCCCTCGCTCAGCCTGGGCGGGGCCGGCGGATTCGAGGCAGGCAACACGAGCATCTTCAGCGCGCCGAACGCTTTCTGGGCACTCGGGCCGCTGACGGCCGCTTTGTCGATCTTCGATGGTGGCGCGCGGCGCGCACGGGTGACGATCAGCCGGGCGCAGTATGACGAAGCCGCCGCCAGCTATCGTTCGACCGTGCTGACCGCCTTCCGCGAAGTCGAGGACGATCTCGCCCGTGCCCGCCATCTTGCGGTGCAGGAGACCGACCAGCAGAACGCGACCACCGCAGCCGAGCGCACCCGCGACCTCGCCCTGATCCGCTATCGCGACGGCGCGTCGGATTATCTGGAGGTGGTGACGGCCCAGACTGCGGCGCTCGACGCGCAGCGTTCCCTGCTTGATGTGCGCACCAGCCGGTTGCAGATCGCGGTGGCGACGGTGCAGGCGGTCGGCGGGGTGTATTAGAAGCGGCCCCGATATTCAGGCTGGATCAGGCCCACCGCGACCTGATGTGTTTCCTCGTCCACGATATCGGCAAAATAAGCAGCGTTGCGGGGCAGCTTGAGCACGCGCTCCCGATATTTCGTCGCCATGGCATCGCTTGCCCGCAACGCTCGATTGAGAATGCTGTCCGGCTTGTCCGCGGTTGCATAGATCAGCGTGAAATTATCGGGCAGGTAGAAATCGCCGTGAATTGGCCGCCGACGCTGGTTGAAGTCGGCAAGGTTCGAATATTCGGCGTCGACGATGAGCGCGTAACGATGACCAGCATCATATCGCGGATTGGATAGCACGACGTCGATGAAGCGCCGCCATCCGTAAAGCTCCGCCTTGCCGGCCGTCCGGCCGAAGAACAGCACCGCCACCGGCGCGATAACGTTGCTGCCATCGGTCGCCACCACGGAGACGCCGGTCACGTTCATGATTCCGCCAAAGCCGGGCTTGCTGTTGGTGTCTACCGCCCAGACCTGATGATAGAGCCGGAGCGTCTCGTCGGGATCGACAGTGAAGTCGGAAGATTTCCCGAACATCGTTTCATGGATGAATTTGCGTCGCCCGGTTCCTTCGTAGAAGGTGGTTTCGGTTATACCGCGAGCGCTGACAGGCTCGCCGTCCCGCATCGCCCTGATCTTCAGGAATTGCGTTTCCTGATCCCAGGTGCCTTGGAGCGAATCCCCCGCATCGACTGCAATCCGGATCTCCATTTTTCGGGGCTTGCGCTCATCCGACATTGTCGGCTCCTGCACGAGCAGTCATATCATTCCGCCGGGGACGCATCGTCCTGCCCCTGCTCCGGCTGCTCGAGAAATTCGCGCCACAGCATGACCAGCACTGCCATCGTCGCCGGGCCGATGAACAGCCCGAGCAATCCCAAAGTCTCGACGCCGCCGAGGATACCGATCAGCACCCACAAGAAGGGCAGCCGAGTCGCGCCGCCGATCAGGACTGGCCGGATGAAATGATCGGCGATGCCGACCACGACCAGCCCGATCACCATCACCGCCACCGCACCGCCGACCGACCCGAGGCCGACAAGCAAGGCACCGGCGATCGCGAAGACAAGCGCCGCGCCGAACGGGATCATCGCCGCCACCGCGGTGACCGCGCCGAGCAGCAAGGGATGCGGCACGCCAAGGGTGATATAGACCAGCGTCATCACCGCGCCTTCCCCGATGCCGACCAGCACCAGCCCGTCGATCGTCCCGCGGATCGAGCGGAGCGCCTGGACGCCGACGCGTTCCCCGGTCGGGCCGAACAGGCGGTCCCCGGCCCGACGGAGCTGCGCGATGATCGAATCCCGGTCGCGCAGGAGGAAGAACAGGGTCAGCAGGGTGAAGGCGAAAACGACCAGCCGATGCAGCACGTTGCTGCCGATCAGGCGCGTATCGGCGACGTCGCGGAGATGATGGAACTGGTTGACCGCGCCTTCGGGCGTGGCGAGGTTCGCCTGCCACCAGGTCGTGAGCATCTCGCGGCCGACCGGCACCTTGGCAACCCAGCCGGGCAAGGGCAGGCCATTCGCCTGCGCCTGGGTGATCCAGACCGAGACGTCATGCGCCTCCCGCGCGGCCTGGGTGATGCCGGCGGCGACTGGCACCAGCACGACGAGCGCGACCAGCAGCGCGATCGCGGCAGCCGTCCAGGTCCGGCCGGCCGGACCCGGCCATCGCTCGCGCAGCCGCATGTGCACCGGATCGATCGCCACCGCGATCACCACCGCCCAGGCAAGCGACGGCAGGAAAGTCCAGGCGATCCACAACCCAAGCAGTGCGAGCAGGCCGGCGAGGGCGAGTCTGGCGATGAAAGTCGCGCGCGGCGCTGCGTCAGGCTGTTCCATGGCCATGGGATAGGGTCCGTACGCGCCGCCCGCAACGGCCATGGCCCCATGGGCTGGCGCGCACCGATCAGTTCAGGCGAAGATCTCGGTCAGCGCCTCGGTCGCGGGCCCATCCTTCCAGTCGCGCAGTTCGATATAGAGCGAGGTCTGGATGGTCGCGACGATAGCGGTGACGACGGTCGAGAGCACTCCGCTCACCAGGAGGAAACCGAGCGGCAACCCATCCTGCGCGGCGGCGGCGAGTCCGTTCAGACCATATATGGTGAGCATGAGGACGCCGACCACGGCCGAGAAGATCCAGTAGATCACCACCATGATGAGGCCGAGACCGAGGACTTTCCAGCGCGCGCCCTTGGTCAGATAGCTGCTGCGGCCGAAAGCACCGAGAACGCCCGTCTTCTCCTCCACCAATGCCGGCGCGGCAACCGCCCACATGAGATAGAGGATGACGCCCGGCACGATCAGCAGGAGGAAGCCGAAAGCGACGCCGATGGCCAGCAGCAGGCCAAGCACGAACAGCGGCACGATCACTCGCAGCCCGACCATCGCCGACTCACCGAAACTGGCCTCGCGCCCTTCGCTATGGGCCGCGGTGGCGCGCACCAGGGCGCCCTGTGCCAGCATGACAAAAGCGATGCTCAACACGAAGACGACGGCCGCGATGGTGTAATAGAGGACCGGAGTGATCACGCCCGTCGCCAGATTCTGCGGCACATAGCCCAGGCGCTGGCTAACCAGGTTGATGACGACCCCGGGCAACGCGCTGAACACCAGCGAAATGCCGAAGACCGTTACCGGATTACTGCCCATCGTCCCGAACGCCCGGCTGAATATCCGGCCGATCGAAACGGAACGATCGCTTGCGCCATTGATGTTCGTCGCCATGGTTTTCCCCTTGACCGTCAGTCGCGCGCCAGGCGCCCTGCCGTCTATCAGAGTGACGATGGCATCTCAGACTGTAAAGTCAGAAGTAACAATCATTCCGGTGCAATATCCGCAATTGCACCGCTGCCGACATTGTCTAGGCTGGGTATGGACTGGTTGTGATCGGGGGAAGATGTGAGCGGGGGTAACACGCAGCAGGCGGCAACCGCCGCCGAGCGCTTCGCCGCCGCCCATGACGCGCTCAAGGCAGACCCGTCAGTTCAGTTTTCACTCACGCGCGCACCGCCACCGCCGGAGCCGCCGGCATGGCTGCGGCGTTTGGGCGAATGGCTGGTGGAGGTGTTGCGTCCAGTCGGGCGGTTCCTCCAATGGATCAGCAGCTTCATGCCGGACGCGCCCTATGCCCGCATCTTCCTGTGGACCGTGATCGCAGTGGCGGCTGCTGCCCTGTTGTGGATGGCGTATCAGCGAATCCGCCATGGCGAGTGGCGCCTGCCGCATCGCCGGCGGAGAACCAGCACCTCGGTCGACATGCCCGAAGAAGCCTGGGCGCCCGAAGCCGCCCCGGCCCGCGCCTGGCTGAACGAGGCCGATGCGCTGGCGGCGCAAGGCCGCTACGCTGAGGCTGTCCACCACCTGCTGTTCCGGTCGATCGAGGATATCGCACGCCGTCGGCCACGCCTCGTCCGACCAGCCCTCACCAGTCGCGAGCTTGCCGCGACCGACGCCATCCCGCCATCAGCCCGCGATCTGTTCGCCGGCATTGCGCGCCTGGTGGAAAAGAGCCTGTTCGGCGGCCGGCCGGTCGCGCCGGAAGATTGGGAAACGGCCCGGTCCGCCTATTCGGATTTCGCCCTGCCCGGAACCTGGCGCGCATGAGCGACATCGCCATTGGATCAAAGGGCGCGGATGGCGTGTTCAGCGCGCGCACGGTGATATTGATCCTCGCGATCGGTATCCTGGGCTTTATCGGCACGCTGGTGCTTGGCGCCTATGCTCCCGACCTGCGATCGGGACGTAACGGTGGCGGCCACGCCCTTTCGACCGCCGCGACCGGTTTCAGCGGGCTCGTTCGACTGGCCGAGGCGACCGGACGCCACCCCCAGGTGGCACGCGACATCCATCGGCTGGATACCGAGGATCTCGTGGTGCTGACGCCCGAGTCCGGTACAATCAATCTCTTTCCCATACTCAGCCAGCGATCGGGGAAGGTGACACTCGTGGTCCTGCCGAAATGGCAGACGGTAGGAGACCCGGAACGGACAGGCTGGGTCCACTACAAGGGTCTGAAGCCGTCTTCCGATCCCGGGGGTGTCCTCGCGCCCAAGGAAGAGATCGAGGTCACTCGCCACAGGAGCGGGGGCGTGCCGCTCGTCACGTCGCCCGAGCTCCCGCGGACCATTCGCTTCACCGCGCCACGACCGCTTCAAACGATTTCGGGCGCGGGTCTCACGCCGCTGATCACCGACTCGCAGGGCCACATCGTCCTCGCCAAGTTGACTGACCGCCCGCTCTATGTCCTCGCCGATCCTGACCTGCTGTCGAACATCGGGATGGCTGACGCGCGTCAGGCCGCTTCAGCGCTCGATCTGCTCGACTGGCTGAACTCGAACGAGGCGACATCGATTTATTTCGACGTCACGCTGAACGGCTTCGGCCGCTCGCCAAGCCCGCTCAAGCTGGCGTTCGACCCACCCTTCCTTGCGATGACCCTGGCGATCGCCATCGCCGTTTTCCTCGCAGCCTGGCAGGGCGCGGTGCGGTTCGGATCGCCGCGTCGGCGCGCGCGTGCGATCGCCTTCGGCAAGGTCGCGCTGATCGACAACGCCGCCGCGCTGGTCCGAAAGGCCGGACGATATGCCATGCTCGGCAATCGTTATGCCGACATGACCCGGGAGCGGGCCAGCACGATCTTCGGCGCCCCGGTGCATTTGCGCGACGGCGCCCTCGACACGCACCTCGACGGGCTTGGGCGCCAGCCACGCTTCAGCGACCTGGCGCAGGCCGCGCGGGACGCGCGCGACCGGCATTCAGTGCTTTCCGCAGCGCAGGCGCTGCATCAATGGTTATGGGAGAAGAACAGGTGACGACTGACGAGGTGCGTGCGCTCGCGGAAGCGATACGGGTCGAGATCGGCAAGGCGGTGGTCGGGCAGGAAGCCAGCGTCGACCTGATGCTCGTCGCCCTGTTCTCCGGCGGCCACATCCTGCTGGAGGGGCCTCCCGGCACCGCCAAGACCCTGCTCGCACGCAGCTTCGCCGAGGTGATCGGGCTCGATTTCGGACGAATCCAGTTCACGCCCGATCTCATGCCGGGCGATATCATCGGCGCGAACCTGTTCAATTTTCACACATCGACCTTCACGCTGACCCGCGGGCCGATCTTCACCGACCTGCTGCTCGCCGACGAGATCAACCGCGCACCGCCCAAGACCCAGGCCGCCCTGCTTGAAGCGATGCAGGAACGCACCGTGACAATCGACGGCGAAAGCCTGGCGCTCGGCAACCGTTTCATGGTCGTCGCGACGCAGAACCCGATCGAACAGCAGGGCGTCTATCCATTGCCCGAAGCGCAGCTCGATCGTTTCCTGTTCAAGCAGGCGGTCGATTATCCTTCAGCCGAGGAGGAGCGCCGCATCGTGGCACGGCACGGCGCGCACCCGGCAATGACGCCGGCCGATTGGGGCGTGGAAAAACGCGCGGATGCGGCGACGATCGACGCGGCCGTCACGGCGGTCGCGGGCATAAGGCTGGTCGACGAGGTGATCGACTATATCACCGCCCTGATCCGCGCGACACGCGATGTGGCCGACCTGGAAAGCGGCGCAAGCCCGCGCGCCGGCGCCATGCTGGCGGGCGCGGCGCGGGCGCGGGCGGCGATCGACGGACGTGATTTCGTGCTTCCAGACGATGTGAAGGCCCTGGCTCCGGCCCTGCTGCGCCACCGCCTCATCCTGTCGCCGGCGGCCGAGATCGACGGACGATCGATCGAGGATGTCCTGCTCGGCATCATCGAGGCCATCGAGGCGCCCCGTTGATCTACCCGGCGCGCGCGGCGGTAGTGGCGGCGGCGGCGGGTGCGCCCGTCGCGCTGTTGATCGCCGTCCTTCTGCCGTCGCGCTGGTATGCAGGGCTTGCGTGGCCGGTCGCGGTGCTGATCCTTACCCTGATCGATGCCTTTTCCGGCGCGCGCAAGGGTGCCGCACGGCTTGAAGCCATCCCCAGTGTCTGCGTCGGCGCGACAGTGGATGCGACAATCAGCGTCGTGCTTGACGGTGGGACGCCACCCCGATCCGCCGAGATCGCGGTCGCCACCGGCCCGCTGCTTGCCGTCGAAGACGATGGACGGCTGCGGATAGATCTGCAGGGCGGGCGCGGCGCGGCGCTGCTGCCCCTGACGGCGGTACGGCGCGGGCTGGGCCGGATCGACCGGCTGTGGCTGCGCTGGCGCGGCCCCTTCGGCCTGGCCTGGAAGCAGCGCGAGATGCCGCTTGACGCGACCTTCCCGATCATCCCCGATATCCGCCCTGTGCGCGAACGCGGCGCCCAGATCTTCCAGCGGCACGCCCTGCAAGGCCTGATCGCGCAGATCGATCGCGGCGACGGCGCCGATTTCGACGCGCTGGTCGAGTTCCGGTCGGGCATGGACAGGCGGGCGATCGACTGGAAGCAATCGGCGCGGCACGTGAAGCTGCACGCCAAGGAATACCGGACTGAGCGCAACAACCAGATCGTCTTCGCAGTCGATGCAGGGCGCCAGATGACCGAGCCGGTCGCAGGCCTGCCCCGCGTCGACCGTGCCGTTTCGGCGATGCTGCTGACAGCATGGGTGGCACTCAAGCTGGGCGACCGGATCGCGCTCCATTCCTTCGATTCGCGCCCGCGCATCGCCAGCGGCCTGATCTCCGGCACCGCCTCCTTCGCTGAGCTCCAGCGGCTCGCCGCCGGCATCGACTATAGCGGCGAGGAAACCAACTATACCTTCGCCCTGACCACGCTCGCGACCCAGCTCAACCGGCGATCGATGATCGTCCTCTTCACTGAATTCACTGACCTCACCACCGCCGAGTTCCTGGTCCGCGCCGCCGCGCGGATCGTGAAGACCCATCTGCTGCTGATCGTCGTGCTGCGCGATGAGGAAGCCGAGGCGATCGCCGACAGCGCACCGCAAAGCGCCGACGACGTGACCCGCGCGGTGACCGCGGCGGCGCTGCTCAAGGACCGCCGGATCGTCATGACACGATTGCGGCATCTCGGGGTGCATCTGATCGAGAGCGAGCATGACAAGGTCAGCGAGCGGCTCGTCGAAGGCTATATCGATCTCAAGCGGAGGAACCTGTTGTGACCTCGCCAGGCACCACCCGCAAGCAAGGCCGGTCATCGGCCTTCGTCGATGCGCAGCCAGTGCTGGTCAATGCCAGCCGTTTCCGCAAAGTGCATTCGGCGGACTGGGAACGGCTCGACCAGCTTGTGACCCGGTGCGAGAAGCGGTCGGTACGGGCGCTATCCGACGACGACCTGCTTGCCCTGCCCCTGCTCTATCGCTCGGCATTGTCGACCCTGTCGGTGGCGCGAGAAACATCGCTCGATCGGTCGCTAGTCGCCTATCTCGAGCAGCTCTGCGCCCGTGCCTATTTCCAGATGTACGGCGTCCCGACCTCGGCGCTGCGCCAGCTTGCCCATTTCTTCGCCCATGGCTGGCCGGACGCCGTGAAATCGCTGTGGCGGGAAACGCTCATCGCGCTGTTGCTGACCGTGGCGGGCGCGGTGGTCGGCTATCTGCTGGTCGTCAGCGACCCGACCTGGTTCTACGGCATTGTCGGTGACGGCATGGCGAACGGGCGCGATCCGACCGCTTCGGCGGCAGCGTTGAAGGCGACGCTCTACGACAACAAGGAGGAATTGCTCGCGACCTTCGCGACCTTCCTGTTCACGCACAATGCCCAGATCGCGATCTTCTCCTTCGCCCTGGGTTTCGCCTTTGCGGTGCCGACAGCGATGCTGATTATCTATAACGGCCTGATGCTCGGGGCGATGATGGCAGTGTTCGCGTCGAAGGGGCTCGGTTTCGAATTCGCCGGCTGGCTGACGATCCATGGCACGACCGAGATGTTCGCGATCATCCTCTCCGGCGCGGCCGGTTTCCGCGTCGGCACCGCCATCGCCTTTCCCGGCCGCCTCGCGCGCGGCGACTCCGTCGTCAACGCCGGACGTGCCGGCGCGGTCGCCATGGGTGGCGCGGTAGTCATGCTGGCGATCGCCGGCCTGCTGGAGGGTATCGGCCGCCAGACGGTAACGGGGGATATTACCCGCTATGCAATCGGGCTCGCCATGCTCGCGGGCTGGCTCGTCTATTTCTATCTGCCGAGGCGCACCTGATGCGCTGGCCTTTCCGCAGGGGACCGCGCCTTCCCAAATCGCTCCGCCGCAATTTCGTGACGCCGGAGGGCGTCGACCTGCAGCTCGAGCTGGGCGGCGCCGGCGTGCGCGGCGCGGCGTTCATGCTGGATGCCGTCGCGATCCTGACCGTGCTGGTCGCATCGACCATCGTTATCGCCCTGCTCTTCACCGCCATCAAGTCGAGCGCGCTCGCCATCTTGTGGATGATCGGCTTCTTCGTCCTGCGCAACGGCTGGTTCGCGCTCTTCGAAATGGGCGGCCGGGGCGCGACGCCGGGCAAGCGGCTGATGGGCCTGCGCGTGGTGGCGCGTGACGGGGCCCGGCTGACCGGCGGCGCGGTGCTGGCGCGCAACGCCATGCGCGAAATCGAGGTATTTCTGCCGCTGTCCTTCCTGGCGATACAATCGGTGGAAGGCCAAGCGGACGGGTTCCTTGTCCTGTTCGCGCTCAGCTGGAGCGGGATCTTCCTGTTCTTCCCGCTGTTCAATCGCGATCGGCTCCGGGTCGGAGACCTGATCGCGGGAACCTGGGTCGTGCGCACGACCAGTGGCAAGCTTGGTGATGACCTGGGCGGAGAAATCTCGCGGCAGCGCCGCAGTTTCAGCGAGGCGGCGCTCAGCCTGTACGGCATCTACGAACTCCAGACGCTGGAAGACGTGCTCCGGGGCGGGCGCGACGACGCGATCGCGACCGTGGCGGCGACGATCCGGCGCAAGGCGGACATCCCCGACGATGGCGACGATTACCGGTTCCTGTCCGACTATTATGCGGCGTTGTGCGCCAGGCTGGAACGGGGCCTGATGGTCGGCCAGCGCCGCGCGGACAAATTCGGGAGCGCCCGCACGCGATAATCGCCAGCACCGGCAAATTGCCATTCCCCTGCAAACGCGCAACACTCGGGCGCGAGAGCCGGGGAGAAGATGTTTGGCCTATATATTGGGCGGCTGGCAAAGCGACTTCGCGCGCAACTGGAGCCGCGAGGGCATCGATATCGCCGATGCCTTTGGCGAATCGGTCCGGCACGGGCTCGAGGCAGCAGCGCTCGACGCCGACGAGATCGCAACCGGGCATGTCGGCAATTTCACCGCCGAACTCTTCGCCGGGCAGGGCCTGCTGGGCGGGTTCTTCGGGCTGGTCGATCCGGCATGGGACGGACTGCCGACCGCACGCCACGAAGCGGCCTGTGCCTCGGGCAGCGTCGCGTTGCTTGCGGCGACGGCTGAGATCGAGGCGGGACGATATGATCTCGCCTGCGTCGTCGGAATCGAGCAGATGCGCAACGTTCCCGGGCGGACAGCAGCGCAGCATCTCGGCGCTGCGGCGTGGAACGGGCATGAGTTCGCCGATGCCGACTTCGTCTGGCCGCGCGCTTTTTCCGATCTCGCTGAGGAATATGACCGGCGGCATGGCCTGAAATACGAACATCTGATGCGCATCGCCGAAATCAATTTCGGCAATGCCAGGCGCAATCCGAACGCCCAGACGCGCAACCATGTCTTCACGCCCGCGCATTTCACGGCTGACGACGAGGCCAATCCGGTGGTCGAAGGGAGGACGCGGAAAATGGATTGCGGGCAGGTGACGGACGGCGCGGCGGTGGTGTTCCTCGCCTCGCCGGATCGCGCCGCCGACTATGCCCGCAAGCGCGGCGTGCCGCTTGAGAGCCTGGCGCGAATAAGCGGCTGGGGGCACCGGTCAGCGCCGATTTCCTATGCGGCGAAAGTGCGGGCGAGCGAGGGCGAGCCCTATGTCTTCCCGCAGGTCCGCCGGGCGATCCTCGATGCGCGGACACGGGCCGGGGTGACGGACATCGCGGCGATCGACGCGGTCGAGACGCATGACTGCTTCACCGCCACCGAATATATGGCGATCGACCACCTCGGCCTGACCGGACCCGGCGAGTCTTGGCAGGCGATCGAGGACGGGTCGATCGAGATTGGCGGACGGATGCCGGTCAATCCCTCGGGCGGGCTGATCGGCCTCGGCCATCCGGTTGGAGCCACGGGGGTTCGGATGCTGCTCGATGCATCGAAGCAGGTGACGGGTGCGGCAGGCGACTATCAGGTCGACGGAGCGAAGCGGGTGCAGACACTCAATATCGGTGGATCGACCACCACGACAGTGAGCTTCATCGTCGAGCGCGCGGCGGCATGAACGCGATCGTCCTGCTCACCACCAACGCGGCCCTGCTGGTCGCGCTGTTCGTCCTGCTCTGGCTTGTGTGCCTGAAGACGCGGGACGTGACGCCGATCGACAGCGTCTGGGCACTCGGCATGGTGTTCCTGGCGGCGGCGAGCTTCCTCCACACCGGCGGCAATCCGACGCGCAAGGCATTGCTGCTCGGGCTGTGTGCCCTATGGGGCGTGCGGCTCGGCCTCTATCTCCTCTGGCGCTGGCGCCGCCATGGACCGGACCGGCGCTATGGCAAGATGTTCGCGATGGTCGAAGAGGCCAAGGGCTGGGGATTTGCCCGTGCCTCGCTGTTGCTGGTCTTCGCGACGCAGGCGCCGCTGCTGTTCATCGTCTGCCTGCCGGTGCAGCTTGGGCAACTCGATGCCGGGCCGCCGGTCGGCTCGTTGGGCATGGTGGGAGCAGGCGTCGCGATCGCGGGGATCCTGTTCGAGAGCATCGGCGACTGGCAACTGGTTCGGTTCCGCGACGATCCGGCCAATGCCGGCAAGGTGCTGGCGACAGGGCTGTGGCGCTATACGCGGCATCCCAATTATTTCGGCGATGCGCTGACCTGGTGGGGCCTCTACCTGATCGCCGCCGAAAGCTGGTCGGGGATCTGGGCGCTGCCCGGGCCGGTGTTGCTGACGTGGACGCTGATGCGATGGTCAGGCGTGCCGACGATCGAAGGGCGGCTGAAGCGCAAGCGGCCGGGCTATCAGGAATATGTGCGGCGGACCTCTGGATTCGTGCCGTGGTGGCCGAAGGCGTGATTCCTTCTCCCCTTGGGGGAGAGGGAGTTTAGAGCGATACTCTCAAAGCGGCCCGCTCCGCCCAATGCGCATGGGTACCGCTGCTGATCTTGTGCGGCAGCGCGATGCGGCAGATCGGGCCTTCAGCAAACTTCTTGCAATCGATCAGCACGCATTCGGACGTGCCGCGATTCTCGTCGATGACGAAGCTCACCAGATAGCCGTCATCCTCGTCCACCGCATTGGTGCGCGGCGCAAAGGGCGCTTCGCTCGCGTAGCGGCCTTCCTCAAGCATCACCTCCCAGGACTCGCCCGTTTCGAGGTCGTGCTTGACGAAGCCGTTGAACAGGAACCAGCCGGGCTTCGACGTGGTCGAATAGATATAACGGTGCTTCCGCCCCGCCACACGCTGGTTGATCATGCCGAATTCGAGGATGCGATCGTCCAGCCGTTCCTCCCGCGTCGTGCCGTCGGCCAGGTTGAAGCGCCAGCGGTGAAGCTTCGGACGGAAGCTGTGCTCGTCGACATAGGCCATGAGGTGCCCATAGCCATCGGCATTCTCCAGCGGCGCGGGCGTCGGGTTCTCCTGGAAATAGCCGTCCATCACCACCTCGTCGCCCTCCTCATAGGCGTTGAGGAAATGGAGGACATAGGTTGGCGCCGCCTCGAACCAGCGGATCTCGTCGGTACCGCCATGGCGCGGGATCAGCGCGAAGCGGGCCGGCACACCCTCGTGCAGCCGCGCGGCGTGGATGTCGCGCTTGAGCAGGTCGGCATCCCAGAACACCGGCAGGTCGTTCACGATCGACCAGTTCTCCGAAAAGGTCATGTCATGCGGCAGGCGCGGGCCCGGCAACGGTACCGGGATATAATGGGCCAGCCGCCCGTCGCGATCGACCACGCCGTAATGCATGAAGGGCGCGTGCTTCGAGTAATTGAAGAACATCAGTTCCCCGGTGCGATCGTCCACCTTGGGGTGCGCCGAGATGCCGTCGAGCGGTACCCAGGGCGCCATGCCATGCTGCTCGAGCGTCTCCGGATCGAGCACATAGCCTTCGCCGCACTGGTAGAAGGTCGAGATCGCCTTGCCGGCATGGACGATGATGTCAGTGCTGCTGCTGTCCTTCAGCGACCCATGCGCGCCGAAGCCCGGGCGCAGCGACGTGCCGGCACGATCGGCCAGCCCGCCCCAGAGCGATCCATCCGCCTCCTGCTCCGCCTGGAAGCAACGCGTGCGCACGAAGCGGTTGCGATAGGAAGCGGTGCCGTTGCGGAAATCGATCTGGTGGATCATCCCGTCGCCATCGAACGGGTGATAACGGCCAAGCGGCTGGTGAAGCTGGTTCTCGGTATTGCGCAGATAGACGCCGTCGATGTCGGTCGGGATCGCGCCCTCGATCACCTCCAGATCGACCGCCGTCACTTCCTCATGCAGCGGCGTCCAGGCGCCGTTGAGATAGGGATGGTTGCTCGGGCGCAGCGAGCCCTTCACGGGCGCGCGGTCGATGATCTGCATGACGGTTCCTCTCCACGGCACCTGACGGGATCAGTCTAAGCACGGAAATCGGGATCGGCCAGCATCCGTGTGGGATGACGCGCCTTGATAAATTCACGCCGCGCGCGTAACAGCCGCGCGTCGAATCCGACAGATGTTCCTCGAACCGGAAAGGAGTGCTCCCAATGCGACCGACTGCCGCAAACACCGCGACCACTCCCCTATTTCCTGTTCAGGAACTGTTTGCATGGGCAATCCCTGTAAGGGCGATCACGATCGCCTGACCGAATCTTGCGGCCGCGTGGCCGCATCAATAATCGTTTTCCATTTCAACCTTCCAGCACTGTTCCGGCGGCTGGTTTCATATGCCGACATCCTCGTTCCCGGGGAGGTTCGTCATGCGCGCTGACATGTTCAAGGTTATCGTCGAGCACCCTCGCTGGGGGTCCCGGCACGCACCACGCGTAAAGCTGAGAAAGGATCGTACCGACCGCACCCATATCGGGCTCAAGCGACACGCCGCGGAGCAGACCGTCTTTACCAAATCGCTCAGCGAAACCCTGAATCCGCTGATCCGCTTCGTGCGCAGCCGGATCGGACGCCCATGGGATGATGTGTTCAGCGAGATCTGCGCCGGTCTGGATACCGGCAGCACGGTGAAGATGCACGTCCGCCAGCATCTCGAGGATTTCGTGGCGATACGTATCTCGCGCGGTCGCTACGGCGAATGGCTCCTCGACGGGTTGCCGCTCGAGACGGGCGGGCGCCGTTTCTATCCCCGGGACTTCTATGTCGATCCGGAGGACGGGATTCTGAAGGACGGCGCGACCTTCTGGCGCCTTCGCGGCCGGGAAGTCGCATCGCGCAATGCCATCTGCCGCGCCGCAAGGGCCACCACAAAGTGCCACGACCTGCGCTGGATCGACGGCACGCGCGTCGTCCTCCGCCGCGACGCCGGCTGGTTCCTCTACCGACTCGACCTCCGTCCACCCATGGGCGATGTCGAGCTTCGCGACCTGTTGCTGACGTCGGCGTGGCGCGAGGAAAGCGGCTGGAAGGTCATCGAGCAGCGCCAATTGTCGAAGCGCGCCATGAAACAATGGGCGCCCCTTTGGAGGTATCCGGCATGAGCGCGCCCGTCGACATCATCGCGTCGCCCGACAGCTGGATCGAGCAGGCGGCGATCGACCAGCTCCACCAGACCGCGGGGCTGGAGGGCATGGACCGGGTCGTCGGACTGCCCGATCTCCATGCCGGCCGGGGCATCGCCGTCGGTGCGGCCTTCTGGTCGCGCACCCGCGTCTTCCCGCATCTGGTCGGCAACGACATCGGTTGCGGCATGGGACTGTGGGAAAGCACTACCCCGGCCCGCAAATTCCGGCTGGACGCGGCCGACCGCAAGCTGCGCGGACTGGAGGAACCCTGGTCGGGCGATCCTGCCGCCCGGCTCGTCGAGCTGGGCTTGCCGCCTTCGCTGATGGGCGGGGCGCTGGGCAGCATCGGCGGCGGCAATCACTTCGCCGAACTGCTGGCGGTCGACGCCGTGCTGGACGAAAAGGCGTTCGGCGCGCTCGACCCGACCTCGGTGTACCTGATGGTGCATAGCGGTTCGCGCGGGCTGGGCGATGCCATCCTGGAACGGTATCTCGCACGACGGAACGTCGCGTCGCTGGAAGCCGGCACCGACGATTGCGCTGCCTATCTGGCGGAGCATGACCAGGCCACGGCCTGGGCGACGCTGAACCGCGCCATCATCGCGGAACGCTTCTTCGAACGGCTGGGCATGAAGGGCGGGCGGCTGCTCGACATCTGCCACAACAGCGTGACACCGTGGGACGGCGGCTGGCTCCATCGCAAGGGCGCGGCACCGGCCGACAAAGGGCTGATCGTCGTACCGGGATCACGCGGCGACCTGACCTGGCTGGTCCGGCCGAGGGCCGAGCAGGCCGGTCGCGCGCTGCAATCGCTGGCGCATGGCGCGGGGCGGAAATGGAGCCGGAGCGAGGCACGGGCAAAACTCGACCGACGCTTCACCATTGCCGATCTGGAGCGGACCAGGCTGGGCAGCAGGGTGATCTGCGAAGATCGGGCGCTGATCTTCGAGGAGGCGCCCCAGGCGTACAAGGACATCCAGCAGGTGATCCGCGATCTTGTGGATGCCGGGCTGATCGATCCGGTCGCGACGCTGCGGCCGCTGATCACCTACAAGACGAGGCGGTCGTGACGGAGACGATCCTGCATCTCTCCGCCGGTAAGGGGCCAGAGGAATGCCGCTGGGTGGTCGCGGAACTGGCAATCGCGTTCGCGCGGGAGGCCGCGGCGGACGGCCTGTCCTGCGAGCCGGTCGAACCGATTGCCGGGCCCAGCGCCTCGATCCTCCTGCGCGTGTCGGGCGAAGGGGGCGATGCCTTCGCCCGGGTGCGCACGGGTACGATCCGTTGGATCGGCACGAGCCCGTTCCGCCCGACCCACAAACGCAAGAACTGGTTCGTCGGGGTGAAGCCCGCGCCGGCGGCCGAGGATATCACCGATTTTCGCGAGGAGGACATCCGGTATCAGACCCTTCGTGCGTCAGGCCCCGGTGGCCAGCACGTCAACACGACCGACAGCGCGGTCCGCGCAACACATGTGCCGACGGGCCTCGTCACCGTCTCGCAGGATCAGCGATCGCAATTCGCGAACAAGAAGATCGCGCGCCTGAAGCTCGCCATGCTGTTCGACGAGCAACGCCGACAAGGCGCGGCCGGGAGCAAACGGGCATTGTGGGACCGGAATCGTGAGCTGGAACGCGGGAACGAAGTCCGAACCTATGAAGGGCAGACGTTCAGGCTGAAATCCTCGTCAGCGCGCGAGCAATCATGAAGCAATCGGATCTCTTCGCCGTTACCGCAGCGGGAGGGTCATATCCTGTTGCCGGCCCGTGCCGTGCACCACCACCTTGTCGGCGAAGAAATCGAGCCGGGCGTAGGACGTCTCCTCGGTATCGAGCATCGCCTTCAGGTTGACATAGTGGATACCGGCACGGGCGCCGTAATTGCCGTCATGGTTGTGGCCGTCGAGCCAAATCTTCGCTGAAGGATGGCGTTCGAGCAGTGCCATCACTGCAGGCGCATTCCACAGATTATGCTGGTTCTCGGGATAGAGCGGGAAATGGTTGAAGAGCATTGCCTTCAGGCCGCGCCTGTCCGCCTCGGCAAGCTGAGCGTCGATCCAGCTGAGTTGCACGTCGCCGATGCCACCGTCCCATAGCGGTTTGCCGGCATAGAGCGCGGCGTGGGCGTCCATGCTCTTCCTGAGCTCGGCACTGCCCTCGGGCCATGCGTAGCTGCTGAGATCGTTGCCATCGGTGACGATGAACATCCAGCCATGCTCGACGAAGCTGTGATAGCGCGCCTTCATGCCGAGCTTGGCCGGGACCATCGGCTTGTGCGCGTCGTCGATCGAGAATTCATGATTGCCCAGCACGAACTGCCAGGGGTGCGTGAGCTTGCGCGCGACCGGCAGCAGCAGATCATAGCTTGCCCAGTCGCGATCGATGAAGTCGCCGAGATGGACGACGAAAGCGAGCCGTTGCCGGTTGAGATCGGCGACAGCACCGGCGAGCTTGGCCGGCGTGGTGTGATAGAGGCGCTGGCCGCTGTCGGGCTCCACTGCATATTGCGCGTCGGCGATGGCGCCGATGCTGAACAGCGGCCGCTCGGGCTGGCGCGCCGGGGCCGAGCCGGTCATGGCGAGTGTCGCCATCGTCACCATCACCATCGCCCTGCGCATCAGCCGCTCCCGCCAGCAAAAGACGCGGCTTTAGGGAGCGCGCGTTACAGTTGAGCGACGGCCATCATTTCATCGGCACGACTGTCACCGACGGGTCATGGAGCCCGCCTAGAGGGGCAAGACTCGTGTGGATTCCAGGGACGGGAGCGACCAATGACCGGCATGCCGCGCCGCCGCGCTCTGCCTGCCAATGCCGGGCACAGTCGGTGAACGAGCTGTCGCCCATCGCGGCACGGAGCCTCGCGCGGGACGAGATCGATCTTCGCCAGGCGTTGCAGCGCTTCGTCGAAGGGCGACTGCGCGACCGCAATGACGGCGAGGACATCGTTCAGGAAACCTATGTCCGGCTGTACAGCTATCGCCGCACCCGGCCGGTGGCCGATGTCGGCGCCTTTTGCTTCGCCGTCGCCCGCAACCTGGTGTTCGATCATCTTCGCCGCCGCCATGCACAACCGCAGAGCGCCGAACTGGCCGACGACATCGCCTGCCCCCAACCGCGCGCCGAAGAGATCATCGATTACCGCCAGCGGGTGGAGATACTGGTGCGCGCGATCAAGGTGATGCCGCCGCTGCGCCGCGAGGTGTTCCTGCGCCGACGGCTCGACGGTATCCCCGCCGCCGTGATCGCGAACGACCTGCAACTCAGCGTATCGGCAATCGAGAAGCATTGCAGCCGCGCGCTGGCCGATCTGCGCGCCGCGCTGGAGCGGCGCGGCCTGCCCGCCGGAGCCCGGGCATGAGCCGCCGCGCCGCCCTGCGCGACGCCGCCCGCTGGGCGATGGCCGAGGATGCGGCACCGGCAGTGCCGCCACCACTCGCCGCCGAGGTCCAGGCGACGCTCGACGATCCCGCGCTGACGGAGGCGCTGGAACAGAGCGCCTCGTTCGGCCGCCTTTCCGACGGCGACATCCTTGCGATGCGGGGCGCGCGGCGTCGGGGCATCGCGACCTTCGGCGCGGCCGTGCTGGTGGCGGCGCTGGGCGTGGGCGGCTGGTCGAACGGCTGGTTCGTCAGCGGGCCGGCGCCAATCGTCGCCCATTATGAAACCCAACGCGGCGAGCAGCGCGACGTCGCGCTCGCTGACGGATCGACGCTGCATCTCAACGGCGCGACCAGTCTCGACGTCACGCTCGACGAGAAACAGCGCCATGTCGCCCTCAACCGGGGCGAGGCCTATTTCGACGTCGCGCACGAGAAGGACCGGCCGTTCGTCGTCCGTGCCGGCGCGTCGTCGACACGGGTGCTGGGCACCGCGTTCGATGTCGACATGGCCCGGGGCGAGGTGAAACTGGCGGTCTATCGCGGACGCGTGCGGTTCGGCGGCATCGGTATGGATTCGCACAGCGTCGAAGTTCCCGCCGGCTGGCGCTCGCGCTTCGAAGGCGGGGTGGCGCATGCACCGACACGCTTTGACGCGACGCAACAGGACTGGCGCCAGGACTGGGTCGACACCGACGATATGCGTCTGGCCGACCTCGTCGACGCGCTCAACCGGCGCGGCGGCCCGGTGATCTTGGAACCATCGCCGGCACTGGGCAGCATCGCCCTGTCCGGCCGCTTCAAGCTTGATAAACCTCAGCAATTACTAAGGGCGATTGGTACCGTCTACGGCTTCCAGGTCGTGACCGAGGGAGAAAAGCTGCGGCTCGCGCCGGCCGAGCAGTGAGTCCCCTATTCGTCATATCAATGTCATTGCACTGCAACAAAATTCTTTTGTCCGGACCGGGCCCCAAACCCCGTCCTCCGTCCGAGGCGAACAAACGCCTGAGCGGAGGAACATCATGGATCGCACAAAGGGACTTTCATTGATCGCGCTGGCGGCGGCGCTCGCCGCGCCGGCCATGGCGCAGGCAAAGCCGGTCGAGGGCACGCTGGCGCGTCAGATGCAGTTCGACATCGGTGCGTCCGACCTGCGCAGCGCCATCTCGCGCTTCTCGCGCGCGACGGGCGTGCAGGTCATCGTGGCACCCGACGTCGTCGCGAAGCGCCGCACCGCCGGCGTGCGCGGCGCGCACAGCGTACGTGAAGCGCTCGACCTGATGCTGCGCGGTACCAACCTGTCGGCGTCGATCAGCGATGGCGTGGCTGTGCTGAAGCCGGTCGCCGCGGCTCCGGCCGCGATCCGCCGCCCTGCGCATGCCGTGCGCGAGATCGCAGATATCTCGGCAGCGGGCGCAGCGCCGGAGGAGGAGAACGCCGTCGCGCCCGATATCATCGTGTCAGGCTATCGCCAGAGCCTCACGCGTGCGCAGGACCTCAAGCGCCGTGCGATCGGATCGGAGGACGATATCCTGGCGCAGGATATCGCCGCCTTTCCCGATCTGAATCTCGCCGAATCGCTCCAGCGCGTCCCCGGCATCACCATCACGCGCGATTCCGGCGAAGGCCGCCAGATCGCACTCAGGGGCCTGGGCGCCGAATTCACCCGTACCCAGCTCAACGGCATGGAGGTGCTGGGCAACACCGCCTCTGGCATGGACAATCGCGGTGGTGTCAGCCGGTCGCGCTCGTTCGACTACAGCCTGTTCGCGTCGGAACTGTTCAACCGCGTGTCGGTGCAGAAATCCTACGCAGCCGAACAGGACGAGGGCGGCATCGCCGGCACCGTGGGACTGACCACCGCCAAGCCGTTCGACTATAACGGCTCGAAATTCGTCGTCTCGGCGAAGGGCCAGACCAACACCAATACCAGCGGCATCACGCCGCGCGTCGTAGGCCTCGCCTCCGGGCACTGGGGCGATTTCGGCGCGCTCGTCTCCGTCGCGTACAGCCAGATCAAGAGCAATGAATATGGCTATCGCAACTGGGGCTGGGGCACCGTCAAATACGCCCCCGGCAATATCGGCCCCAATATCGACGCAGCGACCTCGCAACTGCTTCAATCGGGCAATATCGTCGCCCCCCAGGCTGAATCGCCCTCGACCTGGTACACCGATCGCAAGCGGCTGGGCGTCACCTCGTCGCTGCAATATCATCCCGGCGACCGGTTCAAGATCGATGTCGACTTCCTCTACGGTAGACTTTGGGATTACCGCGACGACTATGCCATCGCCAGCGCCGGCAGCAATGCGCTGACCGGCGCCACCGTCAATGGCAGCCAGATCATCCAGTCAGCGGTGATCGATGGCAACACGCTGCGCGCGGCAAGCTATACCGGCATCGACCAGCGTTCCGAGCACCACATCGTCAAGAACCACACCGATTTCTACCAGGGCGTGGCCAATGCAAGCTGGAAGGTGACCGATCGCCTGACGATCACAGCACTGGCCGGCTATGAGGAATCCGACTTCAGCCAGCCTGTGTTCGACAAGGTGTTCATGGAGGCAAAGAACATGGCCTTCAGCTTCGACACTCGGCCGACGATTCCGGTCAATACCTATGGAAAGGACCTGACCGACCCCAACAACTGGACGTTGCAACGCCTCGACGTGCAGGAAAACGGGATCACCAGCAAATATGCCAACGGAAAGCTGGCCGCCGCCTACAGCGTGACCGATGCCCTGACCTTCAAGGTCGGCGGCGAGTTCAAGCACTTCAGCAACAGCGGCTATATCTATGTCAACAAAGTGTTCCACAACGTCCCGGCCAACGTGGCGATTCCGAACAACCTGAAAGAGGTGATCGAGCGGGATTCGCTGCTGCCCTATATCGTCGGCAATGTGGACGGGGTGTACGCCTATATCGGCGATCCGCGGGACCTGTCGGCGAAATACCTGCAGGCCGGCAGCGACTATCTGGTCGACGAGAAGACCTGGAGCGGCTTCGCCCAGGTCGATCTCGACACTCATGTCGGCGGCATGCGCCTGCGCGGCAATGCCGGCCTGCGCTATTATTCGACCGACCTGACCTCGTCGGGCCACCTCACCGCACCGGTGAACGGCGTGAATACGCTCGTGCCGGTGGTGATCGGCACCAACAGCAGCGGCTGGCTGCCTGCCGCGAATTTCGCGCTCGACGTCGCGAAAGACGTGGTGGTCCGGCTGAGCGCGAGCCGCAACGTCAACCGGCCGGCGCTGGGCGACCTGGCGGCGGCCGGCACGCTCACCACCCGGCCCAACGGCGGGAGCGCCTCCTTCGGCAACCCCTTCCTGAAGCCCTACAAGGCAACCTCGGTGGAAGGCTCGATCGAATATTACATGGATCGCACCGGCTTCGCCTCGGTGGGCTTCTTCTACAAGCATATGGACAGCTTCATCACGTCGAGCAGCACGACGATCCCGTACAGCCAGACGGGCCTGCCGCTGTCGCTGCTGATCCAGGGCCAGGACGGCAACACGCCGTACGATGTGAGCCGGCCGGTCAACGGCCCCGGCGCCGACATCAAGGGCATCGAGGTGGCGTTCCAGCACGACTTCACCTTCCTGCCGGCCCCGTTCGATCATCTCGGCGTCGTCGCCAACGGCACCTGGTTCGACGGGCACCAGAAGGCGATCTACACCTCGGGCACCACGACCAGGATCGAGACCCTGCCGTTGCTCAACCTGTCCAAATGGGCGGCGAACGTCACCCTCTATTACGAGGACAAGGACTGGGGCGTGCGCGTGTCGGACGCCTATCGCAGCCAGTATCTGATCAACACGGGCAATGTCGCCAATACCGGTGACGGCATCAGGGGTACCAACAACATCGACTTCCAGGCGCATTACAACATCACGCCGAAAATCCGGCTGGTAGCCGAGGGCATCAACCTGACCAACCAGGCGATCCGGCAGTTCGCCGACATCAATGCCAACCGTTCCGAGGTCTATACGACCAGTGGGCGGACCTTCACCTTCGGCGTCAGCGCCGAGTTCTGAACGGGCAGGTCCCCGCGCGGCAGGTCCGCGCGGGGACACCATCCGGCGGCTTGGCAGGGCGCATGACGACGCTCTAGGCTGACCGCATGCTCAAACGATTCGCCACGCTCGCCATCCTGTTGCTCGGCATCGGGACCGCAACCGCGCAGACCGCCGTTCCCCCTGGCCCCGCCCTTCCAGCCACACCGCCGGCCACCGTCCGCGTGGTGCTGACGACCAGCGAAGGACCTATCACGCTCGAGCTGGAAAAGGACCGTGCGCCCAAGACCACCGCGAACTTCCTTCGATATGTCGATACGAAGCGGTTCGACGGAACGACCTTCTACCGCGCGATGAAGCTCCAGCCCGAGCTGGGGCTGATCCAGGGCGGCCTGCGCAACGATCCCAGGAAACTCTTCCCGCCCGTCCCGCATGAGCCGACCACCCAGACCGGCCTGAGCAACAAGGACGGCGCGATCTCGATGGCGCGCGACAAGCCGGGCAGCGCGACCGCGGATTTCTTCATCGCGATCGGCGATCTTTCCTCGCTCGACGCCAAGCCCGACCAGCCGGGGGACAATCTCGGCTTTGCCGCCTTCGGGCATGTCGTGGAGGGGATGGACGTCGTGCGCCGCATCGGCACGGCCCCCACCTCCCCCACCGAGGGCGAAGGCGCGATGAAGGGGCAGATGCTCGCGCCGACCATCCGGATCATCACCGCGCGCCGGGTAGCTGACACCCGGTAGCTGAACGTCCGGTAGCTGAACGGGGGCCGACCCGGTAGCTCATCCTCAGTTCAGCAACGATGTGATATGACCCTCGCCATAGACAATCAGCGAGAGTCGACCATGCGTATCCTGTCCTCATTGCTCTTCGGCGCCGCCCTGATCGGCATGGGCGCCGCAGCCCCCGCAGCGCCGCGCGACAACAGCAAGGCAGAGGCGAAGCTTGCCAAGGCGCTCGAAGGGCGTGTTCCGGGCAAGCCCGTGAGCTGCATCACCCTGAGCAACGTCACCTCGTCCCAGATCTATGACGGTACCGCGATCGTCTATCGGTCCGGCAGCACGCTCTATGTCAACCGGCCGCGCATGGGGCAGACATCCCTGGACAGCGACGATATCCTGGTGAGCAGAACCTTTGGCTCGCAACTCTGCAGCCTGGACACGATCAACCTGGTCGACCGGACATCGCGCTTCCAGACCGGCTTTGTCGGCCTGGGCGAGTTCGTGCCCTATACCAAGGTGAAGGCGGTAAAGGGCTGACCGCCTGGCAACGGCATGAAGCTTTACGGGCTTGTGCCATCGCCTGCTATCGACCACGGTCTTTTGGACGATGCCGGGCGGTATGGCGCGAAAGCTGACCGAGGCGGCGGGGAACGAGACGTTCCCCCATCCCCGATTCACCTTTTCCCCGGAGCCTGCCATGTCGCCCGCCGTTTCAAGAGCCCCCGTTCGCCCGTTCCTCGTCGCCAAGGATGACGAAGGCGTCTTTCGCGTGACCGTCCGTACCACCCGCTACAATTCACAGGGATATCCGCTCGTCTCCGCCGAGTTGCTCGATGAAGGCTTCCGCACCCAGACCCTGGCAAAAGCTTATGTCCGTGAGCAATACAGCGCAGAGGCCGGCGACATCGCCACCAAATAGGATCTTCAGGGAGCCCGCCGTGACCGACTCGATCGACGATCAGATCATCGACACGCCCGACGGGCCGATGACCTGGGCAGCGTGGAAGAAGAAGCACCCGGTCCAGATCCCGTCGCGGCGAACCAAGGGCAAGGACCTGCCGGTGAAGGTCAAACGCTTCACCGACAAGCCCTGAACGGCGCTGGGATCAGCGATCGAGCATCGCCATCCCTGCGCTGCCATAGCGTTCGCCAGCGGCAATCCCCGGACGAAGCGCTTCGTCCAACCCAGCAAGATCGCCATCGCTGAGCGCGATATCGGCCGCCGCGACATTCTCCTCCAGATAGGTGCGCCGCTTGGTGCCGGGGATCGGGACCACGTCCTTGCCCCGGTGAAGCAGCCAGGCGAGCGCGATCTGGCCCGGTTTCACGCCTTTCCCGTCGGCCAGCGTGCGGACTGCGTCCGCAGCGCGCATGTTCGCAGTGAAGTTCTCACCCTGGAAGCGCGGATCGCCGCGCCGGAAATCACCCTCGGGATAATCTTCCGCACGCTGCGCCGTGCCAGTGAGGAATCCACGGCCAAGCGGGCTAAACGGCACGAGCCCGATCCCGAGTTCCCGCAACGCTGGAAGGATTTCAGCTTCAAGCCCGCGTTCCCACAGGGAATATTCGCTCTGCAGTGCACTGACCGGTTGTACCGCATGCGCGCGGCGGATGTTCGCGACGCCAGCCTCGGACAGGCCGAAATAGCGCACCTTGCCTTCGCGGATCAGGTCGCCGACCGTACCGGCGACATCCTCGATCGGCACGGCGGGGTCGACGCGGTGCTGATAGAACAGGTCGATATGGTCGGTGGCCAGGCGCTTGAGCGAGGCCTCCGCCACGGCGCGGATATGCTCGGGCCGGCTGTCGACCCCTCCGGTACGGTTGCTGCGCTGGATATCAAAGCCGAACTTGGTCGCGATCACCACCCTGTCACGCTTGCCCGCAAGTGCCCGGCCGAGCAGTTCCTCGTTGATAAAGGGGCCGTAGACCTCGGCCGTGTCGAACAGCGTGACACCCAGTTCCATGGCACGGTGAACCGTTGCGATCGATTCCGCGTCGTCGAAGCTGCCATAGGACTGGCTCATTCCCATGCAGCCAAGGCCCAGTTCGGAAACCTCAAGACCTTGCGTTCCCAGGCGTCGCTTCAACATGGCGGAATCTCCGGAAGAGGAAGGCCGGGATATGGGAAAGGCACTCCGCGAATGGAACCATCCATCCTCCAGGCAGAACGGAATTCAGACGATTTGTTCGTTAGCCACCCCTTGAATCCTATATCATATCTGTGAGACACGCTGACCCGATCAAATCACAAATGCGGGGAGAGAAATGATGTCCAATCTGGTGAAGCTGGTCGCGACGCTGACGTTGCTGGCGGCGGTGCCCGCCTTCGCTGCGGAGCGGACCCCGGAACAGGTCGTGAAGGATCATGTCGCCGCGATGAAGACCGCCAATGTCGACGCGGTGATGGCCGATTATGCCGAGGACACCGTCGTCATCACCCCGCCCGGCCTGGTGCCGACGCAACAGCCCGCCAATGCGCCGGGTGTCTATTCAGGCAAGACGAATGCGCGGAAAGTGTTCGTCGTGCTGACCGGCAAGGACAGCATCGGCGGCATCCGCGCGATGGAAACGGTGGTCGAGCCGCTGGGCGGCGACGTCGCGCTGCTGCGCTGGATGCAGTTCCGTGGCACGCCGCAACAGGTATCGGGCGTGGACGTCTTCGTGGTTCGCGGCGGCAGGATCGCGGTGCAAGACATCATTCTCGATACCGCCAAGCCGTAGTCGGCCGATCCCGTGAGCAGGACGCGGTTCAGGGCGGCCCGTTGGGTTTGGTTGGATCGCTCGCCCCGCGGGCGCGCCCTCCCGTTCGTCTACGCCTATCGGTACAAGCGCACGAAATCGCCCTGCGTCGCGTAGTCCAGCCGCTCGCGATAGTCGCGATGCTCCGCCATGCCCGGGACGACGCGGCCGATGACGGGATCGGCCTGGGCATCAAGCTTCACCATGGCGATAGGACAGGTGACCGGTACGAGCTGAGAGCCTGTGCCGACCTGGAGCGTGGTCATCACCCCGTACAATGCCCCCTCGATCGTCGGGCGGCCGAGAATCGCGAGCCGGTGCTGCCCCGCCACATTGGTGACGAGATAGATATGGCCCGACAGGTTCGGCATCGAAACGTGCCCGGCCTGTTCGAACCGCGCGTCAGTGCGCTGCGATTCAGCAAAGCCGAGATGCCCCGCCTCGTCGATCCAGCGGATCGTGGTGACATAGGCGAAAATATCCCCCGGGCTGCCGAAGCTCGGCCGCAGCGTCAGATAGCGGCCCTCAATCCAGCGTACCGCGGCACGGGCATAGGCCCCCATGGTTTCGGGCGCGAGGTCGTTAGAGGCGGCAGCCGGCGGTAGCGCCACCGGACGGAGCGTCACGCCAAGCGCTTCCTCCAGGCGGATGGTCGTCGCCAGCGTGAAGGGACGCCCGCCGGACAGTGCCTTTTCCAGGGTAGACAGGCTGATCTTCGCCATATCGGCCAGCGCCTGGCGCGAGATTCGGCGACGCGCAATCTGCTCGCGCACGCGGCGGCCGACTTCGCGCGTCTCGCCCTCCAGAAGGTCGCGGTCCTGCATTCTCTCCACTTTCTCCGATACGCGGACTACCACATTTTTCCGCATCGCCCGTCAACTGGCCTGTCGGGCGCCAACGCACCAGAACAGCACCTTTTTCCCGGCACAGGCCAATTGTCCGGACCGCCGGGCCTTGCGCGCCGGCCTTGATTCAAACCCTGCCACCGCTGGCCTAATCCCGCCGCATGGCCATCAGCATCACTGTCTGCAATCTCGCCCTTGGCGAGCTTCGCGCACCCCCGATCGTCGATATCGACGAAGCGACCACCGAGGCGGCTGAGTGCAAGCGCTATTATGCGCATTGCCTCAAGCTGCTGCTCGAACGCTTCGACTGGAGCTTCGCCACGCGGATCGCCTCGCTCGCAGAGCTGAGCGTCAATCCACGGGCGAGCGAATGGGCGCATGCCTATGCGCTGCCCGCAGACCTGGCCACCGCGCAGCGGCTCGTACCGCCGGCGAGCGGCTGGCCGAGCGGCGCGACGAACCGGCCCGTCGCGCCCGTGCTGGCCCAGCCCTTCATCATCGAGGATAGCGTGCTGTTCAGCCAGATGCGCGGGGCGATCCTTGAATATACCACCCGGGAGGTGAGCGAGGCGGACATGCCCGGCCTGTTCTGCGACGCGCTGGCCTATGCCATCGCCGCCCGGCTGGCCGTGCCGCTGCGCGACAGCCGCGAAACCAAGGGACAGTTGCTCCAGCAGGCCGAGGTGGCTGCCCAACGCGCCATCGCCGACGACATCAACCGTCAGCCCAATCGCGATGCGCCCACGCCCGATGAAGTCGCCGCTGCGCGCAGTGCCGGGGCCGGTTGCGCGAGCGGAGCGAACTGATGCCGCTTCGCACCGGACAGCCGAATTTCTCCAAGGGCGAGCTTGCCGAGGATCTGATCGCGCGTGTCGACGTCGCTGCCTATGCGACCGGCCTGCGACGCGCGCGCAATATCATCATCCTCAAATATGGCGGCGTGACCAAGCGCCCCGGCACACGGCTGGTCGCCGAAGTCTATGCTGACCAGGGCGTCCGGCTGATGCCGTTCCAGTTTTCGATCGACCAGACCTATGCCCTCGAAATGGGGCAGGGTTACATGCGCCCCGCCGCACTCGGGGGCCTGTTGCTTGAGGAGAAGCTGACGATCATCAGCATCACCCTGGGCGCCATCACCACGATTCACACCGCGTATCACGACTATGCGGTCGGCGATCACATCTATCTCTCCGGGATCGAGGGAACGGCCGAACTCAACGGCCGGCTGGCACGGATCCTCAGCGTTTCGGGAGGGAATACGGCAGGCGGCAGCTTCACGATCGACGTGAATTCCACCGACTTCACCCCGTTCACCGCCGACATCGGGGGCACGACCCGGGTGGGGACGCCGGCGCCACCGCCACCGCCACCGCCCGTCCCGCCGACTGCGCCGCCACCGCCACCACCCGTGGTTGGCGGCGGAGGCGGCGGAAGAAGCGGCTATTGCGTAGCGGACGACACACCCATCCTGATGGCGAACGGGCGGCAGATCGATGCACGCCACCTCAAGGTCGGCATGCTCGTCAGGACGCAACACGCCGTGACGATGGAATGGGGCGACTATCCCGTCGAGGCGGTCAGTAGCGCATGGCAGCCAGTGTTCGCCTGCACCATCGGCGACGTCACGATCCGCGCAACCGCCGAACACCGATTCCGGATCGATGGCGACTGGGTCCGCGCCGATGCCATCGGTACCGCGGACGGATCAGCCTGGGTGGCCCGGATCACGATCGCCGATGCCCATAGCTATGTCTCGGCGGGCATCCTTTCGCACAACAAGATTGTGGAACCGATCTACGACGGAGGCGAACTGGCATGAGCGTTGCCCGCATCTATCGCGTCGGCTCGCCTTTCAACGGCGAGGAACTGCCCGAAGTCGACTTCGAGCAGTCGGCCGACACCATGTACCTGGCACACCTCAACCACGCGCCGACCAAGCTTGTCCGCAAGAACCATATTGACTGGACCTTCTCGACGATCGACTTCACCCCGACGCTCACCGCCCCGGCGGGCGTCAGCGTCACCGCGACCACCCCGAACACCACCGAGATATTCTACCAGCCCGCCCGGTATGTCGTGACATCGATCGACGATGCCAGCGGCACGGAGAGCCGGGCCTCCATCGAGCAGTTCGCCAGCAACGACCTGACGCTGAAGCGCAACTACAACAGAATAGGGTGGGCGGCCGTGGCCGGTGCGTCACGCTACCGGGTCTACAAGGCCGACAACACCCAGGAATTCGGCTATATCGGCACCACGACGAGCGTGAGCTTCGTGGACGACAATATCGGCCCGGACTATTCCGACGGGCCACCGATCGCCACAAACCCTTTCGATGACTTTCCGGCCCTCCTGGCGGCAAGCATCGCCGGACCAGTGATGACCGTGACCGCGGTGACGAGCGGCGAGATCACTGAAGGCAAAACGCTTTCCGGCACCGGCATAACGGCCGGCACGCTGGTCGTCGGACAGCTTACCGGTGCGACAGGAGGCACAGGCACTTATACCGTCACACCACCGCAAACGGCGGCAAGCACCACGATCACCGCGAAGGACCTGCGGAACTACCCCTCCACCATCACCTTCTTCGAACAGCGCCTGCTCTGGGGCCGCACGACAAGCCATCCCAATGCGATCTGGGGCTCGCGGTCGGGCAGCTTCGAGAACATGGATATCTCGCGTCCGCTCAAGGCATCGGACAGCCTGAGCTTCGCGCTCGTCTCGGGGCGGGTCAACGCGGTGAATCAGCTCGTCTCGACGACCAGCCTGCTCGCCCTCACCTCGGATTCCATCTTCAGGATCGAAGGGGGGCAGAATGGCTATCTGACAGCGACCGACTTCGTGAGCCGACGCCAGAACGGGCGCGGATCGGCGCGCCTGTCTCCGCTGGTGATCGACAGCGTCGTCTTCTACCAGACCAGCGTCGGCAACGGCGTGCGGACGCTTGGTTATGAATTCTCGAGCGACAGCATCAATTCCAACGATGTGACGATCTTCTCCCCACATCTGTTCCGGGGCTTCAACATCACATCCTGGGCCTATGCGCAGGAACCGCGATCGCTGATCTGGGCGGTCCGCGACGACGGCAAGCTGCTGTGCTTCACCTGGGAGCAGGAGCAGCAGGTCTGGGGCTGGACGATCTGCGAGACCGATGGCCTGGTCGAGAGCGTCTGCGTGATCTCCGAAGGTGGCGAGGACCGGCTCTACCTGACCGTGCGACGGAACGGGAAGCTGCTGATCGAGCGCATGGCGACGGCCAGATGGGATGCGGTTGAGGATTGCTGCTTCCTCGACAGCGCGGTCAGCTATCGTTTCGATACGCCACAAACCGTGCTGCGAAACCTGCAGCATCTGGAAGGCAGGACTGTCTCGGCCCTTGCCGATGGCGGGGTGGTGACGGGGCTGGTCGTCAGCAATGGACTCATCACCCTGCCTGAGCCGGCGAGCAAGGTGACGATCGGCCTGCCCTATAGCGCAACGATCGAGACGCTGCCGCTTGCCTGGCAGGGTCAGGGCGGCTGGACGATCGCCAAGCCGCAGACCCAGGCCAGGGCGGTGGTCCGGCTGGTCAACAGCCGCGGCGTGAAGGCAGGGCCGACCGACGCGACGGTCGAGCCACTCCGCGCCCGCGTCAACGAGCGTCCCGGCCAGCCGCCCCAGCTGATGACGGGCCTGTACGGAACCTATCTGCGCGCCGACATCAATGGCGGCGCGCGCATGGTGGTGCGATCGGACGACCCGCTGCCGATGACCGTGAGCGCGATCTATCTCGACCCCTCCGTCTCCGAATAACCGGGTCGCGCTGGTCCGCGCCACGCCAGTCCATGTCGGCCCGATCGCGTCACGGATGCGCGAGGCCGATGTGACCGAGTGCGCGGCGATGGGCCATACGCCGAGGCAGGCATTGCGGGCTGGCCTGCTATCCTCCTCATTATGCCTTACCGCCACGGTCGACGGGCGGCCCGAGGCGATGTTCGGCCTGGTGGTGACGAACGCACTGTGCGGCGAGGGGGCGCCCTGGATGCTCGGCAGCGACGCGATCTACCGCCACCCGCGCACGATGCTGCGCTGGGGCCCGCGCATCCTTTCGGCGATGTTCGATTCAACCCCGGTGCTGGAGAACCTAGTAGCGGAGGACAACGACCGCGCGGTCCGCTTCCTGCGGCGGATCGGCTTCACCATCGCAAAGGAGGTGACCATGATCGCCGGAACCCGCTTCGTCCCCTTTTCCCAGGAGCGCCGCTGATGTGCGAACCCACAACCGCTTTGCTGATCGCCTCCACCGCCATGTCGAGCATCGGCGCCGTGACGGCCGGCATCGGGCAAGCCCAGCAATATCGCTATCAGGCGCAGATCGCCGACCAGAATGCCCGGCTGGCGAATGAACAGGCGCGCGATTCGATCGAGAATACCAATCTGGAGGCACAACGCCGCTATCGCGAGCTGGCACAGATGAAGGGCGCGCAGACCGCCGCGATGGCGGCGAACGGCGTCGACCTCAATTTCGGATCACCGGTCGATATCCAGAAGGATACCGCGATGATCGGCGCCGAAGATGTCGGCCAGATCTACAAGGGCGGCAACGAACGGACGCGCGGCTTCGACATCAATGCGTTCAACTACAGGTCGGAGGCCTCGGCGAACCGCGCCAAGGCAGGCGGTGCGCTGATGAAGGGTGTTTTCGACGAGCTCTCGACGGCGTTGGGCGGTGCCTCGCAAGTCGCGGGGAAGAAGAATCCGTTTGGCAAGAAATCAGCGCCGCCAGCGTAAAACCCGTTCGCGTCTCCACTGCCGAGGACTTAACTGTCATTGGCCTTCAGTCCCGCCTGGACATCGGAAGGCTCAAACACCGACCAGCCGGTACGCTGCACCAGCCGCTCCAGCGCCAGTGCGCCCAGTTGCGATGTACCGCGCGGGTTGAGACCGGGCGACCACACGGCGATCGACGCCTTGCCAGGCGCGATCGCCAGGATGCCACCGCCCACGCCCGACTTGCCCGGCAGGCCCACTCGGAAGGCGAACTCGCCCGATCCATCATAATGGCCGCAGGTCATCATCAGCGCATTGATGCGCCGGGCGCGCTGGGTCGATACGATCGAATGGCCAGTCGCCGGGTTGACCCCGCCGGCCATGAGATATCTGCCCGCAAGCGCGAGCTGCCGGCAGCTCATCGCCAGCGCGCACTGATGGAAATAGACGCCAAGCGTCCGTTCGACCGGATTACGGATATTGCCGAACGCGCGCATGTAATTGGCCAGCGCGATATTGCGGAAACCCGTCGCCTGCTCGGCCCGCGCGATGCGTTCGTCGATGAAGATGCTGTCGTCGTCAGCGAGCGACCGGACGAAGCGCAGGATTTCACCGATCGCCTCGACCGGTTCGTGCGCGCCGAGGATCATGTCGGCAACGACGATGGCGCCGGCATTGATGAACGGATTGCGCGGGATGCCGGATTCAGTCTCGAGCTGGACGATCGAGTTGAACGCGCTGCCCGACGGTTCGCGCCCTACCCTGTCCCACAGCCTGTCACCGATAGAGCCCAGCGCCAGGGTCAGGCTGAATACCTTTGAGATGCTCTGGATCGAGAAGGGCTCTTCCGCATCGCCCGCCATGTGGCAGGTGCCGTCCGCCTCGATCACCGCGATGCCGAACTTGTCGGCGGGGACCTCCGCAAGGCCGGGGATATAATCAGCCACGGTGCCGCGATCGGGCGCGTCCGCCATCTCGGCCGCGATATCGGCGACAATCGTTTCGAGGGAAGCCATATGCGTTGTTAGCGAGCCCCGCCCGCATAATCACGCTGCTTCAGTCGAATTCCACCGTCAGCGATTCCGCAAAGGCGCCGTTCTTGCGCAGCTTGCCGGCAGCGCCGGACGCGCGGCGCAGATTCTCGCGCTTCAGCAGCGGCTTCAGCATCAGGTGAAGCGTGGCGTTGTTGATGTGGATGCCGAAGCACTGGTGCAGGTCATAGCCGAAATGGATATACTCATGCGGCAGCCGGCGCGGATTGAAATGCTCGGGATCGGGCACGCGGCGCCCGTCCCGCATTGCCGAGGCAAAGGCGGCAAGCACCGTCGATCCAGCGGGAATGGTGCGCTGATGCCTGGTGCCCTGAGCGACCGTCCAGTCCTTCAGCACGATGCGCGGCAAGCCGGGGGCGAGCGGATCGAAGCGCATCGCCTCGCGAACATAGCCGGCAAGCAGCACGTCATCCCCGGCGCGCGCCGCGGCCTGGGCGCCGCGGAGCGCATCGGGCCGGCGCAGCAACTGCTCCATCGCCTGGGGTACGACCATCGGCGGCTGGGGTGGACCGCCGACGATGAAGCCCATCAACGCGGTGCGGATCTGCGCATCGCTGAAGCCGGGCTCCCCGGCCTTCTGCAGCTTGAGGCAGCGGGCAAGGACGTCATCTACCTTGCCCGGCGCGGCGCGGCGCGCCTCGATCTGCCGCTGGATATGGTCGCGCAGCGCCGGTGCGATCTCTGCCACCTCGGCGAGCAGCGGCGCATCGCTGGCGACGAACTGATATTCGAATAACCGCGTGCCCCAGACACGCAGATCGCCGCCCGGGGGCGCCGGGACACCGAAATAGTCGGCAAGGAAGTCAAAGGTGACGCGCCGCACCAGCGTATCGACCACCTCGATCCGGCCATCTGCGCCAGCGACGATCGCTTCGGCCTGCGCCTCGACCTTCGCCGCGAGCAGCGGCAGGTCGCCCGGCCTGACGACCTTGCGCATCGCCGCGGTATCAGCGCGATATTGCGGGGTATCGGCCATGCCGAGGAAGAAGGGCTCCCCGCCCATGATAACGTCTAGCTTTTCCTTGTAGGTGACGCCGAATGCCGGATCGGTCGCGAACACCTCCCGCACGTCATCATGCAAGGTGACCACATAGGTCTTGCCGAAGCGGGGGATCGGCTTCAGCCGGCGCAGCAGCCGGAAAGCGAACGGCATCGCCGCCATCACGCCTTGCATCAGCAATCGCTTGAGGCCCGTGGGGCCGGGCCGCAGCACCTCCGTCGAGGAAAGCACGCTCATAGCGACGCCAGATAGCGCAGTGCCGGGATGCTCGGCAGGAAGAAATAATCCCCGCCGGCCATGCGGACAAAGGTCTCGACATCGACGATCCGCCGCAGCGGCTGTTCCCGGATCGTCATCTTGCCCTTGGGCCCGATCAGCGGATCGGTCTCGTCGAACAAGGTCGCGAAGTTCGGGTTGAGCAGCCAGGTCTGCTGCACGAACTCGAACTGGCGGGCGATGTCAGTGTTGAGGCAGATGAACAGCAACCCGCGATCGACCCCGTCCTCCTTTGGCGGCACGCTGATCGTCGAGCCATATTTCCGGCCGCGACGCAGGATGCGGTGGTTGTTCGCCGCGTCGAGCAGGGTCTGCTTGTCCGCCGGCGTGGGCGCGAGACCGTCGCGCGGGTTGGACCGGCGGACGTGCGACCCAGCCGGGCAGCCGATGCCGTGCAGGTCACGGTCGAAAAAGCCGAAATCATTCTCCGGCTGCTCATAGGCATCGGGCGGCAGGTAGCCGGCCGGGCAGAGCAGATCGCCCTTGGTGTTGCGGCCGACCACCCGCTCGGCGAGCCAGGTGGTGGTGACATGCGCCGACCCTTCCGGATCGCGCTCGCGGATATGTGCGGCGTTCGCACGCATCGATTGCCAGAAGGCGACGACATCCTGCTTCAGCTCGCGCACGACCATATAGCTGCCGTCGAGCCCGAAATCGCGGGAGCCCTCCGCCAGCGGATGCGGCGGCAGGCCGGCGGCCCGTGCCTTGTCGTCGTCGGGCACGATCGGCCCGGGCGCCTTTTCGTGATGGCCGTTGGTGTGGCCGAACAGGATCTCGCCAAGCGGCACGCCGTTCCAGAAATCGCGTACCGCCGGGGCACCCGTACTGAGGATGATCGCGTCCTCGTCATCGAACGGGATCGGCTGCGAGATGCCGTCAGCGAAACCGAAATGCTCGCGCGCCACGCCCTTCTCATCCGGGCGCAGATCGAGCGGCAGGCGGTGGACGACCTGCACATCATGCGGCTTCAGCGCCGCCTCGACCTGTTCGGCCCAGGCCTCGGCACTGTCCTCATCCTTGTCGTAGAGCAGCAGCAGGGCATGGACGGTCACCGGCGTGACGATCTGTTCCTCGCGATGCCCGGTCGACGTGCTGGATCGCGATTGCCCCGCTTCCACGCTGGTCAGGGCACCACGTTGCCGCGCGTTCGAGCTCCATTTCGGCCCGCCTTCGATGACCGTGCCGAGCCATTCGCCCTTGCGGCGATCGCCCAGGCGACGCAACCGGTCCTCCTGGAACATCCCTTCCTTGAACGGCGCGGCAAAGGAGTCGAGCGCGGGTTTCGGCAGGCCCATTTTTTCCAGCCCGGCATAAGCGAATGAGATCGCGGTTGCCCGTGCGTCCCGCCCGTCAGCGTCGGTGACCGGCGCAAGCTCCTGCACTGCCTGGAGCCAGCCGCCCCCGCCCTTCCCCTTCCAGGTGAATTCGAGGAACAGCGCCCGCCCGGTCGGAAGCGACGCGAAACCGCTGACGACAAGTCCCTGAGTCAGGGTGCAATGCGGCGCCTTGAGCTGCCAGCTCGGCGGCTTTTTCCGCGGCGTCTCGCTCACAGGTCGTTGATCCACGCGGACGCCTCCTTGTTCGTGAGCGACGGTTTGCGCAGGCCATTGGCGATGCGGTTGTTGCGTTCGACCTGATCGACGGTCAGATCGCTATAGGCACTGTACCAGAAGCGGCTGACCACCATTGAATGACGCGCCCAGGCCTTGAACTTGCGACCATGGCTGGCGCCATCCTGGATCAGGAAACGCGTCGCCGGAAAGCCGACCCCGCATCCCCAGGCGAGGGTGAGGCCGACATGCGCCTTCTCGATGAAATCATCGAGATAGCTTTCCCAGCTCTGGTCGAAATTGCTGAAGAACATCAGCCTGCTGCCATTGTTGACGAATGCCCAGTGCGCGAAATGCACGGTGCGCATGCTGCCGAGATAGCCCCGCACGCCGCTGTTCGGCATCGCGCGCAGCATCAGGCCCAGCCCGTGATGGCCGGCGCGAACGATGATGGTGCGCAACACACCCGGCTTGATCAGCACGACCGAGCCCATGTGGTTCTGCGGAATCCAGTCCTCGCGCTGCGCCATCTGGCGCACCATCTCCTCATCGATCGGCGGCGTATCCTGCGAGGAATCGCGCCGTTCGAGATAGCGGAGCCAGCATAGGATCAGCAGCACCGAGAAGGGCACGCTGAGGAGGCCGAACAGGGTGATCCGCGGCGCATGCTGACGCGCCAGCTCAAGCGGCAGGCCGGTCATGATCGAGATGGTGATGGTGATCAGCGGGGCAAGCACTGCGTAGAGAATCGCCCCTACCAGGATCAGCACCAGGGTCTGGGGCTTGAACAGGGCAGTGATCAGGTTGAACTTCCCCGCCGTGTCAGTGCCCGGCAGCGGCTCGCGGATCATGTAGAGGCGGATGCCCGTGTAGATCAGGCCGAAAGCGAGCAGCAGGAAGAAGCGGTTGTCCGGCATGAGCGGTGCGAGGATCAGGCCCGGCAGCGCGAGTGCGAGGACGACGAGCAGGGCAAAGACGGCCACTTTGAGATAATCGCCGCAACGCGTGAGGAACGGGACACGAGCCGGCGCTCGCTCGGCAAGCCAGGGAAAGGCGGGCAGCAACGCGGCACGGAGATGGTGGTGGATGTCGGCCGGGGTCACCGCGCCACGATACGGACTAGGCCCCGCGCCATTGGCGGTCGCAATCTCGGTCCGGGTCGCGCGGAACAGGTCGCCCTCGGCCAGGATACGGTCGCGCGTCATGCCGCGATTGCCGTGATGGTAGACGCTCGGCTCAAGCGAGCGCGCTTCCATATAGGGTGCGACCGGCGCTCGCGAATCCGGCGCCGTCACGGCGTCGTAGAGCGGCCCGGACGGATCCAGCGGGCGTTTGCAGCACCGCAGCATGTTGCGCAGGTCGACGCCGATCGCTGCCTCGAGTTGTCCCCAGAAGATGCCGGGCGCCCCGTCGAAATTCGCCTCGAGCACGAACAGCGGATCGTAATCAGCGCCGGGGAACATGCTCATCGACAGGAAATGCACCGACGGCACGCCTTGCATGAACCAGGCATAGTCGCCGGGACCACCCGCGCTCGCGGCGGAGCCGTTGTCGTGCAATCGGTCGATCAGGGCGGAAAGCTTGTCCTGGCTTTCCGGCTTGACCTCCAGAGCCACGGACAAAGTCGTTTGTCGCATCCGGTCATTCCTCTGCGCGCAGCGTTCCCGAAGCGAGGAACGGACACCTACCGTCCGAACGTTACGCTTCCGATTCGTCAATCTATTATGTCACAGCATTCAAGGCGCACAGATAAACGAGATGGTAGATCGGATTCCGGATCTATCTCCGTCCGGCGCCGGTTGATTCAAGATATGGCGTCCACTGCCTAAGCCCTTCTCCAAACCGAGGAGGTGCCCATGACTGCCCTGTTCCCGATCCTGCGATCGGTTCTCTGAGATGCCGACGGTCCCGAGAGAACAGAACCGCGTCGGCATCGCCGACGTGACGAACGCGAAGCTCCAGCCCGGCGACTATTCCGGGACGGGCCTCCAGGCGCTTGGCGCCGGGATGCAGCAGCTTGGCGGCACAGGCGCGCGGATCGCGGGCGAGATGCAGGAGCGGCAAGCCCGCAACGACGAGTTCGAGGTCAAAAAGGCGTGGAACGCCTATGCCGAAGGCGCGCGTGGCATCCGGGCGGGCGCGCTCGGCAAGGTCGGGGCCGACCCGCAGGGCATGCTGGAGAACATGACGCGGGACTATGGCGGGCTGCGCGACTGGATCAGGAGCGGGCTGAAGAACGATCGGCAGCGCGGCCAGTTCGACCAGGTGATCGCGGAACGCTTCGACTATGATCTTTCCGGCGCGGTTGCCGGGGCCGGGCAGGCGCTGCGCCGGGGGCAGGACCAGCAGAGCATGCTGCTCGAACGCAACGCGGCGGACGACGCGACCGACAACAGCGACGATCCCGTGCTGTTCGACAAGCATCTCCAGACCGGGATCGATTCGATCGTGGCACGGGGGATGGCGCGCGGTGACGACCCGGCCGCGATCGATCGCAGTGCCATGGCTTATGGCTCGGACATCCGGCGGCGCGTGGTGCAGGGCCTGACCGACCGCGATCCGGTCGCGGCAGCCAATCGCTACCGGCTGATGCGCGACACGATGACCCAGGCCGACCGGCAGGCGACCGAGGAGGAACTGTTCGAACCGCTCGCCCGTGCGGTCGCGGCAACGGAGGTGGACAAGCTCCTGCCCCCCGGGGAGAAGGACGGCACGCTCTCCCCCGAACGGCAGGCGGCGATCGCGCAGGAGATCGAAGCCCGACCTTTGGCCGAGGTCTTGAAGCGCTACGCCCTGGACGACCTGAATGATCGCGCCTCCCTACAGGCGCGCTCTCGCAAGCAAGCGGCGGACGCAGCCCGGGAAACCGGGCTGGCGACTGCCGAACAACTCGGATCCGGCTTCACGTCAATCACGCAGATTCCGGCTACGGTGCGCCGGGATCTCGACGAGGAGACCGATCAGGCACTGAGGAGCCTGGCGCAGACCAATCTCGACCCGACCCCGATCGCCCCGGGCGGCGAGGCAGCGCTGATGATGAACATCATGGCGTCTGAAAACCCGGCCGCCTTCGCCAGGGAAGATCTGCGGCTGGTGCGGAGCAAGGTGACACGGAAGGAATATGACCGATTCGTGCAGATCCAGCAGGGCCTGAGTGGAGGCAGGCCGGCCATCTATGCAGTCACTCAACATCGGACATTGGCACAAGCAAGTTCCCCGCGTGATGCTGCCTGGCAGGCGCGTGACAACCATGGCGCGTTTTCAGTCGTCGAGGCGGCCAAACTGAACACAGAAGGCCCGGCATCCGCCACGGGTGTAGGGGCCAAGGAGAAATCTCGGAAGCCTCACGAAATTTATATGCTTGATGGAGAGCCCTATATCGGCACGCAGCATATCCGGTCTCCCGAAGATCAGGCGAGCAATCGCGCGATCACCGAGGAGGATATGAAGAATCCAGCTCTGATGGCCTTTCTCACTCTGATTTCCATCACCGAGGGCACGAATGGACATCACCAATATTATGAGCGCTACGGACGCAAACGTCTCAAGGATCTGAAAAAATTCTACTACGGTACTGGCATTTCAGATGCCTCGGGCATGTTCCAAATACAGGGGAGGACCTATGACGAGATTGCAGTGGCCCGCCTCGGCCTGAACGATTTCAGCCCCCAGACGCAACGTATGACCGCGATGTTTCTGCTGCGGAAAAGGGGTGTTCGTGAAGCTTGACCCTTCGAGCCCTTCCCACTGACCAGACATTCCCGTCCCGGCAAGCTGTGTTGCGGCACGATGTTCGACAAAACCTTCGGGCTTTGGAAGCTTTCCAGGCAGTTGACAAACCACGAACGTAGAGTGAACATCATACTGGGGCAGAACAGCGTTCTCCGCTCTTCCATGAGGTGTGAGAAGATGATCGAGTTACGAATTGTTGGATACCTGATTTTACCCTTGCTCTCGCTAGGATCAGCATCTTGCGGCGAGCACATTCCTGCCGCACCAAAAGGGTCCGTGGCTGGAATAAAAAAGAACCCTTCGGCGGCAATCGACGATCTGACGACATTGGGTTTCTGTTCGAGACGGTATGGCGCAGATACGTGTACATCCACCGCCGCCGGGATTGATCGTATCGCGATACGCGCCACAGGATCGACTATCGAAACAGTTGAAATCACGATCAATTTCGGTTTTCGCCGAGATCAGAAATTCGTTGACGCCACCAACAACAATGCGATTCGTCTTATTCGCTACTTTATGCCGGATTGGAAAGATAATACCGCATGGACTACAAAATCCATCGACCACTCTCGTCGCGCCTACTGCCCCAGAATGATTAATGTTGGCCACTTTTCTGTTGTCATATCCTTACTACAGCCGGCAAGTATCCCCGGAGTCCTTGAAAGGTTGACCATAACCAAAAAAGAATACGGACTTAGATCGGCGAAAGATTTTGATTTCGACAACGAGTGCAACTACGAAACCGGAAGATTCATTGAAGAAAAATACAACCAACCCTTCCAACCTTACATTTCTTAATATCCGACAGAGCCGAGTCTCCCGGACCACATATTCGAACGGCATGCCGAGACGGCGCGGAGCCGATTGTAGCCATCCGACCGGCGAGCAACTCCGATCGATTCAAACCTTTCCCGCCACCATCTAAGCCACCTCCATCACAGGAGGTGCCGTGTGGCCGCAATCAGTCCGAACGTTTCAAGCGAACCCCAGAATGGCAACGGCACACAAGCCGAGTTTCCATTCAATTTCTCGATCGTCGCCGCGACGGATGTCGGCGTTTATGTCGACGGAGTCCGCAAGACCTATTCGACACACTATAGCGTCACCTTTGGCGCCACCTCCGGCACGGTGACCTTCACCACGCCGCCCGTCAGCGGGACGCGGATCCAGCTCATCTCCGAACCGGATTATCTCCAGACCAGCGAATTCGCGGACCAGGGCGCGTACAACCTTTCGACCGTGAACATGATCAACCGGCGCGCGGCGATCCGGGACTTGGTCAACCACGACCTGGGAACGCGCGCGCTTAAGGTGCCGTTGGGCGACCCCGCACCCGCCCTGCCGCCAGTGTCGGAGCTTGCGGGCAAGGTGCTCGGCCATAACGGAACGCAATTCATCGCAGTGCCAAACGATGCAACATCTGTGGCAGAGGCCGTACTGGAGAGCCAAGCCGCACGAAACATAGCATTGGCAGCCGCCAAACAGACAACGCTTGATCTCGCCGGCACAACTCTTGCCGTTGCCGCCCTTCCCGCTCGCTATACTAAGAGCGCTTCAACGACGATCACGGCCGACGCGTCACTGAACATCGACGCCGACCTTTCATTGCCATTGGCAGCAAACACGCTGACCAGAATCAACGGCAAAATCTATTTCACCACCACGGCGGCGGCAGACTTCAAGTGGCGCCACATCGGTCCCGTGGCGCCCACGAGAGTTCGAGTACAGCACTATAGCATCGCTCCGGGGGACACCGCTCTAAGCAATATCGCTGTGGACACTACCTTCAGCGCGGCGGACATCTCCGTCACGGGAGCGGCCGGATCGGGCTGGATCGAGATAGATGCACTTATCGCAAACGGGTCGAATGTCGGCAACTTCGGCATCTCCTGGTCGCAGAATACGTCCGACACTGGGAATACCACAGTTGAGGCCGGCAGCTACCTAGAGGCAGTCAGGCTTCCCGTAACCTTGGATGTAGCGTTCGGCGATAGCGCAGTAGCCAAGCTAGGAGGATTCGCGGCTCCAGTGGCTTCAAGCGGACATAATGTGGTTGGAGTCCCGGGCCTAGGAATGGGCCTTGGAAATTGTTACCTTGATACGGTGATCCATGGCACGGACCTCTCTGCACAACTCTTCGGAGGAAACTACACGCTTCAGATAGATGGAGGAACCCCTACTACAATTATAGCTCCCCCAGGTTGGTCCTTCGTCCCACTCTTCCATCTTCCGGAAGGAAATCATCGGATCAAGTTGAGAGGCCAATACTTTGACTACGACCTCTGCTACCGTATTTCAGGGAGCGCTCCTCAGATAACCCGCCCTTCGGATGTACCCAATTTCTATCCAGTGGGCACGATCCCGTATTCAGATTACATCGCGGCCGAAGGCGTCACCGGCAGCGCCTCGCTGTATGCGGCTGGGAACGAGCAACGCTATTGGTCGCAGCCTAGCGGCAGCGGACTAAGATTTGCAGCAACCACAACCTCGGTGCGCCTCTGGATGTTCAACGGTTTCGGCACCGGAGCGATCGTACTGTTGCAGGACGGGGTGGAAATAGCCTCGGTCACCCCTGCCATATCGTCCAACTATGAGGTTGTTGCCCTTGCCACGGGCCTATCGGGAACCCACGAGTATGAGGTCAAGTTCATCTCAGTTAGCACCGCGATCTATGTCAACGCTGTCCTCGTAGATACTCTAAGCGCTTCCGTACACACCCCCAAGCAAGTTGACGCCTACTTCGGGGATTCCATCGTACAGGGAAACGCCCTCATCTCCCAAACGGATTCACGTGTCATGGACCCCTACATCCTAGCACAGGCTACAGGTAGGGTTTCTATCAGGCGGGGTGGTTCGGGAGCCAAAGTCTCCACAGGCCTTCGCGATACAACCTCCCAGATAACCGGCCTAAGCTCCATTCCTAGTCGCGTCTTCTGCACTGGTGGCGTCAACGACATGATTACGGGAGTCCCGATCACCACCTTCCGATCCGACTATCAGACCATGCTTTCCCTCATCCGTGCGGGACTGCCTTCAGCGAAGATATATGCACGAGGTATCCTTTCCGTAGGAACCAGCGTTGCGAACTACGCACAGCGAAATGCCTACAATGGGGCAATACTGGCAGCCGTGACTGCGATTGGGGACACCAACATCATTTTCGTCAACACAGATGGCTGGATCGATCCAGCAACGGACACCTCCGATGGCCTCCATCCAAACGCCTCCGGTTACGCCAAGATGGCAGCAGCCCAGCAAATAGCATTGTAATGATCGAAGATAAAGCGCCTTATGTTACTGCAGTTACAGCGCACAGCCTTGCGAACATCAGTGCGCTATACGCCGGCCATGAGCAATAATGCTTTACCACATCTCTCATTATATTTATACACGCTTAAGAGCAACCCGAATCTCAGTGAATAATGAAATATTGCACTGCAAATATTTGTAATATTCGAGATTTCTGCTCGCCGTATTATCTATTATGCTCAGTATTGAGATATCTTTTGGATATAACTACATGACAGAACAACTCGATGCCACAGGGATTATGTTGGGCGAAATGAAGGATCAACTGCGCGAACTCATTCACAAATTGAACACGATGTCAATTAAACTTGACGCACTCGGCGAAAGGGTAATCGGCACGGCCGATCTCCCGGCCAAGGTTAAGGCATTGGAAGAGCGTGTGCTAGCGCTCGAAGCAGACAAACATCGACGTGACGGAGCAATGAGCTTCGGTGGCTGGGTTGTTCGTTCACCTCTCGTTGGCTGGCTGGCCGGCGCGGGCCTCGCCCTCTGGATGCTATTGAAGGGAAAGCCGTGATGAAGACGATCAACGCAGTGATCGAGATGTGCTGGCGAACGAGGAAGACTACGTCAACAACCCCAACGACGTGGGCGGAGAGACGAACCACGGCGTCACCACAGCGACCGCGCGCAGCCAGGGCGTTAAGGGACCGATGAGCGCCATGACGCAGGACTTCGCCTTCGAGGTGTATTGGCGTCGTTATGTGATCGCGCCAGGCTTCGACCAGATTGCCACGGTGTCAATGCCGATCGCGGCCGAACTGGTCGATGCCGGCGTGAATATGGGGCCCGATGTCGCCACGGTTTCTCTGCAACGCTCGCTTAACGGACTCAATAACGGCGCACGGGATTATCCGGACCTTACGATCGATGGAGCGGTTGGTACGGCGACCCTCGCCGCATTGAAGGCTTTTCTTGCCAGACGCGGAGCGACAGGCGAACGGCGACTGCTGCCGTTGCTCAACGCCCTTCAAGGCGAGCGCTATCTCTCACTTACTGAAGACCGGGCCGGCCACGAGGCCTTTCTATACGGCTGGCTGGCGAGGGCGGCGTGAGCGGCACTGCCATCAGCGAGCCCGTCGATCAGATCGTCGTCGAGGCCGCGAAAGCTGCACCGACGAATGCGATCAACATGCCTGATCACCGGATCCGCGAACAGGCCTGGTACCAGGCGTTCGTGCGGCTCGCCCGCCCGACGCTTGACTGGATCACCAACGCAACGGTCGCCTGGACGATGATCCTGCAACCGCTGTTGTTCGACCGGTTCGATATCACTGCGGCGGGCATGTCGCTTGCCTGGGCCGGCACGGTCTACGGCTTCAAGTTCGCCGAGAAGATCAAGGGGGTGGCATAGTGCCCGCGATCTCCACCGCAACCTTGCTCAGGATCGCATTGGCGACGATCCTGAGCGCGGTGCTTGCCAGCTTCCTCGCGCTCCGATCATGCAGCACGGCACGTAATGCAGAGACCGAAGCCCGTCTTGCGACCGGCCAGCGCGGAGCCGAGATCGAAAGCGGGCGTGACGCCGTCCAGACACTCGGCAACGCCCAGACGGCCGAACAGGCTATCCATGAGACCGTGAAGGAGGGAAGAAATGCAATCAACCAGGCACCTGGCGGCGATAGCAACGATGCTGCCAATCGCGCTGCTTGCCGGCTGCACTCATACCATCATTCAGGCAAATGCATCGCCCTGCTCGGCCCTGTTGCCGAGTAGCTGGCTCAACGGCGCGTCCCCAGCGGCGCTGCCCGAGAGCGCCAAGTTGCCCGACGGACATGACGACGCGCGGCCATGGCAATCGAGCTTCATCGAACAGACCGGACAGCTTGAGATGGCGAACGGCCGCTACATCGATGCCGTGGGAATTGTTGGTCGCTGTGAAGCGCGGGATGTCTTGGCGACTAAAAGGGTGCGATCTAAGTTCCTTGGCGTTTTCTAGCCACCCCGCCCTCAATTAAGCTCATCAATACCCTCTTGGCCGGCCGCTCGATCCGATAGAACGATAGCGCGCCGATTAATGCGATGACAGCGACATAAGCAATCAAAAAGCCCGGTTGCAGGACGATCCCACGCGATCCAACGACACCATCCAAGATGAGCATGGCAGCCAACATCAACGGGATATGCCAAAGATAAACCCCATATGTCATATCGCCGACGGTGCGCGCCCATTTCGGCAAGACCACATGCGGCGATTCAACACTACAAACAATCAAAAACAGGCTTGGCAGGATCACCGACATCAGCTTGGGCACACCGATAGTCGGATGCACCAACAATAGGGCCGTCACGAAACCGAAGCCCGCCACCCCTGGGATGACAAGCCAGCGAGATTTCTTACCCGCCACAATATATGCGCAATGCGCCGCAGAGCCGAGGAAGAAATAGAAACCACATTGCCAAAACAGCGTACCCGGCAAATTGAAAATACTTCCCATCGCGAAAGCGCCTGCCAATGCGAAAGGGCCTATTAGGCCGAACCGGTAAAGCCAAGACGCTACAAACCAGAATATTGCGTATATCAATATTTCCAATGAAACCGACCAGATTGGAGCATTAAACGAGGGTCCTCGCTGAAACCCCCAGTCAGAAGCCATAAAAAGATGCAAAACGAAATGATAGACATCGTTCACTTGATAGATTGCAAAATTACCCAGGGTACCAAGCCGACCAAACTGGAGCCCAGCAACCACGAAAAGCGTAAGCAGGTGAAGTGGATAAAGTCGGTCAATTCGGCTCGCCACGAAATAACGAGTTGTATGAGTGTGTCCGACATAAACCCCGGTAAAAACGAAACCAGAGATTAGCCAGAATAGTTGCACTGCAAAGAGGCCGTAATCGTATATTGGCCACAAAAGAGTTCGCCAAGGCATCGCATCTCGCACCACTAGAACTTGTTCAATAGAACCAGCCGGTATTGCGAAATTCTGATAGTGAAAAATAACGACGACCAAGGCCGCGAAGCCGCGCACGAGATCGATCAAAAAAAAATGCCGGCCTTCGCCGCGAACAGGCGTGAACAGGCGCCTGCCGAGAGTCTGCGTCGCTGCTGCATCTACCATCTTTGCTGTTTGCATCGCCCCACCCTACCTCGAATATCGCTATCGTTCTGCCCTTAATGTGTCGCCCTATATAGGTAGATTGAGACCGGGGCGAGTTCACGGGCGCAACAAGTTTGCCATGCTGGTCAGCGGTATATCCATCGCCATCCCCGTGATCGGCTGTCTACGCGATCAGCGTTCTCCCCTTTCTGAGTCAGCCATTCGCTCTGCGCGACGCAGTTCAGAGCCTTCCGCGGACAAGATGTCCATCCTCGGACAGTGGCGTCGGCGCTACCCCGATGCCTTCTGCCGCAACTGTTCTGGCGTGCTCCTTGAGAATGTCTGCGTGCAGTTCGAATTCGATGGGTCGCAAGAGTAGAGCGCCGCGGCGCGAGCGGTTAGCCCCAAGTTGGGGAGGCTTTCGTCGCCATGTGAGTGCTGTTTTCCGACTACGCTCTGAAGATTGGGCCCTAAATCAACCCCATCTCCCGCATGCTCGCATGCCCGCTGGTCGACATGATCAGATGGTCGTGCACCGCGATCCCAAGCGGCTGGCCCGCGCGGGCGATGCGGCGGGTGATGTCGACGTCCGCGCGGCTCGGTGCCGGATCCCCGCTCGGGTGGTTGTGCACCAGCACGATCGACGCGGCGTGAAGCTCCACCGCGCGGCGGATCACCTCGCGTACATGGATCGTCGCCTCGTCGATCGTCCCGCGCGATATCTCCTCGTCGAGGATCAGCCTGCCCTGGCCGTCGAGGTGAAGCACCCGCGCGATTTCCACCGCGCTGAAGGCATGGGTGAGCCGCAGATAGTCGAGCAGCGCCGGCCAGCTGTCGATCACCGGCCCGCGCGAGAAGCGCAGCGTGGCGATATGCGTCAGCGCCGCATCGAGCCCGCCGAGCAGCGCATCGAGATCGGGCCTGCCCTCAAGCACGCGCAACCGCGCCTGCCCGCTCGCCGCCAGCACGCCGGGCAGCGAACCGAACTCATCCACCAGCCGGGCGGACAGACCAGCCGCGCCGGCCCCCGCTACAGGCTCGAGGAATCCCTCCAGGATCTGTCGGCACCGTAGAGCTGAAGGCGCCGCCGGTGCCGCCATGCGCCAAGCGCCACCAGCAGCAACATCGGATACGCTTCGAACGAGATCAGGAACTGATAGCCCCTGGACAACGCGCTCTGGTCCACCGCGCGGATGAAATGCGCGGTGACCGCCAGAAGCTGAAAACCGGCGAGCCAGAGCGGCCAGAAACGTGTCGAGGCGACCGCGAGGACGAACAGGCCCACCAGCAACAGCATGTCGATCACGAAGACCCACATCTGCATTTTCTGAAAGGATCCGGAGAAGGGCTGCGACTGGGTGACGAAGCTGGCGAGCGAGGCGGCCAGCATCATGGCCGCCGCGCTCCGCTCCGGCGCGCCGCCCCGCGCCAGCGCGTAGACACAGCAGATGATCAGAATCATCTCGTACAGAATGATGCGCAGCATGTCCGGAGCGGAGCATTCAACCAGCCCTCTCGTCAACCCGCGATCATGCGGCCGTGCTGATCGAGACCACCGTGCCCGTGCCGAGCGCCGTATCCTCGCAAAGCGACTGATCGCCGAACCAGGCCTTGACGCCGTCGAGCCCGACATCGTGCTGTGCCGCACGCAATGCGCCATGGACCAGCGCGATGCTCGACCAGGCCTTGGCGAGCGCAACATTCGCGTCTGCATTGTGCCGAAGGGCATCGCTGGCGATCGACAGCGGCAGCCGCGCTTCCTCGCGCGCCGCCAGCATCGCCAGCGTCAGTTCCGCATTGCTGCGCAACGAGGCATCGAGATTGCGCTCTGCCGGGATCAGGGTCTGCGCGACCTTGCGCGCCGCGGAAAGACGATCGTTGAGCATGATTACCCCCTGCGCCGGCGCAGGGCGCGGGCGCTTTCAAGAATGTGCTGTCAGAATGTGCGGTTCAGAACCGTGCCGATGAATTCGCCGGCGCCGTTGACCACACCGAAACCCAGAAAAAGAATGGCCATCACCAGTGTCGCGATCGCGAACGGCCAGGCCAGTCGCTGAAGCGTGCTCAGGTCATTGCGTTGCCCTTCCCGTGTTGGGATGGGCCAGCGCGCTTCCGGTCCGATCGGCGACAGTCGCTGACCCGACCGGGACCAGCTGTCGCGGACCGAAGCGGAAGCGGGAACCGGCCCCTCCTCGTCCGGAAACAGGATTGCGCTGGAATCGCCGGGGTTCGGAAGATCGGACGGTCCACGGTTCGGTTCAACCGAACCCTCCCACCCTTCCCGCACGGCGACCATCAGCACGGCGGCGCGGGTGGAGGCGGTACCGAGCTTCTCGCGCGCGCCGCGCAGATGGCCCTCGACCGCACGCTGGGAGATGCCGAGCTCGTGCGCGATCTCCTTGTCCATCTTCCGATCCCATTTGCCGCGAAGACATTGCAGCTGGCGGGCGGTCAGGCCGTCGAGTCGATTCGGTCCCATTCGGAGCAATCTACTTTATGGTAAGCGCTTGGAAAGCATTCGCGTGCCCGGATCGTGCCTCCCCGCCGAGGGCCCGTCCTCCTTATCCGTTGCGTGCCCGATACGACACGCAAATCGCATTGCTGCCCGCGGAACAATCCTTTCGCATCGAAGGAGGCAAACCGCCCTATTCAACGGGATGAATCGCAGCGCACCCCTCGGGGCAATGACCATCGCCGTTTCGGTTCTTGTTCCGGCCCTTGACCCTGCGACCCAGGCCATAGGCGACCGTCGGAACGGCCAGAAGGTGCGAACTCCGACATTGCGCGCCACCCTGCCCGGACTTACCGCGCCGATTTCTGATCGAACGGATAGGGAGCCAGTTCATGGATGTCGGTTTCATCGGCCTGGGCCAGATGGGCAGCCAGATCGCCGGCAATCTGATCGAGGCGGGGCATCGGGTCACCCTGTGGAACCGCAGCGCGGACAAGGCCGCCCCGCTGGTCGCCGCGGGGGCAAGGCTGGCTGCGACACCCGCCGAAGCCGCCCGGCAACCGGTGGTGATGAGCATGCTGGCCGACGACAGGGCGCTCGAGGCAGTGGCCTTCGGCGAGGATGGCATTCTCGCCTCGGGCACGCCGACCATCCATGTCTCGATGAGCACGATCAGCGTCGCCATCGCCGACCGGCTGGCCAGTTCCCATCGGGAGGCTGGCCAGACCTTCGTCTCGGCGCCGGTCTTCGGCAGGCCGCTGGCTGCCGCGGCGAAGAAGCTGTTCGTGGTCGCGGCTGGCCCGGCCGAGGCAGTCGCGACCTGCCAGCCGCTGTTCGACGCGGTCGGCCAGCGCAGCTTCAATCTGGGCGAGACGCCCCACAAGGCCAATATCGTCAAGCTCAGCGGGAATTTCCTGATCATGACGGTGATCGAATCCCTGGCTGAGGCAATGACGCTCGCGGGACGCTATGGTGTCGACAAGGGTATCTTGCTCGACACGCTGACCGGCTCGGTCTTCGGCGGGCTGATCTACGACGTGTACGGCAAGGTGCTGGTCGAGGAGAAGTACGAGCCCGCCGGCTTTACCCTGCCCCTCGGCTTCAAGGACATGAATCTGGTCGCCGAGGCTGCCGTCGCCGCAGGCGTACCGATGCCGATGCTGTCGCTTGGCCGCGACCGGCTGATCGCCACGATGGCGCGCGAGCGGCCGGAGCTCGACTGGGCATCGATGGCGAAGACGGTCGAGGCCAATGCCGGTCTGTGAGGCCGGCCGCTCCAGATTGACCGTTTCGCCGATCGCAACCGCAAGTGGTTATACCGGAGCCGAACATTTAGACTTGCGTAACATCCGCCCGGCAATGCTGCACAGGTAAGAGGTCGTGCCATTGCCGAATATCATCGATCCCCATGGCGAGACCGCAGGCGCCGAACGGCAGCGTCTCGAATGCCTGCGACGCTACGGCCTGGACGGCACGCCGGGCGAGCCCGATCTCGACCGCATCGTTCGCCTGGGCGCGGAGATGTTCGGCGTACCGATCTGCGCGATCACGCTCGTTGGCCGCGACCAGGTCTGGCTGAGAGCCAGGTTCGGCGTCGAAATCGATTCACTCCAGCGCGAAGGCTCCTTCTGTGCCGAGGTCGTCCGCGGCACCGATCCAATGGTCGTCCCCGATGCGCTGGCCGATCAGCGCTTCGCCACCACCGATCTGGTCGCGGGGGCCGGAATCCGTTTCTACGCGGGCGCACCGCTGATCACGCGGGACGGTGTCGCGCTGGGCAGCTTCGGCCTGCTGGACGTGAAGCCGCGACATGATTTCTCGGAAGGCCAGCAATCCCTGCTCTCGCGGATGGCCGGCATCGTCGTCGATCTGTTCGAGCGCCGCCACGCCAGCCGAACGGCGAATACCCTCATCGCTTTTGCCGATGTCGCCCATCAGGCGCTCATCACGACTGACGAAGAAGGGCGCATCACCTTCTGGAATCACGGCGCGCAGGCGATGTTCGGCTATGAAGCTCGTGAGGTCGAAGGCCGTTTCGTCGAACTGATTGTTCCCGAGCGCTTTCGCGCAGCGCATCGCGAAGGACTGATGCGGATCGCGGGCGGCGCGCAGGCGCGAATGACCGGACGGCCGCTCGAAGTGCTCGCGGTCCGCCGCGACGGATCGGAATTCCCCGCGGAACTGTCGCTGTCAGTGTGGAACGGATCGCTCGGTCTCGGCTTCGGCGCGCAACTGCAGGACATATCGGACCGGCGCGCGCGAGAGGAGCGGCTCCATCATCTTGCGAACCATGACGAACTGACCGGGCTGCTCAATCGCAACAGCTTTCGCGCACGGATCGAGGCCCAGCTCGAAAGCACCGCCGCGGCGACGGTGATGGTCTTCGATCTGGACGGGTTCAAGGACGTCAATGACGGGCTCGGCCATGCGGCTGGCGATACGCTGCTGCAGGCACTCGCGCTGCGGCTCGCCGCATCGCTCGGCCCCGACGACGTGCTGGCGCGGCTGGGTGGCGACGAGTTTGCGATCCTGATGCCCAATGATCGCGACCCGCTCGACATCGCCGCCCGCGCCGACGCGCTGCTCGACCTGATCGGCCGGCCCTTCTCGGTCTGCGGGCACCAGTTCCACCTGTCGGGCAGCGTCGGGGTCGCGCTCGCCCCGTTCCATGCGAGCAATGCCGACGAACTGGTGGTGCGCGCCGATCTTGCGCTCTTCCGCGCGAAGAACGCCGGAGGACGGCGCTACCGCCTGTTCGACACGGGCATGGAAAGCCAGCTCGCCACCAATCGCGCCTTTCAGGACGAATTGCGCTACGCCTTCACCGACCGGCAGCTCGAACTGCATTTCCAGCCTCAGGTCAGCCTGGCCGACGGCCGCCTGATCGGCGCCGAGGCGCTGCTGCGCTGGCGCCATCCGACCCGCGGCCTGCTCTATCCCAAGGCCTTTCTGCCAGTGCTCGAAACGCACGCCCTCGCTTTCGAAGCCGGGTGCTGGGTGCTCGACGAAGCGTGCCGCACACTGGCCGCCTGGCGCCACGCCGGGCTCGCGCCGATCCGGATCGGCGTCAACCTGTTCGCTGCCCAGCTCCGCGCCGGCACCCTGGTCGACGTGATCGAGAGCACGCTCGCCCGGCATCGCCTCTCCCCGGCGGACCTCGAGGTCGAGATCACCGAAACCATCGCACTTCGCCATGACATCGAGGAATTGGAACCACTCCGCGAGCTGCACGCGCGCGGCGTCAGCATCGCGTTCGACGATTTCGGTACCGGTTTCGCATCGCTCAGCACCTTGAAGGACTTCCCGCTTTCACGCCTCAAGCTCGATCGCAGCTTCGTCGAGGATATCGGCCTCGACCCGCACAGCGAAGCGATCGTGAAAGGCGTTGTCGCGATCGGCCACAGCCTTGGCCTGAACGTGATCGCGGAAGGCATCGAGACGGCCGAGCAGGAGGCGCTGCTCCGCACCTGGCGCTGCGACGCTGGCCAGGGCTATCATTATGGCAAGGCAGTTCCGGCGGCCGAGTTCATCGCCACCTTCGGCACTCCCTTTTCGCTCGCGGCCGGACTCGTCGCGAAGATCGGCTGAGCCTCGACCACGAGAGATCGGCCGGGACCTGATTCAAACCAGTCCGGGTGATGCCGGCCTCTATTGGTGAATGCGCTGCGGCAGCTTCCACGCGTCGGAGATCACCTGGCTCAACCGGCCGGGGAAGAACAGGCAATGCAGCGCCAGCATGATCCAGTCCGCTGGATGCGCCAGCGCGGAGGCCACCAGCAGCGAGACCGGCAGGAACACTTCATAATATTCGTTGAGCAGGATCAGATGGCGCGGGCGCGGCTGGACGATCGCTGCGTGCATCTCGAACCGTTCGAGCTTGAAGATCACCAGAAAGGCGTAGAGCACGAGCGCGACGAACGGGACGCGATCATCGAGCAGCCAGAGCAAGGCGAACAGGGCGGCGCATTCCAGCGGGAACATCGCCCTGGCACCGATCGCCCTGGCCCAGCGCCCGCCATGCCGCTGCACGAAGGTACGCACATTGCCGATCCGGTCGGCCTCCTCGTCGCTGAGCTGATGCCACAGGATGCCGCGTACCCCGAAGGCACCGGCCCAGACCCCGACCAGCGCGAGCCAGACGAGATCGGGCGCCGCGCCGCCAGCGCGAAAGGCGAGCAGCGCCGCAACCAGCGCGGGAAACAGATGCGCGCCGCTCGCATCAGCCATTACCCCCAACAGGCCCCGCGTCTTCAACCGCAAGGGCGGCAGCGAATAGGCACTGAATGCCAGCCACGCCGCGCCATAGGCCGACAGCAGCAACGGATCGTCACGCCAGCGCCATGCCATGGCCAGCCCGATCAGCACCGGCACGGCAACGAGCAGCACGGTCGTCATGCCTGACCGCCCTTCGAGCCGGTTCGGCTTGCCAGCCCGCCGATCCTCGTCACGGTCGGTAAGATCGTTGATCACACTCACATAAACAGCGCCGGCCGCGATCCCGATCAGCAATTCGATCACGACAGGCCAGGCAGCGGCAATCGATGCGTGGCGATAGGCCAGCGTCGCATAGAAGACGCCGAGGATCGGGAGCAGCTTATACTCCCACCACTCCGTCGCCCGGATGATTTGTCCGATCCGCACCTGATTCATTCCCCCTGGCTGACCCGTTCATCGCCGATATTTCGCCACGACATAACTGCTTGTTTTACAAAATCCTGCGATTTTTGATTGACGGCACAAAGGGGCAACGTGGTAGCGACGGCACAGAGGGGGCTCCGTTTTGAAAATCGCCGATACGCGCCACATTGCTTTTGTCAGCTGCAACGAGACACATTGGGGTGGCAGCGAGGAACTTTGGGGGGCCGCCGCCGCCGAACTGGCACGCCGCGGCCACCGCGTGTCGGTCGCCAAGCCCAACCTTCCCAAGGGCGAACCGGCGATCAAGCGGCTGAACGAGGCGAAGTGCACGCTGCACGATCTTGCCAAGTTCCCGCTGCTGCCCAAGGCATTTTACGGCATCTTCTCGTTGATCAGCCGCGCCGCCGGGCTGAGCTGGCAACTCGCCCGCCTCGATATCGCACTGCGCTTCTCGCGCCCCGACATGGTGATCCTGTCGCAAGGCGGCAATTGGGACGGTTTCCTCTATGCCGGCGTGCTGCGGCGGCTCGGCATTCCCTATGCGCTGATCTGCCAGAAGGCGACTGAGCTCTACTGGCCGTCCGACTGGATGCGCGAGCGGTGCAAGGCAATGTATGCCGACGCGCAGGGAGCCTATTTCGTCTCGCACCACAATCATCGGCTCACCGAAGAGCAGATGGGCATGGCGATCCCCAGGGGTGAGGTCGTGCGCAATCCGTTCCTCACCGCATGGGATGCGCCGCTTCCCTGGCCCGATGCGGGCGACGGGCTGAGGCTCGCCTGTGTCGGCCGCTTCTTCCCGATGGAGAAGGGCCAGGACATGTTGCTGCGGGTGATGGCGCTGCCCAAGTGGCGCGCACGCGACGTCCGCGTCTCCTTCTTCGGCGCCGGCGATCGCGCCGAGGGCCTGAAGGAAATGGCAGCCTTCCTTGGGCTCGACAATGTCGCCTTCCCCGGTTTCGTTCGGAACGTCCAGGGAGGGATCTGGGCACAGCATCACGCCCTGATCCTGCCGACGCGCGCCGAAGGTCTGCCGCTGGTGGTGGTCGAAACGATGCTGGCCGGGCGGGTGACGATCACGACCGACGTGGCCGGCAGCGCCGAGGTCTGCAGCGACGGCGAGACTGGCTTCATCGCAGCCGCACCGACTGAAGCCGCCATCGACGAGGCGATGGAGCGCGCCTGGGCCGCACGGGCGGAATGGCCCGCGATCGCCGCTGCCGCTGCCGCCAGCATCCGCACCCAGGTGCCGCGTGATCCCGCCAGCACCTTCGCCGACATCGTCCTGCGCCTTGTCGACAAGGGCGCCGTGCAGGCGCCGGCCAAGGACTATGGCGAAGAACTCGTCGGGGCTGCCGAATAGCTGGCCCCTATCGCCACTGGCTCGGTCTATTGCGGATCCGGCAGGTGCTCGAACAGATAGTCGCGGGCAAAGGGCCTGTAGATCGGATCCGCCGCCAATCCGTCGGCGGTACCCCGCACTGCCTCCAGCAGTTCATCAGTGACAACCGCCCTGTCGACCGGTTTTGCCGGTGAAAGCCGATTGAGCAGCGCGATCGGCCGGCTCAACCGGTTGTCGAAAACAAGACCAAGGTACAGGCGCGACATCCGCCGCCGAAACGGCAGGCGCCTGACCAGCCGGGCGATGCGAGGATACCATCGCAGCTCGACCGGAGAGAGAGAACGATTGACCACGGCATCCTTGAAATCGAACGGCGCCACGCCGAGCCGCCGTTCCATCTCGGCGCGGAACCCGGCCGGATCGCGCGCGAGCAATTCATAGGGCAGCACGATCACCCGATCGCCGAAACGGGCGCGGTACATCGCGATCAGTTCATCATAGCACCAGGGATTTTTGCCGCCCAACCACATCTGCGTTTCCAGATCGTCAGTGCCGCCGACCCGGACATATTGCGAATAGGAGGAGAGGATCATCGACCGGAATCCGCGCGTGACGATCAGCACATGCGCGTCCGGAAAATTGTCCGCCAGCAGGGCGCAGGCGCGCGCCTGCCGTTCTTCCAGCGTTCCCTCGCCCGGATGCGACAAATCGATATCGCGCCGCCCGGCATCGAGAAACGGGAAGGTGAATGCCTCGTGGCTGGTGACTCGCCACAGATAGCCGGGATCCTTGCCAGCCGCCTCGGCGACGAGGGAATGAATGCTGCGGAACCCGGCGATGCCGCCATGCGCATAGGCGATCTGCGGATGCGCGGCGAACCAGCGCTGCAAGAAGGTCGAGCCGGTCTTCGGATAGCCGATATGAATCAGGTGACGGGTCACGCTGCCTCCGTCCGCGATACCCGTGCAAGCGCCTCGATGCAGAAGCCGGTCGTCAGTTCCTCCGATCCCCAGTGTGGCGTATCGGGATGCGCCGGCGCGAGGCTGCCGTCACGGCGACGTTCGCGCCCCCCGAAATAGACCGGCGCGCGCGGCCAGCTTCCATCGGAAGACTGGCGGGCGAGCAGCGCATCGATCAGTTCGTCCGATGGCATTGCCCCGCAATAGAGCCGGGCGGCGACCGACAAGGCGATCTCCAGCGCGCTCGTCGGAGTTGCAGCATCCAGCCTGGCGAGCAACAAACTCCGCGCCTCTTCCGAACGGCCCCCGAGCGCGCGGGCGAAGAAATACCAGAGCACGAAAGGGTTCTCATACCATTTGTCGGCATCGGGCTCCCCGTCCCGGCGCAGTATCTCGACCAGCCGCTCGACCACGCGCCCATCGCCCGGGAAGCTGCCGAGATAGTGAAGGCAATTGGCGTTCACGCCCGCATCGACATCGCCAGGCGCCGCAGAGGTCTTTTTGAAGAAGAACCAGAGCGTCACGAGATGGCGAAGCTGCGGCAACGTCACCCGCATATGCGCCCGGCCGGTCCAACGGGCCCGGGGCATGATCCACGTCAGGAACATGCCCTGCGCGTCACGGTTCGCAATAAGGAGCGCCGGATCCGCGCCGTCCGTCGAGCCAGCCGCGGCAAGGGCGGCCGACACGCAACACGTATCGTCCATATCGGGCGGCAACTGGCGAAAGAACGGGTGATCCCGGGTCCAGTGCCGCCACAGGCCATGGCGATCGCGCTGGGCGAGCAGGAACGCCAGGCCACGGTCGCGCATCAGGTTGGCGGCAGGGGCGAAGGACAGGCAATGCGCGATCAGGGCGGTCGGGAAGATCGACGGATCGGGTTCGCAATCGCCGGCCATATCCCTGCGCAGCGAGGTCACCACGCGGAATTCTCCGCCGTCGAGCTGGACGCGTTCCAGAAAGGCGAGACCTTTGGCAAGCGCCGCCCGCACGTCGGCGCGGTCGAGTCTGTCGCTGGGTCTCACGATTGCCATTCCCGGATTCCCGTTCGGACACAGAAAAGCCGGAACGTCGTTCATCCGGTGACGCTTAGCCAGTCGCCATTGCGCTGTCGACGGCTCCGGCGGCCTGCCAGACCGTCGCCGCCACGAGCAGCGACGCTTGCGGAAATCCTTCGGGGCGGCGCGTGAAGATCAGCCAGTGCCGGTCCGCCGTGCCGCTTCGATCAACAGGACGGGAATGCCGTCGCGGATCGGGTAGGCAAGCCCGGCCTGATCCGACACCAGCTCGCCGGCGATCGCATCATGGCGCAACGGAGTCCGCGTCGACGGGCAGACCAGCCTGGCAAGCAACGCTTCATCCATATCACGCAGCATTGCGAAATTCTCCTCGGCCGACCCTTCGGTCATTTCCCGTCGGTCCCGTCCAGCGGCATCCGGAGCGGTTCATCCCATTGAGCGTCGAGCCGCACCAGTTGATTCGCCCAGATCTGCAGATTCAGGACGGGATCCGGATCGGTATGCACCTGGATGTGGCATTCCCGGCTCCGCGAACTCTCCAGCGCGATCGGGTAGTGTGTCGTGGCATCGAGCAGCGTCGCGCGGACGATGTAGCGGCCCGCGAGCAGCGGCACATCGGGCAGGGTGCAGCGGAGAATGCCGCGACCTGCGTCGAGACGCCGCGGTGCCGTATCGACCGCGCCGCAAACACAGGTCCATCGATCCTCGGTCCAGATGCTCAGCGCCCATATCACCTCGGTCGCCAGGTCGGCCTCGTAACGCAGCGTCACCTCAGCCGGCCGCCCGGTACGGATATCCCCGCCGCTTCCCGGTGCCATGCTGAGCCCGCCCATGCGCACCGGGCCATTGGCGGCGAAATCGCCCGACTGGCTCGCCTCGACCGCCGGCCGCTGCTCGAGCATCCTGCTGACCGCATCGGCCACACCGCCCTCGAGTATCACGCGACCCCGTTCGAGCAGGATAGCGCGGTCGCACGCCGTCTGAATCTGCTGCACATTATGGGAGACCAGAAGCAGCGATCCGCCGCCCTGGACGAACTGTCGCATATGGCGAATGCATTTGTGCTGGAAAGCCAGATCCCCCACCGCCAGCGCCTCGTCGACCAGCAACAGGTCCGGCCCGAGATGCGCGGCGAGCGAATAGGCGAGGCGCGCCTTCATGCCTGAGCTGTAGGACAACAGCGGGGCGTCGATGAACTCGGCCAGTTCGGCGAAATCGATCACTGCCTCGAGCAGACGCCCGGTCGCATCCGGATCAAGGCCATGAAGCGACGCGCCGACCTCGATATTCTCGCGACCGGTGAGCAGCGGGTTGAAACCGGTGCCGAGCTCGATGATCGCCTCGGACCGGCCGGCAATGCGCACCTGCCCCATATCGGGCTTCAGAAGACCGTAGATCACCCGCAGCAACGTGCTCTTGCCGGCACCGTTGCGCCCGATCACGGCGACGGCCTCGCCGCGCCGCACGTCGAACGAGATATCGTCGAGCGCCCAGAATTCGCCGGGGCGCAGGCGACCTGCCCACCATTGCCGCCCCGACATCTCGCCCGCGATATCGCCCAGACCGTAGAACAGCGCCTTTTTCAGATCGCCGCAATATTTCTTGGACAGGTTGGAAATCGACAGCGTCGTCTCGTCCTTCCCCGAACGCGCGGCGCGATCAGGTGCGTCCGATATGTCGAGCCCGGAAAAAGGGGGCGCGGCGACCTCCATCGCTCAACCCAACCGGCTGACGACGTGCGGCCGGGCAAGCCGGTACCACAGCCAGGCGGCGACCAGACCGACAAGGGCGATGCCGACAATCACCAGAAAGCCATTGGAAACGCCCCACCAGCCCAGCAACCAGCTTCGGGTGGTGACGAGCAGCGGCGCGACCGGATTGAAACGGAGCGGCCCAAAGGATGGCAAGGGATAGATCACCGGGGTCAGGAAGAACCAGAAGGTCATCGCCATCGCGATCACGCGGCCGATATCGTCATACAGCAGCCCCAGTGGCGCCACCGCCAGCCCGATCGCCAGGCCGAACACCACCAGCGCCACGACCCCCGCCGGGATCAGCACCATCGACGGCACGAACGGCACCCAGATGGCGATCACCACCACAAGCACCGCGAGACGGACCGCCGCGTTGAGCAGCACCTCCATCGCTCCTGCGAGGATGATCGCCTCGTGCGGGACCCGGCTTCGCGTGATCAGCTGTCGCGCGGCCGTAAGTTGCTGCAGCGGCGCATTGATCGCATCGACGAAGGATTGCCACAGGATCATGCCCGAGAGCACGAACAGGGGATAGGGCAGGCTGGTCGGCGCGATGCTGACGATCCGCCGCGAATGGATATAACTGCAGATCAGCACGGTACCCATCACCGGCAGCAGCAGCCAGAGATAGCCCAGAAAGGTCCTGCGGTGCCGTATGCGCAGGTTGCTGCGGAAGAGCCGCCAGGCGATCGCGCCCGAAGCGCGCAGGTCGAGCATCGCCTTCGCCGCAAAATGGCGCGGCCGGCGCAGTTCCGGACTGGCGCTATAGACGATGTCTTCCATCGGCCGCCTATGCCGCAACGCAGGAGAGAGTCATAGCCGCCCCCTCGACGAGGGAAGCCCCCGTGCCGTTCCCGCGGAAGTTGCGGCAGCGGCGATCATATCGGCATCACCCCGATTTCCAGGCTTTCGGGGGAAAGCGCCGCCTCGGTCGCGAAATAGCGGATTTCGTGCAACGGCCGGAGCGCGTGCAGGGCGGAGGAACGGCGCAGCAAGGTCGCCACCGCGATGTTCGCCGTCGCGCGGCCGACTTGCGCGCCGATACAGGCATGAGCGCCCGAGCCGAACGCGAAATGGCGTGCATTCCCGCGGTCGAGCAGAATCCGGTCAGGCTGCTCGAACTGGACGGGGTCGCGATTGGCCGCGCTCACGCACAGCCTGACATCGGCCCCCGCCGGAATGACGACGCCGTCCAGCTCGACATCGGCCATCGCCAGGCGCGGCACCATATGCTCCGGCGGATGCAGCCGAAGCACCTCCTCGACGAACGGCCTGACCAGACCAGGGTCAGCGCGCAGCGCACGCTGGTCGCTGTCGCATTCGACGATGCGAAGGATCGCCCGCGAAATCACCCGTTGCGTCGTGGTGGTGCCGGCGAGCCACATCAGCCGGACAAGGCTTCGTGTCGACTCTTCGGAAATCCCCGCATCGATCAGCGCCTCGAACATCGCCGAGCGATGCGCCAGCGCGTCGAGGCTGCGGACGAAATCCCCCAGCGGGTCTGCCGTTCTCCGCGACAGTTCCTCGGCAGCAACGATATCGTCCATGCCCGCCGCGTCGAGCCCGAGCAGGTCCGCCGTGACCCCGCGGCTCACCGGGATCGCATAGTTTGCAACGGCATCAAGCTCGGGCTGCACCAGCGCCTCCGACAGGCGCGACGCGGTCGCTTCCAGCCGCGCGGTCACGGCAGGAGAGAATAGCCGCGCGACCGCGCGCCGGATCACCGTCTGGGCAGGCGGATCGGCGGCGAGCAGGACAGCGTCGACGTCCCGGTAAGGCGCATTGGAGAAATGCTCGGGCCGGGCGAACGCCGAACGGACCGCGTCATGACCAAGGACGATCCAGTAATTGTTCAGCGGCAGGAACAGCACCGATCCTTCCCGCCTCAGGGTTTCATAATGGGGAAAGGGATCAGCAGCGATCCCGGGCGAACGCAGGTCGATCGTCGCCGAGGATTGAACCTCGACCGGGGCCCGACGACGCAACAACGCCCGCATCCGGCGCGCGAGGGCTGCGGCGTAGCGCCTCATCCGCGCGCTTCGGCATCGGACGGGCAGGCATAGTGCCGCAACCCGCCACGATGAAGCTGCTTCTCCCCAGACATCGCCATCCTTCCCCCTGTCCGGTCCCCCGACCTTGCTCATAGGATAGCCTCCGGCGGTTGCCGATCCCCTTTTGTCGAACAGGATGTGCCTGAGGCAGCACGGCACTACCCGTCACGCGAGCCCTATTCGCACAGTCTTTCGCCGTGCATTCGGTGCCGGTTGCCCGGCCGCCCCTGCAGGATGATCGCCCCCTGGCGCTATCCCGTGCCACCGGCTTGACACGGTAAAGCACCATTGGCCATGCCGTGTGCAGGGACATAATATAACAGGGAAACTGCTCATGCGGATCGGGTTCGCGCTTCTCGCCACGACGCTTCTCTCCTCCATGGCCGTCGCCCAGTCGACGCCGACCTCAGCGCCCGGTGGCGACATCCCCGCCAAGTTCACGCCGCCCACCGCCAGCTACGACTATGAGAAGCGCGAGGTGATGATCCCGATGCGCGACGGGGTGAGGCTCCACACCGTCATCATCGTCGCCAAGGGCGCGAGGAACGCACCGATCCTGCTGACCCGCACCCCCTATAACGCCTCCGGCCGCGTGATGCGGGTCGACAGCCCGAACATGCTTTCGACCCTGCCCGAGGGCGACGAGCTGTTCGTCAAGGACGGCTATATCCGCGTGTTCCAGGACATCCGCGGCAAATACGACTCCGAGGGCGACTACATCGTCACCCGCCCGGTGATCGGCCCGCTGAACAAGACCAAGGTCGATCACGTCACCGACGCCTACGACACGATCGACTGGCTGGTGAACAAGGCGAACCTGCCGGAAAGCAACGGCAAGGTCGGCATGCTCGGGTCGAGCTATGAGGGCTTCACCGTCGTCATGGCCTTGCTCAATCCGCATCCCGCGCTGAAGGTCGCGGCGCCGGAGAGCCCGATGATCGACGGCTGGATGGGCGACGACTGGTTCCATTACGGCGCGTTCCGCCTGACCAATATCGGCTGGCTCGCCGGGCAGACCGGCTACAAGGGCGCCGGCAAGTCGGCAGGCTCGCCAGCCTGGGACGATTACGACACGTTCCGCAAGGTGGGCTCGGCCGGCGAGTGGGCAAAGCAGTCGGGCTTCGACCAGCTGCCATACTGGAACCGCATGTCGAAGCATCCCGCCTATGACGAATTCTGGTCGGGACAGGCGCTCGACAAGCTGCTCGCCGCCGCGCCGTCCAGGGTGCCGACCCTGTGGGAACAGGGCATCTGGGACCAGGAGGATATGTACGGCGCGATCCACGCTTGGGAGGAGCTCAACAAGGTAGGCCATGGCAGCAACAATTTCCTGCTGATGGGCCCATGGCGGCACAGCGGGTTCAACTATAACGGCTCGTCGCTGGGCGCGCTCAGGTTCGAGGGCGATACGGCGCTGCAGGCGCGGCGTGACGTGCTGCTGCCCTTCTTCAACGCCTATCTGAAGGATGGCGCCCCCGCCTTCACGCCGCCATCGGTGACCTTCTACAACACCGGCGAGAACAAGTGGAACAGGTTCGACAAATGGCCGCTCGCCTGCGACACCGGCTGCGCGGCACCGATGAAGCCGATCTACATGTCGGGGGACTGGGGCCTCAGCTTCGACAAGCCTGAGGCAGGCGACGACAGCTATGTCTCCGACCCCACCAAGCCGGTGCCGCATCTGCCGCGTCCGGTGAATTTCGGTGACGGGCGCTGGCAGAGCTGGCTGGTCAGCGACCAGCGCCATGCGGACGGCCGCCCCGACGTACTGACCTATGAGACGCCGGTGCTGACCAAGGCGGTGACGGTATCCGGCGTGCCGATGGCCGACATCTATGCGAAGACCACCGGCACCGACGGCGATTTCGTGGTCAAGGTGATCGACGTCTATCCGGACGAGGTCGCGAGCGACAAGACGATGGGCGGGTATCAACTCGCCGTGAGCCTCGACATCTTCCGTGGCCGGTACCGCGACAGCTTCGCCAGGCCGAGCGCGATCCCGGCCGACAAGGTCCAGCGCTACCGCTTCCGCCTGCCCGCGGTGAACCATGTGTTCAAGCCGGGCCACAAGATCATGGTGCAGATCCAGTCGAGCCTGTTCCCGCTCTACGACCGCAACCCGCAGACTTATGTGCCGAACATCTTCTTCGCGAAGAAGACCGACTACAGGAAGGCGACCGTCACGATCGAGCGCGGCGGCGAGACGCCGAGCGCGGTCTGGCTGCCGGTGGTGTCGGCCGCCGAATGATGCCTGGCGGCAACGACCGGGAGGCGGGCGGTTCGCCCCTCCCCTCCCGCCCCTGTCCGGTCATTTGATCCGCGTCAGCGTCTGCGATCGGCAACCGACGCGGCCGACAAGGCATCCGCTGCCCTTTGCCGTGTTCGCGTCGATCAGCATCACCGTGCCCGAAAAGGTCTTGTTGATATCGGGGACGAACACCTTGCCGCGCCATTGCCCCCTCTTGTCCTTGCGAAAATCCCGGAAAAGATCGGTGCCGACCAGGTTCGCGGTGCCGCCCCTCCTCGCATCGGCGATGGCCTTGGCGCTTGCCCAGACGACCTTGCCGCACATGCTGGCGCCGCAGTGACGCGCCTCGATATGAACGCTGTTCTGCGTGTTGCGCCATATGCCGATCGCTGCGTCCCCGTCAGCGGCGGCGGCCGGTTGCCACCCGGCGATCAGCATGGCCACGGCTGTGGCCCACCTCATTTGGCGCATCGTTCGTCTCCTGCCGGCTGCTGATTCCAACGCGGCCGATATGCCAGAAAATCGCTTCCCGCGCCAATCGCGACAGCCAGTTCCGGCACATCGGCGAGACGTCATTTGGCCCGCCACCAGTCGAACGCCTCCTCCTGCAACCCCCGCACGAAGCGCAAAGCCTCAGCGCCGATCCAGGGGCCTTCATAGCCGCGCCGCATCGCGACGCCGCCGACCCACCATCCCTGGCCCGGCAACCCGTCGGACTCGCGCACGACCAGCACGGCCATCTCGGGCTCGCCCGCCTCGGCCCCCGCGGCATCGACCGCGTCGAGCGTCTTGCACACGGCCCGCATCTTCGGGCGAGTGAAGCGGTGGCCAAGTTCGGCCAGCAGATGCGAATAGCTGATCGCCTCGCCCGCCCTGGCCGAGGCGATCAGGATGGCGCGGACCCGCGCGACGTCGCCGATGGCGCCGTCGGCGGGAGACGCCGGGTGCGCCGGGCCGTCCATCGCGGTACGTGCCTTGCTCATCGATTGACCCATGTAATCTGGTGTGATTGGAATCTGCGCGGGGAGGATGCCATGATCGTAACCCGGACGATATGGTGCGCCGATGACTTTTGACGCCCTCTATTCGGACAGGCGCGGCCGCTTCCCGGCGACGATGACCAATGACGGACAGACGATAGTGCTCCGGGTCCTGGGTGTTGCCTTCTCGGGGCATGATTTCTCCGATCTCATGCCCGATGCCGATGCGCCGTCGACATCGCTCGACGGTTTCAGTCTTCGGGAGTCTCGTCTTCGGGCCTGCGATCTGTCGCTAACGATCCCGGTGCCGATCCTGGACCATGGGCAGGATGCGACGGGACACCTCACCGTCGAGGTGAGTCTGGGCAATGGCACATTCTACAAGGCACTGAAGCTGACGCTTGTTGCGGGCGATGTACGGGTCTCATGCTCCGGCGAGGGGACCGAGGCCTATTTCGAGGAGCGGTTGCTTGATTTGGGAAGGCAACTTCCGCAAGGCATCTCGATCAAGATCTGCTTCACCTGCCAATATTCGGATTACAGCGTCTATGGCAGCTCGCCTTTCGGCGGCATGATGTGTTTCAGGAACCAGAAAGAAGCCTATTCCCGCGCCAGAACGAAACATGCTTTCCTCGAACTGGAGGATCATGGCGAACGGGTGCAGGAAACCTGGCTCTGCCCGGAATATACGCCGCGTATCGCCGGAACCGGTTACCGGGGCTAGAGCAACGATCCCGCTCCTGGTCTCGGGATTGTTGCTGGACATCAGAATATCGGGCGGCCCCCGCAGGGGCCGCCCGACAGATCAAGCCGTCACGGCAACCCCCGCCCGCGGCCGATGGCCGAACTCCAGCCACGCCAGCACCGCGACGACCAGCGCCTGGGCAAGGATGAAGGCAGCGCCGAAGAGGGTCGGATCGGTCAGCAGCAGCACCGCGATGCTCGCCGTGACCCAGCCGATGTTGCCGGTCACCGCCAGCAATACCAGTGGGCCGTTCAACAACGATGTCTTCGCCATCCATCCGAACAGCGCCGCGACGGGGAACAGGCTGCATCCCGCCACCAGCAGCAAGGTCGGATGAAGCCCGGTCGGGCCGGCGAGCAGCCCTGCGCCCAGGCTCATCACCGCGCCGGCGGCGAGACAGGTCAGGGCATCAAGGCCCAGGATGGTGCGGATGGTGTTGGTGGTGTCGGTCATGTCTGCCTCCTTCTGGTTGACGTGATGCTTTTCGGCGAAGGAGGTAGGCACGTCGATTACCTGCAAGGTAATGGTGGCGCATTCGGTGCCGGCGCAAAATCGGGCGCGATGGAGGAATCAGGATGACGGTCGCGGCGCGGAACATTGGGGATCATCTGCGGGAGTGGCGCCGGATACGGCGCATGAGCCAGCTCGATCTCGCGCTTGATGCCGAGATTTCCTCGCGGCATCTGAGCTTCCTGGAAACCGGGCGCGCGCGGCCCAGCCGGGAAATGGTGCTGCGCCTGTCGGAACAGCTCGACATGCCGATGCGGGAGCGGAACCTGATGCTGACGGCCGCGGGCTTCGCCCCCCTGTTCGGCGAGCGATCGCTCGACGATCCCGAAATGGCCGGCGCGCGGCGAGCGATCGACCTGATCCTTGCCGGCCACGAGCCATGGCCGGCGCTTGCGGTCGACCGGCACTGGAACCTGATCGCGGCCAACCGGGGCATCGCGCCGCTGCTGGCGGGGGTCGATCCCATGCTGCTGGACAAGCCGAACGTCATGCGGCTGGCACTTCACCCACAGGGACTCGCGCCGCGCATCCTCAATCTGGGAGAGTGGCGGCACCATCTCATCTCGCGCCTGAAACGCCAGGCGCAGGCGGCGGGCGATGCCGATCTGGACAGGCTGGTGGCCGAGCTGGAGGACTATCCTGCCCCACCCGCCTCCGATGCGAGGCCGGAGGATCTTGGCGGGATCGCGGTGCCGTTGAAACTGCTGGCGGGCGACCGGGTGCTGAGCTTCCTCAGCACCACGACCATATTCGGCACCGCGCAGGATGTGACGTTGTCCGAGCTGACGCTGGAGACATTCTTTCCGGCTGACGAGGCGACGGCGGAAGCCGTGCGGGAGATGGTGGCCGGATAATCTGAAAGGGGCGCCTACCCCACCTGCTCCACCGCCAGGCTGCCCGCGGGAAGTGCGTGCAGCACCTCCCGCGCCGGCACCGAGGGATCGAGCCAGTCCGCCCAGCGCGACCGGTCGAGGATCGCGATCTGGCGGTCGTGATACGGTGCGATGTCCGGCCCCGGCTCCATCGTCAGCAGGGTGAAGGCCTCACCCACCTCGCTGGTGCGCCACAGGCCGGCGATGCAGAACCAGGGCTGGTCCTTCATCGTGAACAGCCATTTGTCCTTGCGCTTCTTCTTCGGGTCCTCGGGCGTGGTGAATTCATAGAAGCCGTCGGCAAGGACCAGGCAGCGCCCGTTCGGGAATTCGCGGCCGTCGGAGCGGAAATTATAGACCGGCTTGCGGTTCGGCCCCGGCCAGCTCCAGCGGCGCTGCAACAGTTCGCCCGCCGCGCGCACCCCCGCTACTGAACGGACGATCGGCGCGCTATCCGTGATCTTGATGTCCGCCCTCGGCTCGATATTGGGCAGGCCTTCCGGAAAACGGATATCGATCTCCAGCTCCGCGAAGCCATCGATCAGCGTCGCCGCATCCACCTCAAGGCGATAGTCGTTGCACATCGGGCCTCCATAACGCCGAATCACGGCCGCCGCGACATGCGTTGCCGTGGACATGCCACGGCACCCGGCTATGGTTCGGGCGATGGCCCGGGGGATTTCGCAGAGAGCAGCATATTGGGCTGGCCTCACACTTGCCTTGCCGGTCGGCGCGACGGCGGCCATTGCGCCCGCGCCCGGTGATTCAGCCTGGTACCTGATCTCTGTCCGGGACGGCGTCCCTATCGGACACATGTCACACGAAGAGATACCGGGGCCTGACGGCCGCCGCGTCGTCGATATCCAGCGGATCGACCTGATCGAACAGAATCACGGCCCGCTCCACCTGTCCCGCCGGAGCGAGACACGCCAGGATTCTGCCGGAAAGACGATCTCGGTCAGCGAGGAATCGCGCGACGGCGAGACATGGGTGCGAAGCGAGGCGCGAGTCAGCACCGGCGAAGCGGAGATCGTGCGGACATCGCCGTCCGACCGGCGAACCATACGCGTGGCCCTGCCCGCCGGGGTCCGCTTCGACGATGGCGACGGTCTGCTGCGCGGATGGGATCCACTCGGACCGCCACTCGAATTCCCGACCTTCAATATCGGCGCCTTGGCGGTCGAGCGCGTCGTGATCGAGCGGCTTGACCAGAAACCCGACAGCGACGGCAGGATCTCGGTGGTGCGCCGACGCTATGACGGCGATTCACTGCGCGGCGTCGCCAGGCTGGTGCTCGACCGGGACCGGCGCGTCGTTTCGATCGGCCAGGCGCTGCTCGGCGGGACCATCACCCTGCGCGCGACTGATCGGGACACGGCGCTGCAGAAACGCCCGATCCACACCGTTCCGCTTGAACTCAGCATCGCATCACCGTTCCGTATCTCCCCGGCGGCAATGCAAGGTCATATCCGATATCGCTTTTCCTTCGTCGACAGGCTCGCCTTCAACCTGCCGGAGACGGGAGAACAACAGGCGATGCGAACGAACGACAGCACGACGGTCGATATCTGCGAAACATGCGGCCCCGGTCTGGCCGACACCGCCGAGGCACTCGCCGATGCCCGCAAACCGACGCCCTGGTTGCAGAGCGACGCCGCGATGATCCGCGCGATTGCGACACCGATCGCCCGGCTGCCGCTGTCCGATGCCGGCAAGATGAAATTGCTGGCGAAACGTGCGCGGGAGCATCTCAAACGGGTCGAGGTCTCGGGCCATTATTCAGCGCTGGATGCGTTGAAGCGAGGTGCGGGTGACTGCACGGAGGATGCGGTAGTGCTCGCCGCGCTTGGCCGTGCCGCCGGCATTCCGACACGCGTCGCGAATGGCCTGGTCTATGCCCGGCAACGCTTCCACGGCACCAGCAACGCTTTCCTGCCGCATAGCTGGACCCTGGCCTGGGCCGATGGCGCGTGGCGAAGCTTCGATCTTTCGCTAGGCGATTTCGACGCGACGCATCTCGCGCTGACGGTCGGCGATGGCGATGCCCGCTCGGTACTTGCGGCAAACCAGCTCGCCGGTCTGTTGCGCTGGGACGGGATGAACGAAGTCAGGCCGCGGCCAGTCTCATGATGGGCCGTCTGGTCTAGCCGCCGCTTCGCCGCCGCGGTGTTTCCTGCGCGTCGCTCACGCCGGAAGATGGCGGCGCTACCGCGCGGATCGGCCGCACTGCGGGGACGTCCTCATAGACGGCGGGCAGCTCAGGCACTGCCTTGTCGGCGGCCACCTCCACATATTTGACGTTGTGCAGGTCGCGAACCCCGCCGACCACGATGTCGATGTCGTCCTGCGCTGCTGCGGCCATCGGCATTGCGACCGACGCAGCGGCGAGCGCTGCCGCAGCCAGTGCGGGACGCAACTGCAGCCGATAGGATACGCATACCTCCCCGACACAGGCCTGCATGAAAGCCACCCGTTCCTCGTCGCGCATGTCGGTCAGGTCGAACACCTGGCGCTTGCACATGCGGCACATGTCGCCGTCCATCACCGCAGCGAGATTGCTCTTGTGGGGACAGGGACTCTGGATCTTCGGGAAAATGGCCATCGCACCTCTCCGATATTTGCGCGGCAATCTATGCGATCGGTCTTCGCAAGTCGACACTGCGCGACGGAGAGCTGAACGGATACTGGCGTCCCGGTCCCGACCGTCGAACCCTTCCGTTACCGCACCAGCAGGGTGAAGGGCGGCACATAGGCCATCAGCATCACCACCACGCCGACCAGCGACGCAAGCACGATGCTGTGCAGGAAGACATAGCGCAGGATACGCCCTTCCTGCCCGAACCACTGGGTCGCGGTGGAAGCGACGACGATGCTCTGCGCGTCGATCATCTTGCCCATCACGCCGCCCGCGCTGTTGGCCGCCGCCATCAGGGTCGGCGACAGGTGAAGCTGTTCCGACGTCACCTTCTGCAAACCGCCGAACAGCACGTTTGACGCCGTGTCGGAGCCGGTCACCGCCACGCCGAGCCAGCCGAGCATCGTCCCGAAGAACGGGTACATCACGCCCGTCGCGGCAAAGGCAAGGCCCATGGTCGCGTCGAGCCCGGAGAAGCGCGTGACATTGCCGAGCGCAAGCATCGCCGCGATGGTCAGCAGTGACGGGATGACCATCACGAACGCGCGGCCATAACTCTTCGCGATCCCGCTCGGACTGAGCCCGAGCAGGAAGCCGCTGAGCACGCCCGCCAGCAGGATCGCCGATCCGGTCGCGGACAGCGGGTTGAAATTGAAGATCGCCGGTTCCGCCGCAGCAGTCGCCACCACCGGCGGCACGCGCAGGATCGCCATATCGAGCCCCGGCACATGGATGGCGAGCCTGAAGATGCCGTCGAGCGCCGCCTTCACCGCCGGCACGCCCCACAGGAACACGATGACCGTCAGGATCAGCCACGGCATCCAGGCCTTGCGCATCGCAGCCGCGCTCACCCCGCCGGGCGCCACCACCACCGCATCCTCATGCTCGGTAACATGCGCAGCGTCAGTGGCCGGCACGCGCTCGTCGCCCCTGGCAAGCGGTGCCTCATTGACGTGCATGATGTCGCGCGGCTTCCACACCCTCAGGAAACCGGCCAGCACGACGAGGGTGACGAGCGCCGATCCGATCGCCGCCAGCCACGGCCCGTGCAGGTTGGAAATCAGGAATTGCGTGCCGCCGAACACCAGGCCGACCAGCAGCACCGCCGGCCAGATCGCCAGCGTCCGCCGCCAGCCGCAATAAGCGACCAGCAGCCAGAAGGGCACCATCAGGCAAAAGGGCAGCATCTGTCGTCCGACCATCGCCGACAGGTTCTCGAGCGGCAGGCCGGTGACGGTCGCCAGCGTGACGAGCGGGGTGCCGAGCGCCCCGAACGCGACTGGCGCGGTGTTGGCGATCAGCGACAGGCCTGATGCCTGGAGCCGGGTGAAGCCAAGCCCGATCAGCATCGCCCCCGTCACCGCCACCGGCGTGCCGAAGCCCGCCGCCCCTTCGAAAAACGCGCCGAGGCAGAAGGCGATCAGGAGGAGCTGGAGCCGGCTGTCCTCCGTGACCATCGCGATCGAATCGCGCAGCACCTGGAACTGCCCCTGCTCGTTGGTGAGCTGGTAGAGGAAGATGATGTTGAGGACGATCCAGCCGATCGGCAGCAGGCCATATGCCGCGCCATAGCCAGCCGCCCGCGCGGCAAGACCGGCCGGCATCCCGAAGGCCAGGGTCGCGATCAGCAAGGCGACCGCGAGGCCAAGCAGCGCGGCGATATGCGCGCGGACATGAAATACCCCGATACAGCCGAGCAGCACTATGAGAGGTGCCGCGGCGAGCACGACCGACAGCCAGTTCCCCAATGGATGATAGTCCTGCGACCAGGTCATCGATGTCATCCCCCTCGCGCTTTTATCGGTATCGGTTCAGCCGGTCCCCTCCGGCGCGATCAGGATCGCCCGCAGATCGTTGACATTGGTACGCGTCGGCCCGGTCACGACCAGGTCGCCGAGCGCTTCGAAAAAGGGATGGGCGAGGTTCGCATCGAGCATCGCCCGCGCATCGAGCCCCAGCGCTATGGCCCGCGCGAGCGTGCTGGGCGTAACGATCGCCCCGGCATTGTCCTCGGTACCGTCGATGCCGTCAGTGTCGCAGGCGATCGCGTGGATGGCCGCAGCCCCATCGAGCGCGATGGCGAGGCCAAGCAGATATTCCAGGTTGCGCCCGCCACGTCCCTCCGGATTGGTCACCCGCACCACTGTCTCGCCGCCGGACAGGATCACCCGCGCGTTCCCGTCCGCCGTGAGCCGGCGCGCCAGTCCGGCATGCTCCGCGCCGAGAAGCCGCGCCTCGCCTTCGAGATGATCGCCCAGGTCGATGACCTCATAGCCACGCTTCTCAGCGAGCAGCCGCGCCGCCTGGAGCGCGTCCCGGGCACGCGCGACGATCAGCACCTCGCCCTCCGCCAGTCCGGGCGAGTCAGCCAGCGGGGTCTCGTTGGCCGGATCGCCAAGCGCCGCCGCGACCGGGGCGGGCAAGGAGATGCCGTAGCGCGCGACGATCGCGCGCGCCGTTTCCAGGCTGGTATGATCAGCCACGGTCGGCCCGGATGCGACGAAGGAAGGGTCGTCCCCCGGCACGTCGGAGACGATCAGCGTGGTGACGCGCGCCGGCGCGGCGGCAACCGCGAGCCGCCCGCCCTTCACCAGCGACAAATGCTTCCTGACGCTGTTGATCTCGGCGATCGCCGCGCCGGAGCGAAGCAACGCCCGGGTAACCGCCTGCTTGTCCTGCAGCGAGACGCCCGGCACCGGCATGACCAACAAGGCCGAGCCGCCGCCCGAGATCAGCGCGAGCAGCCGATCCTCCGCGCCTAACGCCTGAACCAGATCGAGCGCGCGCGCGGCGGCGGCAAGGCTCGCCGTATCGGGCACCGGGTGGCCAGCCTCGATCACCTCGAAATCCGGGGGCAGAAGGTGCGGTGGCCCGGAATGCCCGTGGCGCGTGATCACCAGGCCCGACACCGGCCCGCGCACCATGCCCGCCGCGACCGATGCCATCGCCGCCGCTGCCTTGCCGATCGCGACGATGAGGGTGCGACCGGCAACAGGTTCGCCGACGATGCCGGCCGGAATGCAGCGTTCGGCCGATACGGCATCAACCGCCGTATCGAACAAGGCACGAAGCAACTGGCGCTGCGTCGGCACCGGGTCGGGCACGCCCGTCACCAGGCGCACGCCGGCATCGGCCGGATCATCTCAGTCTCTCCCTGATGCGCAGTGCACCCGCTCCCCGCCGAATAGGATATAGGATGAGGGGAACTTGCATACACATCATACCGCCCGCAATAGAATTCGCCTGCCGGTTGACGGGAGCGACAAACCCGCCGGGCCGAAAAAGCGTGCCGTTCGGCGGTTCAGCGCGACAGTCGCGACAGGAGGCCGGACACTCGGCGCATTCCAGGCGGGGCGGCCGTGCGCCCGGGATAGCCGCAACGCATGAAGGCCGAATGCCCCGGAAACCCGCCGGACGCGAAAACCGCGCCAGCGACGGATACATCCCGACGCGATGACACGCGTCCGAAGGATGCCCCAGGACCGGCGCGGGAACCCGATGCGGCCGACCTGCCGCCCGGGCTCTATTGATCCGTCGCAGGCCAGCTTGCTGATGGCGCGGTGCTGCTGCTAAGCATCGCGGGATGGGAACGCCGTTGGTTGATCGCGACCTGAGCCTTACCGATCACGAGGGCACCTTCCTGGCGCTGGTGCTGCGGATCCAGCCGGTCACCGCCTATCTCGTCTCCAAGATCTATGACGGTTCGCCCGTCAGCAACTTCAACACAAGCAAGGGCAAGATCTATCCGCTCATCCGGCGGCTGGCTGAACGCGGTCTGCTCGACAAGCAGGCCGTCGAAGGCGACGCGCGCGGCACCGAGCAGCTGAGCTGCACCGTCCTTGGCGAGGAAGCGGTGCGCGCCTGGGTGAAGGAGATTCGGCCAGCGCATATGCTGCTTGAGGATCCTCTGCGTACCAAGGTCCAGTCCTTCGACCTGCTGACCGAACGCGAACGGATCGAGTGGATCCTCGAGACCAGGCAATTGCTCACTGCCCAGGTCGAGGCGCTCGAACGCTATGAGGAAGGCGTCTCGGTGCCCTTCAAGGCGTTCGTCCACGACAATGCCATGCGCTCCATCCGCGCCCGCATCGAATGGCTCGACGCCATGCTGAGCGCCTTGCCGCGCAACGACACGGTCCCTCGCTAGAGTCTGACGACCCTAGTCCGAGGGAATCCGGTCATTGGTGATCATGTCGCGGACAGTCCGGCGATAGCTGCGTCCCACCGGCAGCTTGTTTCCGGCATCGGTGCTGAGCTGATAGCTCCCCGTCGCCAGTCGCCGCACTGACGAGATACGCTCCCGATTGACGATATAGGAGCGGTGGATCCTGGCGAAGCGCTGGGTATCGAGCTGTTCGAGCAGCGCGGTCAGCGATTCGCGGTGAAGATAATTGGCATCGCCAAGATAGAGCCTGACATATTCGCCCTCCGCGGCGACCCAGTCGACCCGGTCGAGATCGACGCGCACCGTCTCGCCCCGGCGCTGTACCCAGATATGGCGGGATTCGGCAACGTCGCCCGTCCGCTCCCGGCGCAATGCGTCGAGCTGGCCCGCCAGTTCGTTGAGCCGCGCCCGGGCGCTGCGATCCTCGATCGAGCGGCGGATTCGGTCGATCGCCGTCTGCAATCGGCCCAGCCGGATCGGCTTGGTGAGGAAATCGATCGCCCCTGCTTCGAACGCCGTCGCGGCGAAATGCGGATAGGCAGTGACGAACACGATCAGCGGCGCAGCTTCGCCGACGCGCGCCAGTTCCTCCACCACGTCGAATCCGTCGAGCGCCGGCATCTCGACGTCGAGCAGCACCGCATCCGGGGCACAGATAGCGATCTCGGCGAGTGCTGCGGTGCCGTTGGCCGCCGTGCCGACGATTTCCACCCCTTCGATCCGGCCAAGCAGGTCCTGCAGCCGCTGGATCGCGAGCAATTCGTCGTCGCAAAGGAGAAGCCGGATCATCGCCTCAACCCGCCGTCGACCAGGGGATTTCGATGGTCACCATGAAGCCGCCATCGCTCTGCCGCTCGGCGAGGAAGTGACAATTCCGCGCGAAGCGCGCGCGCAGCCGATCCGCGACATTGGCGAGGCCGACGCCAGTGCCCCTGACGCAGGGCGTCCCGCCCACCGGCGCGCTGTTGCACACGGTGATGCGCAACCATTCGCCCTCGCGCCGTGCGGCGATGCGCAGCATGATCGGCTCGAGACTGGTCGCGACCGCATGGCGCACGGCATTCTCCACCAGCGGCTGGGTGACCAGGCTCGGCACCAGCGCTGACCGGACATTTTCGGGAACATCGATCTCGACCTTCAGCCGATCCGGGAACCGCAACTCCTCGATCGACAGATAGAGCGACTGGAGCTCGATCTCCTTTTCCAGCGGGATGTCCTCATGCGGATCGAGCGACAGGCCGGCGCGCAGGAAATCGGCAAGGTTTTCCACCATCGCCTCGGCACTCTCCGCCTCGCGCCGGGAGATCAATGCCGCGATCGAATTGAGCGTATTGAACATGAAATGCGGGTTGAGTTGATACCGCAGCGCGCGGAGCTGGGCAGCATGGGCAACGCGCTGCAGACGGGCGATCCGCCGCTCCCGGTCGCTCAGTTCAAGGCTGCTCGTGACGGCGACCAGCAAGGCGCACAGCGCGGCGTAGGACCAGAACCATTGCAGCAGTGCGACGACATAAAGGCCTGTCGAAAATGAATCCATGTTCGATTCGGGGACAAGCCAGTCGAAGATCACGAGATTCGCCGCGCCATGGAGGGTGCAACCGACAAGCGCAGCGACCAGGGCGGCGATCAGCTTGACCTTCATCGATCGGCTGGCGAAGCGCCGAAGCTGGTTGGCGATGACGAAGGACAGGCCGATCGCGACAATCGTCACGTAGAGGCGCGGCAGGAGGTAGGACAGCTTCTCCTCGTCGCCCATGTTCAGCCGGCGCATCAGCGTCAGGATCGAGAATTGCGTCGTCCAGAACAGCAGGATGAACCAGATCATCGTGCGCCGGATCGCCCGGACGCTCTCGTTCTCCTGCGGAAGGGATTCCATCGTCACATGCACCAGCCATCGTAGCCAGCGACCGCTTGACCGGTAAACAGCACGATCGTGACGTTGATCGGGCTCAACGTGCCGTTCGCGCCATTTATGCCGTTCGTCCGGGGCTGAACGCCGTTCGCGGCATCCCGGGTGAGACGCCATGTCGCCGGACTATCATATATTGCATGCACGGCACCGCCCCTCGTTCCGATGTCCGATCCCACGCGCCGGTCACGTCGCTTCCGGACGCGGAAGGGCGTCGTCCATTGATCAAGCGCGGTTCGCTGACCGCGACCTTCGATCCGGTCGAGGTTTGCTGGAATGGCCAGCCAGTGCCATTGTCTCCTCTTGAAGCGGCGATCGTGGTGAAGCTGATCAAGCGTGGCCGCGCTGCCTGGCCCGATCTGCGCAACCTGCTCGTCGAGAACAACGCGCAGCCAGATACCTGCGAAGTGCTGGTGTTCCGCATCCGCCGCAAATTCGCTGCGATGGGCGCGAACAAGCCGATCGAAACGATTCGCGGCTGGGGCCTGCGCCTGCGCGTCGAGCATGACGCGCGCGGATCGAGCTCGCTGTGGATCGGGGCGACCGAGGTCATGGACTGAACCGCCGGGACGCGTAGCCCTCTACCGCCGCGAGCGGCTCACGCTCAGCCGCCGATCAGCGCGATCAGGTCGATCATCGCACGGGCTGCAGGCAGCCCTGGCGGCGTCGCGACATAGCGCGGTTGCCAGTCGGGGTGGAACTTCGCCTTGAACGACCGGAGCCCCGCAAAGCCGTACAGCGCCTCGCCATGGCCGTAGATGGCATGGCCGATCCGCGACCACCCCGGCGCGAGCCGCCCGCCGCCGAGCCCCGACAAGGGCGCCATGCCCAGGTTGAAGCGGCGATAGCCCTCGGCCTCCCCCCATTGCATCAGCCGGACGAGCAGCAGATCCATCGTGCCATAGGGTGTGTCGGGAAAGTGCCGCATCAGGTCGACCGACAATTCGTGGCGGTTCCGCGTCGCCCAGATATTGGCGAAGGCAATGATACGATCCTCCTGCCACAACACCGCGCAGTCGAACCGGACCAGGTAATCGGGGTCGAAGCGCCCGATGCTGAAACGCTTCTCCGCCCCCGCCTTGCCGCGCAGCCACGCGTCGGACACTTCTTTCAGCGCAGGGCCATAAGCGGCGACGTTCGCGACGGGCAGTATCTCGAACCGAAGCCCGGCCGCCTCGGCCCGCCGTACTGAATGGCGCAGCGACTTGCCGGCAGGCCCGTCGAGCGAGAAAGGGTCGAGCGGCACATGCGCCTCTTCCCCATATTTCATCGTCTGCAGGCCGAGTTCGACCAGCAGCGGCAGCATGTCGGTGCTCGCCTGATAGAAGCAGAGCCGGCCATGCGCCGCATCGCATTCGGCACGGATCCGCCAGACCAGTTCGGACCAGGCGGCGACCGGGCCGACCGGATCCCCCATCACGACCCAGGTGCGGCCCTGCACGCGGTACATCAGGAAGGCGTCGGCCGAAGCCGAAACGATGAAATGCTTGTCGCCGGTATAGGCGAGCGCCGCGTCGGCACGGGAAGAAACGGCGAAGGCGCGGTCGGCGATCTCGCGCGCCAGCACGCTTTCGCCATGCGCGCGCACCGGCGCAGCGAGCAGCCGCCACGCAGCCACCGCGACGAGGACGACGACCGCGCCGACGCTCGCCCGCAGGAAGCGGGGGGCATTGCCCCTCCAGGCGAATTCCCACCACAGGTCGGTCGAATAGGGGACGCGCTTGTACGCGAAGAATCCGGCCCAGAGGCTGAGCGCGAGCGCGACCATCGCGGCGGCGAGCCACAGGCGCTGGAACGGCGCGTCGAACACACCGGCACGGCGATAGAAGGCGGGACGGCAATATTGCAGGATGCCCGCGATCACCGTGAGGATCGCGGCCTCCTCGTAATCCACGCCCTTCAGGATGGAGAAGACGGCCCCGCCGACCAGCAGCAGCCGTGCTGCGATGAAGCCGCTGCGCAACCGCGCGTTGATCGCTGGCGACACCATGATCAGCACGGTGCCGGCCAGGCTCGCCGAGAAATGCGATGCCTCGATAAAGGGCAGCGGCAGGACGTCGGCCAGCCAGAAGATGCGGTCGCGCGCGGCGGGCAGCGCGCCCGACACGAGCAGCACCAGCCCGCCGGTGAAGACAAGCGCGGCGAGCAGAGGCGGGGCCAGCGCCCGGCTTGCCTGCTCGACCATCGACACGCCGACCGCGATCGGATGGCGCAATCGCCGGCCTTCGAGCACGCCCAGCAACCCGGCTGCGGTGGCGAGCGGCAACAGGTAATAGATGACGCGGTACAACAGCAGCGCGGCGAACAGCCCCGGCCGGTCGCCGGGCACCGTCGCCAGCATCACTGCCTCGAACACGCCGATACCGCCCGGCACATGAGTCACCAGTATCGCCACGAGCCCGACCGCATAGGCGACGAGGAACAGGTCGAGCGGCGGCGCCGAGGCAGCGGGCAGCAGCACGTACAGCGTCGTCGCGGCAAGCAGCAGGTCGAGCGCCGCCACCCCGATCTGCGCCGACAGGATCGGAAGCGACGGGACCGGCAGGACGAAATCCCCCCAGCCTATCCGCTTGCGCCCGGATGCGCGCATGGCGAACAGCAGGACGACGCCCCCAAGCAGCGCCGCGCCGGCGAGGTGCCCCGCAAGCGGCGCGATCGTGACGATGCCGAGCTCGATGGGCGTCGCGGCGAAGAAGAGCGCCGCCGCCCCCACCACGGCGACCCCGCCCCAGAAGGTCGCCGAGGCGAGCAGGGTCACCCGCGCGACATCGCCGAGTTCAAGCCCGGCGGCTGCATAGACCCGGTAGCGCGCCGATCCCCCCGTCAGCAGCGAGAGGCCGAGATTATGGCTGACGGTATAGCTGGTGAAGGAGGCGAGCGCCGCCGTCCGCCACGGCAGGGGTCGGCCGATCGCACGGAGCGCCAGCACGTCGTAGAGCGTCAGGCAAAGATAGCTGCCGACCGTCAGCGCAAGGGCGAGGCCGATCGATCCGTCGGGTATCGCGTGCAATGCGGCCCGCACTTCCTTGAGCCGGACCTCGGCGAGCAGCCCGCGGAGCGCGGCAAACCCGAGAAGCGCGACCGCCAGCACCGCGGCCGCGACCAGCCAGCGGCGATGCCGGAGCATCCACTGCGCCGTGCCCGATCGCGCCTTGGCGTGGATCAGACGCGTTTCCAGATCTGCGACTTGCACAGGAACCCTCCGATAAGACAACCGGAGATCTTCAACGTGTCAGGCGCGAGCCTTTGTATCCGCGAAGAGAAGCTGTGCCCCATGTCAGGCACATAAACGGTGCCGGCCCAGCGATCGAGTCCGATCTTGCGATAGTCCTTCAGCAATTCGATGCCGACCAGCTTGTCGATCCCGGCATCGCGCGCATCGGCCTCGGCAACGGGCGTGGCCGCGGCGATCGCGCCGCACAGCGCATCCCCGCAAGCCATGGTGCGCACGCGGAGCGTGCCCTTCGGGTTCTGCCACAGCCCGATCGGCATGTCGCGAGTGGCTGTCGTCCCGGCAAAGACGGGCGTGGCGACAAGGGCGAGCATCAGGGTGAGGAGTCGCAGGGTCATGGGGGGATACTCTTGGGCAGGACCGGGCGCAGCGCGCCCAGGATCGTCGGGATCAGCCGGGCAGGATCATTGTTGAGGAAATGCCCCCCGGGCAGTTCGATGCGCCGCGCCACCCCGCCGAGCAGCGGGCACAGGCTGTCGGTCTCGCGCGCGCCATAGATGCAGGTCAGCGGTGCCCAGGACAGGGTCCGTGCCGCGTCGATCGCCTGCGCGTCGGGCGTGCCGCGATAGGCGAGGCTGGTCGGATCGGCACGGAAGAATACGCTGCGGCCCGGTACCACCAGCACGATCGCGGCGACCTTCGCGCGGAGATCGGCCGGCAGCCGGGCGATGCCGGTCCCGATAATGTCCGATCCGAACGACTGTCCGACCAGCACGACCCGGTCGGCATGCGCCCGCTCCAGCGCGGCCCGCACGGCGCCGGCGACCAGGTCGTCGACCTCGGCGCGGTTGCGGCGCCGGCCGAAGATCGTCGGGGAATTCACCCCCATCACCGGGATGCCCTGCGCCGCCAGCGCGCTGGTGACGTGCGGCCCCATGCCGAACCGAAGCCCCATATCACCCGAGAAGAACAGGCCGACGACCGGCACCCGTTCCGGGCCGAAATGGCCGAACTGGTGGATTGGGTCGCGGTCGAAGAAGCCGGCAATGCCCGCCAGCGCCAGCAGCGCGGCAACGATCAGCACCGCCCCCCCGCCCAGCCAGCGCAGGGCGCGGCGGGCCGGACGGCGGCGGATCGGGCGATCGACAAGACGCGGCATTTCCATCGCTCGCACCTAGGCTCCGGGGTCTGACGGTGTAGTGGATGCTTCATGAAAAAACCGTCATCCGGTTTCGCGACGCGGCAGGTCGCGCATCGCCCGCGTCGTTAGTCGCGCTTTCGTACCGACAAGTCGAACTTTGCTTCCCATATCCTATCGAATCGATAGGAATAGAGTCGTTCAATCAGCATGATCATATTGTCTGATCGATCGCGACCCGTAACCCGGCAAGGAGCCCGCGACTATGCGCAGCGATTGCTTTCACCTGCCATCCGGAATTGCTTGAACAACGATAGGTCCTGAAGGATCAGTTCTTGACCGATAGCTTATAACGCGCATTCCGCGCGGCGTGTTGTTGTTGCGTCTTTAGCCTCGGCGTCGATTGATTCCGGGAACGGAGACCTGTGCCGTTCGCTGACCGAACATGAAAAGGGTATGACAAACATGGATTCAGGCCGGCATTTCCGTTTCGTTGCGCTCGCAGGCGCCGCGCCATTGGCGCTGCTCGCCCAGCCCGCGACCGCACAGACGGCGTTGGACGGCCAGCACCTTGCCAGCAACGACGCGACCGCGCCCGAAGTCGCCGCCACGGACGAGGCGGCCGGCGACGTCGTCGTCACCGCACGGCGCCGGTCGGAACGCGCCCAGGACGTGCCGATCGCGCTCAGCGTGGTCAGCGAGGAGAGCCTGCGCGCCCGGGGCGACTATACGCTCGGCACTATCCAGCAGAGCGTGCCCAGCCTGCAGGTCTTCAGCTTCAACCCGCGCAACACCAATGTGAACATCCGGGGCCTCGGCTCCAATGTCGCGCTCACCAATGACGGGCTGGAGAACGGCGTCGGCATCTATATCGACCAGGTCTATTACGGCCGCCTCGGCCAGAGCCAGTTCGAACTGGTCGACCTCGACCGGATCGAGGTACTGCGCGGACCGCAGGGCACCTTGTTCGGCAAGAACACCACCGCCGGCGCGATCAACATCACCAGCAAGGCACCGACCTTCGACCTGCAGGGCTTCGGCGAGGCGACGGGCGGCAATTACGGGTTCCACCAGGTCCGCGGATCGATCAGCGGCGGGCTGATCGACAATCTGGTCGCTGCGCGGATCAGCATCAGCGACACGCATCGCGACGGCTTCATCAGCAACATCACGACGGGCAGGAAGGTCCATGATTTCGACAATTTCACCGCGCGCGGGCAATTGCTGATTACCCCGACACCCAACCTGACCGCGCGGATCATCGCCGATTACGGCAAGCAGAAGCAGAATTGCTGCATCCCGCTGATCGCCGGGGTCATCACGAAATACGACAATGGCGCGCCGATCGCGAACAACTTCATCGATCGGGTCAATCGCGCGGGCTACACGCCGCTGCCCTTCACGCCCTTCGCCCGCGTCACCGACGCGGAGGCGAACTTCCAGGCGAACATGGATACCTGGGGCGTGTCGGGCCAGCTCGACTGGGATGTCGGACCGGTCACGCTCACCTCGGTCACGGCGAGCCGCCAGTGGAACTGGTTCCCGGCGAACGATGGCGACTACACTGCCCTGCCGGTCAATCTGAAGAGCCAGCAACAGAACAACCAGCGCCAGTTCAGCCAGGAACTGCGCCTCGCCTCGAACGGCACCAACACGATCGACTATGTCGTCGGCGCTTATTATTTCTACCAGATCATCCGCGGCTACGGCGCGTCGGCTTATGGTTCGGCCGCGCCCAAATGGCTGTTCCCCGCACAATATGCGGCTGACCCGGTCGCGACCGACGCAGCGGTCAACGGCTTCGAGGCTCAGTCGCAATCGACGCCCGTCACGCGCAGCTATGCGCTGTTCGGCCAGACCGTCTGGCATATCAGCGACGCGCTCAGCCTGACCACCGGCCTGCGCTACACTCATGAGAAGAAGGTCGGCGAATTTGCGCAGCAGCAGGTCGCGGGGCTTTCGCTGGCCGGCCTGACCCAGGCGCAGCGGACAGCGGCGCAGGCGCTGCGCAACCAGCTCAACCCGATCACTGCCTATACCGCCGAGACCAGCGACGACAGCCTGTCCGGCCTGGCGACGCTGAGCTGGAAGGTGACCGACGACGTGCTGCTCTATGCGAGCTATTCGCGCGGCAACAAGTCGGGCGGGCTCAACCTGTCCAACCTGCCCGCCGGGGTCAGCGCGGTGGTCGCGCCGGAGAGGGTCGACAATTACGAGGTCGGTGTGAAGAGCCAGCTCTTCAACCGCGCGCTGACGCTGAACGCCGCCGCCTTCTGGACCGACGTCGCCAACTACCAGACGGCGATCACCGAACAGATCCCCAGCACCACCAATTTCCGCAACTACATCACCAACATCCCGCTCGCGCGGTCGCGCGGCGTCGAGGCGGACGCGGTCTGGGCGGTCACCAGCAAGATCAGCCTCAACCTGTCGGGTGCCTATACCGACGCCTATTATGTGAGCTATCCCAAGGGCCCGACACCGGTCGAGACGAGCAACATCTCCCCCTCGACCGACCTGTCCGGCAAGCCGCTGGCGGGCGTGCCGAAATGGACCTTCACCGGCGGCGGCGACGTCCGCCAGCCGCTGGGCGGCAACGCCGAGCTGTACGGCCATGCCGATTACAGCTGGCGGTCGTCCTTCTACACCGCGGTCAGCGACAGCCGCTTCTCGCTCGTCCCGTCCTACGGGATCGGTAATGCGCGCATCGGCGTGCGCCTCGATGACGGGCGTTACGACCTGTCGGTCTGGGCGAAGAACATCTTCGACAAGGATTATTTCCAGACCCTGTCGATCGTCGCCAGCGGTGTGATCACCGCCAATCTCGGCGACCCCCGCACCGTCGGCGCCACCTTCCGCGTGAGGATCTGAGGGCAATGGCGACACTCGCCTTCAGCGATTTCCCGGCCCCCGCCAGGGCAGCGCCCGCATCGGATCGCCCTGCCGCGTTCAGGCTGATCGGCTTCGCGTCGGTGGCGGTGCCGATCGCCGGGGCCGGGCTGCCGCTCGCGATCTTCGTGCCGCAGCTCTACGCGACGCATTTCGGCATATCGCTCGCGACGATCGGCTTCATCTTCCTGCTCGGCCGCCTCTGGGACGTTGTGTCGGACCCGATCGTCGGCGTGCTCAGCGACCGGACGCGCAGCCGCTTCGGGCGGCGACGCCCCTGGATCGCGGCGGGTGGCGTGCTTTTCGGCCTCGGCTCGGCGCTGCTGTTCTTCCCGCCGCCTGCGTTGGTAGGGCCGCTCTATCTCGGGCTCGTCCTGTTCGTCTTCTATCTCGGCTGGACGATGATCGAGATTCCCTTCTCCGCTTGGGCGGGGGAGATCGACCGCGACTATCATGGCCGCACCCGGGTGGTGACCTATCAGCTGACCCTGCGCTCGATCGGGCTGCTGCTCGTGCTCGTGCTGCCGACGCTGCTCGACCAGGTCAGGCCGGGCGACGGCGGGCTGAAACTTCAGGTGGTCGGCGGCTTCATCATCGTCACGCTGATCCCGGCGCTGTTCGCCAGCCTGCTCGCCTTTCGCGAGCCACCCCTGCCCGATACGCCACCGGCACGGGCCGGCTTCCGGACGACGGCGAAGGTCATCCTCTCCGATGGCCTGCTGCTCCGCGTGCTCGCCTCCGACGTCGCGGTGACCGCCGGGCAGAGCATCCGCGCCGGGCTGATCGTGTTCTTCGCGGTCAACTATATGGGTCTGCCCGCCTGGGCGAGCGGCCTTTACCTGCTGCAATTCATCTTCGGCGTGCTGGCAGGACCGATCTGGCTGCGCATCGGCTACAGGCTGGGCAAGCGCCAGACCGCCATCGTCGGCGAGCTTGCCCAGGCGGCGATCAATATCGGGCTGGTCTTCGTCTTCCCCGGCATGCTGGGCCTGATGATCGCGCTCACCGTGGCGCAGGGCCTGACTCAGGGTTCGGGCAACCTGATGCTGCGCGCGATGGTCGGCGACGTCGCCGACGCTCACCGGCTGAAGACCGGGCACGAGCGGACCGGCCTGTTCTATTCGGTGTTCAGCCTGTCGGCGAAGCTGGGTCCCGCCCTCGGCATCGGCCTTGCCCTGCCGCTGGTCGCCTGGTTCGGTTTCGACCCCAAGGCGGCGAGTGCGCCCGGATCGCTCGAAGCGCTGAAATACACTTTCGCGCTCGGCCCCGCGCTCGCGCACGTCATCGCCGCCGCCCTGATCTGGCATTTCCCGCTCGACGAGGCCGCCTACCGCGAGGTCCGCCGCGCGCTCGACGCCGAACATTCCTCCCCCACCGCCACGACTGCCTGAAGGAGACATGCCATGACTGCCCTGATCCATCATTTCGACAATGTCGCCGATGCCGACGGCCCGCTCGACATCGTGCCGGTGGGTGGCCGGATCGGCGCCGAGATCCGCGGCGTGCGCCTCGGCGGAGACCTGGATGACGATATCGTCGCCGCGATCCGTGCCGCGCTGGTGCGACACAAGGTGATCTTCTTCCGCGACCAGGCCCATCTCGATGACGCAGCGCACGAAGCCTTTGCCGCCCGGCTCGGCGAGCCGCTCGCCCATCCGACCGTTCCGGTGGCCGAAGGATCGCGCTTCCTGCTCGAGCTCAATTCGAAGGAGGGCGAGGCTGCGTCCGCCTGGCACACCGACATCACCTTCCTGCCCGCCTTCCCCTCGGCCTCGATCCTGCGCGCGCTGACCATCCCGCCCGCCGGCGGCGACACCCTGTGGGCCAATGGAGCGGCGGCCTATGCCAGCCTTCCCGCGCCGCTCAAGGCGCTGGTCGAGCGGCTGCGCGCGGTGCACACCAACGCCTATGATTATGCGGCGAGCCGGCCCGAGGCCTCGAACGAGCAGATCAGGCGCCACCGCGAGGTCTTCGCCTCGACGGTCTACGAGACCGAGCATCCGGTCGTGCATATCCACCCCGAGACTCAGGAACGCGTCCTGCTGCTGGGCAATTTCGTGAAGTCGTTCGTCGGGCTGAACCGCGACGATTTCGCCCGGATCTTCGGCCTGCTGCAGGATCATATCACGAAGCCGGAGAATACGGTGCGCTGGCGCTGGGCGCCGGGCGACGTGGCGATCTGGGACAATCGCGCGACCCAGCACCGGGCGATCGCCGATTTCGCGAAACAGGCCCGGCTGCTGCGCCGCGCGACGATCGCCGGGTCGGTGCCGGTCGGCGTGGACGGCAACCACAGCCGCGCGCTGCAGCCCGAGCCGGAACTGCTGGCGGCCGAGTGAATCCTCTTCTCACCCCTCCCCTTCAGGG
>JAZKCJ010000006.1:141050-157251 GCA_040388155.1 Pseudomonadota bacterium
CCCGCGTCGGGCGGGGCTCGATGCCCCGGTCGACGCTTCGAGCTTGGCGAGACGATTCTTTTTTAGGCGTGCAGCGCACGCCCCCACCCCAACCCCTCCCCTGAAGGGGAGGGGCTTAAGAGGTTCGAATGAAACGCTACACCATCCTCTCAGCCGCGATCGTCGCGATGGCGCCGCTTCTCCTCCTCCACGGCGGCACCGCCCCCGCACCACTGGAAGCGGCGGCGCCGGAGCCGGCCAGGCCCAACATCCTGATCATCGTCGCCGACGATCTCGGCTATTCGGATGTCGGCGCGTTCGGCAGCGAGATCCGCACACCGAACCTCGACGCGCTCGCCGCGCGCGGCCTGAAGCTGACCGGCTGGCACAGCGCGCCCACCTGTTCCCCGACCCGGTCGATGCTGATGAGCGGCACCGACAACCATCTGGCCGGCCTCGGCAACATGGCCGAACTTCTTGCGCTCAACCAGAAAGGGCAGCGCGGCTATGAAGGCTATCTGCCCGCCGACGTCGTCAGCCTGGCCGAACGGCTGCGCGACCTGAACTATGCAACGCTGATGGCGGGCAAATGGCATCTCGGCACCCGGCCCGAGGACAGCCCCGCGCGGCGCGGCTTCGAGCAGAGCTTCGACCTCGCCCAGGGCGGCGGCAACCATTACGGCCTCGACCTGTCCAAAGCGCCGGGCGACAAGGGCACGACCTATTGGGAGAATGGCCAGCAGTTGACCGCCCTGCCGGCCGATTTCTATTCGTCCGACACCTATGCCTCGAAGCTGATCGAGTTCCTCGGCAAGGCCGACAAGACCAAGCCCTTCTTCGCCTATCTCACCTTCACCGCCCCGCACTGGCCGCTCCAGGCACCGGAAGAGGATATCGCGCGCTATCGCGGCAGATATGATGCCGGGTTCGAGGTGCTGCGCGAGCAGCGGCTTGCGCGGATGAAGCAGCTCGGGCTGATCCCGGCCAATGTCGCGGCGCACCCGCTCCAGCTCAAGAAAGGCAGGGACTGGGCGAGCCTGACGCCCGGGCAGAAGCGCGAACAGTCGCGGGCGATGGAGGTCTATGCCGCGATGGTCGACCGGATGGACCAGAATGTCGGGCGGGTGATCGCCCATCTCAAGGCGACCGGGCAATATGACAACACGATCATCCTGTTCACCGCTGACAATGGCGCCGAGGGACTCGACGTCGCCACTGCCGAGATTCCCGGCCTCAGCGACCGGGTGAAGGCGGCCGACAACAGCCTCGCCAATTACGGCAGGCCGACCTCCTATATCGGCTATGGCCCCGGCTGGGCGCAGGCGGCGACCGCGCCCTCCTGGCTCTACAAGGGCTACACCACCGAAGGCGGCACCCGCGTCGCCGCGTTCATCGACTGGCCTGGCAGCGTGCGTCGCGGGGTCAGCAACACCTATGGCACCGTCATGGATGTCGTCCCGACCCTGGTCGAGGCAGCGGGCGGCGACTGGCGCGGCGCAACCTATGCCGGGCGCACGGTGCAGTCGGTGCGCGGGGCGAGCTGGCAACCCTATCTGACCGGCAGGGCGGAACGGGTCCACGCGCCCGACGAGCATGTCGGCAGCGAGTTGTTCGGCAGGCGCGCGATCCGCCAGGGCGACTGGAAGGCGGTCAATCTCGGCGACGGCTGGAAATTGTTCGATGTCGCGAAGGATCCGGGCGAGACGCGCGACCTGGCGAAGCAGGACCCGAAACGCATCGCCGCCCTCGCCGCCGCCTGGGACGATTATGGCAGGCAGGTCGGGGTGATCATGCCGTCGACGCCAGCGACGTTCCCATGATGCTGATGGCGAACGATCCGCTGGACGCCGTCGTGCTCGGCCTGGCATCGGCCAGGCGGGACTGGCGCGCCGCGCACCAGCGCCACGCCAATGCCGGTACCACGCGTTTCCCCTCGCGGGTCGCGCTCGAATTCATGCTCGAACATCTCGAGGCGGCGCTGTTCCCGCAGCGGCTCGGCCATTTCGAGGGCACGACCGAGGATGTCTTCGTCCGGCTCCGTCTCGAACAGGCCTTTGGTCTGCTCGAGGCGGAGATCGGGCGCGAGTTGCGGTATTGGGAAGCCGAGACCGGCGACCGGTTCGACTGCGACCATGGCAGCACCATCGTCCGCCTGTTCGCCGCGGCGTTGCCCGAGATACGCCGGCTGATCGACAGCGACGTGGCCGCTGCCTTCCAGGGCGATCCGGCAGCACGCAGCGTCGACGAGATATTGATCTGCTACCCCTGCGCGGCGGCAGTGATGTACCACCGGCTGGCGCACCAGCTTTTCGAGCTTGGGGCACCGCTGGTCGCACGCGTCATTTCCGAGATCGCCAACAGCCGTACCGGCATCGACATCCATCCGGGCGCGACGATTGGGCCGAGCTTCTTCATCGACCACGGCACCGGCGTGGTGATCGGCGAGACGGCGATCATCGGCGCTCGCGTGCGGCTGTACCAGCATGTCACGCTTGGCGCGCGGCGCCTGCCGCCCGAGGATGGCCACAGCGTGCGCGAGCGTTTCGCGCGTCATCCGGTCGTCGAGGACGATGTGGTGATCTATGCCGGCGCGACGATCCTCGGCCGGGTCAGGATCGGGCGCGGCGCGACGATCGGCGGCAATGTCTGGGTGACGGAGGACGTGGCCCCGGGCGCGCTGGTGATGCAGCCGCCGGCCCTGTCCTTCGCCGCCACCGAGGCACCACCGCTGTTTCCGGATGGGTAAGCATGGTCATTGCGCAACCTTGCGCGAGGGCAGACATTGAGCATGGAGAGGAGACCGCCATGGCGACCGCTTTGAACGTCGGGACCGACCTGCAGGAGCGCGCCGCGTCGCGCGGGATCGTCATCGTGCCATCGACCCCGACGATCGGGGCTGAGATATCCGGCGTCGGCCTGAACCATCCGCTCGACGACAGCGTCGCCGAGATCGTGCGCGAGGCCTGGCTGGCACACAAGGTGATCTTCTTTCGCGACCAGGACATTGATTACGCGAGCCATCTCCGCCTCGGCCGGCTGTTCGGAGAGTTGGAGGGCCATCCGGTCATCCCCCATGTCGAGGGCTATCCCGAGGTCCTGCTGATCAAGGGCGTCGAGGGCGTGCAGCTGACGGCGGAAAGTTTCGCGCCGTTCAAGGCGTACAACAAATGGCACACAGACGTGACCTTCCGCGAACGTCCCTCGATCGCCTCGGTGCTGCGCGCCCGGCTGCTCCCGGCGCTGGGCGGCGACACGATCTGGTCGGATACGGCGGCAGCCTATGAAGGCCTGCCCCAGGCAGTGAAGGAGCGCATCGCCCATCTCGACGCCGAACATGATATCGTCGCAAGCTTCGGCGGACGGGTCAGCGAGGAGAAACGGGCGCAGCTGGCCCGCGATTTTCCGGCGGTGGCGCATCCGGTGGTGCGCACTCATCCCGAGACGGGCGAGAAGATCCTCTACGTCAACTACACCTTCACGACGCGGATCCTCGGCATCCCGGAGGAGGAGAGCAAGGAACTGCTGCGCCTGCTCTACGAGCGGATCAAGGTGCCCGAATATCAGGTCCGTTTCCGCTGGACACCGAACGCGATCGGCATCTGGGACAATCGCTCGACCCAGCATTATGCTGTCGGCGACTATTGGCCCGCCGAACGGGTGCTTGAACGGGTGACGGTTTCCGGGGATGTGGTGACGAGGTAGGTCGCCGGCCACAAGGGTCGTCACAGGAGCAGCGATGTTCGTTCCCATTCCAGCGTTGATCGCAATCGGCATCGTCTTCCTGCTGCTGATCGTCTTGGCCCTGCGATCCTCGCGCGGGCCTGATCCGCTGATGGGTGGCGGACAGCCCCCCGCCTATCGAGCCCCGTCGACCCCGCGCAACGTTTCGATGGCGGCACCCTCCCTGCCCCTGCCGCCCGAGGTGGAGGAACAGGTCCGCGCGCTGATGGCGGCGGGGCGCAAGATCGACGCGATCAAGCTCGCCCGGGACGTCACCCATCTGGGCCTGAAGGAAACCAAGGACCTGGTGGAATCGCTTGAGTGACGGCGAAACGCGGTATTCGCTACAGCAAAGGGCCCGGAATAGGCCTGCTTGCCCCAAGTCTTTGTTGCCGCATGGTGAAAAGCTGAGAACCGCCACCCACGTTTCAGCACGATGCTCTAATGGCCAAAACCTGACGCTTGGTACCCGGCAGGGTCTGGTCGGGAATGGCAATGAGAGGTGGAAAGCGGTCGTTCCGAGCACTTCTCTGAATGCCCTTTTGTGGGCCGAGAACTGATTGGCAGGTCTGGGTCCTCGTCTAGCTATCCCCTCCGGGCCTCGCTAGACGACACCCCGTCGAGACGTATTCGAAGGGGCATATGCGGAAAATTCATCGGGGCCTGTCGGCCGTCATTCTGGCCAGCCTCGGCGCTTTTGCGACCGGCGCAGTCGCCCAGCAGGCGACGCCCTTGCCCTTCTCTTCCCGCCTCGCCCGGGTGATCGCTCCTCTGGACGTCAATCCGGACGGCCTCTCGGGGGCGGGCGCGCTCGTCCTGTCCGAGGCCGTCGCCGCCAGCCGCTATGTCCTGATCGGCGAGAGCCACATGACCCGCGAGATCCCGGCGTTCACGACCCAGATCTGCCGCCTAATGGCGCCCTCCGGCCTGACCGCCATGGTCGTCGAGACCGGCCCGGAAGCGGCCCGCATTGTCGATGCCGCCATGCGATCGGGAGACCGCGAAGCCCGGATCGACACATTCCTGCGCGCGCATCCCAGCGGCATCGCCTTCTTCAACGGACGGGATGAAGTCCGGATGGCAGGCGATTGCGCTGCTGCCGCCGGACCGGAATTCCAAGTCTGGGGACTGGACCAGGAGTTCCTCGGATCCAGCGGCCTCCTGCTTCAGGAAATGCTGGCCTCCAGGCCAGGTCCGCTCGCCCAGGCCGCCCTGACCGGCCTGGCGGAGAAGGATCGGAAAGCGACTGCCGCTGCGCTCGCATCGGGCTCTCCCTTCGACCTCTTCCTGCTCTCGGCCAACCAGGACGATCTTGATCGGGCCGCCGCCGCGGTCACGCAGGACGGCGGGGAGCGCGTCCGCTATCTGTTCGGCCTGCTGACGGAAACCCGCGCCATCTATCAGGCGTCGCAGTCGCGCAAAGGCGATCCCAACGGACGCCGCGCGCGGCTGATGAAGCGCACGCTCGCCGCCCAGCTCGCCGCAAATCCCGGGGCGAGGCTCCTGATGAAGTTCGGCGCCATGCATGCCTACAAGTCGATCAATCCGCTCAATCAGCGCGACCTCGGCGCCTATGTGGCCGAGCGTGCCGAAGGCGAAGGCGCCTCTGCCCTGCACATCATGGTGCTGGGAGCCCGGGGTTCGGAGGCCAGCTATGCCGGCGTCGGGCGGCCTGCCGCCGTGCGCTCCTTCGACATGAAAGACGAAGGCCCGGACTGGCGCAAGGATGTCGCCCTTGCGCGGCCGGCTGGCGCCGCGCCGGGATCGTGGATGCTGGTAGATCTCCGAACGCTCAGGAGCGAGGGTCTTGCGTCCGCACCGCAGGAATGGCGTGAACTCGCACTGGGCTACGATATCGCCATTCTGGCCCCGGCATTCACCGCAACCAGCGTGCTCGGCGTCAGATAGCCGAGGACGCGCTGGTCTGCCCCCCCCTCGACTCCGTGCCGGCCAGATCGACACTGATCATTTCCGACATTGAAGCGCGTGGCTGTCGTCTCGCCTTGAGTGAATGAATGGCCGAAATCGCAGCGCCGCACTCCAAAGCGGTCGGGCCGCTTGCTACCACTCGTGTCGATCGGGCGTCTCTCGACGACTGACGGCTTTCGCGATCAGCCTGCGGTCAGGCTATGTCGCGACTTCAGCGGGGACCGGCGGAACGAGACCAGGGTAAAGTAGAGACCCGCCATGATGATCGGCACGCTCAGCGTCTGCCCCATGGTCAGGCCCCAGGACAGATGCTCAAGCCCCCGGTCCGGCTGGCGCACCAGTTCGAGCAAAAAGCGCGCGCTGCCATAGATCAGGAGGCCAACGCCAAGCAGCCTGCCCGGCCGATAGCGGGCGTCGGTCCGCCAGAACAGAAAGCCGAGAATCGCCATCATCAGCACGCCCTCGAGCCCGGCCTCGTAGAGCTGGCTCGGATGGCGCGGCAGATCGTCGCCGGCGCCGGGGAAGACCATGCCCCAGGGCAAACTGGTCGGACGGCCCCATAGCTCCCCGTTCACGAAATTCGCGAGCCGGACGAGCACGAGGCCAAAGGGTGTCGCGCAGCCGATATAGTCGCACAGGCGCAGCAGATTCACCTTATTGCGCCGGGCGAACAGCGACAGCGCGATGACAAGGCCGATCAGGCCGCCATGGAAGGACATGCCGCCTTCCCACAGCTTCAGCACATCGACCGGATGAGTCCAGATTCCGGGCTGATAGAACAGGGTATAGCCAAGCCGGCCTCCTGCAACGACACCGACGACGACATAGGAGACGAGGTCGTCGACCTGATCCTGTCGCATCGGCGCCCCGGGCTGCCGCGTGAGCAGGCGCAGATACCACCAGCCCAGCAGCAGCATGACGAGATAGCTGATGCCGTACCAATGGACCGGCAACGGGCCGAGGTGGAACGCCACCGGCGACAGGCCGAGATCAGTCCAGTGGAGGGTCGTCGTCGCCATGGGGTCCCCGCTTAGCTCGCAAGGTCCCTATCCGATCGAGCACCGCCTTGCGAGATACAAGGCGACAGGCGTGGGAGCATCAACCAAAAAGCAGGCGCTCCCGCCCGGTCTCAGCGCTTCGTCACCTCGGCGATCACCGCCTTGCCCTTGTCGATTGCCGCAGCGATCGTCAGCTTCTTCCCCTGCACGTCGTCGGCATAGCCCATCAGCCGCTCGCCCGACGCTGAGCCGGTCTCCGCCACCTCGGCGACCGACACGCCCTTGTCCCTGGCGATCGCCGAGTCCCAGGCGGTGCGGATGGCGGCCCAATAGTCCTTCGTCGCGGCCCAATAGTCGTCGCCCGCCTTCACGTCGTACGCATCGTCCTTCGCATAGGTGTTGAGCACCGATTCCTGGACGAAGGGCACGACCTTGCCGTCGACCAGACCCATCTTGATATTGTCCTGCCAGTGGATCCAGCCGGCCGGCGACGGCGAATGGCGGTTGATCCCGAGATAGCGGTCGTAGCGCGGGTGGCGGATCGCATCGCGGCGGGCGAGCGGGCGCCAGGTCCAGTTGCTGCGCCAGCGCCGCACGCCGCCTTCCTCGGTCCATTCGCCCCAGCCGCCATAGCGCGGGGAATCGTCGGTCTGCCACACGGTCTGCGACCAGCGGCCCTTGCGCATCCGCTCAGGCACCGCCTCCTCGTTCCACCGTCCCTGGCCGGCATAGACGAGGACCGAGGCCGGCTCGAAGCTCCAGTCCTGTCGCCAGTGCTTGATCACCATGGTCTTGCCCTCGCTGGTGACGACGAGCAGGTGCTGCAGCACGATGTGGCGGCCGCTGTCCTCGATCACCCGGACGCTCTCATGCCCGCCCGAGATCTTGGCCGGGATCGGCGTATAGTCGGCGCGCCACGGCGTGGTCTCGCGCATGTCGAAGGTGACCTTGTAGGTGCCGGCCATCGCCAGGATCGATGCGCGATCGGCATCGAAAGCGGCCTTTTCGTCGGCGGCGCTGCGCGTCGCGACGGGCCCGTCGGCGAGCGCCGGGGCAGCGAGCGGCAGCGTGACGAGGGCGGCGGCAAGCGCCAGGCGGAAAGCGGTCTTCATGAGCATCGGCTCCTTCTGATATCGAAAAAAATCGGGGAGAGGGACAGTCCCGGAGGGGCAAGACCGGAGGGTGCGACTGCCCCTCTCCCCAGCCCCCTCCCGGAGACGGTGGGAGAGGGAAGCGGGGAGAGGAAAGCTGGTTAGAAGCGGGCCGTCAGCGATACGCTCGCATTGCGGCCAGGCTGGGTATAGGCGTCTGTGACGGCCGAGCTCGCGGCCAGGCCGCGGACATCGCTCCACCAGGCATATTTGCGGTCGAAGATGTTGAAGATGCCGGCCCGGATGGTGACGATCTCGCCGACCTTCACATAGGCAGTCGCATCGAGGATGGTGAAGCCGCCGGGACGGAAGCAGCCCCCGACACCGGTGCAGATGCTCGCAGGGCCGCTCGTGCCGACATAGGCCGTCGCCGACAGCGGTTTCTGCGCCGAATGAGTCGCGATGAACTGGCCGCCGAAACGCCGGTCGGGCGCATCATAGCCGACGCCGCCGACCAGCTTGACCGGGTCGATCGTCGACAGCGGCGACTTTACGCCGCCGGTGCCGGTGACCGTTCCCTTGGCATAGCTGACCGCGAGCCGGCCGCTGAAGCCGCCGCTGCGCGCCTCGACCTTGCCCTCGACGCCCTCGATCTTCACGCGATTGAGGTTGATGAACTGGAAGACGGCCGGGTTGGCCGGGGTGAAGGCACCGCCCACCACTTCCTGGCTGATGAAATCCCTGTACCGCCCGGTGAACCCGGTGACCTCGGCGCGGATCGGGCCGCTGCCGACCTTCAGCCCGCCTTCCCAGGTTTCGCTCGTTTCCGGTCGCAGATTGGGGTTGGGAATCGAGGTGTAGCCCTGGGACAGGTTCTGGAAGAACTGGTTCACCTGGGTCGGCGACGGCGCCTTGAAGCCGCGCGCATAGTTGGCGAACAGACGCACGCCCTCGACAGGTCGCACGACCGCGCCGAATTTGGGCGAGACGCGCGAATCGCTCTGCTTCGCCACGGCGAAACCGGACAGCAGCGGATCGTGCTTGGGAGTCAGGCTGTAATGGTCGAAGCGCAGTGCCGGGAAAAGCGTCAGCACGCCATCGGCAATGCCGATCTCGTCCGAGATATACCCCCCGGCCAGCGTGTAATCGGTGATCGGGAAAGCGCGGGTCGGGAAAACGTCGGGCGGGGTCGGTACCGTGCCGTCGCGCAAGCCCTGCTGCCGCGTGAAGCTGACGTCGCCGCCATAGACAAGCTTATGGCTCAGCGGGCCAGTGGCGAAATCGCTGCGCAGTTCCGCGCTGGCGCCAAAGACCCGGTTCGCGAAGGTATTGAGCCGGGTGCGATCGGGGCTGGTGTTGCGATCCTCGGCGGTGAACTGCCGGTTCTCGCCATCCTGATACCAGCCCGTCACCTGCGCCGAGGCGATCGCGCCGGTGCCGGTATAGCGCCAGTCGAGGCTGACCCGGTCGCGCCGTGTGCGGTCACGCGCCTTCAGGCCGATGACGCCGTTCCCGGGCACCGGCACCGCCGCGGAAATGCCGCTCAGCACATCGGTGCGGATATGGGCATCGAGATGGTCATAGGTCAGGCGGACCCGGTTATGGTCGTCGGGCGACCAGACGATCTTGGCCAGCACTGCGTTGGAGAAAGCATCCTGCGGATTGGGCGCGGTCCGGTTCGCGTTGGGCGATTCATTCGTGCCCTTGTTGTCCAGCTCGTGCCCGTCGCGGCGGGTATAGGCGACCATGCCTGACCAGGCACCCGAAGCACCGGCGACAATCCCGGTTTCGGAGAACTGGTCTTCGGCCGAATCATAGGCGGCGCGGGCGATGCCGCCCACCGCCTTGCCGCCGGTCAGGAAATCCTGCGGATCGCTGGTCACGAAGCTGACCGCGCCGGCCAGGCCGTCGCTGCCGTAGAGCGCCGAGGCCGGACCGCGCAGGATCTCAACCGACTTGATCACGCCGAGATCGACATAATCGCCCCGTCCGGCCGACTGCGCCCCGAATTCGAACCCGTCCGGCACGCGCACGCCGTCGACCTGGATCAGCACGCGATTGCCTTCGAGCCCGCGGATATTGAAGCCGGCATTGCCGTCGCGCCCGGTGACGCCCTGCGCCGCCCCGAAGCGACTCGGGGCACGGCGGACGCTGACGCCCGGCTCGAAGCGGACCAGATCCTTGATGTCGGAGGCCATCTGGTCGGCGATCGTCTCGGCATCGATCACGGTGACGGTGGCCGGCACATTGGCGACCGGTTGCGGGATACGCGTCGCGGTGACGGTGACGAGATCCCTGTCCTCGTCGGCGGGGTGAGCGTCGTCCGCGGCAAAGGCCGCGCCGGCGCTCACCGCCCAGGCGATCGCCAGCACGGCGGCCCCGGACCTGATGGCCGCGCGCGGCGTGGTGGACTGCTCGATCATCGGTAACCCCTAAGCTTGATGCTAATGCGAGTGATTCGCGTTTGCACCTGCTAGGCAGGATGGGACTGGCTGTCAAATCGGTCGATGCCGGATGCGAGCCTGATGCGGGGGTGCCCACTGGACGTTTACGGAAAGCACGCTATATACCGATCGGTATGGAACAGATTCTTGCCCCGGCACCGATCAAGGGACGGCCCCGGGAGTTCTGCGTTGAGGAAGCGCTGGCATCCGCTCTCCGGGTATTCTGGACGCGCGGCTATGAAGGTGCGTCAATGGCTGAACTGACCACCGAGATGGGCATCACCAAGCCGAGTCTCTATGCGGCGTTCGGCAACAAGGAAGCGCTGTTCCACAAGGCGCTCGATCTCTACGAGCGCGAGAAGCTCGCTTATATGCGCAGCGCGCTCGACGCGCCGACCGCGCGCGGCGTGGCTGAGCGGCTGCTGCACGGCGCCCTCGAATTGCAGATGAATACCTGCGATCCCTGCGGTTGTCTGGGCGTGATCAGCGTGAGTGCCTGCGGCGTCGAGGCCGAATCGATCAAGGCCGAAGTGGTCAAGCGCCGCGCCTCGTCCGAGGCGGCGCTGATCGCGCGCTTCGAGCGGGCCAAGGCCGAGGGCGATCTGCCCGATACGATCGAGCCGGTCGCGCTGGTCCGCTATCTCTTCGCATTGTTGCAGGGACTCTCGGTCCAGGCCGGATCCGGCGCGACCTGCCAGGAGCTCGGTCAGCTGGTCGAAACCAGCCTGTCGATTTGGCCCACTCGCTGATTGAAATTAAATATACCTCGCGGTACAGAAGCCGCTTGACGCGCCGCAGCATAACGTTATATACCGATTGGTATTGAATGCGGGTCCTTCGCCGGTCTCGCCAGCGGCGGAGGGAAACGCCCATGATCAAGACGAACTGCTGAACCAGCCGCGACCGGCCTGAGGTCGATCGCGCTCCACCATTTCCGGACGGCCAGGCGGGCAGCTTCAAGCTGCTCCGTGCCGACCAGCCACGCCCGGTGCGTATCTGCGCGCGAAGACAGCCGTCTTCGCGATCGGCGCCCTGCGGCCAGTCAACTTCAAGGGGAATAGCCATGGCCTATCTCGATATCGACAACATGTTCGCCGCCCCCGTCCGCAGCCGCGCCATGGCGTCAGCCGCCGCGACGGAGAGCGGGGAGACCGGCTTCTCGGCGCTCGAATGGAGCGTCATCGCGGTGTCGCGCCGCGACAGCCTGTCCAGCCTTGAGGAACCCGGCCGGGTTTCGCGCGCGCTGGGAAGCCTGTTCGGTTTCGGCACCAAATCGCGACTTGCCGATAGCAAGCTTGAGGCGCTGCGCCGGCTCGCAGTCCATGCGTGGCGTCGCGGCTATGCCGTCGCCCAGGCCGAGATCGATCGATTCCTCGACGCCGGCTTCACCCTTTCCCAGGCCGAGACCCTGGTGGCGAGCGTCACCGGCGACCGTGTCGGCCTTGTCCAGATCTACGCCAATCCAAGGATCGCCGCATGAACATGATCACCCCCATCGAAAGCACGACCGCTCGACCGCTCGTCGACGGTTTCAACCGCATGTCGCGAACGCGGCGCGCGGCGATCGTGCTTATCCCTCTGGCGCTCGTCGCCGCAGCCGGCACCAAGCTGGCCGAAGAGTCCCCGGCCGTTGCCGCCGCTCCTCCCCCGGCGTCGGTAACGGTCGCGGCACCGCTGGTGCGCGAGGTCAGCGAATGGGACGACTATGTCGGCCGTTTCGCCCCGAGCCGCACGGTCGAGATCCGTCCGCGCGTGGCGGGCGAAGTGACCGGCATCCACTTCCGCGACGGCGAGATCGTTCAGAAGGGCCAGCTGCTCTTCACCATCGATCCGCGCCCGTTCGCCGCGGCACTGGCCGAGGCCCGCGCCAATGCGGCCAGCGCCCGCAGCGCACTGGCGCTGGCCCAGGCCGATCTCGGCCGCGCGACCCGCCTCATCGCCGATGAGGCTGTCTCGGCCGGCGAAGTGGACTCGCTCCGCGCCAAATTGCAGGCGGCACAGGCAGCGCTTGCCGCAGCTGATGCCCGGGTGCGCGTCCGCGCGCTCGACGTGGAGTTCACCCAGGTCCGCGCACCGATCGCCGGTCGCATCTCCGACCGCAAGGTCGATGCCGGCAACCAGGTGGCGGGCGGCGAAGGCACCAACGGCACGGTGCTGACCACGATCAACGCGCTCGACCCGATCTACTTCACCTTCGACGGATCGGAAGCGCTCTACCTGAAGACTCAGCGCGCCCGTCAGCCGGGCGCGGCGCCTGCGGCGGTCGAGATCCAGCTTCAGGACGAGACCGAGCACCGCTGGAAGGGGCGCCTCGATTTCACCGACAACGGCCTCGACCAGCGGTCTGGTACGATCCGTGGCCGCGCCGTCCTGTCCAACGCCAATTATTTCCTGACGCCTGGAATGTTCGGCAACATGCGGCTCGCCAGCGGCGGCAAGGCCCCTGCCCTGCTGGTGCCCGACACCGCGATCCAGACCGACCAGGCCCGCAAGATCGTGCTGACGGTCGACGCCCAGAACCAGGTTTCCGCCAAGCCGGTGGAACTTGGGCCGGTCGTCGATGGCCTGCGTGTCGTGCGCTCGGGCCTGACGGTGAAGGACCGCGTGATCATTGCCGGCAACCAGATGGCAATGCCCGGCGCCAAGGTCGCGCCCAAGCCCGGCCACATCGGCGCTGGTGCGCCGGCTCCGGCCGGACCGGCGGTGTCGCTGCCGATCGCGGGCGAGGCCACGATCGCGAACTGAGGCGGGATCACATCGAGTTCGAGTAATCGGGTCACCCTCACCCCTCCCTCTCCCGTCGGGAGAGGGAGGCGCGAAGCGCCAGAAGGGTGAGGGTGACCCGCCAGGACCTGCCGAGGCCCGAACAAGCGACCCTTTTTCCAAAGGACGAAATCCATGCGCTTCTCGCGCTTCTTCATCACGCGGCCGATCTTCGCCGCGGTGATCGCTGTCGTCATCACTCTTGTCGGTGCGATCGCCTACATGTCCCTGCCGGTGTCGCAATATCCCGACATCGTGCCACCGACCGTGACCGTGACCGCCAACTATCCGGGCGCTTCGGCCGAGACGGTCGCCGAAACCGTCGCCGCGCCGATCGAGCAGGAGATCAACGGCGTCGACAACATGCTGTACCAGTCGTCGCAATCGACCGGTGACGGCAAGGTCGTCATCACCGTCACCTTCAAGCAGGGCACCGATCTCGATGCCGCGCAGGTGCTGGTGCAGAACCGTGTCGCCATCGCCGTGCCGCGCCTGCCCGAGGACGTGCAGCGCCTCGGCGTGGTCACGCGCAAGACCTCGCCCGACTTCCTGATGGTCGTGAACCTGGTCTCGCCCGACAACTCGCTCGATCGCGGCTATATCTCCAACTATGCGCTCACCCAGGTGCGCGACCGCCTCAGCCGTATCGACGGCGTCGGCGACGTGCAGCTGTTCGGGTCGCGCGACTATTCGATGCGTGTCTGGATCGACCCCGGCCGTGCCGCCGCGCTCGACCTGACCGCAGGCGAGATCGTCGCCGCGCTCCGCGCGCAGAACGTCCAGGTCGCCGCCGGCACGCTCGGCCAGCCGCCCTATGCCAGCGGCAACGCCTTCCAGCTCAACGTCGAGACCCAGGGCCGCCTGACCGATCCCAAGCAGTTCGCCGATGTGGTGATCCGCACCGATGCCAATGGCCGTCAGGTCAAGGTCTCGGACGTCGCCCGCGTCGAGCTCGGCGCTCAGGATTATGGCAGCAACACCTATCTCAGCGGCAAGCCCACCGTGATCGTCGCGGTGTTCCAGCGTCCCGGTTCCAACGCGCTCGCCGCGGCCGAAGGCGTCTCCGCCGAGATGAAGTCAATGTCGGCCCGCTTCCCCAAGGGCCTCGAGTACAAGGTCATCTACAACCCGACCGAGTTCATCGCCCAGTCGATCGACGCGGTGAAGGATACGCTGTTCGAGGCGATCATCCTGGTCGTGCTCGTCATCCTGGTCTTCCTCCAGAAATGGCGCGCGGCAATCATCCCGGTGGTCGCGATCCCGGTCTCGCTGATCGGTACCTTCGCGGTGCTCGCCGCCTTCGGCTATTCGCTCAACAACCTTTCGCTGTTCGGGCTGGTGCTGGCGATCGGCGTGGTCGTCGACGACGCGATCGTCGTGGTGGAGAATGTGGAACGCAACCTCGAACGCGGGCTGACCCCGCTTGAGGCGGCGCGCACCTCGATGGACGAGGTGTCGGGCGCGCTGGTCGCAATCGTCCTCGTGCTCTGCGCGGTGTTCGTGCCGACGGTGTTTCTCACCGGCCTGTCGGGCGCCTTCTACCGCCAGTTCGCGGTGACCATCTCGACCGCGACGATCATCTCGCTCGTCCTGTCGCTGACTCTGTCGCCGGCCCTCGCCGCCCTGCTGCTCCGCCACAAGGAGACGGGCACGGGCAACCGGTTCCAGCAGATCGTCAACCGCGCGGGCGACGCGTTCAACCGCGGGTTCGAACGGATGAGCCTCGGCTATGCCGCGCTCACCCGCCGTCTGGTCAACGCGCCGAAGAAGATGATGTTCGCCTATGCCGGCCTGATCGCGCTGACCGGCGGGGTGTTCTGGATCACGCCGACCGGCTTCGTGCCGGCGCAGGACCAGGGCTATTTCCTGACCGTGATCCAGCTTCCGCCCGGCTCCTCGATCGAGCGGACCGACGCGGTGATGCGCAAGGTCGCCGCGAAGATCCTGCCGCTGAAAGGCATCAAGGGTTCAGTGATGCTGGCTGGTTTCGACGGCCCGTCGCAGACGCTCGCCCCCAATTCGGCGGCTGCCTATTTCCCGCTGAAGAGCTTCGAGGAACGCAAGGCACTCGGCGTCACCTTCGCCGGGATCATGGATGAGGCGCGCAAGGCGACTGCCGATGTCGACGAGGCACGGCTGATGATCGTGCCGCCGCCGCTGATCCAGGGCATCGGCTCGGCCGGCGGCTATCGCATGATGGTGCAGGATACCGAGGGACGCGGCTATGCCGAGCTCGGCAAGGCATCGTACGACCTGATCGGCAAGGCCAACCAGACCAGCGGGCTCGCGCAGATCTACACCTTCTTCGACACCGCGACGCCGCGCATCTTCGCTGACGTCGACCGGCCCAAGGCGAACATGCTCGGCGTGCCGCCGGAGCGGGTGTTCGAGGCGCTTCAGGTCTATCTCGGCTCGGCGTTCGTGAACGACTTCAACCTGCTGGGGCGCACCTATCGCGTGACGGCCCAGGCCGATGCGCCGTTCCGCAACACCACCGCCGACATCGCCAACCTGAAGACCCGTTCCAACTCGGGCCAGATGGTGCCGATCGGGTCGGTCGCGACCTTCCAGGACAAGACCGGTCCGTACCGCGTCGTCCGCTACAACCTCTTCCCCGCGGTCGAGGTCGATGGCGACACGGCACCGGGTTTCTCCTCGGGCCAGTCGCTGGTGACGATGGAGAAGCTTGCCGATGCGAGCCTGCCAGCCGGTTACTCGCACGAGTGGACCGGGATCGCCTATCAGCAGAAGGCGGCGGGCAGCACGGCCGGCCTCGTCTTCCTGATGGCGGTGGTGTTCGTCTTCCTGGTGCTGGCGGCGCAGTATGAAAGCGTCACCCTGCCGCTGGCCATCGTGCTGATCGTGCCGATGTGTCTGCTGGCAGCGATGACCGGCGTGAACCTGCGGGGCATGGACAACAACGTCCTGACCCAGATCGGGCTGGTCGTGCTGATCGCGCTTGCCGCGAAGAACGCGATCCTCGTGGTCGAGTTCGCCAAGCAGGCCGAGGAACAGGACGGTCTCTCGCCGGTCGAGGCGGCGGTGCGTGCAGCGCAGACCCGCCTCCGTCCGATCCTGATGACCAGCTTCGCCTTCATCCTCGGCACGGTGCCGCTGGTGCTGGCGAGCGGGGCAGGCGCCGAGCTTCGGCAGGCGCTGGGCACCGCGGTGTTCTTCGGGATGATCGGCGTCACCGCCTTCGGCCTGCTCTTCACGCCGACCTTCTACGTCGTCTGCCGGGCGCTCGCGGCGCGGTTCTCCCGCCGCCGCGAGCACG
>JAZKCJ010000006.1:157261-243234 GCA_040388155.1 Pseudomonadota bacterium
CGCCGGCCTTCGGCGAGGACGACCTTCACCTGGGCCGCGAGCACGACCTGCCGGCGACCCTTCAGCCCGCCGAATAAGGAGCGGCCGTCATGAAACAGCTATTGCTCGCCTCGATCTCCGCCCTGGCCCTGTCCGCCTGCGCCGCCGGCCCGAACTTCGTCGCGCCGGTGGCCCCGCCCAAGGCGGCGGGCCAGTTCATCGGCAGCGCGAGCCCCACCGTGTCGACCGCGCAGGCGGACGACCACTGGTGGCAGCTCTACCGCGACCCGACGCTCGACCAGCTCGTCGCCGACGCGCTAGCCGCCAACACCGATATCCGGGTCGCCGTCGCCCGGCTCGACCGGGCACGCGCCTCGCTACGCGGCGTCCGTTCCGATCGCCTGCCCCAGACGTCGATCGGCGCGACCGGCGGTTATGGCCGCACCCCCGACAGCCAGCGCCTGCCCGGCACCGCGTCCGAGGGTGAATCCTACGATATCGGCCTCAGCGTCTCCTACGAGGTCGATCTCGCCGGGCGCGTCCGGCGCAATATCGAGGCGGCGCGCGGCGATGTCCGCGCTGCCGACGCCGATGCCGATGCGGTGCGCGTCGCGGTGGTTGCCGCGACGACCGGCGCCTATGTCGACGCAGCCTCTTCCGCCGAGCGGCTTGGCGTGGCGAAGCGGATCGTCGAGCTGCTCGACAAGTCGGCGACCCTGACCGGCAAGCGAGTCGATGCCGGCCGCGCCGCCAAGCTGGACCTGGTCCGGATCACCACCCTGCGCGACCAGCGCGCAGCGCTCGTCCCGGCAATCGAGGCGCAGCGCCAGGCGGCCCTGTTCCGCCTGGCGACGCTGACCGGCCGCACGCCGCAGGAGCTGCCCGAGATCGCCGCCGCACGGACCGACACGCCGCGTCTCGACCAGCCGATCCCGGTCGGCGACGGCCAGGCCCTGCTCGCAAGGCGGCCAGACGTGCGCGCCGCCGAGCAACGGCTCGCCGCCGCGACCGCCCGGATCGGTGTCGCCACCGCAGAGCTGTATCCGCGCATCTCGCTGGGCGGATCGGTCGGATCGAGCAGCGCGAGCATCAGCGACCTGTTCGGCGGCGGCGCGCTGCGTTTCCTGCTCGGGCCGCTGATCAGCTGGTCCTTCCCCAACCAGGAGGCGGCACGCGCGCGCATCGCCGCGAGCGAGGCCGATACCCGCGCCGCGCTGGCGACGTTCGACGGTACGGTGCTCCAGGCGCTCGAGGAAACCGAGACCGCGCTCGCGGCCTATCAGGGCGAGCTGAAGCGTCGCGCCGCCTTGCAGGCGGCGCGGGACGGGGCAGAGGCAGCCGCCCGCATCACCCGGGCCCGCCAGCGCGAAGGGCAGATCGACTTCCTCGAAGTGCTGGATGCCGAGCGGACCTTCGCCGATACCGATGCCGATCTCGCCGCATCCAACGCACGGATCGCCAGCGCCCAGATCGACCTGTTCCGCTCGCTCGGCGGCGGGTGGCAGCGGCCGGTGATCGCCGCGCGGTAAACGCCTCGCGGACGGCCTGCGACAGCGCAGGCCGTCCGTCCCGCATTGCCTTTCGACCAAAGGCTCGTTTCGGCCGACCGTGCGTTTGGCCTGCTCAACGACTTCCCGCAGGAGGTGCATGAAGCAGCTTTCGCCGAGCGACCGGTCAGCCGTGCTCGAATCCGCCCGCGCAATGAAGATGGCGCGGTCAGCCCATGCCTTCGTGCGCGGCAACACAGCGAAATTCTACGACTGGCTTGCCGCCTCCCCTTCGGCGAGGCGATTGCCGTCCGGCCCGGCGATCTGGATTTGCGGCGATTGCCATCTCGGCAACCTGGGCCCGCTGGCGGACGGGCGAGGCGGGATCGAGATCCAGATTCGCGACCTCGACCAGACAGTGATCGGCAACCCGGCGCACGACCTGATCCGTCTCGCCCTGTCGCTCGCCACGGCAGCGCGCGGATCGGACCTGCCCGGCGTCGTCACCGCGCGCATGATCGAGCAGATGGTCGAAGGCTATGGCGACGCGCTGAGCGATCCCGATGCCAGGGGCGACGAGGCAGGGCCCGGCCCCGAGCCCGACGCCGTGCGGGTGATCAACCACCGCGCGCTGGGCCGCCGCTGGCACCATCTCGCCCGTGAACGGATCGACGATGCAGAGCCGCAAATTCCGCTCGGCAAGAAATTCTGGCTGGTCTCGCCGGAGGAGCGCGCGGCGCTGACCGGGCTGATCGAGAATGCCGCCACCCAAAGGCTGATCCTGTCGCTCGGCCGGGAGGACAAGCACCGCGAGGTCAGGCTGGTCGACGCCGCCTGGTGGGTAAAAGGGTGCAGCTCGCTTGGCCTGATGCGCTACGCGGTCGTCGTTGCGATCCGCGGCGCGAAAGGACGCGAGGAATATGGCCTGATCGACGTGAAGGAAGCCACCACTCCTGCCGCCCCGGCGGCCAGGCACGCGGCCATGCCGAAAGACCAGGCTGAGCGCGTCGTCACCGGCGCCAGGGCGCTGTCCCCCTATCTGGGCGAACGCATGATCGCGGCGACATTGCTAGACCGCCCGGTCTTCCTGCGCGAGCTTGCCCCGCAGGACCTGAAGCTTGAGGTCGAGCAGTTCACCCGTGGCGAGGCGGCACGCGCCGCGCGCTATCTCGCCTATGTCGTCGGCAAGGCCCATGCGCGGCAGATGGAGCCGACGACACGTGCCGAGTGGCAGAAGACGATGGCAGCCCGCCGGGACGGCGCGCTCGACGCCCCGTCATGGCTATGGGAAAGCGTCGTCGACCTGTCGGGCAGCCATGAGGCGGGCTATCTCGAACATTGCCGGCGATATGCGCTTGGCAAGGCGGCCTGAGCGTCTTGCACACGCGGCTGGCACGCCGTAGCGGACCCGCAATCCTCCGGTACGAGCTGACGATGCGCCCTATCCTTTTCGCTCTGGCCCTGGCGACGCTCGCTGCATCGTCGGCCGCCGCCCCGGGCCCGGCCAGCAAGCCTGCGCCGGGGATCGTGCGCGTGCGGATCGTCACATCGCTCGGCCCGATCGTGATCGCACTCGACGCGAAGCGCGCGCCCAGGACCACCGCCAACTTCCTTGCCTATGTCGACGACAAGCGGCTGGACAATACCAGCTTCTACCGCTCGGCCCGCAGCAAGGCCGATCCCGCCTATGGCTTCGTCCAGGGCGGGATCGGCACCGATGCGCGGCGCATGCTGCCGTCACCGGTCCCGCTTGAGCCGACCAATCGGACCGGCATCCGCCATCTCGATACGGTGATCTCCATGGCGCATGGCCGCGACGAGAACGGGGCGACGGGCAATTTCGCGATCATGCTCGGCGCGCATCCCAGCATGGACGCGAAGCCCGGCTACACAGGCTATGCGGCATTCGGGCATGTCGTCGAGGGCATGGACGTGGTGCGCAAGATCCTCGCCCGGCCGATCGGCGGCGGATCAGGCCCGATGAAGGGGCAGATGATCCTGACGCCGGTACCGCTGATCCGGGCCGAGCGGATCGACGGGACGCCGAAGCCGACCGGCGGGGTTCAGCCGTGGCTGATCGGGGTGAAGTGACGCCCGGCGGATAACCGCCCCCCTGTTAGTACGGATAAATGGGCGCAGTTTTTTTCCGACGAAGTAACAGGGGAAAAGCTGGATTTTTTCGACAATTTTCAGCCAGTCATTTCAATAGATTGACCTGTCTTTTCCCTGTTATGGAATTAACAGCGGAAACTTCCCCGCGTAACAGCGGGCTAAAATCAGGAAACAGGGACGGTCGAGGCGTGAGCAATCGGCCATCATGAGAAACAGCGGGAGCGGGTTTTCACGCGTCCGGTCGGCACACTGTATCGAGCCGGCGGATGGTTGAATCGACCGTCATTGTCTTGCGGGAAAACGGGGAACGGATGTTCCCTTTCGTCATGTCGGGGCTTGTTCCCGCATCCACCGGCCCGCACCCTCACCGGCAGTTTGGTTTGCGCCGCGGAACCAGTCCGGAGTGACGGGGAGTGTGGGGCGACGTCGCTGCTAAAAGCTTCCGGCCGCTCGTTCGCCGGCAACCGGCGGTTCCCAGCCAAACACGGAGCGGCCGCCATAATCGTGCGAATTGCGGAATTCTTCCACCACGAAGTCGGGCAGGGTCGGGCCGGTCGCGTGGCGCTCCATCGCGCGTGCCTGCGCGTCGAGACGCCTGATCGCCGCCAGCTTCTCCTCATTGCCGAGCTTCGCCTTGCCGACCGCGTCCTTCATCACCGCGATGGTCCGGTCGAAGACCTTGATCGGTACCGGATAGGGGTGGCGATCCTTGCCGCCATGCGCGAGCGAGAAGCGCGCGGGATCGGCGAAGCGGCAGGGCGCGCCGTGGATCACCTCGGCCACCATCGCCAGCGAGCGCACCGTGCGGGCGCCGACGCCTGGGACGAGCAGCAGTTCCGGGAAATCGGCCGGGCCATTCTCCGCTGCGGCGGCAAGCGTGCCGTGGAGGCGACGGATCATCACGTCGGCCGGGCGGACATCGTGATGACCCGGCAGCACCAGGTGCGGCAGCATCGGCTGATCGTCCTTTGCCGCGGGCTTCGGCGGCTCAAGCGCGGCGGCTTCGCGGACGATCCGGTCTGGCCCGAGATCGCGGAGAAGATCGAGCTGCGCATCGCGCGAGGCGGCGGCCCGGCGGTCGGTGAGGTTGACGATCTCGCCCCCGCCCCGGCCCTCGATCGCCGCATGCGGCGCGTCGACGAAGCTGCCCAGCCCTTCCGACGACCAGTGATAGCGCCGCGCCTGGCGTGCCTCGCCATTCATCCCCTGCTGCACCACCACCCATTGCCCGTCGTCAGCGACGATGAAGCCGTGGAGATAGAGGTCGAAGCCATCCTGCACCGCCGCACTGTCGACCTTAGCGACGAGCCGACTGGTCAGCGCGAGGGCAGCCCCGTCGAGCCCGACGCGATCGCCGATCGCGACCAGCTCGTCAGGCGTGCGCCGCGATTGCTTGCCCCGGCCACCGCAGACATGGAGGCCGAGCTCCCCCGACAGCGGCGCGAGGCCGCGCTTCAGCGCACCGATCACGCTGGTGGTGATGCCGGAGGAATGCCAGTCCATTCCCATCACCGCCCCGAAGCTCTGGAACCAGAAGGGGTGCGCGAGCCGGCGCAACAGCTCGTCCCGCCCGTAATGATGGATGATCGCCTGCGACATGACCGCGCCGAGGCTCGCCATGCGCACGCCCAGCCATGGCGGCACATGGCCGCCATGCAGGGGAAGATCGGCGCTGCCGGCGCGATTGGCCACAAGGGCTCCATTGGAACGAAATAAGAACATTCTAACAGATCGCCGCCGCGATGCCACCCGGGAAATCACACGAGTTTCGATACCCTGTGCACGTGATCCGATGGCCGGAACCGCAAGGTTACGAGTTCGTTTCGTAGTTTCAATAAGTAGTTTCAATAAAAGGACAATCCGATGTTGGGAACTATCGCCGCAATCCTGGTGGTCCTCTGGCTGCTCGGTTTCTTTGCCTTTCATGTCGCCGGCGGCCTGATCCACCTGCTGCTGGTCATCGCGGTAGTGATGGTCATCCTTCACTTCGTGACTGGCCGCCGCACGGTCTAGCCGCTGCTCTTTCCGGCGGCGCCCGGCATCTGACAGCACCGGCGTCGGATCAGGCGCCCGGCGCGATCAGCCCCTGTGCGGCCGCGACGGGGAGCCAGGCGGCCAGGCGCGGATCATCCGGGGCCGGACGTGCAGCGATCGCCTCGTCGGGCAAGTGCGCGAGCCAGTCATGTTGCCAGCCCTCCAGCCGGTGGCAGGCGACCCGATAATCGATCCGCGACACCGCCATCAGCGACGGGGCGGCGAGAGGCAGACACGGCGGCTCGCAGCGATCGACGGCAGCGAGCGTTTCCGTGAAATCGAAGGGCAACTCAAGCAGCCGCACGCTGTCCGGGCGCCACCAGGCGCGATCGAGGCCAAGGCCGAGGATGGAGGCGATCACCGGATCCAGGCCAGCCTCCGTCAAGGGCACCGCCCTGCTCTCGACGCCGCGCGCACGGTGGACTTCAGCCCGGGCCCGTTCGATCCTCGCCAGGGCGCCGGGGATCGCCTCGACCGCTTGCGGGGTACCGTCTCCGGCTGGCCGGGCCGCGTCGAGATAGTCGGCGAAATCGGCACCGAAATCATACAGCGTGTAGGAACGCGACGGATTAGCCGCGATATAGCCCTGCGCGAACAGGCCGAAGGCGGTCGGCCCGGCGAGCGCCGACAGGACCGGATATTCAGTGCCGAGGCATTCGAGCAGGCGCAGGCGATAGCCCTGGGCGTAGATGCCGACCCGCATCTCGGCGGTCAGACGGTTGTCGCCGAGCACATGGTCGCGCGCATCCGCCGCCTCGCCGTCGAGCATCGCCGCCTGCAGCCAGGCCTGGAGATCGGCGGTGCCCGCCATCAGGCGGCGACCCGGGCCATGCCAAGCCCCTCGCGCACCATCCTTGCCTTGGCCAGTTCGGCGAGCAGTTCCTCGAAGGGCGGAATGTTCGCATCCCATTCGAGCAGGGTCGCGACCGGGCCGCAGCGTTCCCAGGCGCGGGCATAGAGCGGCCAGACCGCGTCGGGCACGGGGTGGTCATGGGTGTCGATCAGGTGCGTGCCATGGTCGCTCGGGCCGGCGAGGTGAATCTGCACGACATGGTCGGCCGGCACCGCATCGATATAGGCGATCGGATCGAACGCCTGGTTGACCGCGCTGACATGCACATTGTTGACGTCGAGCAGCAGGCCACAGCCGGTATCCTCGGCAAGGCGGCCGATGAATTCCCATTCGGGCATCCGGCTGGCGTGGAAGGCCAGATAGGTGCTGGGATTCTCCAGCACGATCGGGCGGCCGAGCACATCCTGCACCGCGCGCACCCGGCCGGCGGTATGAGCAAGGCTCTGCTCGGTCAGCGGCATCGGCAGCAGGTCGTGGCTGTTGAGCCCGCCCACGCCAGTCCAGCAGAGATGGTCCGAGATCCACAGCGGCGAGATACGCGCGGCGAGCGCCTTGAGCTTCGCCAGATAGGCCAGGTCGAGCGGCGCGGTGCTGCCGATCGACAGCGACACGCCGTGCATCACCACCGGGCGGTGCGCCGCGACATGCTCAAGCACATGCATGCCGTACCCCTCATTATCGAGGTAGTTCTCCGAGATGATCTCGAACCAGCCGACGCCCCAGTCTTCAGGCGGGGTGCGCATCAGGTGCGGATAATGCTCCTCGCGCAGCCCGACCCCGTCGCCGGGATCTGGCAGGCCGAGGCGCGGCTGGACGGGGGTGGTGGTCGGTTTCATCTCATGTGCCGCGGGCGAAGAGAGAGCCGAATCCCCTGCCCTCTTTCCCCTTCCCGGCGAAGGCCGGGGCCCAGTCGGGAAGGCGGTAATGGGCACGCGGTGCGCTCACCATCAGCATTCCGGAGCTGGACCCCGGCCGTCGTCGGGGAAGATTGAAGAGAGGCTCCGCACCTCCAGCTACCGACGCGCCTGTGGAGCCGTGCCCCCCGGAACAAGTCCGGGGTGACGGCAGCGAGTGGCGCGGGCGTCCCTGCACCATCGATCCTCAGGTCGAGGGCGGGAAGGCCAGGCGGATGTCGTTCGGCGCCTGATAGACCGGCTTGTCCCGCCCCATCTTCTCCGCGACGGCGGTGAAGGCCTTGAACGCGATATCCTCCACCTTGTCGCCCTTGTTGAACGGCAGGGTCCCGAACTTGGTCGGCTTGGCCGCGGCCAGCATGTACAGGTCCATCGTGCCGCTGACCGGATAGATCTGGCAGGCCGAGATCGGCACCGCGCAGCCGCCGAAGCCGCCGCACTGGTTGTCGCTGGGTGCAGTGAAATGAGTGGCGGTCGGCGTCGGGGTCGGCGTGCCGCACAGCCCGCCCTTGGCGCGCACCGCCACCGCCGAGCAGCCACCGCCCTGCGGCTTTCCGGGCGTCGGCTCGGGGGGTGCCGCAGCGCGCAGGCTCGAGCTGCAACCGCCGCCACCGCCGCCCGCCGGCTGGACGAAGCCGCAGCCGCCCATGCCCTTGCACAGGTTCGACCCGCGACAGGTGTGATAGACTTGGGTCAGTGCGCACGCATTGGTGCCGATGCCGCCCGATGCGTTGAGGTCGAGCCCCTGGCACGTGTGGTTGACGATCCGCGTATTGGGCGCGGGCACGCCCTGGCTGAGATCGGGCGTGCGCCCCATCGCTGCCCAGGCCGTCGCCATGCGGTCGCCCGACCCGGCCATCGAGGGATAGGGGAAGGAGACCGAGGCACCCTTCGGGTTCCAATATTGGTCGAGCACGGTCGTCACGCCCTTGATCGCGCCGACCACCGCCTGGCTCAGCGTCTGGTGGCTCTGCTCGCGGACATCCGGGGCATAGAGATTGTTGAGCGCGGTGGCGATCTGTTCCGGCGCCGGCAGGTCATAGGGGTTGTTGTCGGGATCGAAGTCATGGGTGGTGAGGTCGGCCGCGGTCCAGTTGCCGGCCTTGCCCGCCTTGTCCCATGTCACGATGCCGCCGTCGCGCATCAGCCCGCGGACTTCCTTGAAGCGGGCGAAATGATCCTCCCCGTCGTTGTCGAAGCGCGCCGCCGCGTCGCCCGAGGGAACCGGCTCGCCGGTATCCGAAAAGCTCGGATAATCCGATTCAAGCGCATCCCTGTCGGGGCGGTAGCGGACCTCGACCGACTTGAGCAGCCCTGCCTCGTTGGCGATCTTCAGCCGGGCCTTGAGCGTCGCGCCCTCGCCCTGGTCGGTGATGGCGTTCATCATGTTGAGCGCCTGGCGAAACGCGATGCCGCTGTCGGTGAGCGCGACCGTCGTTTCCACGCCCATATATTCGCGCATCGGATGGCCGGGGAAACTGAAGTTGTTGAACAGGTCGTTCTGCTGCCCGTTCTGGTCGAACACATGATCCCACAGGCACGATCCGTCATCGTAGCGGATCTGCAGATAGTCACGGTAGCATTGATACATATAGCCGATCGAGCCGAACCAGATATCGGCCGCCGCCGGATCGTAATCGGGATCGCCGCCGTCGAACGGTACCTCGGGAAAATATCTGCCCTCGTTGTGAATGATGTCGCGCTCGGCATCGTCCTGCGGCTGCTCGATCGCGAGGAACAGCGCGATGCGGTCCTCGTCGAGCGGGCCGACATCGACCTTCACGCCGGCATAGGTCGAGGTGTCGCGCAGGTCGACGATCGTCGGGATCGCGGTCAGATCCGGACCGTAGCAGGTCCAGCCATTGTTCCTGTCCTGCAGCGCTGAATCAGTGAAGCTGGGGGTGTGGCCGATCGCGGTGGCGATGTTGGCTGCCATCTGCAGGTGAAGCATCTCCTGGATGAAGATCGAGAAGATGACGTTGAACGCCTGCTTGTTGCCCCAGCCGGGCTTGTCCTTCGGCGTATCGGTGAAGGCCGCCGCCTTGGCACCGGGCCAGATCCGTCCCTTGTAGAAATCATTGCCCTTGCCGGTGATCGGGTGGAAACCCTCGATCGAATAGAGCGTCGTCATGTAGAGCGGGATGGTGAACAGCTCGACGTTCACCGCGGCCTGCGCGATCCAGCGCACGACGCGCTTGTCGGTTTCGACCATGGTCACATCGCGTGCCGACAATTCGCCGCTGGCGTGGGTAAGATGCATGCTGTCCCCCTTACGAAGAAAGTGCTTCGTTCTTGCGGGGACGAGGTTTTCATCGCGAGAGAAAGCGCGTCAATTGATTGAAATAGCAACGGAAACGGTTGCATTTCGATAAGTGCCCCGATTTCCTCGGGAAAGGGGATTTGGGCTGCCGGGATTGCGCCGGATTCGGTTCCATCTCCCGGATTCGCCACGCTGTCGCCCTGGCTCGGGGCGAACGCCTCAAATGTTCAGCACTGCCTCCAGGTTGGCGACGTACATCTCGATATTGCCGCGCGACAGGGCGCATAGTTCCTCCGCCCGGTCTGGGTCGAGCGGGAAGAAATGGGTGCGCAGGACGAAGATGCAGGCATCGGCCCCGGCCGGGGTGACCGTGATCCTGCCGCCATAATCAGCCCAGGGTAGCGGACCGTAATCGACCATGTCATAGGCGATCGCCCGCTCCACCTCGTCGAGCTCGATCAGCCGCTCCACCACCGAGCCGCCGCCGATCGCGGGATCGAGATGATAGGTGCGCCGCGCACCGATGCCGACCCCGATTGTTTCGACACGGTCAACATAACCACGCGTCAGGACGTCGCCGGAAAAATCCCCGACGAACGCCCAGACCGCGTCGGCGGGCGCGTTTATGCGGCGTGCGATTTCCACCGTTTCCATGGCCCGCCTCTATCGGATGAAGTCGGCGCCGGGATGGGCGCGGGGGTAGGATTTGAGATAGTCGACAAAGCGGCCCAGCGCCTTGTCGCTGCGCGTGAACATGCCGCGCGTGAAGCGGATCGTGTTGAGGATGTCGACATCCTGCTCGAGAACGTCCATCTCCAGCTTCTGCGCGAAATCGAGCGTCTCCTGCACCCGGCGATCATCCTCGGGCGTGCCGTTCGACTTGCGCGTGGCGATGACGACATAGCTGCGCAGCGTGCCGGGCCGGTGGATGCCGCAGGGGTAGAGGAAGGCGAACCATTCGCCGTTCACGCTGCCCATCTGGTAGAAGATGTTCGTCCCGCGAATGCCCACCTCATAGGCGATCTTCGCGCCCGTCTCGCGGAAGGTACCGCCGAGCTGATAGTCATAGCCGTGCGGGTGCCAGACGATGTCCCCGCTCGGATCGGCCTTGTCCAGCGTGATGCCGTGGACGATGTTGATATGGTTGAAGTCCGACGTGTTGCACATAAACACCCAGGGATCGGCCAGCAGGTCGATGATCGGGATCTCGCTGTGAAACGCCAGCTCTTCGTCGGGGAAGCCGAGGGTCGGCAGGTCGAACAGCGGCTCGGTCCCGTTGAACGCCCAGATCAGGCCGAACCGTTCCTGCACCGGATAGCGGAACAGCTTCATCCCTTCCACGACGCGGTCGTTGCTGCCGGTCCGGCTGCACCGGCCGCTCAGGTTGAACTGCCAATGGTGGAAGGCGCAGACGAGCTGGTCGCCGGCCACCTTGCCGATCGACAGGTCGGCGCCATTGTGCGGGCAATAGGCGCTGACGACATTGGCGATGCCGTCCTCAGTCCGATAGACCGCCACCCGGCCATCAAGGAAGTTGCGCCCCAGCACCGCGCCCGGCGCCACGTCGCTCGACCGGCACAGCGGAAACCAGGTCTGCGTGAAAAGGTCGTTGTCGCCTTCATAGGTCATGTCCCGCCCATGGCGGCGGCGGTCGACCAGCTGCGTGGCCGCGAGGTCGCCGTTGAAGAAATCTTCGAGATCGTTCGTCTTGGTCGGCATGGGACGTCCCGTCAGAAATTGAGGGTGGCGGAAACACCGTAGCGCCGTGGCGCGCCGGGATAGCGGATGTCGGAGGCGCCGGCCGAGAACTCCTTGGCGAAGAATTCCTCGGTGTAGCGTTCCTTGAGCAGGTTGGTGGCGTAGAGCGCGATCGAGTAGCGCTTCGTCTCCCAGGCCAGCCGGGCATTCACCAGATGGACGGCATCCTGCTTGTCGACATTGTCGATGTGCCAGTAATTGCCGGATTTCCCGGAATAATCGACCCGCGCGACGATGCCGTTGCCGCCGACCGGCACCCGATATTGGCCGAACAGCGTGTAGGACCAGCGATAGGTGAGCGGCACCCTGTTGCCACGGAACTGGGCGGTGCCGTTGAAATCCTTGATCTTCGTATCGATGAAGCCGAGCGACGCGCCGAGCTGGACGTTGCGGGAAGGCCGCGCCTGCGCCTCAAGCTCGAAGCCGAAGATATCGGTCTTGGCGACGTTGACGATACCCTGGTCGACGACGTTCAGGATGAAGACCTGCTGGTTGCGATACTTCATGTAGAAGGCAGCGGCGTTGAGCGTCAGGCGCCGGTCGAGCAGGCTGTTCTTGGTCCCGAACTCGAGCGTGTCGGCCACTTCCGGCCGGTAGATCGCGGGGAAGACCGCGTTGGGCGGGTTGAAGCCGCCGCTGCGGAAGCCGCGTGCCGCCGTCGCATACACCATGTTGTCGGGCGAGAAGGAGTATTTGACCGACAGCTTGGGCTGCCATTCGTCGAATGTCGCCTCGCGCTTCGGCCCCGGCACAAGCCGGTTGGTCTGCGCGCGCGCGTCATGGTCGTACCGCAGCGCGCCGGTCAGTTCGAGGGCGTCGGTAACGCTGTAATTGACCTGGCCATAGACTGCCTTGGTCAGGATGTCCTCGGTCGCGCGGGCGGCCGGGAACGGGATATAGGCCGAGGCCGGCAGGCGCGACGCGGTCGGATCGGGCGAGACGAGCACGACCGTGTCGACCCGGCGCCTGGCGTCGAGCAGATAGGCGCCCGCCGTCCAGCGCAGCTTCTGCGTCGACGGCGACGCCAGGCGGAATTCCTGGCTGAAGCTTTCGTAGCGGCGGAGCTGGGTTGCGCCGAGGATCGATTTGGGGGTCCAGTCGAGATCCTCGCTCAGGTCGATCCTGGTGTTGTTGAACGCGCTGATCGAGCTCAGGGTGAACGGGCCGAAGGCGTAATCGACCTTGAGCGAGGCGTCGGTCACCTTGCGCGGGCTCCTGCCCAGGAAATCGTTCTGGATCGGGATGCTGGTGTTGTTTGGCTGGCCGTCGGGCAGCGGGATATACCAGGATGCGCCGCCCTTTAGGTCGCCACGGGCGCCGCGCAGATCGACCGTGAGCCGATCGGTCGGGGTGAACAGCAGCCGGCCGCGCAGGTTGATGTCCTCGACGAAATCGACCTTCCGGTTCAGCGTCACGTTGTTGAACACGCCGTCGAACTTGCGATAATCGCCCGCGAGGCGGAACAGCAGCAGATCGGGCACCAGCGCGCCGCTCACCGTTCCCGAAACCCGGCGATCATTGCCATTGGCATAATCGAGCGAGACCCGGCCCTGCAGGTCGTTGGTCGGGCGCTTGGTGGTGATGTTGATCGCGCCACCGATCGCGTTGCGTCCGTAGAGAGCGCCCTGCGGTCCCTTCAGCACCTCGATCTGCTCCAGGTCGAACAGCGCCTGCTTGATCATGTCCGTCGAGGTCATCTGGACGCCGTCGATGACCAGCGCGACCGGCGCCTCGCCGTTGCGGACCTGGCCGATGCCGCGGATGTTGATGGCCACGGTGCCGGCGTCCTGCGCATCGACCATCGAGATGTTCGGCACCAGGCTGGTGACGTCGTCGATGCTGCGGATGCCGGCTTCCTCGATCGCCCTGGCCGAGAAGGCAGTGACTGAATCCGGCACCTGCTGCAGGCTTTCCGACCGCTGCCGCGCCGTGACGACGATATCGTTGCCGTCGGTTTCCTGCGCCTCGGCGGCAGTGCCGAACAGGCAGGCCGAACCGAGCAGACCTGCCAGCAAACGCGTCCCGACCTTCATCAATACTCCCCTTTTTGATCACCCATGATCGTCGCGCCGGCCTTTGACCTGTGCGCTGTGACCAAGGCTATCGCCGGGATCGTCGCTGCGTATATCGGGAGAAAAGGTGGAGCCGTCAGATCAGCCTGAGGCTCCTTGCCGCGGAGATCGCGCGCGACCGGGTCGCCACGTTGAGCTTGCGGTAGATGTTGATCCGGTGAGTCTTGATCGTGCTTTCGGCGACGCCGAGGCTGCGCGCCATCTCCTTGCTCGACATGCCATCGGCAAGCGCGCGCAGCACATCCACCTCGCGCGGGGTTACGATGATGTCGCTGGCGGCCGGGGGGATGGCCATGGCGCCCTTGCGCGCGGCGGGGCTGTTCTGCCGCAGGCGTGCCACCACGGTGCGCTGTGCCGGTTCGAAAAGGTGGAGAGCCTCTTCGCAGGCCTCGATGACGATCGGCAGCAATGCCCCGAACTGGGAGACGAGGCCGATCAGCCCCTCATTCTCCGCCGCCTCCAGCGCGAGACGGAAGGCGTGCGCGCTGTCGACCCGCCGCCCCTCCCCCGCCAGCGCCGCCGCGCGGAGGATGTGCATCTCGATGTCGAGCCCGACGGACCCGGCTTCCGCGATATCGGCCTCGAGCCCGACCATCATCGGCGCGTCGCGCCCGCCGCGCTGGAGGATACAGGCAAGCAGCGCGACGCGATGGTCGCAGGACAGCCGCTGGTCGCGCTGGCGAAAGGCGTCGGGCGGTGCGCCCAGTTCCGCGAGAAGCTGCCCCGCCTGGTCGGCACGGCCCATGCTGAGCAGCATGCGCGCGCGAATGAGCTGGAGCTGGTAGCGCAGCCGCGGCAGGTTGCGCCGGTCCGCCGTCTCGCCGCCGCGCTGGAGAATCTGTTCGGCCTGCACCAGGTCGCCGGTGCGCACCGCGAACCAGGCCTGAGTGGCATAGGCTGCCACGAACACCTCGTGCCAGCCCTCGGTCGCCTCGATCACGGGAAGAGCGGATTCGAGCAGCTCGGTCGCCGTCGACAGATTGCCCGAGAGATAGAGGGTATAGGCAAGCAGCGCGATCGCCACCGCGACCTGGGCGCTGCCTTCGCCGAACTGGCGCTTCGCATGCTCGAAGCATCGGCGGAAGAACAGTTCCGCCTCGCGCCGCCGGCCGGTGCGCATGTGGGAGAGGCCCAGATACTGATAGGCATAGACCTCGAGCAGCGGAAGCTGGTGGAGGCGGGCAAGCTTCAGCACCTTCTCGCCATGCACCCGGCACCAGAGATCGTCGCCCCGATCGAAGCTGGCAAGGCAGCAGAGATGATGGAGCAGCACCCGCAAGGCGGGGTCATGCGCCTCATTGGCAAGCTGGCGTTCGAGGAAGGGCGCATAATCGGCCGGGAAGGGCCGGTCCTCGTAGATGCGCGTGACGAGATCGTTGCAGATCATCTCGCAGGCAAGGCCCGGATCAGTGGCCTCCACCGCGCGCAATGGCCGCGCCTCGATCAGCGTGTCGAGCAGCGCCCGCGCCTCGACCAGCCGGCCATGCTGCGCGGCATAATAGGCCTGGCCGAGCGTCACGCGCGGGAAATCGCCGGGCGTCGTCTGGTCGATGTCGTCGAGATGGCGCAGCAGCGCCAGCCCGCCGCGGATCGCCATGCGCCAGCCGCCTGCCGCCTCGATGATGCCGAGCGACGCCTCTCGATCGGAGATGCGCGCCGCATGGGCGAGCGCCTCCGGCATCAGGTTCTGCGCGGCAAACCAGGACGCAGCGCGGCGGTGCAGTTCGTCGAGCCGCGCCTGGCCGCTCCGCGCGAGCGTATCGTAGAGGAACTCGCGCAGCAGCGGATGGAATCCATACCACACGCCCTCATCGTCCAGCGGCGCGAGAAGCAGGTTCTGCCGGCGCATCTGGTCAAGCATCAGCGCGCTGTCGTCGCGGCCCGAGATCGCATCGCCCAGCCCGTCGCAGATCCGCTGGGCGATCGAGGTTTCGAGCAGGAATTGCTGCGTGTCTGCCGACAGGCCGGAAAAGACCTGCTCGGCGAGATAATCGGCCAGGTCGGTCGAGCGCCGGGTCAGGTGTTCGAGCGTGTCGACCTGGTTGCGACCCGCCAGCCACAGGCGCAGCAGCTGGAGCGCCGCCGGCCAGCCCTGGGTCCGTTCGATCAGTTCGCCCCAGTCAACCTTGCCCGATTGCTCGCTGAGGAAGGAAAGCGCCTCGCTGTCGGAAAAGCGGATGTCGCTCTGCTCAAGCAGCAGCAACTGGCCGCGCACCCTTAGGCTCGCCAGGGCGATCTCGGGCAGGCCGCGCTGCGCCATGATGATCGCCGCATGGTTGGGCATGCGCTCGATCACATAGTCGAGGAAGCGGTTGGTCGCCGGGGACGCGATCCGGTGATAATCGTCGATGATCAGCCGGACCGGCTCCTCGCTTGCCTCAAGCGCAAGGACGATCGCTCGCGCGGCCGCCTCCGCCGCGAGGCCGGGAAGCCCGGCATCGATCGCTTCCTGCGAATAGGGCAGCGGAAGACCGGCGCGGTGAAGCGCCGCCATGAGATAGGCGAAGAACTGGTCGGCTTCGAACTTGGAATCATCGACGCTGTACCATGCCACCGCGACCTCCTCGCGCCGCCACCGGGCATGGCACTGGCTCAACAGGGTGGTCTTGCCGTACCCGGCCGGCGCCGACACCACGGTCAGATGCCGGGTCGCGCAGGTGATCTGCTCGACCAGCGCCTCGCGCCACAAGAGATCGATCGATCTGTTCGGCGGCGCCAGTTTCGTCCGGATGAGCATCGCCGGATAATGCCACAACAGGCGCGCGCTCCTATCCACCTAATTGGTGGATTGTGCGCGGACACGGCGACCGTCACCCGATTGGACCCGATTTTCCAAAGGCAGGTGGCGATGACCAAGACGATCCTTTTCGTGCTCACCGGGCACAGTCAGCTGGGCGATACCGGGGCCGCTACCGGCGTCTGGCTGGAGGAGCTGGCGACACCCTATCAGCTGCTCGACCGGGCCGGGTTCGAAATCCTGTTCGGAACGCCCAGCGGCCGGCCAGCACCGCTCGACCCGGCCAGCCTCGAGGAACCGTGGCTGCTGCCGGGCGGGCACTGGTTCCTTGGCCAGGACGATCTGGTGGCAAGGCTCGCCGCGCCGCTAGACCTCGCCGATGTCGACGCGTCACGGCTCGATGCCATTTTCCTTGTCGGCGGCACGGGAACCCTGTGGGATTTCCCTGCCTGCCATCCGCTCGGAGCGCTCGCCACCAGCCTGATCGCACAGGACAAGCCGGTGGCCGCGATCTGCCACGGCGTCGTCGGCCTGATGACGGCCACTGCCGCCGACGGTTCGCCGCTCGTCAGAGGCAAGGCGCTGACCTGCTTCAGCAACGCCGAGGAGGCAGTGCTCGGATATGACACGCTCGTCCCGCTGCTCGCTGAAACGGCGCTGGTCGACCAGGGTGCGCTCTACCGCCGCGCCGCGCCGTTCGAACCGATGGTGATCCAGCATGGCAGGCTCATCACCGGCCAGAATCCGGCCAGCGCCGAACCGCTTGCCGAAGCGCTGCTCAGGCAGCTGAGCGACGCGCCGGAGGGATCGGCGGCATAGGCTCGCCACGTTCGGAGCCCCCTGTTCGCAAATCGCCAGGTTAAAGTAGCAGGAAGGCTTTGCCGGGCGGTCGAACCGCGCTAGCGGGCCGGTGTGCAATTGACCGTCGATGCAATCCTCTTTCTTGTCGCCATCGCCTTTGTCGCCGGTGCCATCGATGCGCTGGCCGGCGGCGGCGGGCTGCTGACCATTCCAGCGCTGATGGCAGCCGGCGTACCGCCGGTTGCCGCCCTGGCGACCAACAAGCTCCAGAGCACCATCGGTACGTCATCCGCGTTCCTGACATTCCTGCGGGCGGGCAAGGTCGATGTGCGGCTCTTCCTGATCCCCGCCGCCGGGGCATTCATCGGCTCCGTCGCCGGGGCGACGGCCGTGCAATATATCGACCCCTCGCTCCTGGCGGCGTTCGTGCCGGTCCTGCTGGTCGCGATGGGCCTCTACTTCCTCCTGGCCCCGCCGATGAGCGAGGTCGATCGCCATGCCCGCATGGGTCGGCTTGGGCTCACCGCCGTCACCACCGGCATCGGATTCTATGACGGCTTCTTCGGCCCCGGCACCGGCTCGTTCCTGACCACCGCCCTGGTCGCCCTTGCGGGCCTTGGTCTCGTGCGCGCGATCGCGAATACGAAGTTCCTCAACCTGGCGACCAATGTCGCCGGCCTTTCCGCCATGATCGTGGGCGGCAAGGTGCTGTGGCTGCTCGGATTCGGGATGGCGGCGGCGAATGTCGCCGGCAACCAGGTCGGCGCCCGGCTTGCCATTCGCTTTGGCGGCCGGGGTGTGCGCCCGCTCCTCGTCGTCATGTCGTTCGCGCTGACGGTCAAGCTTCTGGCGGACCCGCGCAACCCGTTGTGGAGCTTGTTCTGATCGGCGATTGGCCATCCACCCCATAGCGATACCCCGTCCACCGCTGCAGGATCGTGCCGTGAGCATCTATCGTCGCGATGTGGTTTCCCCGGAATGGGAGCCCGCGCCTTGGCCGATGGGTCAAAAGGCGGCGGATGAGCAAGAACTCGGGTTTCATGAGCGCGCGCTGAAATCGATCCGATGGCGAGCGATTCCATGGGATGACTTCCCAACCGGCGGCATCTTCAACCGGGACAAGGACTGGTTCGCCTCTGTCGACGCGGCATTTTACGCATCGATTGACGGCGAAGACCTGATCCTGATCCAGAATATATGGTTCGGCTTTCCCGACCCGCCGGAATGGGGGTTGGCTTCACGTCCCGGCGGTCAATCCGCGGCGACGTGGGCGCGTTGGGGTCATTTCCCCTACCTCCCTGAAGCATGGGCCTTGCCCGCTCCTTGATATCGACCAATCGCCGTGACCGGGTGTCTCGTGCCGCCGCTCCTGAACTTTCGCCAACGACGCGGCGGATATTCAATATAGCCGCACTGCCGGCACCGGAAGGCCATCCCATGAAGACAATTTACATCGATTGCAGTTGAGGAACGAATGTCCGCCACGATCCCGTGGCAGACATTCACTCCGAAGACCTCTACCCTATCAGAACCCGACGCTCACCGTCCCGAAGACCTGGCGCGGCGCCAGCGGGAAAGCGTTGTAGGTGTTGGTCGGCTGAGCGATGCTCAGCGTCGAAGCGCCCTTCTTGTCGGTGATGTTGGTCACGTTCAGGCTCACCCCGATGCGCTTCACGAACGCGCCGTTCGACAGCGGGATCGAGGCGCCGATGCGGCCGGCCAGGGTGAAATAGCCCGGGACCGACAGGTCGTTGGTGAAGGTCGCGTAACGCCGTCCGAGATAGTCGCCGACGAGCTGCACGTCGAAGATGCCGTAATTGGCGGACACCACCGTCTTGTTGAGCATGTCGGGCGAGCCCGGCACGTTCTTGCCTGCCGTCGGCACCAGCGTCTGCGCGATGCCGACCCGGTAATTGTCCTGGAAACGCGAATGGTTGAACGACAGCGCGTTGTAGATCGAGAAATGCGGGCCGAAACGCAGCGTGCCGGCGATGTCGATGCCGTCGGTCTTCACGCCGCCGACATTCTGCAGGATCGCGGCGCCGCTGGCGATCGAGGTGATCACCGTGGTCGGGCTGATTGCGAGCAGGCGGTTGCTGAAATCGACGTGATAATAGCTGATCTGCCCTTCGAAACCGGTGATCGGCCCGAACTGGAAAGACCGCCGGGTGCGGGCGCCGATTTCATAGGTCCAGCTCGTCTCGGGCTTCACCGTCGCCTTGAAATCGTCGAACACCTGCTGGCTGCCCAGCGCGAAGGGGGAAAGGCCGCTGGCCGCGCTCGTCTGGAACTGGCGGATGTTCTGTTGCGCATTGACGAAGATCTGCTCGCTGTCGCTCACTTCCCACAGCGCGCCGACCTGCGGCAGGAAGGCCTTGTCGGTGTTGAGCCGGCCGACCGGCAAGGCGGTCGATCCGGTGAAGGAGCCGGGGATCGGCTGAACCGGCACTGCCTGTTTCGCGCGCTGGAAGGTGCTCTTGAAACCGGCGATGATCGTCAGCCTGGGCAGGATCTTCCAGCTGTCCTGCAGGTGAGTCTGGATCTCGTCGACGCGCACTTCGCTGCCATATTGGGTGATCTGCGGCGCGGCGAGATCGAGCGGCCGCGTATAGGGCGAGCTCGGGTTCTTGACGTCGAGCGCATACCAGCGGCGATAGGCGGACGAGCTCTGATGCTCGTACCAGCCGCCGAGTTCGATCTGGTGATTGCCCAGCTCGACCTGGAGAGTCGAGAGCAGGCCTTCGCGATCGATACGATATTCGGTCGTGCGCGTGGCAAGGCCGGAGCCGCCGAACTGGGTGCTGAGCTGCGCCGCGGTCAGGGTCGGGAAATATTTCGCGAACAGGCCGGGCAGGCCCGCCGCCGTGATCGGTCCGGCAACAACACCGACGCCGTCATTGTGATGATAATAGGCCTGGTTGGACCAGACGATCTTGTCGCTGACGTTCCAGTCGTACTTGATATAGCCGAGATAGTCGGTGCGCTGCGCGTCGCTGTAGTAATTGCGGTAATTGTCCTGCGACGCGACATAGGCCGGCGAGGCGAGATAGGCCAGCATTCCCGCGAAATCGGGATAGAAGAACGGGCGGGTATACGGCACGTTGCCCGGCGTCTCGCCCTTGGAAATGTTGATCACCGTCGCATCCTCGTTCGGCTCGGTCTTGTCCGAATAGGCGCCGTAGATGGTCAGCTTGCCGGTCGAGTCCTCGTGCACGAACTTGCCGTTCGCCTGGTATCCGCCCTGCTTGCCGTTGAAGTCCCATGCCCGCGCGTCCTGGCGCACGCCGGAGAGATACAGCGAATTGCCGTTGCCGAAGGTGCCGCTGTCGACGCGGACGAAAGTGCGGAAGGTCGAATAGCTGCCGATCGTCTGGTCGATCGTCGCGCCCATCTTCGCCTTGGGATCGCTCGAGAAGGTGTCGATCGTACCACCCAGATTGCTGGTCGACGCAGTGCCGAGATCGCCCGAGCCCGAAGCGAGCGTCACGCGCCCCACATTCTCGGAGATGATCGCGCGCTGCGGCGACAGGCCGTTATAGTTGCCATAGGTCTGGTCGCCGAGCGGAACGCCGTCGAGCGTATAGCCGAGCTGCGATGCGCTGAAGCCGTGCACGAACAGCGAGATATTCTGTTCGTTGTTGCCCCAGGGATCGGCGGTCAGGAACGTGACGCCGGGCAGGGTCTGGATCGCCTTCAACGGGCTGACACCGGGGAGGATCTTCTGGATCTCGACGCCCGTGACCTGGGTGACCGATCGCGTGGTACGCCCGGTGACGACGATGTCGTCATTGGCCGTGCCGGGTTCAGCCGGCGTTTCCGCGTCGGCGGCCGGCGTCGCGGCGGCCACGGTGCTGGCGGGCGCCGCGTCTTCGCTGGCCCAGGCCGGCATGGCGGCCAGGACTGCCGCGGAAGCCGCTCCGGTGAGCAGGCACGTAACCGATTTGCGCATCGTGTTTTCCCCAATTTGGCGACCCGCTCTTCAGGGCCGCTCGATGCGCGGCGCGTACGGGTTGTCCAAGACGTCCCGGGGACGGTTTTGCTACAGTTTTAATTTATATGCCGCGCTGCAACAGAGAAGCGCCGGACGCCCGTGCAGGCATACGATCCGCGCCGGCAATCGCGCGAGTTCAGCGCCCCTGCGACCCCTCGGAATAAACGACATCGAGCGTGCCGATTTCTTCGAATCCTTACTCTCCATTAAGGACTTCCGTTTAGCTTGATGCTATGAGGGGCACGTGCAGTAGAGGCGGTGCGCGGTGGGGAACCGCGCGGTGAGCCTCGAATGGATCCGCCAGGCGCAGCACGCCGGCACCAAGCAAGGGGCAGGATCGGGGGATCTGCTCGATTGCGCCATGGCGCTGGCGGGGGTCGGCGCCTGGTGCTGCGACCTGGCGGACGACACGCTGCACTGGACATCCGGCACCTACGACCTGTTCGGGCTGCCGCGCGGTGCCAGGATCGACCGGCGCGATGCCGTCTCCATGTACACCGAGGAATCGCGGGCGAATATGGAGCGGCTGCGCGCCGAGGCGATCGCCCGCCGCCAGCCCTTCACGCTCGACGCGCGGATCGTCCGCGCTGACGGCGCGGAACGCTGGATGCGGCTGACCGCCAACGTGGCCTGCAACGGGCACCGGCCTGTCCGGCTCTACGGCCTGAAACAGGATATCACCGAGGACAAGGCACGGCTCGAGACGATGCGGCGGATCGCCGAGCAGGACCCGCTGACCGGCCTCGCCAACCGCCAGCTCTTCCAGAGCCGCTTCCTCAATTGCGCCGCGCCGATGACACCGCTCGGCGCGCTGATCCTGTTCGACATCGACGGATTCAAGCAGATCAACGACCGGTACGGCCATGCGGCGGGCGACGCCTGCCTGGAATCGGTGGCGGACCGACTGTGCGCCGGTTTCAGCGATGCGCTGATGGTGGCGCGGATCGGCGGCGACGAGTTCGCCGTGCTGACCAGGCCAGGAAATCCCCATTCGCCCTTGCACCAACAGGTCGAACACAGGCTGACGCACCTGTCGATGCCGATCCTGTGGGGCGGCCAGCTACTACATCTGAGCGCCTCGGCGGGCATCGCGGAAACGCGCGATCCTTATGGATTCGATGCCGATGCCTTGTTCGCCGCGGCCGATGCGGCGCTCTATGCCGCCAAGCATGCGGGGCGCAACCGGGTGCGGCGGGCCCTGCCCGAGATGGCCCGCGCCTTCATGTGACAAGGCGCGCACTGGCCCGATCCGCATTGGAACGGGCCCGTCCCGCCTCAGCGGTTGCCCGTCGCGGGGATCAGGTCGACCTTCACCGCATGAGTCTTGATCGGCATCAGCATCAGCAGCGTCGCGCAAATGGCAAAGGCAGCGCCGGCCGCTGCCATCGCGCGATCGCCCCGGCGAAAGTCCCGAACCGCCTGCAAGACGCAGTAAACCGCGACGGCCAGCGTCCAATAGATCCAGAGAATGATCATCCGCTCTTCTCCACGCCCTGCCCCGACATCACGGGCGCTACGTTTGGAGCAACGCCCACCCTCCGCCGGAAGTGGCAAATACGTTCGAACAAGATCCTATCCCCGCGTCGCGATGAAGGAACGAGATTATGTACAGATCGTCGCAAGTTCCGGCCCGTAATCATGCCGGACCGGCACCGACAGGCCCTTCCCCTGAAGCTGCGTTTCCGGCCCGACCGGCGCGTCGGGCAGGCGCGGGTCCATATAGCCCTTGTACCAGGGATCGCGCTGCGCCTGTTCCAGCGTCACGAAGGTGAAGCCGCGGCGTTTGTAGAGATCGATCAGTTGCGGCAGCATCACCGCGTCAAGCGCGCCGACATGCATCAGCAGGACATAGGGGATGTCACGGCCAAGCAGCGATGTGAAGACACTGCGTCCATAGGCGATGCTGTCGTCGGCGGCGTCGAGATAGCTCTTCTTCAGCCAGGCAATCGCCTTGTCGTCCTTCCTCGCGACACAGCGGGCATAGGGCGCGTTCCACATATAATCGCCGAAGCTCATCGTGACGCCGGCGATGCGATAACCGCGATCGGCGAGCAGTTTGCGTGTCGCCGCCTTCTTCTCCGGCGTGTCGCCTTCCGAGAGATAGGGATAGCGGAACCAGCGCCAGTCCTGGCCCTTCATCCGGTCGGCGACGACCCCCTCGCCCTTGATCACGTCCTGCCCAAATGCGGCGGCGCTATTGCTCGCGAGGTTCATATGCGACCAGCTATGGTTACCGAGCGGCAGGCCCGCGGCACGCCAGCGATCGAGCATCGCGGTCGAGGCCGGCTCCTGCTCGGTATGCACACCATTGGCAAAACCATAGGCCGGCGGCAGCTTCGCCGCTTTCCACGCAGCGATGATCCTGTCGCCGATCTCGACGCGGGTCGTGCCCTCGGGCAGCGGGCCGTGCGCGGGAAGATCGTCCCAGGTGAAGGCGATCTCCTGCGCCTGCGCCGTTCCGGCGGCGGAGAGGCAAGCACCCAGCACAAGGCCGGCCCACATCTTTTCAGGTCGTTTCATGCGGAAGTCTCCGAAAGGCAGGATCAGCGGAAGAGGTTCAGGTCGATCGCCTCGCCCATCGCGCGATAGCCTGCGTCCCCGGGATGCAGCGCGTCGCCGCTGTCATAGGGCCTGGCCATGCGAAGCGGATCGTCCTTGTCGGCGACCGCGCGGTCGAAATCGATCACCCCGTCGAAATGGCCGGGCGTGCGAATCCAGCCGTTGACCGCGATGCGGACAGCGTCGCCGTCGGCGCCGTAATAGCCCGCCCCTTTGTAGGGCAGCACGGTCGCGCCGATCACCTTGATGCCGCGATCGTGCGCGCGGTCGATCATCTGGCGATAGGCGCCGGTGATGTCGGCGACCGTCGGCAGCGCCACCTTCGAACGGGTTGCGCCGCCGATGTCGTTGATGCCCTCCAGGATCACGACGTAGCGAACGCCGGGCACCGACAGCACGTCGCGGTCGAAGCGGGCGAGCGCCGCCGGGCCGCTGCCGGTGCTGAGCAGGCGATTGCCCGAGATGCCGGCATTGGCGACCGCGAAGCCGGTCTTGCCCGCCCTGGCCAGCCGCTCCGCCAGCACGTCAGGCCAGCGGCGATCGGTGTCGCTGGTCGAGTTCGAGCCGTCAGTGATGGAATCGCCGATAGTGACGATCGTTGAGGTAGCCGGGCCGCCCGACACGTCGATGCCGGTGAGGACGACGCGCATGGTGTTGGTGGTATTGCCCGGCGCGAGGCTGGGCGCGGCGCTCTGGTCGCCGGGTACGATCTGAGTCGTCGCGAGTCCGGCGGGGTGGACGCTCAGCGATGTCGTGTCGCCGGGCACATGGATGCTGACCACCACCCTGGCAAGCGGCCCGGCCTTCAGCGCGACGGGATCGCTGACCAAAGGCGCGCCGGCCGGAATCACCGGCGACGCGTCGCCGCCGAAGGTGACGACGCGATCGCTGCCCGCGACGACCTCCCCGGTCGGGCCGGCCAGCCCGACATGCACCGCGCCGATCGGCCGTGGTTCCGCCGCCGTTTCGTTGGAAAGGCGCAAGCGCAGGGCCGTGCCGCCGGCCGAGAGGCGCGCGATCATGCGGTAAGTGACATCCGCTGGCGCGGGTTGCTGCGGTTGCGCGGACTGGCCAGGCGGGGCCGGACGCGGACCGGGCCGCTCCATCGGCACCGCCTGCCAGCTTCTTGTCCAGATCCAGCCCGACTGGCCGGCTGCCGTGAGTGGCTGAAACATCAACGCCATGACGGCGAGGGACAGACAAGGACGGAAGCTTCTCACCATCTTCTCCTGTTCGTGCCACCGTCTTGAGCGCGGTCGGCTTTCCCCAGCCCGATCGACCGGGACAGAGATAGCGGTACCATAGCGCGCGATATCGCCGACTCCAACTGGCCCGATCAGCCGCGTCTTCCGCCATATGGCAGAGGATGGTGACGCTCACCTTCCATCATCAGGCGGGCCGGAAACCCGAATCGCCGCGGCGCTCCTCACGGCGCCTCCGCCGGCGAGAGCGAGAAGACGGGTCCGGCCGCCGGTGCCGGGACGGTCCCGACATTCTGCGTCTGCAACAGCGCCGCGATCGCCATGGCGCGACGCTGGACGAGGCTCGGCCTGGCGGGCGGGATACCGCCGGGCAGACCTGGCACGGCCAGCGTGGCGACGTTCCAGCGCTTCGCTGCCCAGGCCGACGACAGAACCGCCTCCCGCGCGGCGTCGTCCAGCTCCTCGCTGTCGCTGGCAAAGCGGATCTGCGGGAAACCGCCGAGCGGCGGGACAAGCGCGACCTGCCAGCCTTCCGACGATGCGGCCATCCGCTCCTCCAGCGCGCGATAGGTCGCCGGGGTCGCACCGGGCAGCGGGGCCGCCCGCGCCGTCGCACGGTGATGGTCGCGATCGATCGTGACGTCGCCCGGCGCGATCCCCGCGCCGATCGCCACCAGGGTCGCGATCCTCTCCGCTTCAGCATTGTCGGCGGCATTCGCCGTCAGGGCGCGCTGGATTTCGGCACGCTGCGCCTCGATCGTGCCCGCGCCGGGGTCGAGCAGCACCTGATCGACCTGCAGACTCACCGGGCGCCCGAGCCGGTCCGCCAATGCCTTTTGCAGCGGCGCGTTGGCGATGGCGGCTGCGCGCGGCGCGATGACGACCGAGCGCACCAGCAACGGATCGCTGTCGAAATCGATATCGAGCTGAGTCACCCGCGCCTTCTCGCCGAACCGGTCGGAGAGGAAAGCGCGAACCTGAGTCGCCGTCACCGCCTCGCGCGCGATCCGGCTCAGCGAGAAGCCGAGCGGTATCGACATGGCGATGAACACCAGCAGCAGGACGATGGTCTGCGCCCAGCTCTGCTGGCTGGAGAGGCGATGGCCGAAACCGTAGAAACGGGCCATCACCGTCGCAGACAGGGCGATGGTGATGAAATTGGTGACGAACAGCGCGAACGCACCGCCCAGCACCGGCATGTTCCAGGTCGCCAGCCCATAGCCAACCACGGCGAGCGGCGGCATCAGCGCGGTCGCGATGGCGACGCCGACGATCGTCTCGCCCTTGCCCCGGATGACCGCGAAGGAACCGGCCAGCGCCGCGAACAGCGCGACCATCAGGTCGAACAGGTTCGGCCTGGTCCGCGCGAGGATCTCCGCCGTCGGCGCCTTGAGCGGCGAAAGCAGGACGAGCAGCGCGGTGAAGGCAACCGCCAGGACTGTGCCGATCGCCAGCGCGACCAGCGCCCGGCGCGCCTCCGCCAGATCGAACAGCGCGAGCGCGAACCCCAGGCCGAGGATCGGGCTCATCAGCGGCGAGATCAGCATCGCGCCGATCACCACCGCGGGCGACGAGAGCAGCAGGCCAAGCACCGCGATCCCGGCCGACATGGTTATCATGAAGGCGTAGCGCGGCGACCAGCCGCTCTCCTCCTCGATGCGCGCCTTTACCTCGGCATGATCGACCGACCCGACGACGGCGCGGCGCCACCAGCGATAGAGCACCGTGCGTTGCCAGCGGTGGTCAGCCGCCGGATACGATTGGGCGATCGGCATCGCTACATCTCCCACTGCGCCCGCAGGCCGAAGTCGTGGCATTAGGAGCCTTTTGCGACCACGTGCAAATCCCGTGCGGCAACGCCACGATGGCGCGAAACGGCCGGGAGGGATAGGACATCGCGATGAGGCTTCCCCTGAACAGGCGCTGGCGCGTGCTGCTGCGGCGTCACGGCCCGGCGTCAGCGGTGTGGCGGCGGCGTATCGCGATGGGCACCGGCGCGGTCTCGATCGGCCTCGCCGCGCTGCTGTTCGCCCGGCTCGCCGACACAGCAAGCAGCCTGTTCGCCGGCGTGGCCCGCGACCATTGGTGGCTGCCGCTGATCCTGACGCCGGCCGGTTTCGTGCTGATCGTCTGGCTGACCCGGCGGGTCGCCCCGGAAGCCGCCGGATCGGGCATCCCGCAGGTGATCGCGGCGGCACAGAATCCCGCGCGCGCCGGACGCCTGCTGATCTCGCTGAAAGCGGCGTTGCTCAAGGGCGCCTTCACCGTCGCGGCGTTGCTGTGCGGCGCCTCGGTCGGCCGCGAAGGGCCGACGGTGCAGATCTCGGCGGCGATCCTCAACTGGCACAGCCGGCTGCTCCGCGCGCCGATCAGGGCGTCGATGATCATCGCGGGCGGCGCGGCGGGCGTGGCCGCCGCTTTCAACACGCCACTGGCCGGCGTCACCTTCGCGATCGAGGAACTGGCCGACGCCTATGAACAACGCGTCGCGCTGCTGGTGATGACCACGATCCTGATCGCGGGCATCGTCAGCCTTGGGCTGGCGGGCGACTATGTCTATTTCGGCGCGGTCGGCGAGACGATGAAGGTCGGCGCCGCCTTGCAGGTCGCTCCCGTCGCCGGCGTGCTGGGCGGCCTGGCCGGCGGCCTGTTCGCCCGCGCGATGCTGGGCATCGGCGCGGCGCGCGACCGGTGGATTCCGTTCCTGAAGGGCCGGCCGGTGGCCTGGGCGCTGCTGTGCGGCACGATCGTGGCCGTCGTCGGCGTCTCGACCGGCCTCACCTGGGGCACCGGCTACGCCCCGGCGCGCGCGATCATCGACGGCACCAACGCGCCTTATTGGTTCGGCCCCGCGAAATTCGCGACGACCCTGGCGACCGCCGCGTCGGGGCTGCCCGGCGGCATCTTCGCGCCGTCGCTCGCCACCGGGGCGGGGCTCGGCGCGCTGCTTCGGCCGATGTTTCCCGGCGATCCGGGCGGCGCCGTCGTCCTGCTCGGCATGGTCGCCTATTTCACCGGCGTGGTCCGCGCGCCGCTGACCGCGGTGATCATCATCGTCGAGGCAACGGCGAGCCGCGGCCTGATCCTGCCGCTGTTCCTCGCCGCCCTGATCGCGCATGCAGTGTCGGCCCTGGTGTGCAAGGAACGGCTCTATCACGGCCTCGCCCGCCCCTGGCGGACCGCACTCGGAACAAAGACCTGACGCGCATCCGGGCGCACCGGCATCGCGCGCTTGCATCGTGCCGCGGATACAGCAAGGTAGCGCTACCGTCGAACAGAACGGGGGAGAGTGAGATGGCCGATTCAGAACGTCTGGCACGCGTGGCGGCCGACCCGCGCTACCTGGCGCTTACCCGCCAGCGCGGGCGCTTCACCTGGACGCTGACCTTCGTCATGCTGGCCGCCTATTTCGGCTTCGTCCTGCTCATCGCGTTCGACAAAAGCGCGCTCGCCGCCCCGATCGGGTCGGGCGTCACCTCGATCGGCATTCCGGTCGGGCTCGGCGTGATCCTGCTCGCGATCGGGCTGACCGGCCTGTACGTGCGCCGCGCCAATCGCGACTATGACGCGCTGGTGCAGAGCCTTGCCGAAGACACCGGCGCATGAGACTTGCCCGGGCCGTCGCCCTCACCTCAGCCGCCTTGCTCGTCGCCACCCCTGCCCTTGCCGACGGTATCGCCGGCCAGACGGTGCAGCAGGGGACCAACTGGACCGCGATCACCATGTTCGCGGCCTTCGCGATCCTGACGCTCGGCATCACCCGCTGGGCTGCGCGCCGGACGCGCACCGCCGCCGATTTCTACACGGCCGGCGGCGGCATCACCGGTTTCCAGAACGGCCTCGCCATCGCGGGCGACTATATGTCGGCCGCCTCGTTCCTCGGCATCTCGGCGCAGATTTTCGCCGATGGCTATGACGGGCTGATCTATTCGATCGGCTTCCTGGTCGGCTGGCCGATCATCCTGTTCCTGATGGCGGAACGGCTGCGCAATCTCGGCCGCTACACCTTTGCCGATGTCGCCTCGTTCCGCTTCGCGCAGACGCCGGTGCGCACCTTCGCCGCGCTCAGCACGCTCGTCGTCGTGCTCTTCTACCTGATCGCGCAGATGGTCGGCGCCGGGCAGCTCATCAAATTGCTGTTCGGGCTGGACTATGCCTATGCCGTCATCATCGTCGGCGTGCTGATGATGCTCTACGTCCTGTTCGGCGGGATGACAGCGACCACCTGGGTCCAGATCATCAAGGCAGTACTGCTGCTCGGCTGCGCCAGCTTCATGGCGTTCATGGTGATGGCGCGGTTCGGCTTCTCGCCCGAGGCGCTGTTCGCCCGCGCGGTCCAGGTGAAGACCGATCTTGCCGCGGCGACCGGCCAGGTCACGCCCGCCGAAGCCGCGGAGCGAGGGCGATCGATCATGGGGCCGGGCAATTTCATCAAGGACCCGGTCTCGGCCATCTCGTTCGGCATGGCGCTGATGTTCGGCACCGCCGGCCTGCCGCATATCCTGATGCGCTTCTTCACCGTGCCCGATGCCAAGGCGGCGCGCAGCTCGGTGCTGTGGGCCACGGGATGGATCGGCTATTTCTATTTGCTGACCTTCATCATCGGCTTCGGCGCGATCGTGCTGGTGGCGACCGATCCTGGCTATCTCGACTCGACCGGCGCGCTGCGCGGCGGAGGCAACATGGCCGCGATCCATCTTGCGCAGGCGATCGGGGGGAACATCTTCCTCGGCTTCGTCTCCGCCGTGGCGTTCGCGACGATCCTGGCGGTGGTGGCCGGGCTGACCCTGTCGGGCGCTTCGGCCGTGAGCCATGATCTCTACGCGACGGTGTTCCGCAAGGGCCAGGCTGATTCAGCTGCCGAGCTGCGCGTGTCGCGGCGCACCGTGCTGGTGCTCGCGGTGGTGGCGATCCTGCTCGGCATCCTGTTCGAGAAGCAGAATGTCGCGTTCATGGTCAGCCTCGCCTTTGCCCTGGCGGCGTCGGGCAATTTCCCGGTGCTGCTGTTGTCGCTGCTGTGGAAGGGCTGCACGACGCGGGGCGTGGTGATCGGCGGATCGGTCGGGTTGCTGACTGCGCTGGTGCTGACGATCCTGTCGCCGGCGATCTGGGTGGCGATCCTGCATCACGACAAGGCGATCTTCCCCTATTCGTCACCCGCCATCTTCTCGGTGCCGCTTGCCTTCTTCACCATCTGGCTGGTGTCGAAACTCGACACGTCGCCGCGCGCCGCGGTGGACCGCGGCGCCTATCTGGAGCAGCGGGTACGGTCGGAAACGGGGATCGGCGCGGATGGCGCATCCGCGCACTGACGCCGACGCGGATCGCATGTCGAGTCGGGTGACGATCTCTCGCCATCGTACCGATCGTCCGATACGACTTGCCTGAAAGAACAGGAACGGGGGCAGCATGAAATTATCGACAGCCAGGATCATGGCATTTCCCGCCGCATTGCTGCTCGCGGGACAGACCGCCGCCGCGCCGGAACCGGGGCCCGATGCCGAAACCCGCGCCTGGTGGACGATGACCGAGGCGCTATCGAACGACGCGATGGAGGGCCGGGACACCGGCTCGGCAGGCTATGATCGGGCGGCGCAGCTGGTCGCCGACACGTTCAAGGCAGCGGGACTGAAGCCGCTCGGCGACAAGGGAAGCTGGTTCCAGCCGGTCGCGATGAACGAGATCGCGATCGAGCGCGCCGACCTCGGCGTCGGCGATCGCCAGCTCGTCTTTCTCCAGGACATCACCGTCGACCCGTCCAACGCCATGCCGGTGAAGATCGAGGCGCCGCTCGCCTATCGCGGTTACTGCGGCGCGGCGGCGCTTGGCGACGTCCGCGGCAAGATCGTGATATGCCACGGCGTGAACCGGCCCGGCCTGCCCGGCGCTGCCGAGCGGATCGCGGCGGTCAAGGCCGCGGGAGGCATCGGCCTTGCGACGATCGCCGATCCGGGCTTCGCCATCGAACCGCCGCGCTGGCCCTTCGCCTATGCACGCAGCGTGGCGCTGGCGAATGCCGCGCCCGATACCGACAACTTCCTGCGCCTGCGGCTCAAGGCCGATGCCCTGAAAAAGGCGATCGGCAACCATGGACCCGATGCCGGCGATCTCATTGCCAAGGGGAGCGCCGGCGAGCCCCTTCCCGCTTTCGACATCCCCGAATCCTTCCATGCGACGTTCACGGTGAAGCGGCGGCAGATCACCTCCTCCAACGTGATCGGCCTGCTGCCCGGAAGCGACCCTGCCAGCACCGGCCAGGCGATCGTGCTTTCAGCGCATCTCGACGGCTATGGGTTCGGCACCCCGGTCAATGGCGACGGCCTCTACAACGGCACGCTGGATGACGCAGCCTATGTCGCGCTGCTGATCCGGGTGGCGGAGCAGCGCCAGGGCAAGGGATATCGCCGCCCGGTGATCTTCGCTGCCTTCGCAGGGGAGGAGAAGGGCCTGCTCGGATCGACCTGGTTCGTCGCCCACCCGACGCTGCCCAAGGCATCGATCGCGGCCAACATCAACCTCGACCAGTTGCGTCCGATCTTTCCGCTCGACCTGCTCACCGTCCATGCCCTTGACGATACAAGCCTGGGCGACGACGTGCGCGCCGTCGCCAGCGGCATGAACATCGCCGTCCAGCACGATCCGGAACCGGCCCGCAATCTGCTGCGGCGCTCCGATCAATGGCCGTTCCTCCAGGCCGGCATTCCAGCGACCGCCTTCGTCTTCGGCTACCGGCCGGGAACGGAAAGCGAGCGCATCTATCGCCAATGGTACAGGACCGGCTACCACACGCCGATGGATGACCCGCACCAGCGCATCGACTGGAAGGCAGCGGCGGATTTCAACCGCTTCTTCAAGACGCTGGTCGAGCGCGTGGCCGACCAGGAAGCTGCCCCCGCCTGGAAAGCCGGGAGCAGCCTGCGTCCGGCGAACCACTGACCGCCAGCGCCAAACCGCCAGTATCCATGGGTATCTATGCGGTCTCGGCCGCCGTCGGCCGTGAGCCGTACACCGCATAGAACAGCACATAGAGCTCGCAGGCGGCCGTCAGCAGGAAGGACGTCTGCAGACCATAGGCGTCCGCCAGCCAGCCCTGGACGATCACCAGCGCACCGCCGGCGATCGCCATGATCAGCAGGCCCGATCCTTCCTCGGTCAGCGGACCCAGGCCGCGGATGCCAAGCGTGAAGATCGTCGGGAACATGATCGAGTGGAACAGGCCGACCGAGATCAGCGCCCACATCGCGACGGGGCCGGTGGTGAAGGTCGCGACCAGCATCACGATGAGCGCCCCGATGCTGAATGCCGCCAGCACATGCTCGGCGGCGACGCGCTGCATCAGGAAGCTGCCGAGGAAGCGCCCGACCATCATCCCGCCCCAGAGCAGGAAAAGATAATTGGAAGCCTGGGCATGAGTCAGGTTGCCGATCTCCGGCGCCGAGACGAAGTTGATGAACAGGTTGCCGACCCCGATCTCGGCGATCAGGTAGATGAAGATCGCCGGCACGCCGAACACCAGGTTGCGGTGCCGCCACAGGCTATGGCCTCGCCGCTCCTGTTGCGCGCGGCCGCGGGTCGAGGCGTTCATATCGGGCAGGCGGAAGCGCGCGATCACCACCGCGAGCACCACCAGCACGGCCGCCACGATCAGATAGGGAAGCTGCACCGACTGCGCATCGGCAAGACGCTCGGCGGGCGTCAGCACCGCACCCGCCGCTGCATTGCCCGACGTGCTGCGGCCAAGGATGAGATAGCCGCCGAACAGGGGTGCGAAGGTCGTCCCCATCGAGTTGAACGCCTGGACCAGGTTCAGCCGCGACGATGACGTCTCGGGCGATCCGATCACCGCGACATAGGGGTTGGCCGCGACCTGGAGCAGCGTGATGCCGGCGGCGATGACGAACAGAGCCGCCAGCACGACCCAATAGGAAGGGATCATCGACGCCGGCACCATCATCACCGCGCCGAACGCCATGATGATCAGGCCGGCGACGATCGAGCGTTTGTAGCCGATCCGCTCGATCAGCATCGCCGAGGGGATCGACGCGAAGAAATAGGCGATGAACCACACCGACTCGATCAAGGTTGTCTGGGTATAATTGAGATCAAACACGCTGCGCAGGTGCGGCAGCAGCGTGCCGTTGATGACGGTGATGAACCCCCACATGAAGAACAAGGTGGCGAGCAGGCTCAGCGTGGCACGGTAGCCCGACCCGGCGGAACCGGACGCCGTGCCAGCCGCGAGCGGTGTCGATGTATCGATTGCCGGTCCCGCCATTCTCACATCCTCTGCTGCATCGCTTGTTTTTTGTCTGAGTATATGTAAGCAAAATTGCGGTCAACGCCGCCGGTCAGAGCGGCCGCGGTGGAGGGCGATATTCATGCACAAGAGTTTGATCATGCTGGCGGCGATGAGCGCCGTCGCGGTGGCGGCAAACGCCCATGCCGCATCGGCGGCGCGGGAGACGGTGGGCGACGTCGCCGGCGCGAAGGTCGAGGCGATCACGCTGGCCAACGCCAATGGCGTGAAGGCGCGCATCCTGAGCTATGGCGCGACCCTTCAATCGCTGATCGCGCCCGATCGTGACGGCAAGCTGGCTGATGTGGTGCTCGGCTATGACGATCTGGCCGGTTATGTCGACAAGCCCAATTTCTTCGGCGTGACGGTTGGCCGCTATGCCAATCGCATCGCGAAGGGCCGCTTCTCGATCGACGGCAAGACCTGGCAGTTGCCGATCAACAATGCCCCCAATTCGCTTCACGGCGGCACCAAGGGCTTCGACAAGGTCGTGTGGCGCGTCGTCTCGGTCGAGAACGGGCCCGTTGCCCGCGTGACCTTCGGCTATGTCAGCCCGGACGGCGACCAGGGTTATCCCGGCAAGCTCGACGTCACCGTCACCTATGGGCTCGATGAAAAGGGCGCGCTGTCGATCGAGTACAAGGCCGCGACCGACGCGCCGACCATCGTCAACATGACCAATCACGCGATCTTCGATCTCGCCGGCGAAGGGTCGCCGACGGGGGCGATGGGCCACAGGCTGACCATGCCGGCCGCCGCTTATACCCCGGTCGACGCGACCCTGATCCCGACCGGCGAGTTGCGCCCGGTCAAGGGCAGCGTGTTCGATTTCCGGAACGGCCGAATCCTCGGTGACGGCGTCCGCGACGGACGCGATGCGCAGATCGTCACGGGACGCGGCTACGACCATAATTTCGCGATCGATGCCGGGCTCACCGCCCAGCCCAAGCTTGCGGCGCGCCTTGAGGATCCCGTGTCAGGCCGCGTGCTCGACGTGCTCAGCACCGAGCCCGGCTTGCAGCTCTACACCGGCAATTTCCTCAACGGCGGGCTGATCGGCAAGCACGGCCATGTCTATCGCATGGGCGATGGCGTCGCGATGGAGCCGCAGAAATTCCCCGACACGCCCAACCAGCCCGCCTTCGGCTCGGCCCGGGTCGACCCCGGCAAGCCGTATCGCCACCTGATGATCTATCGAGTCTCGGTGGCGCCACGCTGATGACCCTGCCACCACCCCCGGGGCTGCGGTCGCGCGCCTGGTTCGACAACCCCGCCAACATCGACATGACCGCGCTCTATATCGAGCGCTACATGAATTTCGGCCTCTCCCAGGAGGAGCTTCAATCGGGCAAGCCGATCATCGGCATCGCCCAGACGGGGTCCGACCTGTCGCCCTGCAACCGCCATCACCTCGTGCTGGCCGAGCGGCTGCGCGAGGGCATTCGCGAGGCAGGCGGCATCGCGATCGAATTCCCGGTCCATCCGATCCAGGAAACCGGCAAGCGCCCGACCGCCGGGCTCGACCGCAACCTCGCCTATCTGGCGCTGGTCGAGGTGCTGTACGGCTATCCGCTCGACGGCGTGGTGCTGACGATCGGCTGCGACAAGACGACGCCGGCCTGTCTGATGGCGGCGGCGACGGTGAACATCCCCGCCATCGCCCTGTCGGTCGGGCCGATGCTCAATGGCTGGCACAAGGGCGAACGCACCGGTTCCGGCACGATCGTGTGGAAGGCGCGCGAACTGCTCGCCGCGGGCGAGATCGACCATGCCGGCTTCGTCAAACTCGTCGCCTCGTCGGCGCCCTCCACCGGCTATTGCAACACCATGGGCACCGCCACGACGATGAACAGCCTGGCCGAGGCGCTGGGCATGCAGCTTCCCGGATCGGCCGCGATCCCCGCGCCGTACCGCGACCGCCAGGAAATCGCGTACCGCACCGGCAAGCGAATCGTCGAGATGGTCGCCGAGGACCTGAAGCCAAGCGACATCCTGACGCGGGATGCCTTCACCAATGCGATCGTGGTCAATTCGGCGATCGGCGGATCGACCAATGCGCCGATCCATCTTGCCGCGATCGCGCGCCATATCGGTGTCGACCTGCCGCTCGACGACTGGCAGACGCACGGCCATCACGTGCCGCTGATGGTCAACCTGCAGCCGGCGGGCGCGTATCTCGGCGAGGATTTCTACCATGCCGGCGGCGTGCCAGCGGTGGTGGCCGAGTTGATGCGCGCGGGGCTGATCAGCGAGGATGCGATCACCGCCAACGGCCGCACCCTAGGCGACAATTGCCGCGACGCGACGATCGAGGATGCGGATGTGATCCGCCCCTTCGCCACGCCGCTGATGGAGGATGCCGGCTTCGTCGTGCTGAAGGGCAATCTGTTCGACGCGGCGATCATGAAGACAAGCGTGATCTCGCAGGAATTCCGCGACCGCTATCTCTCAGACCCCGCCGATCCGGACGCCTTCGAGGGGCCGGCGGTCGTGTTCGATGGGCCCGAGGATTATCATGCACGGATCGACGATCCGGCAACCGGCATCACGCCCGAGACCCTGCTCTTCATGCGCGGCGCCGGCCCGATCGGCTATCCCGGCGCGGCCGAGGTCGTGAACATGCGCCCGCCCGCCTATCTGATCCGCGAAGGCGTGCACGCCATGCCGTGCATCGGCGACGGGCGGCAATCGGGCACCTCGGGATCGCCCTCGATCCTCAACGCCTCGCCCGAGGCGGCGGCGAATGGCGGCCTTGCGCTGATCCGTACGGGAGACCGGGTGCGGATCGACCTGCGGGCCGGCACCGCGAACGTGCTGATCGGCGACGAGGAACTGGCCGGGCGCCGCCGCATACTGATGGACGCGGGCGGCTATGCCTATCCCGCCTCGCAAACGCCGTGGCAGGAAATCCAGCGCGCGATCGTCGGCCAGCTCGACAGCGGCGCGATCCTTGAAGGGTCGGAGCAGTATCAGCGGATCGCGCAGACGCGCGGGTTGCCGCGGGACAACCACTGACGCCTACCCCGTCATGCCGGACTGGTTCCGGCATCCATGTCTCCGCAGGCGCCGCAGCGGTTGCGTTAGCGGGTCGATGGCCCCCGGAACAAGTCCGGGGTGACGATAGTGGTTGGGGATCGCGCAGCGCTCGAAACGAACCGTGCCCTAGCGCAAGGTCTGCGTGACGGCGGCCACGCTCTTCAGCATGATCGCGGCGCCCTTGAGCGCCCCGGACCGGGCATGAAGCGTGATAGCGCCCGGCTTGCCCGGCATCGCGCGCACCACCACCAGGGCAAGGCCGTTGAACGCCTTGCGCGTCGGCGACTGGAACGATTCGAAGCTGGTCGGATCGCCATTGTCGGTGGCGACGATTTCGCCCGGGCCTTCGATCGTGAAGCTGACCGCATTGTCCGCACGCGGCACGGTAAGCCCGTCCTTGTCGGTAACACGCACCGTGACGAAGGACAGGTCGCGGCCATCAGCGTTGATCTGCGCGCGGTCGGGCGTCGCCTCCAGCGCGGCGGAGGCGCCGGCGGTCTTCATGATTTCAGTCGCCCATGGCTTGCCGCCCTTCCAGGTGACGACCTTCACCTCGCCGGGCGCGTAGGTGACGTAATCCCAGCGAAAGCGATATTCATAGGGCGCACGCGTCTTCCTGCCCTGCGACATGCCGTTGATGAACAATTCCGCCTCATCGGCCGAGGTGAAGACATGGACCGGGGTGACCTGCCCCTCGCGGCCGGGCCAGGTCCAGTGCGGCAGGATATGCGCGAATTTCAGGTCAGGCCGCCAGCGCGCCTGGTAGAGCCAGAAGCGGTCCTTCCTGAATCCCGCCAGATCGATGATGCCCGAATAGGAACTGCGCGCCGCATAATAGGGTGTCGGCTCGCCGAGATAGTCAAACCCGGTCCAGACGAATTCGCCCGCGACGAAGGGGTTCTGGTCGTTCGAGGCGAAGACCCGGTCGGGCGAAGAACCGAAATCGGCGGCATGGAGTTCATAGGCGCTGACCTGTTTCGTATCCGGGTCACCGCCCGAGCCCGGCCGGACAGGCCCGCTGGTCGCGCCCATCACCGGGAAGAGATATTCGCCGCGACTGCTGAGCGCCGACGCACTCTCGGTGCTCATGATCACCTTGTCGGGGTATTTTTCGTGAAAGGCGGCGAACTGGCCGGGATAGGCGCGCACGCCGGTGCCCTGATAGTTGAGGCCGATCACGTCGACCGTGCCGGGCATCGCCATGTCGGGCTTGGCATAGTTCATCGCGGTGGTGGCCGGGCGTGTCGGATCCTCCTCGCGCACCATCCGCACAAGCCCCCTCGCGATCGCCGCGCCCTCTTCCCCGGTATATTGCTCGCCGACTTCGTTGCCGACGCTCCACAGGATGACCGACGGATTGTTGCGGTCCCGGCGCAGCATGGACCGCAGGTCAGCCTCGTGCCAGTCGGGGAAGATCAGGTGGAAATCGAGCGGGGTCTTCTTGCGCTCCCACACGTCGAACACTTCGTCGATCACCAGCAGGCCCATGCGATCGGTCAGTTCGAGCAGTTCAGGCGCGGGCGGATTATGGCTCATGCGGATCGCGTTGCTACCCATCTCCTGCAGCATTTCGAGCTGACGCTCTGCTGCACGGACGTTGAACGCCGCGCCGAGCGCGCCGAGATCGTGATGGTTGTTGACGCCCTTCAGGTCGATCCGCTCGCCATTGACGAACACGCCCTTGTTCGCATCGAAGGTGACGGCGCGGATGCCGAATGGCGTCTCATAATGGTCGACCGTCCTGCCGTTGAGCGAGACGGTGGTGACCGCGACATAGCGGTTGGGCTGCTGAGTCGGCGGCGGACCCCAGAGACGGGGGTTGGCGAGCGTGGTCGCCCCGGCAATCGTCGCGGTACCACCCGCGGCGACACGCGTGCTGGCCCGCGCGATGCGCGCGACGACGGCGCCGGTCTTCCGGCCGGCCGCATCCAGCGCATAAATGTCGGTGCCGACGGTCGCGTCCGCCTCGGCGCGGGATTCATTGTCGACCGACACGTCGAGCGCGATGGTCGCCGAGCCCTTCGAAACCTCGGGCGTGGTCACCCGCGTGCCCCATTGGCCGATATGAACCGGGCTGGTCTTGGTCAGCCAGACATTCCGATAGAGCCCGCCACCGGGATACCAGCGCGCTGATTCAGGCGGATTGTCGAGGCGGATGACAAGCTCGTTCCTGCCGCCGAACGCCAGATAGGGGGTCAGGTCGAGCCGCCAGCCATTATAGCCATAGGGCCAGCCGCCGACGAGTTTCCCGTTCAGCCACACCGCCGAATAGGACATGGCACCGTCCACATCGAGGAAGACCGACCTGCCCTTGTCGCGCGCCGGAATGTCGAGCGCCTTGCGGTACCAGCCGATCCCCCAGCTCTCCAGCCGGCCCATGCCGCCATAGGGACCGCTGGTCAGGAAGGGCCGCTCGATCGCCCAGTCGTGCGGCAGGGTCACTTCCTGCCAGGCGCTGTCGTCGAAACCCGCCTGGACGAAGGAGACATCGCCGCCGGGATTGCCCGCCGGTCGCACGTGCCGCCTGGCCGGGTCGCGGATGAAGGCGTTTGCGCTCGGCAGGATCCAGGGCTTGAGCACCGCTTGGCCGGCGGCCGCAACCGCCCTGGCCTCGTCCGGCCTGGCATCGGCCGCCTTGCCATCCTCGCTCTTCCCGATCTCCGGTCGCACGTCATAGGACAGGCCGGTCGCGCCGGCCGGGTCGCCCAGATGGAAGCGCCAGCCGGCATTGATCGAGACCCGCTCGCGCGGTGCGGTCTGGGCATTGGCGCCGGATGCACCGGACATGGCCATGAACATCAGCGCGGACAGCCGGGCGACGGTTCGAGCTAGCGCTGCCACTGACATCATCTCCCCGCCCGGCGGCCTTTCCGGTCGCGCCTTTCCCGAAACGCAGCGACGCTATGGCGGCGGCATCGGCCCGGTCAAGAAATTTGTAGGAGTTATTCTCTCCGCCCACTTCCCCTTTTGGCCTTCGCCGGGGAAGGAGAGAAGAGGAGGCAAGGCCACAGGAAAGCCCTCAGCCCCCGCCCGGCTCCATCGCCAGTTCCGTATCCTCAAGCGCACGGCGGATCAGGTCGGCCATCGCTGCGCGTGCTGCTTCAGGGTTCGCATCGGCGATCGCATCATAGAGCAGTTGATGCTCGGGCAGCGGATCGCGCGGCAGCTTGCGGTTGCGCTGCTTGAAGATCGTCGTCCAGCCGACCGCCGCAGCGATGGTGCTCGACAAGGTGGTCAGCGGCTCGTTGCGCGTCGCCTCCAGGATCAGATGATGGAAATGCTGGTCGGCTGCCCGCCCCTCGGGCGTGGCAAGGCCGTAACGCCCCATCTCCTCAAGCGCATGCCCCATCTGCGCCAGTTCCCGCCCGGTCCGGCGCTCCGCCGCGACGGCGGCGGCGGCCGGCTCGACGATCATGCGAAGCTCGAACAGGCTGCGGATGAACACCTCGCTCGGCTCGCCCTCGAACATCCAGGCGAGCACATCGGGATCGAGCAGGTTCCAGCGGCTGCGCGGGCTGACGCTGGTGCCCGCCTTGGGCCGGCTTTCGACCAGGCCCTTGGCCATCAGCATGCGCACCGCCTCGCGATAGACGCTGCGCGACACGTGGAGCTGTTCGGCGAACTCGATCTCGCCAGGCAGGACGTCGCCCGGCTTGTACACCCCCGTGACGATCTCGACGCCCAGATCGTGCGCGATCGTGCCGTGGATTCGGCGCCCCTTTGGTTGCTGTCCCGGCGTCACGTGTTCCCCATCCGCCTTCCCTCCACTAGACCGGCCATCTTCGCGGAAAAGGCCGTATTCCGATACCCCTAGAGCATCCGCATCCGAACATCACGTGCCGGTTCGATCGCGATCGGATTGCGGGCCGGCAGGCGGAACGGCGGCGCCTCGATCTCGAACACGTCCCCCGGCTCCGTGCGGATGCCTTCGGAGAAGGACAGGGTCGCCGTGCCGAAGAAATGGACATGCACGTCGCCGGGATGGCGGAACAGGTCATATTTGAAATGATGATGTTCGAGATTGGCGATGCTGTGCGACATGTTCGCCTCGCCCGTCACGAACGGGCGTTCCCACAAGATCTCGCCGTTCCGCACGATCCGGCTGGTGCCGCGGATGTCCTCAGGCAGATCGCCGAGCAGCAGTTCCGGCCCGAGTGCCGCGGCGCGCAGCTTCGAATGGGCGAGCCAGAGATAATTGCCGCGCTCCGTCACATGATCGGAGAATTCGTTGCCGATGGCGAAGCCGAGCCTGACCGGATTGCCCTCGCTGTCGATCAGATAGATGCCGGCGATCTCCGGCTCCTCCCCCGCATCGAGCGCGAAGGCGGGCGAGCGCAACGGCGCGCCGGGCGCGGCAAGCTGCTCGCCATTGCCCTTGTAGAACCATTCGGGCTGAGCGCCGGTCTCGCCCGTGCCGGGCTTGCCACCCTCCACACCCATCAGGAACATGCGCATCGAATCGGTCTGCTGCGCCGCCTCGGTCATCGAGCGGTGCATCTTGTCGCGCCCCTCGGCCGAGCCGAGATGAGTGAGGCCAGTGCCCGTCAGCAGCAGATGCGCCGGATCCCCATGGTCGATCGGCGACAGCAAGGTGACCGTCTCGAGATCGACCACGCCCGCATAACCGGCCAGCGCCGCCTGATCGGCCAGGCCGTTGCCGGCCGCCAGCGCTGCCTCGGCGAGCGCGCGCACGCTCTCCACGCCGGCCAGCCGCTGCGGCGGTTGCTCGCCGCGCAGCATGGCCACGCCGCGCGTGCCTCCGGCATCAATGAACTGCACCAGCGACGTCCGCATATCCACTCCCACTATCCGCCAAACTTTATCCGCTTGCGCAATCATATACTCAGACAATAAACTAAAGCCAGTCGTCGTCGAACGGCATCATGGGAGGATACGGACAATGGCGGCATTGAAACGGTTGAGAACGGGCGCGCGGATCGCGCTGGCGGCGGCGCTTGTCTTCGCGTCGGGAGCGGCCTGGGCGCAGACGCGCGAGGCGAGCGTGACCATCCACGCCGACAAGCCCGGGCCCAAGGTACAGCGCGAGATCTTCGGCCAGTTCGCCGAGCATCTCGGTACCGGCATCTATGGCGGGCTGTGGGTCGGCAAGAATTCCCGCACCCCCAACAGCGACGGCTTCCGCAACGACGTGATCGCCGCGTTGCGCGCGATCAAGGTGCCGCTGATCCGCTGGCCCGGCGGCTGCTTCGCCGACGAATATCACTGGCGCGAGGGCGTGGGCACTAAACGGCCGGTCAAGGTCAACACCCATTGGGGCGGCGTGACCGAGCCCAATTCGGTCGGCACGCACGAGTTCATGAACTTCACCGAGCTGGTCGGCGCCGAGGCCTATGTCTCCGGCAATGTCGGCAGCGGCTCGCCGCAGGAAATGGCCGACTGGGTCGAATATATGACGTCGCCGACCGCCTCGACGCTCGCTAATGAGCGCCGCGCGAACGGCCGCAAGGAGCCGTGGAAGCTCCCCTATTTCGGCCTCGGCAACGAGTTATGGGGTTGCGGCGGCAACATGCATCCCGACTATGCGGCGAACGAGACGCGGCGCTACGCCACCTTCGTCAAGGCGCCCGCGAACACGAAGATCCTGAAGATCGCGAGCGGCGCCAGCGATTCGAACTATAACTGGACCGAAGTGATGATGCGCGACGCCGGCGACCGCATCGACGGCCTGGGCGTACACTACTACACCGTGCCCGATGACTGGAAGCGGAAGGGGTCCGCGACCGGCTTCGACGAGGCAAGCTGGGCACGCACCCTGTCCAAGACGCTGCTCATGGACGAGTATGTGACGAAGCACAGCGCGGTCATGGACAAATATGATCCGGAACGCCGGGTGTGGCTGGCGGTCGACGAATGGGGCACCTGGTACGATCCCACCCCGGGCAGCAACCCTGGTTTCCTCCAGCAGCAGAACAGCCTGCGCGATGCGCTGGTCGCGGCGATCAATCTCAACATCTTCACCCGCCATGCCGAACGCGTGAAGATGGCCAACATCGCCCAGATGATCAACGTGCTTCAGGCGATGATCCTGACCGACGGCGACAAGATGGTGGTCACGCCGACCTATCAGGTGTTCGGCATGTACGTGCCGTGGCAGGATGCGACTCAATTGCCGGTCGACCAGACCAGCCCGTGGTACAACAAGGACCAGTGGACCATGGCGTCGCTCAACACCTCGGCGGTTCGCGGCGCTGACGGGGCGGTGCATGTGTCGCTGGCCAATCTCGATCCGGTGAACGCGCTGACCGTGACTCTCAACCTCGACGGCGGCACGGCCTCGACCCTGTCGGGCAAGGTGCTGACCGCTGACCGGATCGATGCGCATAACCGCATCGGCGAGCCGCTGGCGGTCGCGCCGCGCGACATCGCGGCGGTGCCGGTGACCGGCGGCAAGGTGGTGCTGACCCTGCCGGCCAAGTCGGTGACCGTGGTGGCGCTGAAGTGAGCCGCGGCTGATGCTGCCGATCGGGATCATCGGCTATGGCAAGATCGCCCGGGACCAGCATGTCCCGGCGATCGGCGCTGGCGACCGGTTCCGCCTGACCGGCGCGGTTGACCCGCATGCCGTGTCGGGAGCGGTGCCGGTCCATCCCGATCTCGCCGCCCTGCTCGTTGCCGATGCGCCGGCGGCGGTGGCGGTCTGCACCCCGCCCGCCGCGCGCGTCGCGGTGGCACGGGCGGCGATCGCGGCCGGCCTCCACGTGCTGCTGGAGAAACCGCCGGGACTGACGCTCGCCGAGGTCGCCGACCTCGAAACGCTGGCGCGGGATTCAGGCGTCACCCTGTTCACCGCCTGGCATTCGCAGGAGGCGGCCGGGGTCGATGCCGCACGCGACTGGTTGGCTGGCCGCGCGATCGGGGCGGTGCGGGTGATCTGGAAGGAAGACATCCGCGTCTGGCATCCCGGGCAGGAATGGATCCTGGAGGCGGGCGGCTTCGGCGTGTTCGATCCCGGGATCAACGCGCTGTCGATCCTGACCGACATCCTGCCCGCGCCGCTCGCGGTCGAAGCCGCCGAACTGGCGGTGCCAAAGGGCCGGACGCAGCCGATCGCGGCGACGCTGGCCCTGCGCAGCGGCGCGGTACCGGTCTCGGTCGAGTTCGATTTCCTCCATGAGGGCGTGCAGCGCTGGGATATCGAGATCGATACGCCGGACGGCATGCTGAAGCTGGCGATGGGCGGTGCCGAACTGTCCATTGCGGGCGAGGCGATCCCGATGGGCAGGAATATGGAATATCAGCGGCTCTATACGCGCTTCGCTGACCTGGTGGCGCGCGGGGAGAGCGATGTGGATCTGGCACCGTTGCGGCTGGTGGCCGAAGCGCTCGAGCTTGGGGTACGGCACGAGGTGGAGGCGTTCGAGTTCGACACTCCCTGACGTCATGCCGGACCTCTCGACAAGCTCGAGACATGCTTGTTCCGGCATCCACTCCGCGGCGAGGCGCAGCGCAGCGCAGATCATGAAGCAAAGCACCTGAACCGCGGTGGACCCCGGAACAGGTCCGGGGTGACGGAAGGGTTCAGGCAGACCGTTCCGCGATCACCCCGGCAAACGGGCCGAGCCGCCATTGCTCGACCTCCCCGACCTGCTCGATCACGCGCCACGAGTCCGCGTCTTCGGGTACCCAATCCCGCGCCTCAGCCGCAAAGTTGAACACGCACAACAACCGCTGTCCGTCCGACATGCGCTCGAACGCCAGCACCGTCTCCGATGCCTCGACAAACCGGATCGCTCCCGTCACCAGCGCGTCGTTCGCCTTGCGCATCGCCAGCAACCGCCGGGTCAGCGTGAGCATCGACGCCTCGTCCCGCTCCTGCCGGTCGACCGCCAGTGCGGCGTGATCCGGTCCGAAGGGCAACCATGACTCAACCGTCGAAAACCCAAGCCCCGCTTCTCCTGCCACCCAGGGCATCGGCGTCCGCGCGCCGTCCCGGCCCAGGGTCAGCGGCCAGTTGGCGATCGCCTCCGGATCGCGCAGCCGGTCGAACGGGATATCGACCTGGGTCAGGCCAAGCTCCTCGCCCTGATAAAGGAAGATGTTGCCGCGCAGCGCCACGAGCAGCAGCATCTTCATCCGCCCGAACGCCTGTTCATGCCCCGGCGGCGCCCAGCGCGACACAGCACGCGGCGCATCGTGATTCTCGAACGCCCAGCTCGGCCAGCCCATGCCGGGCGTATCGGGCCAGCGTTCAAGCACCTCGCGCACCAGCGCCGGGGTCAGCGCCTTCGCGTAAAGGAAGTTGAAGCCGTACGCCGTGTTCAGCCGGCGGTCGCCTTGCGTGAAGGACTGCATCTCCGGCTCGACATTCGGGCCGCCGACCTCGGCCACGGTGAATCGATCCGGATAGGCGTCGGTCAGCGCACGTACCCGTTCGAGGAAGAGCGGGATGTCGGGATGCGACTGGCTATGGATGTGGAACTGGAAATCGAACGGGCGGGTGCGGCGGCTGTTCGTCGGCGGCCTTGCCGGATTGTCGCGCAGCGCCGGATCGACCATCGCGCAGCTGATCGCGTCGAGCCTGAACCCGTCCACCCCGCGATCGAGCCAGAAGCGCGCGACGTCGAGCAGCGCGTCCTGCACCGCTGCCTTGTGCACGTTGAGCTGCGGCTGGCTGCTCAGGAAATTATGCATGTAATATTGGCCGCGCCGCGCGTCCCAGGTCCAGCCGGGACCGCCGAACACCGACTGCCAGTTATTGGGCGGCGTGCCGTCGGCCTTCGCATCAGCCCAGACATACCAGTCATGCCGTGCATTGGTCCGGTCGCGGCGGCTCTCGGCGAACCAGCCATGCTCGTCCGATGTATGCGCATAGACCTGGTCGACGATCACCCTCAGCCCGAGCGCATGGGCGCGGGCGACCAGCGCATCGACATCCGCCAGCGTACCGAACAGCGGATCGACGCCGCGATAATCCGACACGTCATAGCCGAAATCCTTCATCGGCGACGGAAAGAAGGGCGACAGCCACACCGCATCGACGCCAAGCGACGCGACATGATCGAGATGCGCAGTGATGCCGGCAAGATCGCCCACCCCGTCGCCGTTCGAATCGGCGAAGCTTCGCGGATAGATCTGATAGATCGCCGCTCCGCGCCACCACTCGCGCCCGCGTTCCGAACTGCTCAATGGCCTCTCCCTTGCGGCTACCGGTCCTTTTGCGCGCCGCCCCGGCCGGAAAGCAATGGCCGCATGCGAACGGGGATTGCCGGGGCGCCACGTCACTGACATCCTGCCCGGCAGAAAACAGAAAACGTAAAACAGGGGGTTTGGAGCGAGTGACCGGGCGGCCGCGCCAGTCCCTGGCCGGACTGTGGAACATCTCGTTCGGATTCTTCGGGATCCAGGTCGCGTTCGGCCTGCAGAACGCGAACATCAGCCGCATCTTCCAGTCGCTCGGCAGCGATGTCGACACGCTTGCCCTGTTGTGGATCGCCGGGCCGATAACCGGGCTGATCGTCCAGCCGCTGATCGGCCATTTCAGCGACCGCACCTGGGGCCGGTTCGGGCGGCGGCGGCCCTATTTCCTGGCGGGCGCAGCGCTTGCCGCGCTGGCGCTGATCGCCATGCCGCACGCGCCGGTGCTGCTGGTGGCGGCATTGCTGCTGTGGATGCTCGACGGATCGATCAACATATCGATGGAGCCGTTCCGCGCCTTTGTCGGCGACATGGTCGGCCCGGCGCAGCGCACCCTCGGCTATGCCTTCCAGACCGCCTTTATCGGCGCGGGCGCGGTGCTCGGGTCGATCGCACCCTTCGCGATCACCGCTCTGGGCGCGAGCAACGTGGCGCCCGCTGGCGTCATTCCCGACGCGGTGCGCTATTCCTTCTATCTCGGCGGGGCCGCGATCTTCTGCGCCGTATTGTGGACCGTGCTCACCACCCGCGAATACCCGCCCGAGACGATGCGCGCCTTTGCCGGCGAGGATGCCCCGGCGCGCGATGCCGGCCAGGGCGGCAACGCCCTGACCCGCATCGCCCGGGATATCGTCCGGATGCCGGTGGAGATGCGCCGCCTCGCGCTTGTCCAGTTCTTCTCCTGGTCGGCGCTGTTCGTCCTGTGGGTCTACACCACACCGGTCGTCACCCGCTATGCCTTCGCGGCGACCGATACCGCGTCCCAGGCCTATAATGACGGCGCCGACTGGGTCGGCATCCTCTTCTCCGTCTATAACGGCGTCGCCGCGCTCGCGGCCTTTCTGCTGCCGGGGATGGTGCGACGGATCGGCATGGGCAGGACGCATATGGTCTGTTTGCTGATCGGCGCGGCGGGCTTTGCCGCGATGCTGGTGATCCGCGATCCGGTGCTGCTGATCCTGCCGATGATCGCGATCGGCATTGCCTGGGCGTCGATCCTGACCATCCCCTATGCCATGCTGGCCGGCGTGCTGCCGCACGGCAAGCTCGGCGTCTATATGGGTATCTTCAACGTCTTCATCGTGCTGCCGCAGCTCTTCATCGCGACGGTGATGGGCAGCCTGATCCACAATGTCTTCCCCGAAGAACCGATCTGGACCATCGCCATCGCTGGTGCGCTGATGGCCCTCTCGGCGCTCGCCATGCTGCGCGTCGGCGAACCGGCGACGGAAACAACCGGAATCGCCGCCGACGCTGAATTGGCGCTTTGACAATCCTATAGGATCGGCAATAAGTCCGGTTAGCGCTACCATCGGCGCTGCCACGATGACGCCCGGAAAGCGGCGCACCGGTCAGGAGAGGAACATCACGATGCGCGTCACCCGCAGGGATATGGTCGTCGCGCTGGGGGCGGTCGCGCTCACCTGTTCCGCCGGGGTGCTCGCCCAGGGCAGGAAGATCATCGGCCCATCCGTGTGGGACTGGAGCGCGATGAAGGTCAGCCCGACCGATGTCGGGGAGGTGCGCAGCCTGGGCAACGGGCCGACCGCGACGCTCGACGATCTCGAGATGCACGTCACCACGCTGAAACCCGGCCAGACCTCGCACGCGCCGCACAAACACCCGAACGAGGAACTGGTGATCATCCGCGAGGGCACGGTCGAGACCCTGTCAGACGGCGTATGGAAACGGCTCGGGCCGGGATCGGTGATCTTCAACGCGTCCAACTCGCTTCACGGGCTGCGCAACGTCGGCACCACCAACACGACCTATCATGTGATCAACTGGACCACCCCGGCGACGCCCGGGAACTGAGCGCCAGCGCCAAGGAGAGACGCGATGAATCCGATCGACCGCCGTTCGATGCTGACCGGCGCCGGCTTTGCGGGGCTCGCCGCCGCGCTGCCGGGCGACGTGCTGGCGCAGGCGTTGAGCGGCAACGCCATTCCCGAGGTGGTCAACACCGGCGCGCCGACCGACCCACGGCCAAAGCACCACATCAGGTTCGCGGTGATCGGGCTCGACCACAACCACATCTATGCGATGACTGCGGCGGTCATCCGCGGCGGCGGCGAGCTGGTGTGGGTCCATGCTGCCGATGCGAAGCAGCTCGCCGATTTCCAGAAGCGTTTCCCGACCGCAAAGCTTGCGCGGAGCGAAGCCGAGATCCTTGAGGACACGTCGATCCAGCTCATCGCCGGCGCGCCGATCCCCGATCTGCGCGCGCCGCTCGGCATTCGTGCGATGCGGGCGGGCAAGGACTTTCTCGGCGACAAGCCGGCGATCACCAGCTTGAAGCAGCTCGCCGATGTCCGCGCCGCGATCAAGACGACGGGGCGCAAATTCGCGATCATGTATTCGGAACGGCTCGAAGTGCCCGCCGCGATCAAGGCGGGCGAACTGATCGAGCAGGGCACGATCGGCCGCGTCGTCCAGACCATCAACATCGCCCCGCATCAGGTGAACCCGGCGAGCCGCCCGGACTGGTTCTGGGACAAGGCGCGATACGGCGGTATCCTGACCGATATCGGCAGCCACCAGGCCGAACAGTTCCTGTTCTTCACCAAAAGCAATCGCGCCAGGGTCGTCGCGTCGCAGGCCGGCAACATCAACCATCCCGACCATCCGCTGTTCGAGGATTTCGGCGACATGACGATGAGCGGGAATGGCGGCACCGGCTATCTGCGCGTCGACTGGTTCACGCCCAAGGGGCTCGGCACCTGGGGCGACGGGCGGCTCTTCGTGCTGGGGACCGAGGGCTATATCGAGCTGCGCAAATATGCCGATCCGACCGGCAAGCCCGGCGGCAACCATCTGTTCGTCGTGGATGGCAAGAACGCCCGTTATCTCGATTGCAAGGACGTGTATCTGCCGTTCGGCCCGCAATTCGTGACCGACGTGGTCGAGCGCACATCGATCGCGCAGGATCAGGACCAGGCGCTGCTCGCCGCCGAGCTCGTGCTCATCGCCCAGAAGAACGCCACCCGGCCCATCACGGCCTGACGGAGGGATAGTGTCATGACCAGCAAAGCAGGGTTTTCGCGACGCGACCTGATCAGGACCGGGGCGGTCGCCGCGATCGGCTTTCCGTCGATCGTGCCGGCCAGCGTGTTCGGCCGGAACGCGCCGAGCAAGCGAATCAATATCGGCGCGATCGGCGTCGGCCGTATCTCGCGCATCCATGACATGGTCGAGATCTTCAAGGTCGACGATGCGCACATCGTCGCTGTGTGCGACCTCGACACACGGCGCGTGCAGCAGGGAATCGAGCTGGTCGACACGACCTATGGCGAGAAGGCGGGCAAGCCCTATTCGGGCACACGTGGCTATGCCGACTACCGGGAGCTTCTGGCCAACAAGGATATCGACGCGGTCATCATTTCCACGCCAGACCATCAGCACGGGCCGAATTCGATCCACGCGGTACAGGCCGGCAAGCATGTCTATTGCCAGAAGCCGGCATCGCTAACGATCGCCGAGGGGCGGCAGATGGCGAACGCGGTGGCGAAGACCGACCGTGTGCTGCAGATCGGATCGCAGCAGCGATCGCAGGACCCCTGGCCGCAATTCCACCGGGCGTGCGAGCTGGTGCGCAACGGGCGGATCGGCAAACTGACTCATGTCGAGATCGGCCTGCCCGGCGACCCTTCCGGCCCCGAGGCGGCGGCGATGCCGATCCCGGCGAACCTCAATTACGATGCCTGGCTCGGCACCACGCCCGAGGTCTATTACACCGAAATCCGCGTGCACCCGCAGGACGGCAAGTTCGGCCGGCCGGGCTGGCTGCGCTGCGAACAGTTCGGCGCCGGCATGATCACCGGCTGGGGCGCGCACCATGTCGACATCGCGCATTGGGGCATGGACACCGAACATAGCGGCCCGGTCGAAATCTGGGGCTCAGCCGAATTCCCCAAAAGCGGCCTGTGGAACGTGCATGGCCCGTTCGAGACCTATGGGCGCTACGCCAACGGGGTGGAGATGAAGATCTCCGGTGCGCTCCCCAATGGCGTGAAGTTCATCGGCACCGAAGGATCGATCTTCGCCACCCGCACTGGCGGCGTCACCGCGAGCGACCCGGCGATCGCAGCGGCTGGGACGAGCGGGCTGCTGGCGAGCAACCCGAAGATCCTCGACAGCGTGATCGGGCCGAACGAAATCCATCTGCCGAAAAGCCCGGAACAGCACCGCAACTGGCTCGATTCCATCAAGACCGGCGCGCCCAACATTTCCCCCGCGGAGCTCGGCCACCGCGCCTGCTCGACCTGCCTGCTCCACTGGACCGCGATGCGGACCGGCCGGCGGCTGAAATGGGACCCGGCGGCGGAACGCTTCATCGGCGACGACGCGGCCAACGCGATGCTGAGCCGGCCGCAGCGCGAGAGGTACGCGATCTAGCGACGCAACGGGGGGAGGCGCCGTCGGGACGCGCCGGATCGCTTCGGGCGGCCCGGACGCGACGGCCTTCCTGCATGCCGATCAGGGACGGCTTCGGCCGGGCTATCGAAACGAACTGCTCTTGGGGGTGTGATGATGGTGAAGCGGATTCCGCTAGGTTCTTCCTTCTTCGTTCGGGGAGACAAGACGTGGCAAAAAATGGCCTCGAGCCTTTCGCTCGCGGCGTGCCTGCTGTCCGGCACGGCACTCGCCCAGACCGCTCCTGCCCAGACGGGCCCCGCCGATGCCCCATGGCGCAATCCCGCCCTCTCGACTGCGCAACGAGTCGACGCGCTGATCGCGCAGATGACGATCGAGGAAAAGGCGTCGCAACTCGTCAACCAGGCGCGCGAGATTCCGCGGCTCGGCGTGCCTTCCTATAACTGGTGGAGCGAGGCGCTGCACGGCGTGGCGGGGAATGGCTATGCCACCGTCTTTCCCGAGCCGATCGGCCTGGCCGCGACGTTCGATGCCCCCGCGATCAAGGCGATGGGCGAGGCGATCGGCACCGAAGGCCGGGTGAAATGGAACCTGATCGAAAAGGCCGGCGGCAAGCACAATATCATGCAGGGCCTCACCTTCTGGTCGCCCAATATCAACATCTTCCGCGATCCGCGCTGGGGGCGAGGCCAGGAGACCTATGGCGAGGACCCGTATCTCACGGCTGAGCTAGGCGTGAACTTCGTCCGCGGCATGCAAGGCGACGATCCGCACTATTATCGCGTCTCCTCCACCGCGAAACATTATGCGGTGCATAGCGGTCCAGAGCCGGGGCGGCACAGCGACAACATCCCGGTCAGCCTGCACGACCAGGAGGACACCTATCTGCCTGCATTCCGCGCGCTGGTGGTGAATGGCAAGGTGGAATCCGTGATGTGCGCGTACAACGCGATCAACGGCCAGCCCGCGTGTGCCAATGAATTCCTGCTCAAGGACCGGCTGCGCGACGCCTGGGGTTTCAAGGGGCACGTGGTATCGGACTGCGATTCGATCGCCGATATCGAGCGCGGCCATCATTATGCCAAGACGGTGGCGGAAGCTGCGGCGATCAGCCTCAAGCTGGGCGTCGACAATGACTGCGCCGAATATGGCCGGGCGGCGGGCGCGACCTCCGATTACGATCGCTATGTCGACGCGATGAAGCAGGGACTGGTGAATCAGGCGGTGGTCGACGCATCGCTGCGCCGGTTGTTCACCGTGCGAATGCGGCTTGGCCTGTTCGATCCGCCTTCGATGGTACCCTTCAACGCCATCCCGGAAAGCGCGCTCAATTCGCCGGAGCATGGCGCGCTGGCCGTGAAGCTGGCGCGCGAGGCAATGGTGCTGCTGAAGAACAACGGCGTGCTGCCCGTCAAGCCGGGGGTGAAGAAAATCGCGGTGGTCGGCCCGCTTGCCGACCAGGTCGATGTGCTGAACGGCAATTACAACGGTACGCCGGTGGCGCCGGTGAGTGCGCTCGAGGGTATACGCAAGGCCTTCCCCGACGCGGAGGTGGTGTTCGAGCCGGGCACCGATTTCCTGCGCGCGGCGGAACCGGTGCCCACGGCGGCGCTCTCCACGCCGGATGGAGCGCCAGGGCTCAAGGCCGAATTCTGGCGCGGGGCGGACTTTTCCGGCATGCCAGCGGTTAGCCGGACCGACGCGATCATAGCCTATAACCGCAACACGCCCGCGGCGATCCCGGATGCAGCGGTGATTTCAGCGCGGTGGAGCGGCTTCGTGTCGGCACCGGACGACGGGCTGTACAAGATCGGCATCAACGGCCGCTCGGCGAAGCTGTGGATCGACGACAAGCTCGTCGCCGACAATACCAACCCGCAGCAGCGCGGCGCAAACCTGGTCGAGATGCGGTTCGAGAAGGGTGTGAAGCACAAGGTGCTGATCGAGCAGACGCCAAGCCGCTTTCCCCCGCGCTTCGTGTGGAACGAGGTTCGCACCGACACCCTTGCGCGTGCCGTGGCGGCGGCGAAGGCGGCCGATCTCGTCATCGGCGTGGCAGGCATCACCTCTGCACTCGAGGGCGAGGAGATGACGGTGAACGTACCGGGCTTCATCGGCGGCGACCGCACCAGCCTGGACATGCCGGCACCCGAGGAGGACCTGCTAAAGGCAGTGAAGGCGACGGGCAAGCCGCTCGCTCTGTTGCTGATGAACGGATCGGCGCTGTCGGTGAACTGGGCGGCAGCCAATGCCGACGCAATCCTGGAGGCCTGGTATCCGGGCCAAGCCGGCGGCACCGCGATCGGTGAGACGCTGTCGGGTGCAAACAATCCGGCGGGACGCCTGCCGGTGACCTTCTATACCGGGGTCGACCAGCTTCCCCCGTTCAGGGATTACGCCATGAAGGGGCGGACCTATCGATATTTCACCGGCAAGCCGCTCTACCCGTTCGGGCACGGACTCAGCTACACCAGCTTCGCCTATGGCAAGCCGCTACTCTCGACCACGACGGTGAAGGCAGGCGAAACGCTTGGCGTTGATGTCGAAGTGCGCAACACGGGCAAGACCGCCGGCGACGAGGTGGTGCAGCTGTATCTGAGCTTCCCGCAGGCGCCGGGCATGCCGATCCGAGCTCTGCGCGGATTCTCGCGGGTACACCTGGCGGCGGGGGCGATGACCAGGGTGCATTTCGACCTGGACGCACGCGAGCTTTCCAGCGTGACCGAGGCGGGCAAGCGGGTTGTTGCACCGGGCGTTTATCGGTTGACGGTCGGTGGCGGGCAGCCGGGGACCGGGGCGGTTACGGTTGGAACCGGCTTTCGGGTTGCCGGGACGGTGGGGCTGGCTGAGTGAGGCACAGCTTCCCAGCCTGTCTCTTCGTCGCCTGCGCCACCAGCCCGATGCGCAGCTTACCCTAATCTGCCATCAATCGCCGCGACTGCCACCGCTGGCTCAGCACGACACGCGCAGCGACATCCGTGTGTATCGGCGTATCAAGTTCGAGAGTTCCCCGATCATCGATCGAGCCATGCTCGAATGATACCGCCGCTCTTGCCTTGGCACGCGCACCATCCATCTCGCAAAGGAAGTCCTCCAGCGTATCGTCGCTAGCATAGTCCAGTAAATCGCAAACTTCGTCGAACAATCCTTCGACCGTGCGTGCTTCGAGCCTGTCGAGTTCCTCACTTGACAGATGCCCCACATAGTTAAGTTTCATCATTCTCATCCTTGGCGCTGCTCCGGTCGGCAATCCCGCTCCTGACGATTTCGCTCTCGATACGTCCGAGTTGCGTATGAGTAAGGTCGGTAATGTGGCCGAGCGTCGCTCTGGTGAAATTCGAGTCCGATACAGACCGCAGCATCGTTTCGAGGCCCTCGACATATTTCTCACGATGGCGAGACTTCAACGTCCGCAGCGCTTTGAGTAAAGTCGTCGCGCAAACATTCTCCTCCGCCGAGGGCTCCATACTTGGCGTTTCATCCGGGGGATCTTCTTCACCGTCGGCCGTCTTCGGTCGCGTTGCCCTCGGCAAGCGAAGTCGGACAGCGCGAATCTCGTCGATGAGGGAATGTTTCAGGCAGGTCGTGCCCCAACTCATTGCCTCGCGCTCCATAGTCTGATCGAGAATGAATTCATCTCCCAGAAACAATTCGCGTCTGGTGATAAATTCATGGACTTTCAGCATCGCCGTTTGAGCAAGATCGTTCGGCTCGGAAAGGATCGGATAAGATGATGTCGCCGTGAACGCTCGCGCAACCGCCTGCAATCGCTGATGAATCCGGTCATATATCCGATTACGTGCGCGCTCGAAGTCATTCATCGCAGCTTCCTCCAGTTCTGCCTTGCCACCACTTCCTTCTTTTCCATTTGAACGCTTGAATACGCGGATTCCGCACACCCACGATAAAAAATATCATTGTGCGAAACCGCTCGCGCCGTTCGTTCAAATCTCCGAACGTGAACTGGAAATTACCATGAGAAATCGGAGGTCATGGATGGAAATTGTTTTCGAGGGCATGCTTGCCCTGTCCTACATCTGTGCGGGCACTGCTTGCGCGGGGATCGTCATAACAAGGCTGAGCGAAGGCGATCCTGAATGGCACGCGTCGCCACAGGTTTCAAATATCGAGGCCACTCCCCCGCCACCCGAGGCGGCGCAAGAACAACCGGGATTGCGGTGAGGTGGCAGGAAGATGGCCTTTTGCCGTGGCCAGGGTTCAATCAGCGCATCCACAGCTTGCGTAACCGCGCTGGGCCGGCAAAAGGCGGAGGATGACCGCCAGCCAGCTTCAGGATCTGCTCGTCGCCCGATTGACCCGCAAGGCAGGCGGCAGCGCCCGTTCCTGGCGCATGGCGATCGGGCCGGTTCACCTGCACGACCTGGCGACTCATGGCCCGTTCAACTGGTCGGTACGACCGAGCGGCGGGACGCGGGAGATTGCTGAGATCGAGCGACTGCTCGATACGGTCAGGCTCGACTATCCGATCGTGACCGCTGACTGACCTGGCGACGCCGCCTGCTCCAGCCGGAATCGCCCGGCCGCTCGCACGAGATACGGGTGACGCACCCGACCGTCGTTTCAGCCAGCGCGCAGCTTGAAGCCAGTCACCAGGGGCATGTCGGCCCGTATTGGAAAGCATCCTGTAGCGCCTGCGGAATCAGGATGAGCGCGTCGCCGGTCCGATCCTGCGAGTGAAGCAGGCGGAGCGCGGTATCGAGCGCAACGGCACTGTCACCCCAGCGAACGAGCAGCTCGCCGATCAAAGCCGCGCGATCGCCGCCTCTGCCTCGCGCGCCAGATCAGCCCATTCGCCGGTGACGCTCTCGATCTGGAGCCCGCCGATGAATCCCGCAGTGGAATCGACCGCGCGCAGCTGGGCCAGGCCGTCGCCGAGATCATCGGCGACCGCCCGCCAGTCGCCCTCCAGATGCTGAAGCGCGCCGAGGCCGGAGCCGCTGGCGGCGACCACCGGCGCGATGGAATCGTAGAAATCGAGATCGGAGAGGCTGCGCGCGCTGAACGACCATTTCTGGTTGTCGCCGTCATTCTGCTCCCAGCACAGCACCGGCGTGCCGGAATTCCAGCCCGAATTGCCGGCGCAATCGAGCGTGTGCCCGGGCCATTTGCCCGGCTGGAGATAGCCGTTGCCGTCATGGAAGAAGACAGCGGCCCCGCCGTCCAGGCCGCCCGAGCCAGCCTGGCCGGTCGGGATCAGCCTGGGGCGCGATCCTTCGCGCTCGCCGGTGTCGCCGGCCGGCACCGTCAACGTGCGGTCGCCGGCGGCGGTGCGGAACACCCAGCCGGGAATGAACATCCGGACCGGCTCGATCGTCCAGTGCTGCGCCGGATTGTCGCCGCCGCCGGTGTTGCTGACGACCGCATCGCCATTGCCGTCATAGGCAAGGCAGAGCGACGGGGCGCTGCGCAGCGTGATGCGTGCTGGCGGGTTGCGCTGGACCGAATGAAAGGCGCCCGCCAGGTCGTTGATCGCGGCGACCGGCGGCGCGATGGCCGCCGCCAGTGCGCGCGCGCGGTCGGCACGTTGTCCGGCCTGGGCGATCGCCTCGCCGAGCAAGGCGGCGACGGCGTCTACCGACGCACCGTCGTTCAGCAGACCCTCGATCCGGCCATAGCTTTGCGGGACTACCGTCGTCGCGTAACTGACGATGTCGTTCGCCAGGGCGGCCAGCGCATCCCGTGTTGCCTGCCACTGATCGAGCGCCGCGGCGAAACGCCCCCAGCTCGCCCATAACGCCGGGAAAGCGGGCGGCCCGCCGCCGGGCAGGCCAAGCGCGTCAACGGTGCCCCGCGCATGGCGTGCCTGATCGAGAAACGCCGGCAACGCCGCCCATTGAGCCGCCGACAGCGCCGCCTGCCCCGTGTCCTGCGCGACAGATCCGTCGGCCGACACCTTGTGCAGGTCGACGCGAGGCGCCTCGATCCAGCCCTTGTCCACATTGCCCGCGCCGTCCGGTGTTCCCGGCGCCGCGCCCGGTGCCCGACCGAACAGGAGGAGAGTGCCCATCGCGGCCGCCCTCAGCCGGCGATCGTGGCGGACGGGGTCGGGGTCGGCGTGCCGCCTGCCGCCGCATCGGGGTCGGGCGGCGGCGCGATCGTGATGAACGCGTTGGCACGGAAATCGTCAGCATCGGCAGCCATCGTCTTCCAGGCCGCGATGACGCTATCGATATCGAGCTTCGTCCCGAGCGTGTCGATATCGCTGATGTCGGTCGCCAGCGTGGCGAGGATGCCCGCGATGCCGGTGTCGAGCGCGGTCCAGGCGGCCTGCGCCTTGGCCAGCGCCGGGGTAGCGGCGGTGAGCGCGTCATCCACCTTGCCCAGGGCGTGCATCGAAAGCTGGAGATGCCCGTCAAGCGCGAGAGCGGTCTTGAGGCGTGCCTGCAGGTCGGCCAGCTTCTCCACGTCCTTTTCCGCGATGATGCGTTCCTGGCGCGCGCGCTCGAAATAGACCGCCGTGAGACAGGCTGCCGTGATCGTGCCGAACACCGGAACAGTGAAAAGGACGATAGAGCCCATCGCGATTTCAGTATCCTTGGCGATCTCCAGGAGCTCGTCGTCGATCTGCTGTCGAAGCGCCGAGACCATCACGCGCAGCATGGCGACCGTTCCGTCCTCGCCGTCGAGCTGGGCCTGATATTTCGTCTTGATCGGCGCGAGCATCGCCGCGTCAGTCTTCATCTGGGCGATGAAGCTGTCGACCAGGGTAGCCTGCGCGGCCACGTCGGCGTCCTTTGTCCGGGCATCGGCCTGGATGTTGGCAAGGATCGTGCGCATCTGCACGACCGCCTTGTCGAGCGTCATCGTGCCCGCCTTCACCTGCTCGATGATCTTGTCGATCGCGCCGTAGAAGACCGGCACCTTGCTTGTCCCGAAGGTCGCGATCGTCGAGGCGACGCCGACGATGGCGGGGTAGCTGGTGTTGAGGAAATCGCTGCAATGGTCGTGGATCGTGGAGAAGGCAGTCCACAGATCGTCATAATCGCCTGCCTCGTCGACAGTGAAACCGATCACCTTCGCCGCCTGGGTCGCGTCGACAGGCAGCCTGATGCCGGTGTCGAGATAGGCCTGGACCAGGGCCCAGTCGCCCTGGGACATGAAGAAATCGGTGCCGCCGCCGAGCGCCGCCGCTGGCGCGAGCGGCGAGGCGAGCGGGGCGGGTGTGACATGTGCCTCGGGCATGGGCAGTTCCCCTGTCGCGTGATGAAGGTGCCGGATCAGCCGTGCGAGACGGCAAAGGCATTCGGATCGGCGGCGATCCGCGCGGTGACCTCCGCTTCGCTCAACACGGTGATGAAGGCATTGGCACGATAGGTGTCAGCCTTCTTCGCCAGTTCCGACCATTCGCTGATCGCCGTATCCACGCCGAGCGAGGCGATGAAGGATTCCTGCCCCCCGATATCGTTGGCCAGCGTCTTCAGGACGCTGCCGATATCGTCCGACAGCGCATGCCAGGCCCCCCGCGCCTTCTGCACGATCGGCAGCGCCGAATTGAGCGCGGTCAGCACCCCGTCAAGGCTGCTGCCCGCCGTGGTCAGGTCCTGCGCCATCAGCCGCTTGCTCGCGAGTTCGTCGAAATCCTTGTCGAACTGGTCCTGCGCGTCGCGCATCGCCCTGAGCGCCGCCGTCGCGCGTGCGCCATAGATGCCGGCGACCACCGCTGCGGCGATGGTGCCCGCCGGCACGATCCAGCCATAGGTCGGCGTGGTCGCGGCGAGCTTCACGTCCTTCGCATATTCCGCATTTTCGGAATCGATCACCGCCTGCTCGGTCGCGAGATCCGCCTCGAGCTCGGCGATGCGGCCGTTGTCGCCCTCGAGCTCGTTGCGGTAACGCGTTTGCAGCGGATCGAGCAGCGCCTTGTCGGCCTGGGTCTGGGCAATGAAGCTGGCGATCGCAGCCTCGACCGCTGCCGCGCGATCGCCGCGCGTCTGGGCATCCTTGACCAGGTTGGTCAGCACCTGCGTGATCTGGACCTGCGCCTTCTCCTCGGTCAGCACGCCGTCGCTGACCTTGTCGGCGATCTTAGAGATCGCGCCGTAGAAGACCGGCACCTTGTTGCGCCCGTAATCGACGATGTCGGAGGCGAGCGACACGGTTTCCGGAAAGGTGTTGATCGAGAAATCGTGGCAATGATCGTGAACGCCGGAATAGGCGCTCCACAACGGCGCGAAATAATCCGCATCGGCGCTGTTGATACCGAGCTTGGCGATCGCCTCCGCCCCGGTGATCGGCAGCGTCACTGCCGCCTGAAGATAGGTCTGGAGCGTGATCCAGTCAGTCGAGGCGAGAAAGAAGCTGCCGTCCGGGTTGGTCGTCGCCTTGGGCGACAGCGGTGACGCCGTCGTGGTTGGGCTCGAAGCCATCATGCATTCCCCATCATCCGCGAAGTACAGGAGAATAACGCTTATTCCGGAAGTGTTACAACCGAAGCGCAGCCCGTTGCCGGCCTTGGCGCTATAAATAGCGACAAGGCCGGCAACGCCGCGAAGCAACGCGGCGCCAACCCCCTCGTCGCCCGCAAAGCCCGGTCGGACGCACTCGGTCCACCCCGGACCTTGACGCGCTGTGCCGACGCGCCCACGCCCCCGCTCCCAACTTATGCGCCATAGTTCAGGCGAGCCGGCGCGCGCCGCTAATTCGGAAATGATTACATCTCAATGCGTTTTCCTCGCCTGTTCAGCCGAGCGTCCAATGACATGGCGATCGATCTCGGGACCGCCAACACCGTCGTCTACCTGCGCGACCGGGGTATCGTGCTCAACGAACCCTCCGTCGTCGCCATCGAGACGCTGGACGGTGTCCAGCGCGTCCGGGCGGTCGGCGCCGAAGCCAAGTTGATGATGGGCAAGACGCCCGACACGCTTCGCACCGTCCGGCCGATGCGCGACGGGGTGATTGCCGACATCGACGTCGCCGAACAGATGATCAAGGCGTTCATCGACAAGGCGCATGGCGGAAAAAGCCGGCTGCCGCGCAACCCCGAGGTCGCCATCTGCATCCCCTCCGGCGCGACCCCGGTCGAGCGGCGCGCGATCCGCCAGGCGGCGGAGAATGCAGGCGCCCGGACCGTCCACCTGATCGAGGAGCCGATGGCTGCGGCGATCGGCGCGGGCCTTCCCGTCACCGAGCCGATCGGCGCGATGGTGGTCGATATCGGCGGCGGCACGACCGAGGTGGCGGTACTGTCGCTGCGCGGCCTCGCCTACAGCACCTCGGCGCGGGTCGGCGGGGACCGGATGGACGATGCGATCGCCTCCTATATCCGTCGCAAGCACAACCTGATGATCGGCGAATCGACCGCCGAACGCGTGAAGATCGAGATCGGGATGGCCAGCGCGGAGACAGCGCAGGACGGCCTGGTCATGCGGGTCAAGGGACGCGACCTGGTCGCCGGCGTGCCCAAGGAGGTCGAGGTCACCCAGGCCGAGATCGCCGGATCGCTCGCCGACCTGGTCGGCCAGGTCGTCGAGACGGTACTCGGCGCGCTCGAGCGGACCGAGCCGGAACTGGCCGCCGATCTCTACGACCAGGGCATCGTCATGACCGGCGGCGGATCACTTCTCTCCGGCATCGACGAGGCGCTGGCCAAGGCGACCGGCCTGCCGGTGATCGTCGCCGAGAATGCGCTGATCTGCGTCGCGATGGGCGCCGGGCGCGCGCTCGAGGACCCGGTCTACCGGGGAGTCATGACGACGGCTTGAGGACCGCCACGCGGCGAGACCCGCGCGACTATAGGCGCTGCCAGACCTCGCCTTCATCACCAAGGGCAGGAATGGTGGGAAGCGGTCGTTCAACTTTCCGGCTCACCGGAGCTCGCCAGGTTGAATCCGCCCGTCCGCTGGTAAATCTCCGTAGAAACCAGCATCTCCAATGGAACTGCCACAAAGAACTATGGCCGGGACCGCCAGCGCCCTGTCGACACCGCCAGGGAAGTTGAAGCTTCCTCCCTCTGCTCTCCCGCTTTCTCGAATGAGCACATTGCAGATACGGCGAGCTTTCAAGTTACGGATAACATTTATGGCTTGCCCATAAGTTGATCGAGGCGCAAGGCTAACCAGCGCAAGAGACTTCCCATCTATACCCCTAGCTTGATCTATGGGAACAGATTTCATCGCCTTCATTGGGTCAATATCCCATATGCCGTTGTGTAACCTTGCAGCCCGGGCACCCATAGGAATGATCATCTCTAAAGAGTCGAGCCCGATATGGGTAATATAAGCATCCTTAGCAGCGCGGTGGTTATAGAGCACCTTCGCGAAAATCCCGTCGGCCGTGGTGAGAACGAGAGCAACAATCACCAAAGCTGCGCGACGCCTTATCATGCCAAACCGTAGCATATGATCGAACGTCCGCTAGTGGCTCGCCTCTCGTGATTCCGCTTTTCAGCTTACCGCTTGTACGCGAACGCACCGAACCGCCAGCCGACGGGCATAGGTAATTTTGGCGGAAGTCGTCGGAAGTCTCCAATCGCGCCAAGCACCTTCCAAGTGGCAAGAGGTCATCCGAAATCCGCACAGATGCCCGCCATCGCGACCCGCGTCGCCCGCCTCCGCGACTTTCCCGGAGGGGCGGACGGTGCCTCTATTGACGATGAAGGACGATGTTGAAGCCTTCATCCGGGCTCGGTGCCACGAAATGCCGGGTGAACAGGTCGAACTCTTCGTCACTGACGATGAACTCATGCTCGCCACCGGCATTTCGCTGGCGGAGGCGCGCTTTGCAGATGCCATCGGGGACGTCGAGATAATGGAGCTGGTGCGCAACCCCCGCCTCCTCGACCAGGGTGCGCATCCACGCCCGGCTGACGAGAGTGTTCGCGGGGAAATCCAGGACGACGGACACACCGGTTCGCAGCAGCGCCACCAGATGCGGCGCCATCGCATGGCGGAGGCGAGTCGAATTGCGCACATAGTCGGCGAGACTGGTCTGTTCGCCGGGATAGAGCCTGGCAAGCCATTGATCCTCGGCCACGACGATGGTGTGAGGAAGGGCGGCGAGTCTGGCGGTAAGCGTCGATTTTCCGGCGGCGATCTTGCCGCACAGGAGATGCAGCGTCGTTTCCTGCGTTGACATAATCATGGACCTTGAGCGCGGCGCCTCGGGCGCCATCATGATGTTCACATGCGGGCAGACCCGGCCTGACGGATCAGGCCGGGCGCTTAATTCGACCGCTGATCGCGGCACCTGCGATGTGAACGGAGAAGGTCATAAGTGGTTTGTGCCAGCTGGCGGCCTTCCGGTCCAGACGCGCGCATCCTATCCGGCGAACGCGACCAGCAAGGGCACCGCGCCCTCGACCATCGCCTCAAGGCGGTCGCCGCGCAGGATCGGGCCGACGCCGGCGGGGGTGCCGGTGAAGATCAGGTCGCCTGGCCTGAGGTCGACATAGGTCGACAGCTCGGCGATGATCTCGGGCGTGCTCCAGATCATCTGGTCGAGCGTGCCGGACTGGCGCTGAGTGCCGTTGATCGTGAGGGAGATTGCGCCGCTGGCCGGCGGCGCGCATGGCGTCAGCGGGCCGACCGGCGCCGAGCGGTCGAAGCCCTTGGCCATGTCCCACGGGCGCCCGGCCTTTTTAGCCTCCGCCTGGAGATCGCGGCGGGTGAGGTCGAGCCCGGCCGCATAGCCGAAGATCAGCCCGGCGGCGTCAGCGACCGGGATGTCGGTGCCGCCCCCGGACAGCGCCACGACCAGCTCGACTTCATGATGAAGATCGGCGGTGCGGCCCGGGAACGGCAGCACGCTGCCGCTATCGACGACGGCGTCGGCTGGCTTGGTGAAGAAGAAGGGCTTCTGCCGGTCGGGATCGGACCCCATCTCCCGCGCATGATCAGCGTAGTTCTGCCCGACGCAGAAGATGCGCCGGACAGGAAAACGATCGGTCGTGCCGATAATGGCCAGCGTGGCCGGGGTGACGTGCGGAAGCGGCATGACGCGGTCGGCTTTCAGAAAGGGCGCGACGGCGGATTCCGTCAGGCCTTCACCCGGTGCAGGCCGCACAGCTTGTTCCCGTCGGGATCGCGCAGATAGGCGAGATACATCGGGCCGAAGCCACCATCGCGCAGGCCGGGCGGATCCTCGATCGAGGTGCCGCCATGCTCGACCCCCGCCTTGTGCCAGGCATCGGTCTCTTCAGGGCTGGCCATCGTGAAGCCGATGGTGCCGCCATTGGCATGGCAAGCATTCTTGCCGTCGATCGGCGCCGACACCATGAAGACCCCGCCATTGTGCATGTAGATCAGGCGGCCTTTGTCATCCTGCAAGGCAGGCTTGCCGCCAAGCGTGCCGAACAGCGCGTCGTAGAAGGTCTTCGATCGGGCAATGTCGTTGCTGCCGACCATCATGTGGCTGAACATTCATGTCTCTCCTCTGCGCGGGAGACTCGCCCGGACGAGAGACCGCGTCAAGATGCCTGGCGGCCCCGATCAGCCGGTCAGCGCAGCGGTGATCGCGAGCATCGGCGGGGTGAAGGCCAGCGGACGCATCAGCGCGGTCGCCAGGGTGATGGCACCGAAGCCCCAGAAATACGCCGGATGGACCTTGCCGCGCGTGACGAGATCATAGGTCACCGCCACGCCGACATAGACAAGCATGATCAGCCAGATCGACCAGATGATCCAGGTGCCGAGCAATGGCAGCGGCAGCAGCCGCCCGGCGCCCGGCGTCATGATCAGGATCGCCCCGCACAGCATCAGCCGGCGGTGCCAGTCGGTCCGGTGCCGCATCCGCACCCCGGCCCAGGTCAGGCCGGCAAAGACCAGCACGGTCAGCCAGTCCATCACCAGGAAGACATTGGTTTCGAAGAAGGGCGGGATACGGTGATTGATCGCCGCCAGCGTGTTCACGCTGAGCCCGACCAGCATCATCCAGCCGACATAGCCTGCCGCGAACCGGCCGAGGCGGCGGTGCAGCGCGATGTCGTTGCGATAGACGAGCAGGTTCTGCGCCACATAGATGACGAGCCAGCCCATGAAGGTGATGCCGTGGACATGCACCCACCAGGGCGAGGCAAGGCTCGACCGGCCGGCGACGAACTGAAGCGCGAATCCGGCGACCGTCGTCGCCGCAATCACCAGTGCCATGATCAGGAAGAAACCACGGTCCCTGACGACTGCATCCCGCCCGAAGCCGCCCGCTATTGTCGCCATGTCGTCTGCCCCCGCAAAACGTTACCCGACAATATCAAATCGCACGGCTGCCGGCCAGCCTTTGCCGGACGCTGATCATGGCCCTGCCGGGATGGTGATGCCGTGCCTGGTGCGCCGGCGATGAAACAGGGCGAGCAGCGGACGTTCGAGCAGCAGATAGGCCAGGATTCCGCCGCCGATCGCAGCAAGGCTGGCAGTGACCGCGAGGATGGCGGGCGGCACGTTCAGGCGCTGGCCAAGAACGAAGACGAACTGCAGTGGGAATATCTGCCACAGATAGATGGAATAGCTCGCATCGCCGAGCAGCAGGAGCGGGCGCCATTTCGGAATGCCGGCGCCCCGCGCCTCGAAGAACAGGACGGCCGCCAGGATCAGCGTCACCATCACGCCGACCCGTCCTACCGGCAGGGCAGTCCAAACGCACAGCGCGGGCAGCAGGAAGAGGAATATCTGCCGTCGCCGTTCCGGCCTGACCCAGGCCATGCCGATCCAGCCGCCCGCGACGAATTCAAGCAGTATCGGCTGGGTCCAGGCAGCTCCCGCTCCGATCGGACGATAAAGGAAGCCAAGCGTGACCAGACCGCAGATGACGCAGGTCAGCACCAGCATCCGGTAGCGCGGCAACATCAGGATCAGCGCGAAGAGCGTGTAGAACAGCATCTCGGCGTTCAGCGTCCAGCCGACCGGGAGGATCGGCAGGATGATCCGCCCGGCAGTGAGGTCGCCATAGGGAATGAAGGCGAAGGAGGCCAGGATCCGGACCGGGTCGAGCGTCATGTACGGCGCGAGGCCGACCACGGCGACCATGATCAGCGCGGTCGTCGCGATCCAGTAGAGCGGGGCCACCCGCAAGAGCCTGTCCTTGAAGAAAGGCCAGGGTCGCACGCCGCCGTCAGTGATCGCGATCATCAGGAAGCCGCTGAGCACGAAGAAGAGGTCGACGCCCCGGGATCCGATTCGCCAGGGCGCGCCGGCCGCCTCGGTCGCGTGAAACAGGACCACACCAGTCGCGGCGACCGCACGAAGATATTGCAGGCCGAACAGGCAACGCCGCGCCACGGCGGGCCGATCGACGATATCAGTCTCCTTCATCGTCACGGCGCTGTCCCCCGGCGTGACGATAGGGCGTGGCAGAATTCTCCTCAACCCGACCCAACCACATCCGTTACGAATTGCGCTCAGTCGAGCATTGACGCATCGCACCATTCACAATAATGCGACGCACTCGCAATAAGGAAGCATGATGTACCGTTATCTCGACCGTGGGGTCGGTCGGCTCGACGAGCCCGAGCGTTTCCTGCTCACGGCAATGCGGACATGGGTCGGCGCGGCGCGCGCCGGGCGGTGCTGCTGCCATGCGCTCCATGCCGGTTTCGCGCGGCGCGGCATCGCCGAAGCGCTGCCCGATTTCAATATGCTGATGGCGACGCTCGACCAGGAAAGCCTGGGCCAGGTGCGCTTCGGCAGCGCCGGATCGGCCAGGACGACCGACGACGAGGCACGGCTGCTGGCGCTGTTCGCGACGGCGCAGGAAGGGCCGATCGGTCGGCTCAAGCGCGTGGCGGCCGGACTGGTGGCCGAGGACGCGGTGGCCAGGCTGGCCCAGGCGGCCGATTTCGTCGCGACCGCGATGACCGACACGAAAGTGCAGCGCCCATGAACATGCCCGTGCGCCCGCCAAGGACCATCCCCGATCACGCCGCCTTCCAGACCGTACCGGTTCGCTGGGTGCGGCACTGGAACGAGCATCTGTTCAGCTTCGCGATCGAGCGGCCGGCGAGCTTCCGCTTCCGGTCAGGCGAGTTCGTGATGATCGGACTGCCCGGCGACGAGGACGCCGGCGGCAGGCCGCTGATGCGCGCCTATTCGATCGCGAGCCCGGCCTGGTCCGACGAGATCGAATTCCTCTCGATCAAGGTACCGGACGGGCCGCTCACCTCGCGGCTCCAGACGATCAGGCCCGACGACCAGCTCTATCTCGGCCGCAAGCCGACCGGCACCCTGGTGCTCGACGCGCTGCTCGGCGGGAAACGGCTGTTCCTGCTCTCGACCGGCACCGGGCTGGCCCCCTTCCTGAGCGTGGCGCGGGACCCCGAAGTCTATGACCGGTTCGGGCAGGTGGTGATCGTCCATTCGGTGCGGCGCGTCAGCGACCTCGCCTATCATGACGAACTGACCGCGCAGCTCGCCGGCGATCCGCTGGTGGGCGACCAGGCGCTGCTTCAGTTCCATTATGTGCCGACGGTGACGCGCGAGCCGTTCAGGACCTGCGGACGGATCGACACGCTGGTCGAGAATGGCCATTTGTTCGGTCCGCCGCTGACCGGGGCGACGGCATTCGATCCGGAGCATGACCGGGTGATGCTGTGCGGCAGCACCGCGATGATCCGCGACACCGCGGCGATGCTTGAGGCATGCGGCTTCGAGGAAGGGTCGAACAACAAGCCCGGCCATTATGTGATCGAGCGCGCCTTCGTCGGCTGATACTGGCACCCTGACTCCACAGGCTCGCTCCGTTCCGCGATACTTCCCGGCCTTCGCCGGGAAAGAGAGCCGCTTGTCGAAAAGGAACATGTTCCCGCCCCTGAACAAGGGGTGCGGTTGATTGTCAGCTGGAGCATCCCGATTTGCACGGCGCGGCGACATTCGCGCCGGGTTGCAATTCGGAGACTGAAGATGGCGGGACCCAGGCTGTTCGAACCCCGGTCGATCGGCGCGCTGACACTGTCGAACCGGATCGTGATCGCGCCGATGTGCCAATATTCGGCGGTCGACGGCTGCATGACCGACTGGCACCAGATCCATCTCGGCAACCTGGCCCTGTCGGGCGCGGCGCTGCTGACGATCGAGGCCACCGCGGTGCTCCCCGAAGGCCGCATCTCCCACGCCGATGTCGGCCTGTATGACGACGCGACGGAGGCGGCGATCGCCCGGACGCTCGACAGCATCCGCCGCTGGTCCGACATGCCGGTCGCGATCCAGCTCGCCCATGCCGGCCGCAAGGCTTCGACCGAAGTACCGTGGAAGGGCGGCGCGCAGATCGCGCCGGGCGACCCGCTCGGCTGGCAGACGGTGGCGCCCTCCCCGATCGCCTTTCACCACAAGGACAATGCCCCGCTGGCGCTCGACCGCGCCGGGCTCGATCGGGTGCGGGACGCGTTCGCCGCCGCCGCCCGGCGTGCGGCGCGGCTCGGCCTCGACGCGGTGCAGCTCCACGGTGCGCATGGCTATCTGCTCCACCAGTTCCTGTCGCCACTGTCGAACCGCCGCGACGACGATTATGGCGGCAGCCTCGAGAACAGGATGCGCTTTCCGCTCGAGGTGTTCGACGCCGTCCGTGCTGCCTTCCCCGCCGACCGGCCGGTGACGATGCGGCTCTCCGGCACCGACTGGGTCGAGGGCGGCTGGGACGTCGAGCAGACCGTGGCGTTCGCCCGGGCGCTCGAGGCGCATGGCTGCAGCGCCGTGCACGTATCGAGCGGCGGGCTCGACCCGCGGCAGGATATCCCGGTCGGCCCCAGCTACCAGGTGCCGCTCGCCCGCGCGGTGAAGCAGGCGACCGGCCTGCCCGTGGTCGCGGTCGGGCTGATCACCGACTACGAACAGGCCGAGGCGATCGTCGGCACCGGCGATGCCGACTTCGTCGCGCTTGCCCGCGGCATCCTCTACGATCCGCGCTGGCCCTGGCACGCCGCGGCGCATCTCGGCGGACGGGTGAAGGCGCCCGACCAGTATCTCAGGTCACAGCCGCGCCAGCACCGGGATCTGTTCGCCCCCTCTTCCGTTCGCCCCGAATAGCCGTCGAGCCTGTCGGGGCGGGGTATCGAGAGACAAGCGCCAACATGTCTCGATGCGAACGGTGCCAGCCCCCTACATCACCACCATCGCCACCGCGGCGGCGCCCATCACCGCCGTCGCGGCCCAGCCGAAGAAGCGCAGCCGCAGCGACGCGGTATAGTCGCCCATGGTCGACCGGCGCGAGACGACGATCATCATCACCGCCATGATCGGCACCGCGACCACACCGTTGATCACCGCGCTCCAGAACAACGCCTTGATCGGGTCGATCGGCGACCAGTCTATGCCGATGCCGAGCAGCGTCGAGACGGCGATGACCGCGTAGAAGCCCCTCGCCTCGAACAGCTTGTTCTCCAGGCCGGTCTTCCAGCCGCGCGCTTCGCCGATGGCATAGGCGGTCGAGCCGGCAAGGACCGGAATGGCGAGCAGGCCGGTGCCGATGATGCCGAGGCTGAACAGCAGGAAGGCGAACTGGCCCGCCACCGGCTTCAGCGCGCTGGCCGCGTCGGCGGCGGTGGCGATGTCGGTCTTGCCCGCCGCATGCAGCGTCGCGGCCGTGCCGATCATGATCGCCAGCGCGACGACGTTCGACACCGCCATGCCGCTGAAGGTGTCGAAATTGATCCGGCTGAATTCGCCTCGCGCCTCGCCGGGCGCGTCGTTCAGGGCGTGCTTGGCGTCGTCGCGATCGACCTCCTCCACTTCCTGCGAGCTTTGCCAGAAGAAGAGATAGGGGCTGATCGTGGTGCCGAAGATCGCGACCACGGTGGTGATGGCGGTGGTGCCGGCCACGGTCGGCCAGACCATGCCCCAGCCGACCGCCGCCCAGTCGACCTTCACCATGAAGACCAGCGCGACATAGGCGAGCAGCACCAGCGTCATCCATTTCAGGATACCGGCATAGCGATGATAGGGCACGAAGACCTGGAGCAGCAGCGACACGATCGCGAAGATCGCGGTGAAGACGTGATCGCCCACCCCGAGCACGAGCTGCGCCGCCGCCCCCATCGCCGCGAGATCGGCGCCGATATTGATCGTGTTGGCGACGAACAGCATCAGGACGAGGCCGGTGACGATCCAGCGCGGCATGATCTTCACCATGTTGCTCGCCAGCCCCGCATCGGTGACGCGGCCGATCCGTGCGCTGACCAGCTGCACCGCGGTCATCAGCGGATAGGTGAGGACCAGAGTCCAGAGCAGCCCGAAGCCGAACTGAGCGCCGGCCTGCGAATAGGTGGCGATGCCGCTCGGATCGTCATCGGCCGCGCCGGTGATGAGGCCTGGGCCGAGTTGCTTGATCAGCCCGGGTTTGTTGCCTTCAGGCTTCATGCTGCGATCCTTGATGAGGCGGCCGATATCCGGGCTGAGTGACAACGGCATGGGCGTCGGATCGTTCATCGTCACGTGCAATCGTGTCTCGTCGCGCATCCGCGATCTTGTCTTTCCCAAGCAAAGCCCGGCGAAGGGACATTCCGGACAAGGTCAGACGACCGGCCCGATCGTCACGTCGTCCAGCGCCAGCCAGTCGGCCATGCGGCGCAGTTCGGCGGTCAGGCGCTCCATCGTCCCGGCCGGCGCGGCGGGCTCGAGCGTGATGCGGTGCGCGGCCAGACGCGACGACTGGCGATCGGCCTTGAGATCGACGCGCGCGACGATCCGGTCATCGAGCAGGAAGGGCAGGACGTAATAGCCGTGGATGCGCTTCTCGGCGGGCGTGTAGATCTCGATCCGGTAACGGAAATCGAACAGCCGCTCGGCACGGTCGCGCTCCCACACCAGGGGATCGAACGGGGCAAGCAGGGCCGCCGTCCGGACCCGGCGCGGGCGCTTCGCGTCGCGGTGGAGCCAGGCCTGCTGGGACCAGCCCTTCACCGCGACGGGGATCAGCACTCCCTCCTCCGCCAGCGTTGCGATCGCGGTGCTCGCCTCGACCGGCTTCTGGCGGAAATAGTCGCGCAGATCGGTGGTGGTGGCGATGCCGTGCGCACGGGCGGCACGCTCGATCAGCGCGCGGTGGGCCTCGGCTTCGGGCGGCGTCGGCAGCGCGAGGATGCGCGGCGGGATGACGCGCTCGGTCAGGTCGTAGACGCGCTCGAAGCTGCGGCGGCGCGTCGCCGTGGTGATATGGCCGGCCCAGAACAGGAATTCGAGCGCATGCTTGGTCGGCCCCCAGGCCCACCAGCCGGTGCTGCTTTTCCCCTCCTCGAAATCGGATGCGGCAAGCGAGCCTTCAGCGCGAATGCGGGCGAGGATGGCCTCGGCTTCCGGCCGGCGTTCGCCGGCAAAGGCGCGCATGCTTTTCCAGCCGGCGCCGCCCGCATCGGCCCGGGCCATGCGCCAGCGCAACAGGGGATGAAGCGCCAGCGGCAGGAGCGATGCCTCGTGCGCCCAATATTCGAACAGCCTGCGTTCCGACTTGCGCCCCCAGGCGGCGGTGTCGAGCAGCGTGCGGTCGTAATTCCCGAGCCGCGAAAAGGCGGGCAGGTAATGCGCGCGAGCGAGCACGTTGACACTGTCGATCTGGTGCAGCGCCAGCCGCTCGATCGTTCGACGCAAATGGCCCTGATCGGCGCGCGCCGGATGTTCGGGACCGAAGCCCTGCGCAGCGAGCGCGATCCGTCGCGCCTGGGCCTGCGACATCGTCTCGGACGGGATTGCGCTCAGGATCGTTCAGCCCGTTCGGCCGCACGGATCCAGTCAATGGCCGCATCGCGCTCGCGCTGGTCCTTGAAGGCGGTGGCCGGATCGGGCGCGTCGCCGAGCGAATGAAGCAGCGCCCACAGCGCGAAGCGGCGGCCGGGCTCGCGTTCGGTCCAGAAGGCAGTGCCGAGCCGCTCGATCCCCAGTTCGATCGCCGGGTCGTCGAGCGTCTCGATCGCGGTCGTACCGAAATAATGATGAAGCAGCGCGTCGAGATCCAAGCCAGTTCCCCGGGGCACCGTCAATCGGCACCGCGACCAACCATGCCCTGCGCCGCGCCCGCCGCCAAGCGCCGTTCGTCCGGGCGGCAACCGGAATGCGGCCCTTTCGCTCAGGCGCTTTCGCGCCGGGCGGGCAGATCGAGCAGGCCCGGCGCGAGCCGGCCGGTCGGATCGAGCATGGTCTTCCAGTCGCGGAAGCGATCGAAACACTCGACGCCGAAATGGGCGGCGATATCGAAGCCGGGATAGAGGAGCTCGGTCTGGGCATAGCGGCGGAAATTCGGATGGGCCCGCAGCCACAGGCTGAATTCAGCATCGAGCGCGCGGATCGCGATATGGTCCCAGCCGCCTTCAGGCTCCCCGCCCCAGATGCCGACCGCAACCAGATCCTGCTGGCCCGGATGGATCAGCGGCGGGGTGAAGCGGCGGAAGGGCAGCGAACAGGCATAGGCCGGCCGCGCCTGCCACACATGGCGATGCCGGTCGCCGATCGCCGCCAGCTCGTTCCGGGCCTGGTTCCAGAGGGGGCGCGGCACGAAGGCCGAGAAACAGATCGCCTTCTCCCAGGTGCGGCGGCTCGACGGCACGCGGCCTCGCTTGCCAGCCGGGAAGGGCTGGCCGGCGCCGGCGCGCGGCCTGACCGCCAGGGTTGCCGAAACGATGATGCAGAGCTGGCCCATCGACCCGAACAGCCAGGGGAAAAGCGGATCGGTGCGCCCGACCGTCCGCACCGCACCCTCCAGGGTGACGATATCGATGCTCTCGACACATTCCCAGAAGCCGCCATGGCGCGGGCTTTGCGCCCCGAAGCCGCCCGCCGAGATGTACCCGCCGATCGTCGCGGCCGCCATATTGCCGTCATCGAGGGCGAGCAGTTCATAGCCGAACGGCTGAAGCAGGCGCTGCACGTCCCACATCGTCGCCCCTGCCCCGGCGGTGATCGTGCCGGGATGGGCAAAGACGTAGGAATCAAGGCCTTTCGTCTCGATCAGCACCTCGCCCGAGCGCGGGATCGAGGAGCCGTTCATCGAATAGCCGGCGCCCCTGATGCGCACCGCCATGCCGCGCCCCTTCACCTCGGCAAGGCCGGCCCATAGCGACCCTACGTCCGGCGGAGCGAAGCGCCAATAGATGCCGCTACTCTGATGGAATCCGCCATAATCGGTCATCGGCCGCGAAGTCGGTTCGAACATCGGCATGCCGGAGAAATGTCATACTCTGCGGAGCCACCCAAGCGCAGGTGGCCCCAATGTCGATCCAATTCACCGCATTCGCGTGCCTCAGGCCTCCGGATGACCGCAACGGATCGCATCCTCGATGCCGAGCGAACCGAGCACGAGCAGGAACAGGCTCATGCCGCCGACCACGAGATACAGGAAATAACTGCCGTCCATCGAACTGCTCCATCCAGGTGAGGAGTGAAGCGTGCGCGCGTCCCGGCGCCGGCGCTTTGACGCGCGTCAAATTCATGTCCGCAGACAAGGCGGGTGCACGATTCTATAGGCGGGCGATGATCGCGAGCGACATCTGCGCCGACTGCGCCGTCAGGGACCGGGCGCTGTGCGGCAGCCTGACCGACCGGGAACTGGGTGCGCTCAACGCGCTCGGGCGCCGGCAGAAGATCGCGCGGGGCGAGACGGTGATCTGGGCCGGGACGGAAAGCGTGGTCTGCGCCAATCTCCTGACGGGCGTGCTCAAGCTGAGCGTGTCGACCCCCGACGGGCGCGAGCAGATCGTCGGCCTGCTCTACCCCGCCGATTTCGTCGGGCGCCCCTATGCCGGCGAGGCGGACGCCACCGTCACTGCGCTGACCGACGCTGAGCTCTGCGTCTTCCCCCGCGCGCCGTTCGAGAAGGTGCTTGAGGATCATGCGCGGATGGAGCGGCTGCTGCTCCAGCGCACTTTCGCCGCGCTTGAGGAAGCGCGCGGCCGGATGCTGATGCTGGCGCGCAGCTCGGCCGGGGAGAAGGTCGCGGCGTTGCTGCTGGGCATGGCCGATCGCGCCGCCGGGTCGGGCTGCAGCGCGAGCGCCGCGGGGCCGGTGACCTTCGATCTGCCGCTGTCGCGGGGACAGATCGCCGATGTACTTGGCCTGAGCATCGAGACGGTCAGCCGGCAGATGACCGGGTTGAAGGACGCCGGCATCGTCGCCCTGCCCGGCGTGCGCGCCGTGACGATCCGTGACCGCCCGGCGCTCGAGGGGCGGGCCGGACTAGTCTGACCGGTTGCGTGCTTGCATCGGCGCGCAACGGCGCTATCGACTACATTTGTAATCGATGGCGCCGGAGATCCCCGTGAAGAAGCTGCTTGCCCTCGCTGCTCTGGCGCCTGTCGCCCTGGCCCTCTCCGCGCCCGGTTCAGCCCGCGACGCGGCACGGGCGGGCGAGCATTGGCTTGTGGTCACCGACATGTGGGGCACTCCAGCCTATTCGACGATGACGCTGGTCAGCGAGGGCGACCGGCTGTCGGGCGATTTGGATGGCGATCCCCTGAAGGGCAGTGCGTCAGGCAAGGCGCTTCGCTTCGTCGCGACCGATGCGAAGGGCACCGACTATCGTTATGCCGGCACGCGGAACGGCGCGGCGATGGCAGGCGAGGCTGATCTCGCCGATTCCAACACGCCCGGCGCGCGGGTGCGCCACCGCTTCACCGCCCGCCGCCTGCCGGAGCGGCCCGATGGCCCGCCCCGCACCCATGACTTCAGCCCGACCGACTATTCCAACCTGTTCAGCGCCGACCGCGCGCCGGTATTGACGATCTGGCCGGGCGACACGGTGCGCACCAGCACGGTCGATTCCGGCGGGGTCGACGCGGCAGGCGTCACCCGCGCGCTGTTCGGCAATCCGCAGACCGGGCCCTTCTATGTCGCGGGCGCGACGCCCGGCGATACGCTGGCGATCCATCTCAGGCGCCTGACACCGAACCGGGACTATGCCGACAGCCTGGACAGCGTCGTCGGCCGTGCGCTCGGATCGAGCCTGGTCGCCAAAGCGGGCGACCTCGGCAAGCCGGTGCGGTGGAAGCTCGATCGCGCAGCGGGACGCGCGAGCCCGGAGGGGGCGACGGGCGCGCTGAAGGACCTGTCAGTGCCGATGCGGCCGATGCTCGGCGGCCTCGCGGTCGCGCCGGGCTTCGGCTCGGCGCCGATGTCGACTGGCGACACCGGGCGCATCGGCGGCAACATGGATTTCAACGAAGTCGTTGCGGGCAACACCATCTACCTGCCAGTGCAGCAGCCTGGCGCGCTGCTCTATCTCGGTGACGCGCATGCGCTGCAGGGTGACGGCGAAACGTCGCAATATGCGCTCGAGACGTCGATGGACGTCGAGTTCAGCGTCGAGGTGATCAAGGGCAGGTCGTTCGGATCGCCGCGCGTCGAATCGCCGACCCAGATCATGGTGCTCGGCCAGGCGGGATCGCTCGACGAGGCCCTGAGGGCGGCGAGCACCGGGCTGCTCCAGTGGCTGCAGCAGGATTACGGCCTTACCCTGTCGCAGGGCGCGCAGGTGATGGGCAGCGCGGCCCACTTCACCGTGGCCAACCTCGCCGGGCGCAGCGTCGGCGTCTCGGCACGCATCGACAAGGCCCTGCTGCCCGCTCCGGCGAAACCCGCGCCCTAGCGCGCCGCACTGCGCCCCGAGGAGCTGGCGGCCCTGTGGATCAGCCGGTCGAGCGACCATGACCCGCCACCGCGGGCGACCAGCGGGAGAAGGATCGCGGCCCAGCTCAGATGAGTCGGCCATGCATCGGGATAAACGAAGATCTCGATCACCAGCGTCATGCCAAGCAGCGACGCGGCGGAGAGGCGAGTCATCAGGCCAGCCACCAGCAGGATCGAGAAGACATGCTCCGACCATGTCGCCGCGACCGCGGCGATATCGGGCGGGATCAGCGGCAGGCGATAGTCGGTGCGGAACAGTTCATAAGTGCCCGGGGTGATGCTGATCAGCCCTTCGACCTTGGTCCGGCCGGACTGGAAGAACACGCCCGCGATACCGAGCCGTGCGATCAGGAGGAGAAAGGCATCGGGCACCAGCGCCGTCAGGCGGCCGGCCGCGCGATCGTAGAGCGCGACAAACAAGGTCATGGCGGGTCTCCGCAAGAATAGGGTGGCCGGGGCGGAAGGAGCCCCGGCCGGAACCGTCAGGCCCTGGGCGTGAGCGAACCGTTGCCCTTGGGGGTCTTGATGCCGGTGCAGGTGCCCGCCTTGACCAGCTTCCAGGCATCGCCCTGGTAATTGACCTTAGAGGTGCCGGCACAGCTCGTGCCCGCCCCGGCCTTGCAGTCGTTCTTGCCGGCGAGGGCGACGCCGTAGCATTTCTCCATCGCCGGGGCCTGGGCCGAGGCTGAGGCGGCGATCGCGGTGCCCGCGGCGGTGGCGAGCGCGATGGCGGCGGCGAAACGGGCATGGGTGGGACGCATGATCGAGATCCTTTGATGATGGGACACCTCACGCACGGTCCGGACGGGACGATCCGGACCGCGCGGTGACCGGAGGAGAGGGTCGAAACCGGGTCACGATGGGCAATTCGCCCGGAGGACGGCCAAGGTTACGCACGGGTCGCGAATTATTTCGCGCATGCCTGGCCGCAATGCCGTAACCTTTTCCCCGCGGGCGGCGAACAAGGACTCGAGGAGCGCGGATGCGGGCGAGCGAGGACCAGTTGCGAGCGTTGATGATCAGCGGGCTGGACGGCAATGCCGCCGACCATGCCGCGCTGCTGCGCGCGCTGGCGCCGCTGCTCCGCGCCTTTTACCGCCGCCGCTGGTCGGGTGGCGGCGACGATATCGAGGACCTGGTGCAGGAAACGCTGATCGCCGTGCATAGCCGTCGCGGCACCTATGACCGGACCCGGATCTTCACCGGATGGCTGTTCGCGATCGCGCGGTACAAGATGATCGATCATTTCCGGCGCACCCGGCGGTTCGTGCCGGTCGAGGGACTCGAGGAGCTGCTGGTCGCCGAAGGTTTCGAGGAATCGAGCGATGCGCGGATGGATATCGACCAGCTCCTCGAAACCCTGCCGCCCAAACAGGCACGGATGATCCGCGCCACGCGGATCGACGGCGAGAGCATCGCTGAAGCAGCAGCCGCCGGCGGGATCGGCGAATCCGACGTCAAGGTATCGGTGCATCGCGGACTCAAGGCGCTGATGGCGCGCGTCCAGGGGATCGGCCGATGAACACCGACCAGCTCATCGACCAGCTTTCGCGCGACGTGCCGCCGATCAGGCGCAATGCGGTCGGCCGCCGGATCGCCATCGGCGCGGCAGTCGGAGCGCTGGTGTCGATCGCCTATGTCGTGATCGGCATGGGCATCAGGCCCGATCTCGGCACCGCGATGCACGGCTTCCCGTTCTGGGTGAAGTGGGGCTACACCCTTTCGCTCTCGCTCTGCGCGATCGTGGCGACCGTGCGGCTCGCGCGGCCCGACAGCGGGAGCCTGCGCTGGCTATGGCTGCTGGCCGTGCCCGTCAGCCTGCTCGCCGGGCTCGCTGCGCTTGAGCTGATCCGCACCCCCGAGACCGAATGGCTGGCGATGTGGCTCGGGCATAGCTGGAGGCTGTGCCCCTGGCGGGTGTTCGCGCTGGCGATGCCGATCTTCGCCGGGCTGCTCTGGTCGTTCCGGCGGCTGGCGCCGACCCGGTTGCGCGCCGCGGGCGCGGCGGCGGGGCTGGCGGCGGGCGCCTTCGCGGCGACGGTCTATTGCCTCCACTGCCCCGAGGTCTCGGCGATCTTCGTGCTCACCTGGTATTCGCTCGGCATCCTGCTCGCCACCCTGCTGGGCGCGCTGCTCGGCCCGCGCCTGCTGCGCTGGTAAATATTCCGCCGCTGTAACCGGCAGGCGGCGGACGGCGAACTGGAGGGGCCAATCAGGCAAATCCCTTCCAGGAGTTTCCACCATGACCATGTTCCGTACCAGCGTCAGCGTTGCCGCCTCCGCCGCCGTCATCGCGATCGCCGCCGCCGCGCCGACCGCCCCCGCCTTCGCCGCGGGTGCCGGCGCTGCCAAGGTCCATTGCTACGGCATCAACACCTGCAAGGGCACGTCGGACTGCAAGACGGCGAAGAACGAGTGCAAGGGCCAGAACGACTGCAAGGGCCAGGGCTTCAAGGAGCTCAGCGCCAAGGCCTGCACCAAGGCGGGCGGCAGCCTGACCGCGCCCAACTGACGAGCACAGGCCCGGGCGCGGCGCGCCCGGGCCACCCTCCTTCCCCCCGGGAGCATCGCCATGATCAAGCCCCTTTTTTCCGGTTACGGCCTCGGCCTGCGCAAGCCGCATTATGCCGAGTTCCTGACTCACCGCGTCGCGGTCGACTTCGTCGAGGTGATCTCGGAGAATTTCATGGTCGATGGCGGCCGCCCCCGCGCGATCCTGCGCGAGGTGCGCGAACGCTACCCGGTCGCGCTGCACGGCGTGTCGATGTCGGTCGGATCGGCCGACGGGATCGACGGCGCCTATCTGCGCCGCCTGCGCGCGCTTGCCGACGAAATCGAACCGCTGTTCGTGTCCGACCATCTGAGCTGGACCAGGATCGACGGGTTCAGCTCGCACGACCTGCTGCCCCTGCCTTATACCGACGAGGCGCTCGACCTGGTCTGCGCCAATATCGGCCGCGCGCAGGATTCGCTCGGGCGCGCGATGCTGATCGAGAACCCGTCGAGCTACCTCGCCTTCGACGGCGCCGACCGGACCGAATGGCAGTTCCTCGACGCGATGTGCGCGCGCAGCGGATGCGGGCTGTTGCTCGACGTCAACAATGTGTTCGTCAGCGCCTCGAACCACGGCTTCGACCCGATCGCCTATCTCGACGGCGTGCCGCACGACCGGGTCCGGCAGGTCCATCTCGCCGGGCACAGCCAGGGAGAGGAATTGCTGATCGATTCGCACGACCAGCCGGTGCCCGTCTCGGTCTGGGACCTCTACGCCCATGTCCTGCCGCGGCTCGGCCCGGTGGCGACGATGATCGAGCGCGACGACGCCATCCCGCCGCTCGCCGACCTGCTCGCCGAACTGGCGATCGCCCGCGCCATCGGCACCAGGCATGAAAGGATCGCGGCATGACCCTGCTGGCGATGCAGCGCGATTTCAGCGCCTGGCTGAAAAGCGGCAGCGAGGACGCGGCGGAGCGCATCGGGCGCCGCCACGCCCCCGGCCTGCGCGTGTACCAGAATAATTATCGCGCTCAGCTCATCGCCTGTCTCGAGCAGAGCTTCCCCCACACGCTGGCATGGATCGGCGGCGAGGCCTTTCACGCGGCGATGGTCACTCATATCGACCGTTTCCCGCCGAGCAGCTGGACGCTGGATGCCTATCCGCGCGACTTCCCCGCGACGCTCGCCGCGCTGAATCCGGACGATCCGGAAATCGCCGAGCTGGCCTGGATCGAGCTGGCGCTGGGCGAAGCCTTTGTCGGTCCAGACGCCCCCGCGATCGGCCCCGACCAGGTCGCGGCAGTCGACTGGGACGCGGCGATACTGCGCTTCACCCCGACGCTCGACCACCGGGCCTCGATCACCAATGCCCCGGCGCTCTGGTCGGCGCTCGATGCCGGAGAGATGCCGCCGCCCGTCGCCTTGCTGCCCGAGGCCGGGGCGATCCTGGTGTGGCGGCACGCACAGATATCGCGGTTCCGCGCGATCGATGCCGGGGAGCTTGGCGCGCTGACGCTCGCCCGTGCCGGCATGCCGTTCGCCTCGCTCTGCGCCGCGCTGGTCGAGCAGCATGGCGAGGAGGGCGGCATCGCACTAGCCGGCACGCTGCTTGGCCGCTGGCTCGGCGACGGGCTGTTGTGCGATATCGTCGCCGATGAGGAGCCAGCGCGCCAACCGGTTTGAACCTGCCGCCGCCGGAACGCATATTCCTGAAAGCCGCGCCCGGTGCCAGAAGGCGGGACCGTGACCCGCAAGATCATCCATGTCGACATGGACGCCTTCTACGCGTCGGTCGAGCAGCGCGACGACCCGGCCCTGCGCGGCCGGCCGCTGGCGGTGGGCAGCGCGAGCGGGCGCGGCGTGGTCGCCGCGGCAAGCTATGAGGCGCGGCGGTTCGGGGTACGCAGCGCGATGCCCTCGGTCACCGCGCTGCGGCGCTGCCCCGAGCTCGTCTTCGTGCCGCCACGCTTCGAGGTATATCGCGCCGTCTCGCAACAGATCAGGGCGATCTTCCTCGATTATACCCCGCTGGTCGAACCGCTGTCGCTCGACGAGGCCTATCTCGACGTGACCGAGAATCTGCGCGGCATCCCCTCGGCGACCGAGACGGCGGCGGAAATCCGCGCGCGCATCTTCGAGACGACCGGCCTGACCGCCTCGGCCGGCATCTCCTACAACAAGTTCCTCGCCAAGCTCGCCTCCGACCAGAACAAGCCGAACGGGCAATGCGTCATCACCCCCGGCGCCGGCGCTGCGTTCGTCGAGAAGCTCGAGGTCGGGCGGTTCCACGGCATCGGCCCGAAGACGGCCGAGAAGATGAACCGGCTGGGCATCCACAGCGGCGCCGATCTGCGTGCGCACGACCTCGCCTTCCTCCAGGCGCATTTCGGCAAGGCGGGCGCCTGGTACCACGCCATATCGCGCGGCGAGGACGACCGCCTGGTCACGCCCGACCGGCCACGCAAATCGTCGGGATCGGAGACGACCTATGGCGACGACCTGATCACGCCCGAGCAGGTCGAGGCGGGCGTGCACGACATGGCCGACGATGTGTGGGCCTGGTGCGAGAAATCGGGCGGGCGTGGCCGAACGGTGACGGTGAAATGCCGCTATGCCGATTTCCGGACGGTGACGCGCAGCCGGACCAGGAACGCCCCGGTGAACGACCGCGAGACGCTGCACGAGACCGCGGTCGCGCTGGTGCGCACGCTGTATCCGCTGCGCGCAGGGATCAGGCTGATCGGGGTGACGCTGTCGACCTTCGACGGCGGGGACGAGGATGCCGCGCAACTCGACCTGCTGGCGCCGGGATAAAGAGGCTGGCCGGGGCGCTTTTTTCGCCGCTCGCGCGGATGATTTTTTCTTCCGCTGTTATGTTGGATTTTCGGGGCGGAATTCCGCTTTCCGTTCAGTCAGATACGAGGCGTTACCGCTGTTATGCATAACAGCGGTAAATCCGCGCGATATGACGCGAAAACGGGGCTGTTTTCATCGCGAACCATGCGTGGTTTCGTCTGTTCTTGTGCGGTCATGAGAAAGAGCGAAACGGCGCGGACGGGTGACCGGCCCGGGTGAGGGCTGCACGATTTTGGGGGCGGGTTGAATCGAGACGCTTCACCAAACATCACATCGTCACCCCGGGCTCGTCCCGGGGTCCACCGTGCCGCAATTCAAAAGCTGGCGAGCTTGCGGGACGGTGGATGCCGGAACAAGTCCGGCATGACGATCGAGATTGTCCGCGAGCAGCGGGGAGACCCTACCCCTTCGCTTTCGCGATATAACCGTCAACCACCCGCTCAAGCAGGGTCAGCGGGACGTTGCCGGTCTCCACCACCACATCGTCATAAGCCTTGAGATCATAGCGGGATCCAAGCGCGGCCCGGGCCTTGTCGCGCAGCCGGTTGATCTCGTTATGGCCCATCTTGTAGCCGCAGGCCTGACCCGGCATCGCGCAATAGCGTTGCAGCTCGGCAGTGAGCTGCCCCAGCGGCATGCCGGTCGCCTGCTGGAACCAGGCAAGCGCCTGCTCGAAGGTCCAGCGCTTCGCATGAATGCCGGTATCGACCACCAGCCGGCAGGCGCGGAAGTTCATCGACTGGAGATAGCCGATACGGCCGAGCGGATCGTCGTCATAAGCGCCGAGTTCCCCGGCAAGCTGTTCGGCATAGAGCGCCCAGCCTTCCGAATAGGCGTTGAAGGCGAGCAGCGAGCGGATCAGCGGCAGGCGGTAGCTGTATTCGCCCTGCCAGACATGGCCCGGAATGCCCTCATGATAGCAGAGCGTCGGCAGCGAATAGCGCGGCCACGTGCCGGTCGATTTGAGGTTGATGTAATAGATGCCCGGCTGGGACCCGTCCATCGAGCCAGGCCCGGCATAGCCGTTGGGCGCGCCGTCCTGGATGGCGGGCGGCACGCGCTTGATGATGAGATTGCCCTTCACCAGATTGCCGAAGGCGCGCGGCAGGCGGGTGCGGATATCGGCGATGCGCCCGTTGAGATAGGCGAGCAGCTTCTCCCGTCCGGCATCGTCGTTGCCGAACAGCAGGTCGGGCCGCTTGCTCAGCGCGGTCAGCCGCTCGCCGACGCTGCCCTGGGTCAGGCCCTGGCCTTTGAGCAGCGTGTCGATCTCCGCATTGATCGCCTTGTTCTGCGCGAGGCCGAGGGCGTGGATCTCGTCCGGGGTCGCATTGGTGGTGGTGCCGGCCTTGACCAGCCAGCCATACCAGTCGTCGCCATGCGGGCGCTGCCAGACGCCGGGGACCTCGCTCGCCTTCGTGCGGATCGCGGCGAAGGCGGCGATCTGGCGGTCGAGCGCGGGGGAGATTTTGTCGCTGCACAGTGTCGCCGCGCGCTGCGCGAAGGAGGCTGGCAGGCCCGCTTTGGCGCATTTCTCCCCGAAGCTTTTGACGATGCCCCAATCGGCAACGGGCGCGCCGCGTATACCCTTCAACTGGCCGGCGGTGATGTCGATCACCAGCACCGGCGGGATCGCGCCCTTGCCGGCATCGGCGTGGATTCGACCGGTTTCCCCGTCGACCGCCGCCGCATAGCTTTCCAGCCGCGACAGATAGGCATCGGCATCGGCCGCACCGGCCACATCATGCTTGTTCTCGAGCAGGTCGGGCAGGTCCGAATAGGCGCCGCCGAGCTGCGAGACGATATAGGGGGTGCTGCGGAAGCTGGCATTAGCGTCGAGCACCGCGACCTCGCCCACCGGCATGGCCCGCCAGCCTTCCTCGGCCAGGGCATAGGCCGTTTCGGCGGTGTCGACGTCAAGCGCGGTAGCGTGGGAAAGGCCGGCACGGTCGAGCTTGCGCAACTGACCGAGCCGCGCGGTGCAGCGGGCGGCGCGGGCCTGATCCCCGGCGGCGCTGCGATCCATGAAACGCCCGTGCAGCGCGGCGCGCGCACCCTTGTCGATGCCGAGCGTGAGAGCAGCCTCGGGAGAGTCGGACAGAAGGTCCTCGGCCATCGCCGAGAGCAGAGTTTGCGCTGCGGCGTCGGCGGGGGTGGCGGTAGCGGCCTGGACGGCCCAGGCCGGAAGCGCCGCGGTCAGCCCGAGTGCGCCTGCGCCTGTGAGAAGTTCGCGCCTGTTCGTCTGGATCATGATGCCCCCGTGCCGGTTTGCGGTTTGGCGCCAGCGTATCGGGGGAATTGAGTGGCGGCTAGGGGTGGGCGATCGTGTTGCGCGGCAGGCCCCATGGAAGCGAGATTCGGCAATATTATTCGACTACAGAAACTTTCTCCACACCACCCCAATCTATCGCGCGACCCAACTCCAACATATATCTTTCAAAATTCACGCCCTGCTCGTCGGAAACCACCTCGCCTGGGCGCCAAATTGAGTCGCATTCGAAACACATTCCAAACTCCATCCCTACCTCAAATTTTAACCTAACATTCCAGACAACATCTTGGCAGCAGCATGGACAAATTTGCATTCTTGTATCCTATTTCAGGAATACCATTATTGTATAAATGCCTCAAAACAAGGCAACATGACCGGAAATTTGGTGATCGCCATCGACGAATATTCGGCACCCAGATCCGATCAACTCGCGACGATCAGGAGATGCTCCAGCATCCGATGCCGGAGCACGGGATCAGCCCGCGCTTGAGTGGCGGCTTGCCTTCAATGACGTCGCGAATATCATGGATCACCTCGATGGCGTCGACATGAGGCGCATGCTTCGTCCACCCCACCGCGACGCGTGATGCATCAACGACCTCGACATCGGCGCTATCGGCGACCTGCCTTGGGACCTGCACGCCGACCTGACCTGCCCTTTTCCCCTTGAACAAGCGCTCGGCAACCGCGAGCGCCCGGTCATTCTCCGAGTGGTAGAAGGTCATCCCAGAGGCAGCCGCCGTCAGCAATTCGAGCTTGCCCGTCATATAGGTGGCGTTCACGTCGGGCTCGACGAATATCATACGCCTGAACAGGGGTTTCGCGCCCTGGTTTGCCCGGTCACGCGCGACCTCCACCAGGATCTTGTTGCCATGGCTGTGCGCGATCGCGCTGACCGATCGCTTTCCCGCCGCGCGTCCGACCAGATTCACCACCGATGCGAAGGGATCCTGGCTGTTCGCGGCCATGTCGGTATCGGAAAAATACAGCATCGGCTCGCCCGGCGACGGCCAGCTGAACAATATCGGGAAATGGCCCATCTGGTAGATGCGGGTCTTGTTCACGAACTTGCCGAACGACATCATCGCGTCGGAAAAGTCATTGGCGTAGCCGTGCAGCGAGACGACCAGCGATTCCGCATCCACCTGCTGCAGGAGCGCTTCGAACGCGGGAGCATCGACATAATCGATCCGCGCGACTTCATAGCTTTCGCGCCGATTCCGGATGTCCCCCAGGCCAAGCGTGACTGCCTTCCAGACCCGGTGAGCGATGGGAACGGTCCTGGCACTCCGCGCAAGATCCAGGACGTGGAATTCGGCGACCGCGAACGACACTTCGTCAGCCAGTTGCGCGTTGAAGCACGTGCGCAGATCGCCAACGACGGGGTTCGGATTGCGTACCCTGTTGGTCGCCATGCCCGCGTTGAACTGGATGTGGCTCGCATAGGCCTGATACCCGCCCTCAAGGCGGACGCGCGCGAGGTTGACGTTCACCTCCCCGAGCAGGACCTGGAAATGAGGGTCGTGCAGTATCGCGTGCTCGATCGCCTTCCCGCGATCGCCGTTCGACCCGAGAACCAGGTCGAAGCATCCGGTGCCCCCGCCCTGCAGATCAAGATCGACATCGAGTCGATCACGAGCGTAGCCGACGAGACTTTCCAGCGCCTCCACGGAGATGTCGGGGGTCTCGCTCGTGGACGTCAATCTGAGGTTGGTCTGGCGTACAGGTCCGTGACGCCAGATACCGCGATCATGAAGCTGCCGAATGGTTGCGTATCTTGCGCGCAATTCGGCAGATGTCTGCATGATCCCCACCTCCGCGATATTCAGCCAGCGGCGATTATCGATAGACTTCGCCGGCGTGCCAGCATCCACCGCATCCCGTAGCCGATCAAGCGCCAAAGAGTTGGACCCGGAAATTTCGGTGGGAAATTCCGAAATTCCGGTGACAGTGCATTTATCCGAGCCTGAAGCCGGGCCTGCAAGCTTGAGCGATCACACCGCCCCGCGATCGAGCCGAAGTCTGCCCAGATGGGCCGGCACAAGGATCGGATGAACATGGTGCGGCATCAGCACCCACGCACGGCCGTTAGAGCACTGCGCCACATGGTGGGGATGACCCGGGCATATCGCACGCGCCAAGCGCGCCTTGAGCTGGACGTTGTCACAACCGCACGGCAGAAGCAATTAAACGGGCCGCCACCAGAACCCCAACTCCGTCACCACAGGCAACTTAATAGGTCCTTAGCCTAATTACTGAAACAACAGCGCGACTACAAAATTCACCTTATCTCCCGAAACTGCAGATCTTCCGCCAACTCTCTCAGCTCCTGCGCGACTTCCAATTTCGCATTATCAACAGCAGCACAAATCAGTTGGACACCATCCGGAATCATTTCAAGTGAAAACAATCTTACAATAGCTGGCCCGGTCACGACAATTGGATAACATAGCCCAGATGCGACCGAAGCTGCAATCATATCATTCAACGCATCCACAGGCTTGACCGCGCCAGGTAGGCCCCGACCAATCAGTATCAGCGACCAACAATCTGCAAGAGTTTCCACATACTCTTGTCGCTGCTCTATATTCATTTTCTCAAATAAAACGCGGCTAAATTTAATCCATTTTGTAATTTTATCGCGATCCGTCAAAAGTTCGACATGCGTAGCAGATAGCTTAGCCAAGCATTTACTTAGTCTGCTGTCCATTGCTTCGGAAGGCATCTCTAACCTCATCTCTAAATTTTGTAACCTCTTCCGTCAATTTTGCCTTTTCGGCAGCAGTCATCTCCTCATTATTATAAATATTCCTAAGCTGACGGTTCGCCCATGTTATAGCCTCCCGTCCTTTTATAAGATGATTTTTCCCACCAACCAGCTCTCCCGTTTTAAGCTGGCGATTAACCGCATCCGCCAATCCAGATTTATAGTTTCTATTAAAAATTGAGTTTATCTGACCTGATATGTATTTAGATGCCGCCCTATACGAACTCGTAGATAAAATATCTCTAAGAGTAGGCCGAGCCGCCACAAAAAAATATGGAACCCCTCACAGCCAACAGCACAGCTAACTGCCGCTACATTTCCATCCAATATCAACTTAACTACTGTGGTGCTTGGCGGACTCTCGTCGTTATCTGTTTGTATCGCCGATAACCACTGCAGCGAAAGCTGAGCGGACTCCTACCTACTTGGATCAGTACGATTGACGGGGTCATTTTCTACGTAGGAATATAGATCCATCTGATCTTTGTACCCGACGGGATCGGTCTGCAGGAACCGCCCGAGCTTCGCCGAGTAGAACCGCGCCTTGTAGTAATACATGCCGAGTTCGGGGATCCATGCCTGCCCCGTATATTGGAACCGCCCGACATTGTTCGTCCCCGGCACCCCATATTCGTCATAGCTGTTGATCGCGAGGATCGCCGCCGCATTGTTCGTGACCGCGACGATCGAACCCTGCTGAAGCCGAAGTCCGTCCGGGTGGGCCGGCACAAGGATCAGATGAACACGCTGCGGCATCAGCACTCACGCACGGCCGTTAGAGTGCTGCGTCACATGGCAGCAATGACCCGGGAATATCGCGCATGCCAAGCGTGTCATGGGCTGGAGATTGTTACAGCCGCACGGCAGGAGCAATTAAATGCACTGTCACCGGAACTCAGCGACATGTCTCACCAAGTAATGGGTTGCCACATGCCAATGCAACAGATGTTTCGCCGCGATAGCAACTGAGAGTCATATCTTCGACGATATTCCAAAAATACCTTGCGCAGCCCTTTCCAAATTTTTCACTCCAATACCAAGAATTCTTGCCCATTCCACTATAAACTCAATGTCGCAGATCTCAATATCTGCCGAATCACTTAACGCCATTATTAGCAAGCGCCATATAACAGATTTTGAGTCGTCATAACATTCTCCAGAAATACTTCCTGTCAAATTCTTCACAATTTCGTTCCTGCCGGCATCGGGATTTCGTTCGGCAATAAATTCCCTTGACTTATCGAATGCACTTTTTTGCAGTTCGTTCATTTTGCATCGAACAACCTCACACACTGCGAAAGCCATTTCATTTTTGAGCATTGGCATGCCCAGAGTCGTTCCCGACTGTATTGCATCATATGCGCGATTCAGAAATTCAATTTCTTCGACGGGAATCTGCGTCTGCCGACTCATAAGTTGTCTAGCCTATTTCGGAGAATGAACCATAACGCCAAGCTTCTTAGCCGTATACATGCACGTCTCACAGGCTGCCATGACTTCTCCAGCCTCCTTCCGAGCAGCCCACACGGCCACCACAACCGCCTCCCTTAGATCCGCGTCAGCATTGAGAGCTTTGCTGAATGCGTCGATCTCGCCGCAGCATCCCGCATAACCTTTAGGATTTGGACCAGCCCTTACAAGTTCTGCCACTTTCGTATTGGTAGCCATGCCTGGCCCTCCGGCCCTACTACTTGCGCCCGTAAATATCTCACCACTTCTTGTTACTACGGCGGCGACAACACCCCCCTGTCGCTCCACCCTCCTGTGCAGTCACGGCAGCGGCTCGCGCTGCGTCGATCGCGATTGCAGTACGGGCGGCGACAGAGGCTCCGGCCTCCTCTGGTCCCAGGAGCGGAACAAATGCGAGCTGAGCCAATATTTTTCCGCCGGTCTCAAGATATGCATGCATTCCATCCCGGAGGGCGTCGCGAGTTCCTTGGTAGAGTCTCTGCTTCCACTCGGGATCTTCAAGGCCGTTTCGTAGCATCTGCGTTCCCGTTGGATCTCGGCCACCAATTGGATCATTGCCGACATAGGCATAGAGATTCACCTGACCCTTGTACCCGACGGGATCGGTCTGCAGGAACCGCCCGAGCTTCGCCGAGTAGAATCGCGCCTTGTAGTAATACATGCCCAGTTCGGGGATCCATGCCTGCCCCGTATATTGGAACCGCCCGACATTGTTCGTCC
>JAZKCJ010000006.1:243334-586104 GCA_040388155.1 Pseudomonadota bacterium
CCGGCACCCCATATTCGTCATAGCTGTTGATCGCGAGGATCGCCGCCGCATTGTCCGTGACCGCGACGATCGAACCCTGCTGAAGCCGAAGTCCGCCCGGGTGAGCCAGCACAAGGATCAGATGAACATGGTGCGGCATCAGCACCCACGCACGGCCGTTAGAGCGCTGCGTCACATGGCTGGAATGACCCGGGAATATCGCGCGTGCCAAGCGCGTCATGGGCTGGAGATTGTTACAGCCGCACGGCAGGAGCAGTTAAATGTACTGTCACCGGAACTCTCAACGGCCGCGAACATCGTCAGCAGCATCCGCCCCGCGGGCGAGCGCGCGTCCACCCGACTCCCCCGAAGTCGAGGATGCAAAGCCCCACCTCCTTGCGCTCCAGCAGCGCCACGATGCCGAGTAGATCGGCCATGGACCGCGTCAGCCGGTCGAGCCGGGTCACGATCAGCGTATCGCCCTCCCGCACGAAGTCCAGCGTCGCATCGAGCTGGCCGCGCTGTGCGACCGACGACGCCTGCTCCGAGAACACCTTGTTGCCCCCGTTACAGCGAGCGACGCCTGTTCCGCTTCCAGGCCCGCCACCTGCTCAACTGTGCTCGTTCTCACGTAGCCGACAAGCATCTGATCATCCTGCGTTATTTCCACGCAGAACAATGCCACACCCCGCCGCCAAGTCACGGGGATATTGGATTATTGACAGAAAAAGGGGGACACAGCGGATCTCCGAACGCCTCACATGATCCTGGGAGCTGCGACACACTGCCTCACTCCGATCTTCACCAGTTCAGCGAGACACACCAGCGCGTTGATCGCCCGGAGTCGCACGCCCAGGGGACTGTGAAGCGGGATCACTGTTTCCTGTGCTTGGCGTTCGTTATCCGACCGACTTCAAGGAGAGTTATCCAACACTTGCCATCTCATATCTAAGATGAGATGCTCCGCCTTTTCTTGAGAATAGAATGAGATACCCGAAAGGTCTCGACCCAAGATTTTTGATTCTTAATATTCGAAACTTCTTCTTGATTTAGCCTGGCAATTTCCAAACAATCAAGACCTGGAGACCCAGCGGCAATAAACTTAAAATCACTCGTTCTGGATAGCGCGTCGTGATATTCGTTGTTGCTACTCTTCATATCTATGAATTTTATGTAGCCTCCGCTGAGGCTATCATTAACTCCAAAAGTCCTTACATCAAATTTCGAATAACTTTCGCCAATGTCTGAGAACGCAAAACATCTATAAAGCCGTGATACCGATTCTCCAATAACCTCAAACGCAAATCCGAGACCTCCCGTGAATATCGCCACACCTCTTTCCGGTCCATCGTAATATTTATCCGCAAATACGTGCTGGATACGTGACGCCCCATCGCCAATTCTCAAGATTGATCTATCAATAATCATTTGGCAAGGCTATTCCATAGCTTGGTTACTGCCTGGCGATACATTTACCAGCTCAGCCATGTGCATGGCGCAAGATAGCAATCCGGAGAGCATGGAGTCCGCGCAATTTCAAAGATTCGCAGGCCGGATCGCGCGCCGGCCACTGTCCAGCCTCAACCGCCCGCCACGGTCTCCCGCAGTCCCCCGCCCAGCGCCACATAGAGCGACACCTCGCTCTGCAACTGGGCGCTGCGCAGGGCGAGCAGCTGCTGCTCGGCCGAGAACAGGTTGCGTTCCGCATCGAGCACTTCGAGATAGATCGACAGGCCGTTGTCGTAGCGCATGCGCGCGACCCGGGCGAGGCGGCGCTGGGCGTCGACGGTGCGGACCTGCGCCTCGATCTGCTCCGCATATTGGCGCCGTGCGACCAGCGCGTCGGCGACCTCGCGGAAGGCACCCTGCGCGGCGCGCTGATAGGCTGCGACCAATTCGTCGGCCTGCGCCTTGCTGAGCGCGACGCCGGCCGAGGTCTTGCCCCAGGTGAGGATCGGCAGGGTCGCGTTCGCCGCCGTCTGGTACTGGAACGACCCGCTCGACACCAGGCTGCTCAGCGCCGGCGAGACGAAACCGAGCAAGCCGGTGAGCGAGATCTGCGGCAGGAACGCAGCGCGCGCCGCGCCGATATTCGCATTTGCCGCGCGCAGCCGCTGTTCGGCCTGAAGGATGTCAGGCCGGTTGACGAGCAGCGCCGAGGGCAGGCCCGGCTCGAGCGTGGTGTACTGGCCCGGGTCGGACAGCGGGCGCGCGGGCGGCAACGTATCCGCGATCGGGCCGCCGACCAGGACGGTCAGCAGATTTTCCGACTGCTGCGTGGTGCGGCGCAGGTCGGCAAGCTCGGTCTCCGCCTGAGTCACCAGCAGCGCCGACTGGTCGTAATCGACCGTCGAGGTGACGCCGGCATCCATTCGCTTGCGCGCGATGACCAGCCCTTCGCGGCGGCCGGCGACCGAGCGCTCGGCCAGCGCGATCTGTTCCTCGCCGGCGCGGATCTGGAGATAGGTCGCGGCGACCTGGCCGACGAGCGACAGGCGGAAGGCACGCTCAGCCTCCACGGTCGCAAGATATTCGTGGCGCTGCGCGTCGGACAGGTTGCGGACGCGCCCCCAGAAATCGAGCTCGAAGCTCGACACCGATGCGCCGACCGAGAACTGGTTGAGCGTGAAGGCATCCGGCCCGCTGGCGCCGCCGCTGCCCGAGGTGGGGAAGGCAAGCGAGTTGAGCGGCGTGCGCGTGCGCGAGGCGCCCGCCTGCAGGCCAAGCTGCGGCAGGCGGTCGGCATCCTGGATGCGGTATTGAGCGCGCGCCTGGGCGACGCGGGCGACCGACTGAGCGAGATCGCGGTTGTTGGCGAGCGCGGCCGTGATCAGCACCTGGAGGCGCGGATCGCCGAAATAGTCGCGCCAGCCGATATCGGTCGCCGCCCGCGCGCCGGCCGCCGCCGGAGCCTCCGGAAAGGCGGCCGAGACCGGCGCGACCGGCTGGCGATAGGCCGGCGCGAAGTTGCAGGAGGCAAGCGTGGTGGCACCGGCCAGAACAGCCAGGACGGGGAACTTACGCATGAGCGGGTGCTCCATGATCGGCCGCGCCATCGGACGTGTCGTCATCGATCGGCCGGCGCTTGTGCGACAGCCATTTGCGCGCGGCATAATAGAAGACGGGGGTGAAGAAGATGCCGAACGCGGTGGCCGCGATCATCCCGCCCATCACGCCCGTGCCGACCGCATGGCGGCTGGCCGCCCCTGCCCCGGCCGCGATGACCAGCGGGACCATGCCGAGGATGAAGGCGAGGCTGGTCATCAGGATCGGCCGGAGGCGCTGGCGCACCGCCTCGAGCGTCGCCTCGAGCGGGCCGCGGTCGCCGACCTCGTCGTCGATCGCGAACTCTACGACCAGGATGGCGTTCTTCGCCGCCAGACCGATGATCGTGATGAGGCCGATGTTGAAATAGACGTCGGCCGACAGCCCGCGCAGCATGGTGAAGGCAACCGCGCCGAGCACCCCGAACGGCACCACCATCAGCACCGAGAAGGGGATCGCCCAGCTGTTGTAGAGCGCCGCCAGCAACAGGAAGACGACCACCAGCGACAGGCCGAGCAGAAGCCCGATCTGGCCACCGGCCTGCTTCTCCTCATAAGCGGTGCCGGTCCATTCATGGCCGAAGCCCGATTTCAGCACGCTGTCGGCGATCCGCTCCATCTCCGCCAGCGCGGCACCCGAACTCTGGCCCGGCGCCGCCTGGCCCGAAATGGTCACCGACGGATAGCCGTTATAGCGCTGGAGCTGAGTCGCACCCGCCGTCCACGACACCTTGGTAAAGGCCGAGAAGGGCACCATCGTCCCGGCCTGGTTGCGCACCCTGAGGGCAAGCACATCCTCGGCGGTCATCCGGCTCGACGCATCCGACTGGAGATAGACGCGCTGGACGGTCCCCTGGTTCGAGAAGTCGTTGGCATAGGCAGAGCCGAAGCTGATCGCGAGCGTCGCGTTGACGTCGGCGATCGACAGGCCGAGCGCACGCGCCTGGACCCGGTCGATATCGACATAGAGCTGCGGCGAGGGCGCCTGCCCTTCCGGCCGGACGCCGGCGAGTTTCGGGCTCTTCGCCGCCTGGGCGAGGATCTCGCCCATCGCCGCCTGCAACCCCTGCGGATCGTTGCCGATGCGGTCCTCGATCTTCATCGAGAAACCGGTGGCGTTGCCCAGCGCCTGAATCGCCGGCGGGTTGAGCGCGAAGATCGTCGCGCCGGTGATCCCCGCGGTCGCCCCGAAGGTGCCGCCGATCACCGACTGCACCGAATTCGCGGCGCCCTTGCGGTCCTCATAAGGCTTGAGGCTGACGAAGGAGAGCGCGGCCGACTGGCCCTGGCCGAAGAAGTTGAAGCCGATGACCGAGAACATCTGTTCGAACTGCGGCTGCTTGTAGAGATAGGCCTCGGTCGCCTTGACCGCCGCGGTGGTGCGGTCCGACGTGGCGCCGACCGGCGCGTCGTAGTTGACGATGAAATAGCCCTGGTCCTCGTCGGGCAGGAACCCGCCGGGAAGGCGCGCGAACAGCAGCAGCGTCACCGCGAAGAGCGCGGCGAACACGGCAAGCCAGCGCAGCGGGCGGGACAGCATCTTGCCCACGCCGCCGACATAGGCGTCGGTCGCCCGGCCGAAGCGGTCGTTGAACCAGTTGAAGAAACGCTGCGGATAGCCCCTCCAGCCCTCGCGCGGCTCCCGCCGCTCGCCGGGCGCTTCCTTGTGCGGCTTCAGCAGGGTCGCGCACAGGGCCGGCGTCAGCGTCAGCGCGAGCAGCGCCGAGCAGAAGATCGACACGGCGAGCGTGACCGAGAACTGGCGGTAGATGCCGCCGGTCGACCCCGGGAAGAACGCCATCGGGATGAACACCGCGATCAGCACCAGGGTGATGCCGATGATCGCGCCGCGGATCTGGCCCATCGCCTTGATCGTGGCGCGCGGTGGCGACAGCCCCTCCTCAGCCATGATCCGCTCGACATTCTCGACCACGACGATCGCGTCGTCGACCAGGATACCGATCGCCACCACCATCGCGAACAGCGACAGCGTGTTGATCGAGAAGCCGAACGCCCAGAGGCCGAGGCAGCCGCCCGCCAGCGCGATCGGCACGACGACCGCCGGGATGATGGTCGCGCGCCAGCTCTGCAGGAACAGGAACATCACGAGGAAGACGAGCAGCATCGCCTCCGCCAGCGTGCGGATCACGTTCGTGATCGAGCTCGAGATGAACGGCGTGGTGTCGTAGGACAGCGACCATTTGATGTCGGGCGGGAAGTTGCGCTCGAGCTCGGCCATGCGCGCCGACACCGCGTCGCGCGTGGCGATGGCGTTGGCGCCGGTGGCGAGCTGGACCGCGATGCCGGCGACTTCCTTGCCGTTGAGCGTCGACTTGAACTGGTAGTTGTCGGCGCCGATCTCGACCCGGGCGACGTCGCCGAGCCGCACGGTCGAGCCGTCCGGATTGGCGCGGATGATGATGTCGCGGAACTGTTCCGGCGTCTGGAAGCGGTTCTGGGTGATGATCTTCGCGTTGAACTCGGTGCCGCGCGCCACCGGCTGGTCGCCGATGCCGCCGCCTGCGGTCTGGCTGTTCTGCTCCTGCACGGCGGCGAGCGCGTCGGAGGGCGACAGGTTGAAGCCGGCGAGCTTTTCCGGATCGAGCCAGATGCGCATCGCCTTTTCGGACGAGAAGAGCTGGACGTTGCCGACGCCCGGCACGCGGCGCAGCTCGTTCACGATCTTGGTCGAGGCGAAGTCGCCCAGCTCGAGATCGGGGGTCTTGCCCGACTTGGACTGGATGCCGATGACCTCGAGGAAGCCGGCCGAATTGTCGGTGATCTGGATGCCGAGGCGGCGCACGTCCTCGGGCAGGCGCGGCTCGGCACGGTTCAGCCGGTCCTGCACCTGGGTGCGCGCGACATCCAGGTTGGTGCCCGACTGGAAGGTCACGATGATCTCGCCGGTGCCGTTCGCGCGGCTGGTCGACGACATGTAGAGATATTTCTCGACCGAATTGAGCTCGCGCTCGATCACCGCCGTGACGTTCTTGTCCATCGTGTCGGCGTCGGCGCCGTTATAGGTATAGCTGAGCGTCAGCGAGGGCGGCGCGACCGAGGGATATTGCTCGATCGGCAGGTTGAGCAGCGCCATCGTGCCGAACAGCGCGATGAAGGCGGCGATGACCCAGGCGAAGACCGGGCGATGGACGAAAAAGCTGTCCATGACGATCAGTTCCCCTGCTTCGGCTGAGGCTGCTGGCCGGCGGGCGCCGGGTCGCCCTGGACCTGCACCTTCTGCCCAGGCTGGACCTTCTGCCAGCCGTCGGTGATGATTCGCTCGCCTGCCTTGAGCCCCGACTTGATCAACCAGTTGCTGCCGGTCTGGCCGCCGAGCTGAACCGCGCGGGTCGTGACCGATCCGTCCTTGGCGACGACCGAGACGCTGGCGCCGCGCTCGCCGATCTGCACGGCGCGGGCGGGGAGCAGGATGCCGTTGGGGCTGGTGCCCATCGCGATGCGGCCGCGGATGAACTGGCCGGGCAGCAACAGCCGCTCGGCGTTCGGGAAGACCGCGCGGATCACCTGGCTGCCGGTCTGCGGATCGACCACCTGGTCGGCGAAATCGAGCCGCCCGACCGGGCCATATTCGCGGCCATTGGCGAGGAGCAGGCGCACCTCGACCTGGGAAAGCGCCTTGGCGGCGGGCGCACCCGCATTGCCGGCCTGCCGCATGTCGAGGATCGCCGCGTTCGACTGAGTGAACACGGCGTAGATCGGCGAGGGCTGCTCGATCGTGGCGAGCAAGGTCGCCTGACTGGCGCTGACCAGCGCGCCCTCGGTCACCTGAGCGCGGCCGGCGCGGCCGGAAATCGGGGCGCGGACGATCGTGTAGCTGAGCTGGAGGCGCGACCGGGCGAGCGCGGCGCGGGCATCGGCGACATTGGCGGTTTCCTGCCGCAGGGTCGCCTGGGCCTGGTCGAACTCCTGCGCGCTGACGGCACGTTCGGCGACCAGCGGCGTGTAGCGGCGGACCACCGAGGCGGCATTGGCGCGCGCCGCCTCGGCGCGGGCGAGCGCGGCGCGGCCCTGTTCGACCTGCTGCGAGAGATCGCGCGGATCGATGCGGAACAGCGGCTGGCCGGCGGTGACGTCGGTGCCTTCCTGATACAGGCGGCGTTCGATGATGCCGTCGGCGCGCGCGCGGACTTCGGCGGTGCGTACCGCCTGGATCCGGCCCGGCAGCTCGACGATGTTGGGCACCTCCTGGGTGCGCACGGTCATCGCGACGACCAGCGGGGGCGGCATCGCCCCCATGCCGCCCCCGCCGCCGCCCGGCTGCGGGCTGCCCCCGCCACAGGCGGAGAGCGCGAGGAGGAGAGGGCCAAAGGCGAAACGGCGGGCGATGGTGTAGGTCACGGGGGGAACTCCGGGGTCAGCGGCCGTAAAAAAACAGGTCGGTAGCGGGTGCGGTCAGCGACCCGGACGGGTCAGATCCATCAGCATGTCGTGCACTTCCGCGGGCAGAGGCGGTGGATGATCGGGATGCTGAAGGGAATTCAGCCAGGCACCGTCCGCCGCGAGGCGGACGAGGGCGCAGGCAGGATTGTCGTCAGTCTCGGCATGGATCGCGACTCGCCCCTCGACCCAGCCGGACCAGCCGTCCTGCAGGTCCGGGTCGGCGAGCATCGCCAGACACAGGGTGCGGGACGAGGTGACGCCGTCAAGCCGATGGTCGGCGAAGACACCGTCGAGATAGGCCCGGGTGAAGCGGCCATGCGGTTCCGGATCAGTCGCCATCTGGGCGTCGATCGTCGCGTCGGCGAACTCGACCATCGCCCCGAGCACGCCGCGCACCAGATCCTGCTTGGTCGGGAAATGGTGGAACAGCCCGCCCTTGGTGACGCCGGCGGCCCGGGCGACGGCATCGACCGTCAGCCGCGGCAGGCCGCGCTCCGCAATGAGCTGCGCCGCCGCCGCGATCAGCGCGGCACGGACCTTTTCAGGCTCCTTGCGCCGTTCATAGCCGATGGGTGGGAGCACGCGTTGAACCGATCAGGCCGTTGAAACCGACCGTCCGGTATCTTCGGGAAACGGGCAAGTCAATCGTTTGTGTGCAGGTGCAGCAATTTTAGGGTGCCCACGGCAGTGGCGCAGTCCGCACCCTGACCTGACACCTCGACCCAACCCATCCCCCGCCGGTTCCGAATCGTCGAGAAAGCGTATCGAGGAACAGACGTCTCCGCTCCACCCATGCCTCGATACGCACCCTCGATACGGCTTCGCCTACTCGGTCGCTACTCGGCACGAACGGTAGTGATCGGGGCTTTAGGGTGGATCGACATTCAGCTCATTGGCACGGTTACGGAGAAGGATTCGCGCAGAGCGTGCAGAGAACGCGGCGCTCATTTTCGGACTTGAGCATCGCGCCGGAGCCACTGGCCGGACCTTCTCAGCGTCCTTTGCGCCTCTGCGCGAACCATCTTGCACCGCCGAAGGGCCGGCTCCGAATGTCGATCCGACCTAGACGCCGCGGTCGACCAGCCGGGTGTAGAGATGCCAGCTCGCATAGCCAAGGACCGGCAGGACCACCGCGAGGCCCATGAACAGCGGGATCGAGGCAATCGCCAGCAGGACAGCGACGATAAGGCCCCAGATCGCGATCTCCACCGGGTTGCGCCGCGCCGCGCGGAGCGAGGTCTGTACCGCGAGGACGAAATCGACCGGCCGGTCGACCAGTAGCGGGAAGGAGACCACCGTCGTCACCAGCGTGATCGCGGCGAAGGCGAAGCCGGCGAGATTGCCGAACAAGATCAGTTCCCACCCCTCGCGCGTGGTGAAAAGCAGGCCGAGGAAAGTCGCGGGATCGGCAGGCTGAAGCGTGCCGAGCGTGGCGTGGTAGATCGTCCAGGCGACGCCGATCCAGGCGAAGAACAACAGACCGAGAAACGTGCCGAGCGCGGCGATCTGGGTCGCCGAGGAGCGCCGGAACGGATCGAGGAAGTGCACCCAGCGCGCATCCCGCCCCTCTTCCCGGCGGCGCGCCAGCTCATAGAAGCCGACCGCGACCAGCGGGCCGAGCAGCGACAGGCCGGCGAGCAGCGGCAGCATCAGCGGAAACAGGGCACCGCCGAGCGTGACCCCGGCGACGATCAGCATCACCACGGGATACAGGAGGGCGGCCAGCACGAGATCGCCGCGTTTTTCCCGGAAATCGGACCAGCCTTCGCGCAGTGCCCAATAGAGGTCGGCGCGGCCGATCTCCCGGACGACGGGCGGCTCTATCGATGACGCGGCAGGTGTGACGGGGGCAATGGCAACCATGACGTGCCTCTCCAGGCGAGGCAGAGCGGGCCGCCGCCCGTCTCGCGTTCGAGTTACTCCGTGGCCCTCGATGCGGCCACACGGCCCTGACACGCTGATATAAGCCTTTGCGGCGGCGAATACAAAGGGTGCTGCCGGGATATCGGCGTCAGCCGGATGGGGGGCGCCGGCCAACGACCACGAGGAAGGTGGGCGCGCCGTAGCGGGCGAACAGGCGCACCTTGGCAATCAGCATGTCGCCCTCCCCGGCGGACCATCCAGGCGGGCTCAGGTCGACCCGGTGCATCGCCATTCGGGGCCGCTCGATGCCGGGCAACGACCCGATGAACGCTTCCTGCGCGTCGTCCCATCCCCTGAGGATGCAGTCCAGCAGCAACGGCTCGAACGAGCCGAAGCCGAACGCCGCGACCGCCATGCTATGGGCGATCTTGGCGACCATGCGGAAGCAGGCATGCGCATCGAGCATCTGCGACGCTGCCGCCGGCAGTCCCATCGCTTCAAGCGCAGCGGAATCGCCGGCGATCATGCGCGCCCAGATCGGCGGATTGGCCGCGGGCGACGGACCGAAGCGGTCGCGCAGAAGCGTGGGCACCGGCTGCACCGGCACCAGCAGGCTGACCGGATAGATGTCCACCGGCACATCGACCTTCCTGCTACCACCTCCGTCGGTGTCGACAAACATCGGCAGCGTCTTCGGCCGCCCTTTGGTCCGGCTGCTCATCCCAAGCCATTCGCGGATCGGCCGATAGCCGCCCCGCAGCACGGCGGTCTCGAACCCCGAGGTGATTTTCTGGCAGGAATCGCAGCTCGCCTCGGGCAGGATCATGTGGCCGTCGAGCGCGAAGGGAATGATGTGCTCCTCGGTGAGCCGTCCCTTGCCGCCCGGGCGGGCGCTCGTGGCGCCGCAATAGATGCAGCGGCCGACCGGCGGGAAACGGACATCGGGCAGGGCGCCGCTCATGCTGCCGGGGACATCCGATGCCCGCCCGCTACAGGAACAGCCCGGTGATCCACCAGGTCAGCGCCGCGACCAGCGCGGCGGCGGGCAGTGTCACGAACCAGGCAATGACGATGTTGCTCGCCACGTTCCAGCGCACCGCGGAGAAGCGTCGCGCCGCGCCCACCCCGACGATCGCGCCGGTGATGGTATGGGTCGAGGAGACGGGCACCCCGCCGAAGGTCGCCATGAACAGGGTGATCGCACCGCCGGTCTCGGCGCAGAAACCCTGGGCCGGCGTCAGCCGCGTGATCTTCGAGCCCATGGTGTGGACGATCTTCCACCCGCCCGACATGGTGCCGAGCGCCATCGCCGCCTGGCAGGCGAGCACCACCCAGAAGGGCACGTGGAAGTCGCCGTGATAGACGCCCTGCGAGAAGAGCAGGACGGTGATGATGCCCATCGTCTTCTGCGCATCATTGCCGCCATGCCCGAGCGAATAGGCGGCGGCGGAGAGGAGCTGCAATTTGCGGAAGCGCTTGTCGACGCCCATCGGCGTGAGCTTCAGGCTGGTCCAGGCGACGACCAGCACCAGCACCAGCGCGAGCCCGAGCCCGACCGCAGGCGAGGCGAAGATCCCGACCACCGTCTTGAGCACGCCGGCCCAGACCACGACGCTGAGGCCAGCCTTGGCGATGCCCGCGCCGAGCAGGCCGCCGATCAGCGCGTGGCTGCTGCTCGACGGGATGCCGAGCATCCACGTGATGACGTTCCACACGATCGCGCCGATCAGCGCGGCGAAGATGACCTGCGGATCGACGATCTGGGTCGAGATGATGCCGGTGCCGACGGTCTGCGCGACATGCTGGCCGAACACGGCGAAGGCGATGAAGTTGAAGAAGGCGGCCCAGAGCACCGCGTGATGCGGTTTCAGCACGCGGGTCGAGACGACGGTGGCGATCGAGTTGGCGGCATCGTGAAGGCCGTTCAGGAAATCGAACAGCAGCGCGACGCCGATCAGGCCGATCAGCAGGGGAAGGGAAAGCGTCACCAGCGGCTCAGGCGTGATCGATCACGAGACCCTGGATCTCGTTCGCGACATCCTCGAACCGGTCGACGATCTTTTCCAGATGGCTGTAGATTTCCCGGCCGACGATGAAATCCATCGGCGCGGTGGCGCCATGCGCCTTGAACAGCGCCTTCAGCCCGGCATCGTGGATGTCGTCGGCATGACCCTCGATCTGGATCAGCCGCGAGGTCAGCTCATGCAGGCGCGCCGAGTTGGTGTTGAGCGAGCGGAGTAGCGGGATCGCCTCCGCCGTGACGCGCGCCGCCTCGACCACGATGCCCGCCATGTCGCGCATCTGCGGCTCGAACGTCGTCACCTCGTAGAGCTCGATCGACTTGGCGGTACCGTTCATCTGGTCGATCGCGTCGTCCATCACGCCGATCAGGCTGGTGATGGCGCTGCGGTCGAACGGCGTGACGAACACGCGGCGCACATCCTGCAGCACCTCGCGAGTGATATCGTCCGCATCATGCTCCCGATTGACGATCGTCGCGATATTGTCGGCGATCGGCCCTTCATTGTGGAGCAGCTTGGCGAGCGCGTCCGCGCCGGCGACGAGCGTCGCGGCATGCGCCTCGAACTGGTCGAAGAACCGACCCTGGGTCGGCATCAGCGCCTGGAACCAAGCGACCATGGGAATCCTCTTTCTTGCCTGGGTCCGAAAAGCGGGAAGAACCCGCTGTGCCAGACTAGCCGGAATCACCGGTTCGCGGAAAGACGCAATCAACGTCCTGAGCTCGGGTTCGTCGACTGCCGTCGCGGCGGAGGGCAGATCGAACCAGCGCGTGTCGCGCTGATGCCGCTCCGGCCAGTCACCGGCCTGCTCGACCACCGCGATCGGGAACACCGTCACGACCAGCTCGCGGCTGCGCCCGGCGCGGCGGCGCTTCAGATAGGAGAAGCTGCCGATCGGCGTTGGACAGGCGATGCCGCGCACGCCGGCCTCCTCGAACGCCTCCTCGGCGGCTGCCTCGTGCGGGGCAAGCCCCTTGATCGGATTGCCCTTGGGAATCACCCAGCGCCCGGTATCGCGCGAGGTGATCAGCATCACGCGTGCGCTGCCATCGGGCGCGATTCGGTATGGAAGGGCGGCAATCTGGTCGATGGTCTTTTCTCTCGCATGTCACTTTTATGACAGCGGACGCAGGATCACGACGGCGCCGACAAGTCCAGCGCGATCAGCACCCGAGCCGGGTAGCAAGCTCAACGAGACTGCCGGCCTGATGATCCCATTCCTGCCGGAAATGGCGGTCGGGCGCTGGCCGGCCGCCATATTCCAGCGGACGATCGACCCAGGCGGTGGCGAGGCCACAGGCCCGCGCGGCCGCAAGATCGCTGTGATGCGCGGCGACGAGGCACAACTCGGCCGGGCCGATGCCGAGCGTTTCGGCGGTGCCCAGATAGGCCCTCGGGTCGGGCTTGTAGGCGCCAGTGACCTCGGCGCCCAGGATCGCATCCCAGGGCAGGCCGCCGCGCCGGGCCATCTCGAGCATCAGCGCGATATTGCCGTTGGAGAGGGTGACGATCGGATAGCGCGCCTTGAGCCGGGTCAGCCCTTCGACCGAATCGGGCCAGGGATCGAGCCGGCGCCACGCAAGGGCGAAGCGGGCGACGTCCGCCTCATCCGCGTCGGCGACCCCGTGGCGATCGAGCAGGGCGCCGAGCGTCTCGCGATTGAGCACGTCGAGCCGGACGAACGGCCGGAACGGCATTCCTCCATCGCCGGCTGGTAGAGGCCGCGCCACGCGTCGGCGAAACCGGCGGGATCGATATCGGGGCGGCCGAGACCGGAGAAGAAGGCGGCAGCCTCGCGCGCGATGCTCGTGCGCCAGTCGACCACCGTCCCGAAGACATCGAACGCCAGCGCCTTCACCGGCGCTGCCATCAGCGTTGAGCGCTGACGATCTCGCGCAGCGCATCCGCCAGCGCGCGGGTCTCGGTCTCGGTGCCGATCGTCATGCGCAGCCCCTGGGCGAGCCCCTGCCCCGGCAGCCAGCGCACGATGATGCCGCGCTCCATCAGCTGGCGATAGGCGACCTCGGCGGTCAGCGCCCCCTCGAACAGCACGAGCAGGAAGTTCGCATGGCTCGGCACGACGCGCAGGCCCGCATTGCCGAGCTTGGCGATCTCTCCCGCCAGCCAGGCGCGCCATTCGATATTGTGCGTGCGGCTGTGCTCGATGAAGTCGGCCGCGCCGAGCGCGGCGATCGCCGCCTGCTGGCCCGCCGTGGTGATGCAGAAGGGCGCGCGGATTCGGTGCATCGCAGCGACCGCCTCGGCCGAGCCATAGCCCCAGCCGATCCGCTCGGCGGCAAGGCCGTGAATCTTGGAGAAGGTGCGCGTGACGATCACATTGGGCGCATTGCGCGCCAGATCGAGCCCGCCGTCATCCTCTTCCGGCGTCAGATATTCGGCATAGGCCTGGTCGATCACCAGCATCACGTCCGACGGCAGGTTCGCGTGCAGGCGCAGGATCTCGCCGCGCGGGGCATAGGTGCCGGTCGGGTTGTTGGGGTTGGCGATGAACACGACACGGGTGCGCGGCGTGACGCAGGCGAGGATCGCGTCGACATCGGTCGCGTAGTCCTTGTCGGGCGCGACCACGACGGTCGCGCCGACCCGGCGCGTGGCGATCTCGTACACCGCGAAGCCGTACTGGACGAAGATCACCTCGTCGCCGGGCCCGGCATAGGCGCCGGCCGCGAGGTGGAGCACCTCGTCCGAACCGGTGCCGTAGATGATCCGGGCAGGATCGAGATCGTGATGGGCGCCGATCGCCTCGCGCAGGTCGGCCGCGCTGGCATCGGGATAGCGATACAGGTCGCCGGCATGCGCCGAGAAGGCGGCACGCGCCTGATCGCTGGTACCGAGCGGATTCTCGTTGGAGGAAAGCTTCGCGATCGGCGCGCCGGCATCAGTGGTGGAACGCCCCGGCACATAGGGAGCGATCGCCATGATCCAGTCTTTGGGTTTCGGTGCGGTCATGCGATCGGCCCTAGCGAGGTGCAGGGCGGATTGGAAGGCGAGCGATCCGCCCCGAAAACGGGGAGGATCAGGAACGCGGCTTGGGCGGGCGGTTCGGGCGCGGGCCGCGCGGCTTGGCCGGATCGTTGCCGCCCGGCTTGGGCGGCGGCGCGTTGGGCCGACGATGGCGTTGGGCATCGCGCGAGGCTGGCCGTGGCGGCGGCGGTGCAGCGCGCGGCGCGGTCGCGCCGGCCGGTGCGACCGTATAGCCTTCCTTGAGCAGCCGCGTGAACGCAGCGCGCACGTTGGTTGAGATCGCCGCCTGCAGCTCAGGCGGCAGATCGGCGAGCGTGGTGTTGGCGTGCACCGAATTCAGATCGCGCAGCAGCGTATTCGGCACGCCCTTCGACGCTGCCTTCAGCGCACCGATCGAATCGATGATGGCGGAAAAGACGATGTCCTGCATCACGTCGGTGGCTGATTTGCTCATGGCGGCGGGCACTAGAGGGATTCAGGGCCGACTGGAACAGCAAAGTTCGTCTATCCATTTCGTCACCCCGGACTCGTTCCGGGGTCCACCGGTCCGCGCACCCAACGGCCATTGGGTGCGCGGAGAAGGGGATGCCGGAACAGGCCCGGCATGACGGTGGGGCGTGTTCAGCCGCGCGGGCGCTTGCGCAGGGTCGGGCGGGGCTGGTGACGTACGGGGGCCGGGCCGTTGTGGCGGCGCGGCTCGCGGGCTGCCTGTTGCGGGCCGCCTTCGAGCACCTCGAACTGGACGCCACCCTCGGCCTCCTCGCCCACCGTGCGCTTGACCGAGGCCATGAACTTGCCGGCGATGGCGCGCGGGATCTGGAACGCCGTCTCGTTCGGGCCGATGCGGATCGCGCCGACCTCGTTCTTGGTGATGTGCCCGCGGCGGCAGATCAGCGGCAGGATCCAGCGCGGATCGGCGTTCTGGCGGCGGCCGATATCCATGCGGAACCACACGATATCGTCGAAGCCCTCGCGGTGGTGCTCCTTGCCGGCTGGCTGGGCCGCCCCCTGGGTCAGCATCTCTTCCGGAGCGGGCAGGCGCGCGCGATAGGTCTTGACCAGCGCCGCCGCGATGTCCTCGGGCGACTTCTGCTCCATGAGCTGCGCGGCGAGCGCGCGATCGTCGTCATCGACCTCGATCGTCTCGAGCAGCATTTCCATCAGGCGGGTGCGGTCCGCCTTGCGGATGTCGTCTGCGGTGGGCGCATTGACCCATTCGACCGCGATCCGCGCGCCGCGCAGCATCATCTCGACCCGGCGCCTGCGCTGATAGGGGACGATCAGGACGGCCGTGCCCTTCTTGCCCGCGCGGCCGGTGCGGCCCGAACGGTGCTGAAGCGTCTCGGCATCGCGCGGCAGCTCGACATGGATGACCAGGCTGAGCGTCGGCAGGTCGATGCCGCGCGCGGCGACGTCGGTCGCGACGCAGACCCGGGCGCGCTGGTCGCGCAGCGCCTGCATCGCCGCGTTGCGCTCGTTCTGGGTATGCTCGCCCGACAGGGCGACAGCAGCGAAACCGCGCTCGACCAGGCTGGCATGGAGATGGCGGACATTGTCGCGCGTCGCGCAGAACAGCATCGCCGATTCGGCCTCGTGCAGGCGGAGCAGGTTGACCACGGCATTCTCGATATCGGCCGGGGCGACGGTGACCGCCTGGTAGCTGATGTCGCCGTGGCCGCGATCCTCGCCCACCGTCGAAATGCGCAGCGCATCGCGCTGGTAGCGCTTGGCGAGCGCGACGATCGGCTTGGGCATGGTCGCCGAGAAGAGCAGTGTGCGGCGCTGATCGGGCGTCGCGTCGAGGATCTGCTCGAGATCCTCGCGGAAGCCCATGTCGAGCATCTCGTCGGCCTCGTCGAGGATGACTGCCTTGAGCGCGCCGAGATCGAGCGCGCCGCGCTCGATATGGTCGCGCAGGCGGCCCGGCGTGCCGACGACGATATGCGCGCCGCGCGCCAGGGCGCGGCGTTCGCTCGACGCGTCCATGCCGCCGACACAGGTGGCGATGCGCGCGCCGGCCTTTTCATACAGCCAGCCGAGCTCGCGGCTGACCTGGAGCGCAAGCTCACGGGTCGGCGCGATGGCGAGGGCGAGCGGCGCGCGGGCCGGCGGCAGCGCGCCTTCCTCGCCGAGAAGCTGCGGCGCGATGGCGAGGCCGAAGGCGACCGTCTTGCCGGAACCGGTCTGTGCCGAGACGATCATGTCGCGGCCCTCGGCCTGCGGCTCGATCACCGCGGCCTGGACTGGAGTGGGCGCGGCGTAGCCACGGGCGGAGAGCGCTTCGGCGAGAAGCGTGGGCAGATGTGAGAAGGGCATGTTATTCCGGATTTGGGGGGCCGCGTGTTCGCGCGCAAAGCGGGGCCCTAGCAGATAATCCGGATTAAAGCACGCCTGTCGGTAACGCGATCAGATGCGCTGGCGCGCAAGGCTGGACGGCAGCCCGGGTCGGGCCGGCGCAGCCTCGGCCGCGGCGTCATTCACCCAGCCCCGGTCGCGTCCCTCGACCAGCGCCACCGCGACGATCTGCGCCAGCGCCACCGGCAGCAGCAGGTAGCTGCCGACCACCAGCGCCGCGAACAATCCGGCAGCCGAGACGGCGAGCATCAGCAGGGTGAGCGCGACCAGTACCAGCCGCGCCCCAGTGACGCCGAACAGGGCGAGGCACGCCGCCGCACCGACCGCAAAGGCGATCGAGACCGGATTGGGCGCTGCGATGGCGAGATAGAGCAGGGAGGCAGCGAACAGCCCAAGGCCGGCTTGAGTCCTTCCCGACCAGGTGAACGGAGTCTGCGATGACATGATGGCCCCTTTTGTTTCGGGACCAACGATGCGATTCGGCAACTGTTCCATCGGCACGGGAACTTCCTGCCGGATCGGGCGCTTGCATGCCGTCCCGTCGCCTTGCGCGGCAGATTTTTTCAGGAGCGGCGCATGAAGCAGCTGGTCGCCTTCGACCTCGACGGAACGCTCGCCGAGAGCAAGCAGCCCCTGCAGGAGCCGATGGGCGAGGCGCTGGCCGACCTACTCGGCGTCGCGCAGGTCGCGGTGATCTCCGGCGGGGACTGGCCCCAGTTCGAGAAGCAGGTGGCGAGCCGGCTGCCCGCCCGCGCCGACCTGACCCGGCTGTGGCTGATGCCGACGACCGGCACCAAGCTCTATCGCTATGACGGGTCCTGGCGTGCTGTTTACGCCGAGTTGTTCGACGATGCGCAGAAACATGCCATCTTCGACGCGTTCGACGCAGCGCTGAAGGCGACCGGCTTCGTCCCGGAAAAGACCTGGGGCGAGCGGATCGAGGATCGCGGCAGCCAGATCACCTTTTCCGCGCTGGGCCAGCAGGCACCGCTCGACGCGAAGGAACATTGGGACCCTGACTTCGCCAAGCGCAAGGTGATCCAGGCCGACCTGCGCAAGCGCTTGCCCGGCCTGTCGATCAACATGGGCGGGGCGACCTCGATCGACGTCACGCGGGAAGGCGTCGACAAGGCCTATGGCCTGAAGAAGCTGCGCGACACGAGCGGCATCCTGCTCGACGCGATGCTGTTCATCGGCGACGCGATCTTCCCCGGCGGCAACGACTATCCGGCCAAGGAACTCGGGCTCGACACCGTGCGGGTGCGCGACCCGGGGGACACGCTGTCGGCGATCGCTGCCATCGTCGCCTGCCAGAAATGATCCGCCCGGCCTTTTGCCCAATCACTCGTTAACCCCAGCCCCCTAATCGTCCCCGAAACGCGGATAGTCTTCGCGGTCAGGCTGCAGGATCGGGCATGATGACGGACGGTGGTATCGGCGCACTGGAGCGGGAGCTTCGAACCAGCCGTCAGATGTTCAGGGCGGCATTCCATGCGGCGGCGACGGGCAAGGCGATCGTCGACGTGACGGGCATCTGCGTCGAAGTGAACGCAGCACTGGCGGCGTTGCTCGGCCATGCACCCGATGCGCTGGCCGGCATGCATTTCGCCGATTTCACGCATCCCCACGATATCCGCGCCGACCTGCACCTGTTCGAGGAAGTGATGCGCGGTGAACGGGACAGCTACCAGATGGAGAAACGCTATCTCCACAAGGACGGCAGCGTCGTCCATGTCCTGCTGACCGCGACGGTGGTGCGCGAGGAAGACGGCACGCCGATCAGCTTCCTCTCCGAGGTGGTCGACCTGACCGAACGCCTGGCGGCGCGCCAGGCGCTGCAGGAAGCCAACAGGCGGTTGCAGCACCAGGTCGTCACCGACCACCTGACCGGCCTGTACAACCGGCGCGGCTTCGAGGAGGCGCTGGCCGGCCCGCTGGGACACCAGGCGAGCCTGTTGCTGATCGACCTGGACCATTTCAAGCACATCAACGACCGGCTGGGCCACAGGGCGGGCGACCTGGTGCTGGCCGAAGTCGGCCGGCGCCTGCCGCGCCAGATCCGCGACGGCGATTTCGTCGCCCGGGTCGGCGGGGACGAATTCGGCATCATCATGCACCATGCCGACCGTGCGCTGGCCGAACGCACGGCGGCGCGGATCGTGAAGCAGCTCGGCACCGTCTATGAAGTCGACGGGGCCTTCGCCCATATCGGCGCGAGCGTCGGCGTATCCTGCACCGAAGACGGCGACGTTTCGCTGCGCGAACTGGTCTGCCGGGCGGACGAGGCGCTGTACGCGGCGAAGCGTGCCGGGCGCAGCCGCTGGCAGCTTTCGGCATAGATACGATCGCATCCGGGCCGGACCGTGCCGAAACCGGCGACGATACGCGGCCGGCGTTCATCGCCGAGTCAGGATCGGGCGGACAAGCCCTTCGCGTGACCACTTCCCCAGCGCCCCCTTCCGCCTTTCGCCAGATCCTCGCCCATTCAGCCACCCGCAACCTGGCGGCGGGGGTGTTGATGATCGCCGTGGTCGGGATCGCCATCGCAGCGCTGTTCAACATCCTGAGCGAGACGAGCTGGGACGAGATCCGCGCGGCGTTCGGCCGGATCGGCATCGTCAACCTCGCCGCGTCGGTGGCGCTGACGACGCTCAGCTATCTGGTGCTGACCGGCTATGACGTGCTCGCCCTGCGCTCGATCGGGCGGAAAGTCCCGTACCGGACGGCAGCGCTGGCATCCTTCACCAGCTATATCTTCAGCCATAATTTCGGGTTCGCCGTGCTCACCGGCGGCCTTGCGCGATACCGCATCTATCGCCGCAAGGGGCTGAGCCTCGGCGAGGTCGCGCAGGTCATCGCGCTCGCCGGCATCACCTTCTGGTTCGGCGTCTTCCTGATGCTCGGCATCGCCCTGATCGCCATTCCGGGCGTGTTCGCCCAGGAAGGATGGCAGGTGCCGTACCGATACCAGGCCTGGGGCGGATCGCTGATCCTGGCCGGGCTGGTGGGCTATCTGGTACTGCTCCATTTCCGCGCCGGGCGGCCGATGCGCCTGTTCGGCTGGTCGCTGGTGCTGCCGACGGTCGGCCTGGCGCTCGGCCAGTTCGCGCTCGCGATGATCGACATCACGCTGGCGACCGCGGCGCTGTTCGTCCTTGTCCCGGGCCTCGACCTGGCGACTTTCCCCGCCGTGCTCGTCGGCTATATCACGGCGTTCGTTTCAGGGCTGATCACCCACGCGCCGGGCGGCGTCGGCGTGTTCGAGGCAGTGATGCTGGTGGCGCTGCACGACATCAACCGCGCGACGCTGTTCGCGGCGCTGCTGGTCTATCGGTTCATCTATTATCTGCTGCCGCTCGCGGTCGGGCTGATCCTGTTCGCGCTCCACGAGGCACGCGGGCGGCGGCATCAGGCAAGGGCGACCCAGCCGCGGAACGAAAAGCCGGCGTAGAACAGGGCGACGCCGGAAAAGCCGGCCTCACGGAGAAGCGCTTCGTCCTCGCTGGCCCGGAGGACGGGCAGGCGCTCCGCCATGGCGGCAGCCGAGGCCGGGGCCCGCGCGATATCCGCGCCTGTCCCGCCGGCGAAGGCCACCGACCGCGACAGCCAGCGGTGAAGATCGCCATCGTCGGGACAGCTATGGTGGGCGACGACGAGCGGCGCACCCGGCTTCAGCCGCCGGTGAAGCTCACGCAACGTGCGCAGCCGTTCCTCCCTTGAAAGGAAGTGCAGGGTAAGCAGGCAGGTCGCGCCGTCGAACGGCCCCGGCGGCGCCGTATCGACATAGCCTTGCTTCAACTCGACGCGCGGCTGAAGCGGCCCGAGGATCGACCGGGCCAGACCCAGCATCTCGGCCGAGGGATCGACGCCGGTGAAGCGCCACCCCGGTTGCGCCTCCGCGAACGCCTTCAGCTCGAGGCCCCCGCCCGCGCCGAGGACCAGAATGGTCGCCGCATCCTGCGCATGTTCGGCCAGCAGGAGCATCGCCATGCGGTGAAGGTCAGCGAAGCCCGGCACCTTTTGCGGCGTGCTCTCCGCATAGCCGGCGACCATCGCGGGATCGGTGAAAGGGTGATTCGGCTGCATCGCTCAGCCGAACACGAGCGCGCGATGAGCTGAAGTGCCCGCCGTGACCCCGTCAGCAACCGCCCAGCTCACGCTGTGCGGCGCGCGCGCGATGTCCCCGGCGGCATAGAGGCCGGGCACATTGGTCATCTTGTCGGCATCGGTCCTGATGACGGGGCCCATCTGTCCTTCGTCGATCACCACACCGAGCTGTTCGGCGATCGGGCTCGAGAGGCAGGACTGGGGCGCCACGTAGAGCGCCTCGACCGGGCTCGTCCGCCCGTCCTCGAACTCGATGGCGGAAAGGGCTTCATGTTCGCCGAGCAGTCGCCTCACCTTGCCGGGCTCCACCTCGACGCCCTGTTCGGCGAGCGTTGCCGCGCTGTCCGGATCGAGCCCGGCACCGTTCAGATAGAGGGTCGTCGGCCCCCATTCAGCGATCAGGCGGGCCTGGTGCGCCGACATGGGCGTGCGATAGAGTACGCCGAGCCGGCGGTCGGCGAACTCGAAACCGTGGCAATAGGGGCAATGCAGCACCGTCTTGCCCCAGCGTTCGCCGAGGCCGGGGATCGGTTCCAGCATGTCGCGCAGCCCGAAGGCGAGAACCGCCTTGCGCGCCATGATCTCCTCGCCGCTCGACAGGGAGACGGAAAAGCCATCTTCGCCGGATCGGGCCGCGACCGCCTCGGCATCGATCATGCGCACCCCGGGATAGGCGGAGAGCTGGTCACGCGCCCTGGCGAGGATCGCCTGCGGTCGGCTGCCGTCGAAGCCGAGAAAGCCGTGCGAGGCGGTGGCAAAGCGATTGCGCGGCTGGCCCGTGTCGATGACGCAGACGCTGCGCCGCGCGCGGGCAAGGTAGGTCGCGGCAGCCAGACCGGCGAAACCGCCGCCGACGATGATGGCATCATGCTTCATGTACAGTCTCCACGGACAAAGCCACCGCCCCGCGCGACACGCTGAACGCGCCGGGCAAGCAGCCTTATTTCATGTAACTTTGTATGATGCATGATGATATCGTGTCAACCGCTACTCCCCTCCCTCAATCGCCGATCGACCGGATGACCCGCGCCGGATTGCCTCCGGCAAGGCTGTTGCGGGGAATGTCACGGGTGACCACCGAGCCAGCGGCCACGACCGAATTCTCCCCCACGGTCACCCCGCCGATGATCGTCACGCCGGCGGCGATCCAGACGTTCCGCTCGATCACGACCGGCTTTGCGATCACCGCGTCACGCCGCCGGGAAGGCTCGACCGGGTGGCCCGAGGTGATGATGCTGACGTTCGGCCCGATCATCACGTCATCGGCGATGTCGATCCCGCCAAGATCGTACAGGGTGCAATTCTGGTTGATGAAGACATTGCGCCCGACACGGATATTCTCACCGCCGGTCGTGTAGAAGGGCGGGATCAGCGAGAAACTGTCGTCGACCCTGGTGCCGATCAGGTCGCTGAACACCGCCCGGATTTCCTCGGCATCGTCGAAGGTCAGCCGGTTGAGCACCGGGGTGATCGCCATCGCCCGCCTGACACTGGCCACCATGGCCGCCGATTCCGGCGTCCGCCGGGGAATGATCCTCGTACCGTCGTCCTTCGACATGCGCTGTTTCCCCCGGGCACGACGCCCTTACAGGTCTCGGACGACCCTCTTCCGGCCAGCGTCAGGGGTGCGGATTGTGGGTGATCCTGATCGTCAGATTGTTGGACGAACCATGTATCTTGAGCGCGAAATCGATCAATCCCGCCACATGTTCGGCGATATGCTTTTCGCCGCTCGCTTCGAACGTCGTCGTCAGGTCCTGCCGGCCCGGAGCCGACACCATGATCTGCACCTTCATTCGCACTCCCCCGGAAATGGCGGCTTCAACGCCGCTTCGATCGTCTTCCCGCATTTGGCTCCAGTGTCTATCCACGCCGCTCGCGCGATTGCCGAGCGGATCGGCCGCCCGGGCGAGGCCGGCCATGACCGTGTCGCACGGGTCCCCGCGACACCCTCACAGCACTTGCCCGGCCGCCCAGCCGCTGGCCCAGGCCCATTGGAAATTATAGCCGCCGAGCCAGCCGGTGACGTCCACCGCCTCACCGATCGCATAGAGGCCGGGGACCTTGCGGGCCTCCATCGTCTGCGAGGACAGGCCGTCGGTGGCGATGCCGCCGGCGACGACCTCGGCCTTGGCGAGGCCCTCGGTACCGTTCGGGGTGAAGCGCCAGTCGGCAAGACGGCGGGCGGCTTCGTCGAGACGCTTGTCGGTCTGGCCGACAAGGTCGCCCTCGATGGCAAGCCGGTCCGCAAGCGTTTCGGCGAGGCGCGCCGGGAGATGGCTCGCGAGCAGCTTCCGGAAAGCGGCGCGCGGATTGGCGCGCTTTGCCTCGGCCAGCCAGCCGGCATCGAGATCGGGCAGGAAATCGATCCCGATCGAGTCGCCGTGGCGCCAATAGGAGGATATCTGGAGGATCGCAGGACCCGACAGGCCCTTGTGGGTGAACAAAGCCGCCTCGCGGAACGCCGTCTTGCCGCAGCGCGCGACGACCTCAGCCGCGACACCCGACAGCGAGCGGAACAAGGTCTCCTCGCCACCCAGCGTGAAGGGCACCAGCGCCGGGCGCGGCTCGACCACCTTGAGGCCGAAGCGGCGGGCGAGATCATAAGCGAAGCCGGTCGCGCCCATTTTCGGGATCGAGGGGCCGCCGGTCGCGATCACCAGCGACGGCGCGGTCGCGGTGCGGTCCCCGAAGGTGACGCGGTACTGGCCATCGGCATGATCGACGTCGCGGATCGCATGGCCGAGACCAAGGGTGACGCCCCCTGCATCGCATTCGTCGAGCAGCATCGCGACGATCTGCTTCGCCGAGCCGTCGCAGAAGAGCTGGCCAAGGGTCTTTTCATGCCAGGCGATATCGTGGCGATCGACCAGGTCGATGAAGTCCTGCGCCGAATAGCGGCCGAGCGCCGACTTGGCGAAATGCGGGTTGGCGGAGAGATAGCGGTCGGGCGCGGTGTTGATGTTGGTGAAGTTGCACCGTCCGCCGCCGGAGATGAGGATCTTCTTGCCGGGCGCGTCGGCGTGATCGAGCAGCAGCACCCGCCGGCCCCGCTGGCCGGCGGTGAGCGCGCACATCATGCCGGCAGCGCCGGCGCCGAGGATGATGGTGTCGTAGGGGTGGGGATGGGTCATTGGGTGCGCCAGACTTTCCCTCTCCCGGCGGGAGAGGGAGGGAGCCGCGTAGCGGCGGAAGGGTGAGGGTGACAAGACCAGTCGCCCTCGTCCCGCGCTGCTGCGCAGCTTGCCCCTCTCCCGCCGGGAGAGGGGAAGAAGCTCACGCGACCGGCAGCCGCAGGCGGAAGCACGCGCCCGCGGGAACCTCCTTCGCGACGATCGTCCCGCCGGTCGCCGCCAGCAGCGACCTGGCGATGGCGAGGCCGAGACCTGCGCCGCCCGCCTCACGGCGGCCGGTGAAGAAGGGTTCGAAGATTCGTTCCAGATCGGCAACGGCGATGCCCGGCCCGTCGTCGGTGACCCACAGGATCACGCCGCCATCATCCGGCTCGATGCGGATGCTCACCCGCCCTGACCCGGCCTGGCGGCTGTTCTCCACCAGCGTTTCAAGCAGCGTCTCGACCACCTCGGGCGTGATCCGCGCCATCGGGACATCCCCCGCCGCGACATCGACCGCGAAGCGATCCGAACGGAAGGAATCCGCCACGCGGCGTGCCGAGGCGACGATATCGGCCCGCGCCCCGGCATCGATGCTCGCCATGTCGGCGCGGGCGAGATCGAGCAGGCGCTGGACGAGGCGCGACAGCCGGTCGGCATCGGCGGCGGCATTGGCGATGAAGCGGTGGCGTTCCTCCTCGCTCATCTCGGCGCCATGCTCGTCAAGCAGTTCGAGTGCGCCGCGGATGCCGGCGATCGGCGTCTTGAATTCATGGCTGACCGCCGCCGCGAAATCCTTGAGATAGCGCGAGCGGCGCTCGATCCGGTCGGCCATGGCGCGGAAATTGTCGTAGAGCTGGGCGATCTCGATCGCGGCGGTGACCGGGGTTTCGGGTATCGCGACGCGGCCCCGCGCGACGTCCTCGCTCGCCCGGGCCAGCGCGTCGATCGGCCGGGCGATACCGCGCGAGAGCAGCGCGACCAGCACCAGCAGGGTCCCGAGGATCAGGCCGATGCCGAGCAGGATCTTGCCGCGATCCTGGTAGAGGCCGACGAACAGGCCGCGCGGGGTACGCGACAGCATGACGACGCCGATCACCCGCCCCTGATCGATCACCGGGCGGGCATGATGGACACGGATCGCATAAGCGCGGCTGAACAGGGCAAACCAGCTTCGCACCTCATATTGACCGCGCGCGCGCAGCACCGTGCGCGGATGGCCGGCAAGCGCCGACTGAACTTCGGGCAGGGTCGCATAGCTGAGCATCACATCGTCGCGCCCGAGCACGACCACGCCATGCGCATCGAGCAGGCGCGTCGCGGTGAGCGTGATGGCCGCCGCGTCGCTCGCCATCGGCATCAGCGTGCGCGCGACCATGGCGGCACGGCGATCGGGCAGCCCGTGCCGAGTCTCGGCCGGGCGGGGCGGCAGGACCGGCATGGTGCGCAGGTCGATCGTGGGGATCTCGGGCGCAAGGAAGCGCCGGCTGGTGTCGGGCACACCATTCCGCCAGGCCGATTTATAGGCTGAGGCGAGCACCACGCTTTGCGAGATCAGCTCGGCCTCGGTCTGCTGGACGATGGTGTTTTCATAGACGCGCAGGAACAGCGCCGCGACGCCGGGCAGGGCCGCGACGAACAACAGGGTACCGAGCAGGATCGAGCGCAGTCTCAGCTTCGGCCAATGCGCCTTGGCGAAGGTCTTGAACGCCCGGATCGAACCGCCGATCAATCGCAGGCGCCGATCCGGTAGCCGATGCCGGCGCGCGTCTCGATCAGGTTGGCCGAATCGAACTTCGCGCGGAGGTTGCGGACATGGCTGTCGATCGTGCGGTCAGTGATGGCGAAGCCGGGGCCATGCAGCCGGTCGATGATCGCGTCGCGGGTATAGACCTTTGCCGGAGTGGCCGCGAGCAGCAGCAGGAGCTGGAACTCGGTGGCAGTCAGCGGTACCGGCATGCCGTCCCAGCGCGCTTCCCACCCGTCGGTATCGAGCGTCAGGCGGTTGCGGACGACATTCTCCGGCTCGGGCGGCGGCACGCCGCGCTTGAGGATCGCGCCGACCCGGGCGACCACCTCGCGCGGGGAGAAGGGCTTCACGACATAATCGTCGCCGCCGATCTCGATGCCGACGATCCGGTCGATCTCGTCGTCGCGCGAGGAGAGGAACAGGATCGGCAGACCCGCCCCGGCCCCGCCCGCCGCGCGCAGCCGGCGGCACAGGTCGAGCCCGTTGAGGCGCGGCATGTTGATGTCGAGCACCATCAGGTCGGGCATCTCCCGCCCGATCGCCTCGAGCGCCTCCTCGCCATCGGCTGCCTCGCTCGGCCGCATGCCGGCCTTGCCGAGCGCGAAGACGAGCAGTGCGCGGATGTGCGGATCGTCGTCGACGACGAGGATGCGGTGGCTCATGGGTTTCATTGTGGTCCTGCGGGGCTGGCGGTCAACGGTTCAATCATCTTCGTCATGCCGGGCTTGTTCCGACATCCACCCTTCCCCCAGCACAACCGGCGTTGTGCGTGCGGGAGAGTGGCCCCCGGAACAAGTCCGGGGTGACGGGTACGGTCTAGGCCCGCGCCATCGACTCATCATCCGGTGCATATGGAGAAATGGTGCAGACCTGCCTCGCCCTCGCTCCTGAACAGGGAAGAGGGCAATGCTGGCCAACACCCCTTTCAAAACCCCACCCCTCCGCCTAAAGGTCAGACCATACCCGATCCTCGAAAGGCCCTGTCATGCGTGAAGCAGCCATCGTCGCCACAGCCCGCACCCCGATCGGAAAAGCCTATCGCGGCGCCTTCAACATCACCGAGGCGCCGGTGCTGGCCGGCCATGTGATGAACGCAGCGGCGGAACGGGCCGGGATCGACCCGGCGCGGATCGACGAGGTGTTCTGGGGCGTGGGCAACCAATGGGGGACTCAAGGGGGGAATGCCGGCCGGATGGCCATCTTCGCGAGCGACCTGCCGCAGACCGTCCCGGCCTTTTCGCTCGACCGGAAATGCGGATCCGGGTTGACCGCGGTGGCGCTCGCGGCGCGATCGATCATGTGCGACGAGATGGACGTGGCGCTGGCCGGGGGCATGGAATCGATCAGCCTGACGGTCACCAAGGACGCGCCGCGCTTCGTCAACAAATCAGTGATCGCCAACGAACCCGCCGCATACATCCCCATGATCGAGACGGCCGAGATCGTCGCCGAACGCTATGGCATCAGCCGCGAGGCGCAGGATGCGTATGGCGCGGCGAGCCAGCAGCGCGCGGCCGCCGGGCTGGAAAACGGGGCGTTCACAAAGGAGATCGCGCCCATCACGGTCGAGAAGGCGGTGTTCGACAAGGAAGGCAACCGCACCGGAACCGAAACGGTGACAGTCTCGCAGGACGAAGGCATCCGCGCGGGCACGACGATCGAGGCGCTGCGCGGCCTGAAGACGGTATGGCCCGGCGGCGAATTCACCGGGCCGGGATCGAACGTCACCGCAGGCAATGCCAGCCAGCTGTCCGACGGCGCATCGGCGCAGATCCTGATGGACCGGGCGACCGCCGAGGCGGAGGGCAAGGAGATCCTCGGCATCTATCGCGGCTTCCAGGCGGCCGGATGCGGGCCTGACGAGATGGGCATCGGGCCGGTGTTCGCGATCCCCAAGCTGCTCCGGCGCGCCGGGCTGTCGGTGGCGGATATCGGGCTGTGGGAACTGAACGAGGCGTTCGCCAGCCAGTGCCTCTATTGCCGCGATCATCTCGACATCGATCCCGAGAAGTACAACGTCAATGGCGGCGCGATCGCGGTGGGCCACCCGTTCGGGATGACCGGGTCGCGGCTGGTCGGCCATGCGCTGATCGAGGGGCGCAAGCGCGGCGTGCGCTATGTGGTGGTGTCGATGTGCACCGCCGGCGGCATGGGCGCGGCGGGACTGTTCGAGATCGTCTGAGGCACAGCGCCCTCTCCCCCCGAAGAGGAGAGAGGGCGCACGAGTCAGGCATCCTGGCCGAGCGCTTCCCTGACCGTGGCTTCGGATCGCGCATGGAGCGCCCAGAAATCGCGGACCGGTTCGCCAGCGAATTTCGACTGAAGCACCGCGAGATGCGAGTGCCAGCCGCCGCCGAAATCAAGCATGCCGGCCGGACCGGCGATGCCGCTGTGCGTCAGCACGAGCCGGGTCTTGTCGCCCAGCGACGTGAGCTCGAACCGGGCCTCGCCCTGCTTGCCGCCTTCCCAGCTCCAGGCGACGAGATGCGGCGCGTCGAACGCCGTTACCTGCTCGCGCGATACGCTGCACCTGTGCTCGCAATATTTCTCGGGATAGGGCACATCGTCAGTCGACAGATTGTCGTGATCGAAGACGAGTTCAAGCGAACCGCCGACGCGCGGTTCGAGATTGCCGCCGGCGAACCATTGAGCGCGCAGATCGGCATCGACCAGATAATGCCAGACGGTATCGATCGGCGCGTCGAGTATGCGTTCGAGGCGGATCGTGCCGGGAGCGGTGGTTTCGATGGCAATCATCATCGTTTCTCCAAAAGATCGGCAAGGCTGCCGAGGATCATCGTCCAGCCCGCGCGGGTCTGGTCTTCATAGGCCGCCCATTCGGGGGCCATTTCGTGAGTGAGCGTCAGCGTCGAGCCGTCGCCCCTGGCGACGATGTCGATCGACACGCGGGTCCACTGGCCTTCCACCGCCGGATCGGCGGCAAAGAGGAAGACGAGGCGATGCGGACGGTCGATCTCCTCGAAACGCAGATGGTGATGCGCATCGCCCGAGGCGCGGCGCTCGACGACCAGCGCGCGACCGCCGACCCGCGCGTCGATCTCGACCTTGAGCATCGCGCCATCGGGCGTCCTGAACAGGAAGGCCGCCGCCCTGGCCGGGTCGAGCCAGGCGTCGAACACCGCCTCGGGCGAGGCATCGAAATCGCGGACGACAGTGAGGATGACGGGAGCGCTCATTCGGCTCTCTCCTTTTCGGCCCTGAGCAGGTCTTCGAGGATATCGAGCCGCTCGTTCCAGAATTTCTCCCACTGACGCAGCCAGGCCTGGGCCTCGCGCAGGGGCTCGGCCTTCAGCCGGCACAATTGCTGGCGCCCCGCCTTGCGGCGCTCGACCAGCCCGGCCCGCTCGAGCGCGCGGACGTGCTTGGACGCCCCGGCGAAGCTCATCGCATGCGGGGCGGCGAGCTCACCGATGCTGCGCTCCCCCGCCGACAGGCTGGCGAGCATGGCGCGGCGGGTGGGATCGGCCAGCGCGGCGAAGGTGATGTCGAGTCGTTCAACCATGAGGTTCAATATCTGGCGATTCGACGCAATTGTCAACTAAATGGTTGAACAATTCTTCTTGGGAGGCCGGCCTTGCGGTCAGGGTCCCGAGACATCAGGTTCAGGATCGAAACGAAGGAGACCGGTCATGCAGCGCTTCGCCCAGCCCATCTATATCGCATCCGGCCTTCGGACCCCGTTCGGGCGCGGCGGCGGGGCGCTCGCCGACCATGACGCGATCACCCTCGCGGTGCCGGTGGCACAGGCGATGGCGGCGAAGGCGCGACCCGACCTGTTCGTCTGGGGCACGGTGATCCCGAGCCTTGGCTGGAGCAATATCGGGCGCGAGATCTGGCTCGACGCGGGACTCGACCCGACCGTGCCGTCCTTCTCAGCGGTGCTTGCCTGCTCGACCTCGATGATCGCGGCATGGGCCGCGGCCGGCATGCTCGGCGGCGACAAGGACCTCGCTCTGGTCGGCGGCTCCGAGGTGATGAGCAATCCGCCGATCGGGCTGAAGCTCGACGCGTCGAAGCGGATCGTGAAGCTGTTCCGCACCAACCCGGCCGAGGCGCTCGCTGCCTTGCAGGCGCTGACCCCGAACGACCTGGTGCTGCCGATCAAGGGCTTCGCCAACAGGATCACCGGGCGGACGATGGGCGACCATATGGAGGAGACGGCGAAGATCTGGGAGATTTCCCGCGAGGCGCAGGACGACTGGTCGCTCAAGAGCCACCAGCGCGCCGTCGCCGGATGGGAGAACGGGTTCTTCGCCGACCTCGTCATTCCGCTGCCCGAGATCACGCGCGACGCCAACCCGCGTGCCGACACCTCCGCCGAGAAGCTCGCGGGCCTCCCCGTCGCGTTCGACAAGACCAGCGGCAAGGGCACGCTGACCGCCGGCAACAGCTCGCCGATTACCGACGGCGCCGCGGCGTGCTGGGTCGCGACCGATGCCGGGCTGAAGAAGCTGCCCGCGGGGACACCCCATGCCGAGCTGGTCGATCACGAGATCGCTGCGGTCGACCACGCGGTCGACGGGCTGCTGATGGCGCCGAGCTTCGCCATTCCCCGGCTGCTGGCGCGGCATGGACTGCGCTACGACGATATCGCCCTGTGGGAGATCCACGAGGCGTTTTCAGCGCAGGTGCTGGCCAATGTCGCCGCGCTGGAGAAACCGGGCTGGACGCGCGACCGCGCGGGCGTGGCATTCGATTTCGGGCCTTTCCCCTGGGACCGGGTAAACCCCAATGGCGGATCGGTGGCGATCGGCCACCCCTTCGCCGCGACCGGCGCGCGCGATCTGAGCCAGGCAGTGAAGGAGCTGTGGGCGCTGCCGAGCGGAAGCCTGGCGGTGGTCAGCGTCTGCGCCGATGGCGGGCACGGCACGGTATCGTTGTTGCGGCGACCATAGATTCGGTTGCGTTGAACTTTCCGCGCCCGGCTGGCAGGTGGGCGCGGCACGGCGTTCGGCCTTGCTGGCAGGGCGGTCAATGAAGCTGGGCAACACGTTTCCGCGTTTCTTCAATCCATTGCTGGCGGGCGCGAGCCTGCGCGATCGCGTGATCGCCTGTATCGGCGCGCTGATCGGCATCGCGCTCACCGCCTTTGCCTGCACCAGCCTTCACCTGAGCATGGCCGAACTGCCGTTCCTGCTGGCGCCGATCGGCGCGTCGGCGGTGCTGGTGTTCGCCGTTCCCGCCAGCCCGCTCGCCCAGCCCTGGTCGGTGGTCGGCGGCAACATGGTGTCGGCGATCGTCGGCGTGACCGCGGCGCATATGATGCTGCCCCCGATGCTGGCGGCCGGGCTGGCGGTGTCCGGCGCGATCCTGGCGATGTCGCTGCTGCGCTGCCTTCACCCGCCGGGCGGCGCGGTGGCCCTGACCGCAGTGATCGGCGGACCGGTGATCGCTGGATCGGGCTATCTGTTCGCGCTCATGCCCGTTGCGACCAACTCCCTTGCGCTGGTGCTGGTCGGGCTGCTGTTCCACCGCTTCTCAGGCCACAGCTATCCGCACCGGCCGGCCATGGCGCAGGACAAGGATGCCGGGTTCCATCCCGAGGCGATCGACCAGGCGCTGGCCGATCTGGGCGAGACCTTCGACGTCAGCCGCGAGGATCTCGATCTGCTGCTGCAGCGTGCCGCCTTTCACGAACGGGAACGGCGATCCGCGGCACGCCGGGGCGCGGCCGGGCGGCGCTGATCGCTGCGGGAGAGTCAGGCCTCGTCCTGCGCCCGCCAGCTTTCCCAGCGCAGCATGCCGATGATGAACAGCTCGGCCGCGACGAAGGGCGCGATCAAGGCCACCGCGCCGGCCCAGCCGAGCCAGAGATAGCCGAAGCGCCCGACGCAATAGAGCAGGACCATCATGCTCTGCACCATGCCGACCAGCCCGGCCGAGCGGAAGCGCGCGCCGAGCATATAGCCGATCCAGAAGGCCCAGCGCGCGAGCACCCAGACGATGGTGCAGGCGACCACCGCGCGCATCGACGCGCCATCGCGTGCCTGGACGGCGAGCATCAGCAGCCCCGGCACGAACAGCCAGAGCTGCTCGATGGTATTCTGGACGTAGCGCTGGTTGACCCGCATCCGCCGCGATTCGGCCCCGGCCAGCGGGTCGATCGCAGGGGTGACGAGCCGTTCGTGCGCGACCGCCTCGATCCCCGGCAACAGCGCGAGCAGGGTCGCGATACCGACGCAGTGAAGCGCGAAGAAGAAACGCGCCGTCTGGGTCGCCATGCCGGGAACCGGCGGCAGCGATCGATCGATGAAGAACCACAGCCCGATCGCCACCGGCAAGGCAAGCACCACGCCCATGACGAGCGCGCGCTGCTGCGCCTCGATCGACCCAGGGACGAGGCGGTTCGACATCGTCAGTCAGTGAAGAGGAGGACGGGGGTTTCGAGATATTTCCTGAGCGCCTGGACGTAGCTTGCTGCGTCCCATCCATCGACGACGCGGTGGTCGCAGCTGATCGAGAGGTTCATCAGCTTGGCGCGGACGATGTCGTCGCCGCGGAAGACGGGACGCTCGACGATCTTGTTCGGGCCGATGATCGCGACCTCGGGCCGGTTGATGACGGGCGTGGTGGCAATGCCGCCGAGCGGCCCGAGCGAGGTGATGGTGAGGGTGGAGCCGCTCAGCTCCTCCGACTTCGCCTTGCCGGTGCGGGCGGCTTCGGCGAGGCGGCCGATCTCGCTGGCGAGCTGCCACACATTCAGGTCCTGCGCGTCGCGGATCACCGGGACCATCAGGCCGGCCGGGGTCTGCGTCGCCATGCCGAGATGGATCGAACCATGGCGCGTCACCACGCCAGCCTCGTCGTCATAGCGCGCGTTGATCATCGGGAAGTCGGGGATCGACTTGCAGATCGCCACGATCATCAGCGGCAGCATGGTCAGCTTGGGCCGGTTGCCGCGGTGCGCGTTCAGGTCAGCACGCATCTCCTCCAGCGCGGTGACGTCGATCTCGTCGACATAGGTGAAGTGCGGGATGGTCCGCTTCGAGGCGGCCATGTTCTCGGCGATGCGGCGACGCATGCCGATGACCTTGATGGGCTCGTCGGCGCGGGCGCGGCTGGCGTGCGGCGCGTGATAGCCCTGGCCCGAGCCGTAACGCAGATACGCATCGAGATCGGCGTGGCGGATACGGTCGCCCTCGGCCTTCACGCTGCCGAGGTCGATGCCGAGGTCGGCCGCCCGGGCACGGACCGCGGGCGAGGCGAGGACATGGGCTGTCTTCTCCCTCTCCCCTGCGGGGAGAGGGGCAGTTTCGGGTGATGGCGACTGCGCCTCTCCCGAACCCTCTTCCCGATGGGGAGAGGGCTTTTCAGCCACCTCCCCGGCCCCCGGCGTTTCCGCCTCGATCTGCTCTTCGGCTTCCTCGGCCTTGGTCTCGGCCGGTGCGGCATCGGCCACCGCCTCGGCGGCATCGGTTTCGATCACCACCAGCGCGGCACCGATCGACACCTGGTCGCCGACCTCGCCGGCCAGCTCGACCACCACGCCCGCCACCGGCGATTCCATCTCGACCGTCGCCTTGTCCGTCATCATGTCGGCGAGGCCCTGGTCCTCCTCCACACGATCCCCGACCGCCACGTGCCACGCGACGATCTCCGCCTCGGAGATGCCTTCCCCAATGTCAGGGAGCTTGAAGGTGAAGCGTGCCATTAGCGTAATCCGTTCGTTTCGAGCGAAGTCGAGAAACAGGGGGCCGCGTTGGTGTCTCGACTTCGCTCGACACGAACGGGGATGGGCGAAGCCATCGAAATCAGTCCTTCATCACCTTTTTCAGCGCCTCGCCGATGCGGACCGGGCCGGGGAAATAGGCCCATTCCAGGCTGTGCGGATAAGGCGTGTCGAAGCCGGTCACGCGCTCGATCGGCGCCTCGAGATGATAGAAGCAGCGTTCCTGCACCAGCGCGGAGAGCTCTGCACCGAAACCGCTGGTCCGGGTCGCCTCGTGCACGATCATGCAGCGCCCGGTCTTCTTCACCGAGGCCTCGATCGTCTCGATATCGAGCGGCACCAGGGTGCGCAGGTCGATGACCTCGGCATCCACACCGGCCTCCTCGACCACCGCAAGGCAGACATGCACCATCGTGCCATAGGCAAGGATGGTCAGCGCCTCGCCGGCGCGGGCCACGTTCGCCTTGCCCAGCGGGATCTTGTAATAGCCGGTCGGCACCTCGCCCGCTGGATGCTGCGACCAGTTCTTCGTCGGGCGATCCCAATGGCCGTCGAACGGGCCGTTATAGATACGCTTCGGTTCGAAGAAGAGCGTCGGATCATTGTCCTCGATCGCGGCGATCAGCAGGCCCTTCGCGTCATAGGGCGTCGACGGGATCACCGTCTTGATGCCCGAGACATGGGTGAAGATGCCTTCGGGCGACTGGCTGTGAGTCTGCCCGCCGAAGATGCCGCCGCCGAACGGCGAGCGCACCGTGATCGGCGAGATGAACTCGCCCGCCGAACGATAGCGCAGCCGCGCCGCTTCCGACACGAGCTGGTCGAGCGCCGGGTAGATATAATCGGCGAACTGGATCTCGGGCACGGGGCGCAGGCCATAGGCGCCCATGCCCACCGCGACGCCGATGATGCCGCATTCGGTGATCGGCGTGTCGAACACGCGGGTCTTGCCGTATTTCGCCTGCAGCCCGGCGGTCGCGCGGAACACGCCGCCGAAATAGCCGACATCCTCGCCCATCACGATCACGTCGGGGTCGCGCGCCATCATCACATCCATGGCGCTGTTGATCGCCTGGATCATGTTCATGCGGGCGGTGCCGTCTTCGTTCGCCTCCGGGGCGATGATGTCGGCTTGGTCGGTGATGTCGCTCATGCGCCTGTTCCCTCGAAAAGGCCCCACTCCGTCATGCCGGACTTGTTCCGGCATCCACTGTTCCGCATGCTCATCGACCCTTGATTCTGCGGGACCGTGGACCCCGGAACAAGTCCGGGGTGACGGAAGAAGGGGTGGACGTCGCCAGCCCTGCAAAGGACCCAAACGAGTGGGGATATGATGTGAGGTCGCTCATGACTTGCGTGCCCATGGCCGGCCAGAGGCGGTTTCTTCCGCGAGCATCTGTGCCTGTTGTTCCCTGAGATGCCAGGGCATCTCCTCGAACACGCCGTCGAACAGCGTGTCCAGCGGCTGGTGGAGGCCGTGGCCGAGGATGCCGTTCTGCTCGGCCTCCTTCTGCGCACGCTTCACCTCCTCGGCGAGCTCGAGATCCTGCGCGGCGTGGCGATCCTCGTCCCATTCGCCGATCGCGATGAGATGGTCCTTCAGCCGCTTGATCGGATCGCCGAGCGGCCAGGCGGTCGGCTCGCCTGCCGAACGATACTGGCCGGGATCGTCCGAGGTCGAATGGCCTTCGGCGCGATAGGTGAAATGCTCGATCAGGGTCGGGCCCTGGTTGGTGCGCGCGCGCTCCGCCGCCCAGGCGGTCGCGGCGTAGACGGCGAGCGCATCGTTACCGTCGACCCGCAGGCCGGCGATGCCATAGCCGATCGCGCGCGCCGCGAAGGTAGTCGATTCGGCACCGGCGAAACCGGAGAAGCTCGAGATCGCCCACTGGTTGTTGACGACGTTGAAGATCACCGGCGCGCGATAGACGCTGGCGAAGGTGCAGGCCGAATGGAAATCGCCCTCCGCCGTCGAGCCCTCGCCGCACCAGGTGGCGGCGATGCGGGTGTCGCCCTTCGCCGCCGACGCCATCGCCCAGCCCACGGCCTGGGGATATTGCGTGGTGAGGTTGCCGGAGATCGAGAAGAAGCCGGCGTCCCTGACCGAATACATGATCGGGAGCTGCTTGCCCTGAAGCCGGTCGCCCTTGTTGGAATAGATCTGGTTCATCATGTCGACGAGGCTCCAGCCCCGCGCGACGAGCAGCCCCTGCTGGCGATAGGAGGGGAAGCACATATCCTCGTAATCAAGCGCGAACGCCGCGGCGACCGCGACCGCCTCCTCGCCGAGGCACTTCATGTAGAAGCTGGTCTTGCCCTGCCGCTGGGCACGGAACATGCGCTCGTCGAAGGCCCGGACCAGCACCATGCTGCGCAGCATCGCGCGGAGCGTATCGGGCGAGAGCCGCGGGTTCCACGGGCCGACGGCATTGCCATCGTCGTCGAGCACGCGGACCAGCTCATAAGCGAGATCGATGAACGTCTCGGCCCGGTCGGCGGTGTCGGGGCGACGGGCTTCGCCGGCCGCGGGAATCGCAACCTCGGTGAAATCGACCGTGTCGCCCGGGCGGAACTTGGGTTCCGGCACATAAAGCGACAATGGTTGTAAATTGGCGCGCGGACTGTCGCTTGCCATGCTCTCTCCAATCAGTGCGAGATCGTCGTGTCCGCATCGGGCGAACACAGGGAATCGCTTGTTCGAGCCTTGTTATAAAATTTCAAAGCGCTTGGCGATAGGTCCCTGCGGCTGTGCCGATCATGACAGCATTTTTTCTTCATCCTCTCGTATAGTTTTCCGATTGGAAAACGATCTTGGCCGAGCGGCTGGATCAGCCACGGCCAAATCCACTCTGCGATTGACTCCTGCGCCAATAGGAACAAAATAGGAACACACTCATTCAGCGAGTCGTGTCCTTGTCGTCAGCCGCCGCCCTTTCCGCCTTACGCGAAACCCTTCGCGCGATCGAGGGGGATGGGCTGCGACGCCGCGCCGTGCTGCCCTTCGGGATCGGCCCGATCGATTCGCGGATGGCGAGCGGCGGACTCACGCTCGGCTCGCTGCACGAGGTCGCGGCGGCCAGCCCCGGCATGGGCGACGATGCCGCCGCCACCCTGTTCATGGCCGGCATCGCCGCGCGCGCCTGGGGACCGGTCCTGTGGGTGGTGCGCCGGCGGGACCTGTTCGCGCCCGGCCTGTACCAGGCGGGGCTGGCGCCCGAACGCATCCTCTATGCCGAGGCGGCGGACGATGCCGAACTGCTCGCGCTGATGGAGGAAGGGCTGCGCCATCGCGGACTTGGCGCGGTGATCGGCGAGGCGAAGAGCGCTTCCATGGCCAATACCCGCCGGCTGCAGCTCGCGGCGGAGGGCGGCAAGACGATCGCGCTGCTGCTCAAGCGCCATGCACGCGAGGGCGGCAACCCGCTCGCCGTGCCGTCAGCCGCGGTGACGCGCTGGAGAATCGCCGCCGCGCCCTCGACGCCGCTTCCGGTCGAAGGCGTCGGCTGCCCGCGCTGGCGGATCGAGCTGGTCCGGCAGCGCGGCGGCGAACCTCATGACTGGACGATGGAGGCATGCGATGAAACGGGTCGCCTCGCTCTACCTGCCCGACTGGCCGATCGATCGGCTGCGGCGGGCGGAACGCACCGCCGCGCCGCCTGAAGCGCTGTCGCGCCCGCAGCCGATCGTCGACATCAAGGCGGCCCCGCGCAACGGCGGCTGGCGCCCCGGCGCGCGCTGGGCGCGGGGGGACGAAGGGGATTCCTCCCCGGCACGGGGAGGGCGGCCGCCGCAGGCGGTGGAGGGGGGCTTCCGCGAGCGTAACGCTCGTGGACAGCCCCCTCCATCACGCGCTGAAGAAGCGCCCCTCATCACCTCGATCCGCGAAGGCAGTCGAATCCTCGTTGCTGCGACCAGCCATGGTGCGCATCTGCTCGGCATCCGGGCCGGCATGGCAGTGACCCAGGCGCGCGCTCAGGTGCCTGATCTCGATATCCGGCCAGCCGACCGCGAAGGCGACCGGGCCGATCTCGAACGCCTCGCCGTCACCGCCGCGCGGCGCTGGTCGCCGATCGTGGCGCTGTCGGGGGAGGACGGGCTGTTCATCGAGCTGACCGGCACCGCGCACCTGTTCGGCGGCGAAGAAAGGATGGCGCGGCGGATCGTTCGGCTGCTCGCGCGGATGGGCGTAAGGGCGCGGATCGCGGTGGCGGACACGACGGGCGCTGCCTGGGCGCTGGCGCGCCATGGGCACCAACAGCAGGGGGGCGTGACGATCTGCCCGCCCGGCGCGCAGCACGACGCCATCGCGCCCCTGCCCATCGCCGCGTTGCGCGCCGAGCCCGCCGCGATCGAACTGCTCAGGCGCCTTGGCGTGGAGACGATCGGCCAGCTTGCCGCGATGCCCCGCGCGCCGCTCGCGCGCCGGTTCGGCAAGGCGCTGGTGCTGCGCCTCGACCAGGCGGGCGGTCGGATCGGCGAACCGCTCGATCCCGTCGTTCCGCCCGGGCATATCGCCGTGATCCAGCGCTTCGCCGAGCCGATCGCGACCGCCGAGGCGATCGAGCATTGGCTGGCGCACCTCATGCCGCGCCTCGTCACCGCGCTGACACAGGCAGGCCGGGGCGCGCGCGCGATCGAACTGGTCGCCGACCGGATCGACGGCGTGCCGCAGCGGCTGCGCATCGGCCTCGCCCGCCCGAACCGCGACCCGGCGCATCTGCTTCGGCTGATCGTCCGGCGCATCGAGGAGATCGCCCCCGGCTATGGCATCGACGCGCTGGCGCTGCATGTCCGCCGCGCCGATCCGCTCGGCCCGCTGCCCGTCGAGGAACGGCTTGAGGAAACCCCGCCCGACATCGCCCCTCTGGTCGATACGCTGGCCAACCGGATCGGCGAGGCGCGGCTGTGGCGCAGCAGGCCGGTGGAGAGCGACGTGCCCGAACGATCGGTCGAATCAGCGCCAGCGCTCGACCCGCCCGGACGCGCCGCCGCGCCGCTCAAGCCAGGCGATGTGCGCCAGCTCGACCGGACGCCCGATCTCCATCCCTGGCACCCTCGCTGGCCGCGCCCGGTGCGCATGCTGCGCCGGCCCGAACTGCTGGATCACGTCATCGCCGAAATGCCCGATCAGCCGCCCCGTCGCTTCACCTGGCGCGGCACGACCCACAAGGTGGTGCGCGCCGACGGCCCCGAACGGGTGAACGGCGAATGGTGGAAGCGCGCGACCGAACGGCATTCGGTGCGCGACTATTTCCGGGTTGAGGACGAGGCCGGCCAGCGTTTCTGGCTGTTCCGCCGCGGCGACGGCGAGCGGACGGAGACGGGCGACCTCGCCTGGTTCATGCACGGGGCGTTCGGATGATGTCAGCGCCCTGCGTCGATCGCCTCGACATGGCCTTTGTCCGCATAGTCAAGGATATGCCTGTCGACCGTCAGCAAAGGGCAGCCGAGCCACCGCGCCGTCGCGACGATCAGCCTGTCGCAGGGATCGCCATGAATATCGCCCGGCAAGGCGCCTGCATCGCCGGCAATCGCCGCATCGACCGGCGCCACCTTGAAATGCCCCAGGCCGAGAAGCCGCTCCGTCCATTGCGTCTGCGGCATCGAAAGGGCGATGCGCCGCTTGTCCGCCAGCATCGCGATCTCCCAAAAGGACATGGCCGACAGGTGGACGTCGCCGACATCCGCTTCGATCCGCTTGCGCGCCTTCGCCCCGAGCGACTTGCCGCCCTCGACCAGCCAGAGCAGCACATGAGTATCGAGCAGGATCACTTGGATGGGGTGCCCGGCGCGTACAACTCTGCCGGATTGTTGGCGAGCCATTCGACTTCCCAATCAGGATCGACCGGCCCGACAATGTCGCCGAGGATTTTCACCGATCCTTTCATGCAGCCGAACAGGCTCTGTCCGACAGGGACGCCCGCCTTGCGGGCACTGAGCGTGAGCGACGGCTTGCCGCGACGCGTGATGGTCAGGGGCTCGCCGCTCCGCTCCATCTCGTCGATCAGCTTCAGGCTTTTCGCCTTGAATTCCGTCGCACTCACCATCTTGCCCACAGCCATGCCTCCTGATGAAATGTACATCTCATATAGTCATTTCGGCCCATCACGCCAATGACCTATTCCGAACTCCAGGTGACGACGCATTACAGCTTCCTGCGCGGCGCCTCCTCGCCAGAGCAATTGTTCGAAGCCGCCGCGCTGGGCGGCATGCCGGCGCTGGGCATCACCGATCGCAATTCGGTGGGCGGGGTGGTGCGTGCGCTGGTGGCCGCCGAGCAGATCACGCAACAGGGCGTGCCGATCCGCATGGTCGCGGGGTGCCGGCTCGACCTGGTCGACAGCACCTCCCTGCTCGTCTGGCCCGAGGACCGGGCGGCGTGGAGCCGCCTCACCCGCCTGCTGACGCTCGGCAAGGGCCGCGCCGATGCGCAGAAGGGCGAGAAGGGGCAGTGTTTCCTGCACTGGGAGGATGTCGCCGACCATGCCCGGGGGCTGGTCGGCGCGATCGTGCCCGGCCTGACCGAGACGTTCGAGCAGGACGATCTCGCACTGCGCTGGATGGCGGACGTGTTCGGCGGGCGCGGCCATCTCTGCCTGACCCAGCATCGGCGCCCCGGCGATGCGATGCGGCTGCATTTGCTCGAGCAGAAGGCGCGGGCGTTCGGCCTGACCCCGCTCGCCACCGGGGACGTGCTCTACGACACGCCCGGGCGGCGCATGCTGCAGGATGTCGTCACCGCGATCCGCAATACCTGCACGATCGACGATCTCGGTTTCAGGCGGGAGCGGAGCGCCGATCGCCACCTGAAATCGCCAGAGGAGATGGCACGGCGGTTCAGGCGCTATCCGGCAGCGCTCGCCGCGTCCGAGGCGATCGTCGAGCGCTGCACCTTCTCGCTGCGCGAGCTGAAGGAGCAATATCGCTATCCCGACGAGGTGGTGATCAGCGGCAGGACGCCGCAGGACGCGCTGGCGAAGATGGCACGCGCCGCGCTCATGGAACGGTTCGCGCCCGAGCCGATCCCGCCCGCCTACACCACGCTTCTCGAGCACGAACTCGCGCTGGTCGAGCAGATGGGATACGCGCCCTATTTCCTGACCGTGAACTCGATCGTGCGCTACGCCCGCAGCCAGGAAATCCTGTGCCAGGGGCGCGGATCGGCGGCGAATTCAGTCATCTGCTTCGTGCTCGGCATTACCTCGATCGATCCGGTCTTCCACAAGCTGCTGTTCGAGCGCTTCATCTCGACCGAGCGCCACGAGCCCCCCGACATTGACGTCGATTTCGAACATGAGCGGCGCGAGGAAGTGATCCAGTGGATCTATGACATTTATGGCAAGAACCATGCGGCAATGACCGCAGTGGTCAGCCGCTTCCGCACGCGCGGCGCACTACGCGAAGTGGGCAAGGCGCTCGGCCTGTCCGAGGACATGACCGCGGCGCTCTCGGGGCAGGTCTGGGGCTGGTCGAGCGACGGCCTGCCCGCCAAGCATGTCGAGGCGCTCAACCTCGATCCCAATGAGCAGCGGCTCGCGCTGACGCTCGACCTTGCAAAACAGCTCATCGGCACGCCGCGACATCTGTCGCAGCATCCCGGCGGCTTCGTGCTGGCGCAGGGCCGGCTCGACGAACTGCTGCCAGTCGAGCCCGCCGCGATGATCAAACGGCGCGTGGTCGAATGGGAAAAGCTCGATGTGGAGGAGCTTGGCCTGATGAAGGTCGACATCCTCGGCCTCGGGATGCTCGGCTGCATGCGCCGGACCTTCGACCTGCTACGCGAGCATAAGGCGGTCGATCTGCGGCTCGACAGTCAGATACTGCAGGACCGGGACGCCGAAACCTTTGCGATGATCTGCGAGGCCGATACGCTCGGCGTGTTCCAGATCGAGAGCCGGGCGCAGATGTCGATGCTGCCACGGATGCGCCCCGATGATTTCTACGACATCGCCATCCAGGTAGCGATCGTCCGGCCCGGGCCGATCCAGGGCGACATGGTCCACCCCTATCTCAAGCGGCGCGAGCAGCAGCGCGACGGCAAGGTCGAGATTGAATATCCCAGCCCGAAGCTCCGCGTCGTTCTCGAAAAGACATTGGGCGTGCCACTGTTCCAGGAACAGGCGATGCAGGTCGCGATCGAGGGTGCGGGTTTCAGCGGGGGTGAGGCGGATCGACTCCGCCGCGCGATGGCGACGTTCAAGCAGACGGGCGGCGTCGGCAAGTTCCGCGAGCCGCTGATCAGCGGCATGCTGGCGAACGGTATCTCGCTCGACTTCGCCGAGCGGCTGGTCAAGCAGATCGAGGGTTTCGGCAGCTACGGGTTTCCCGAGAGCCATGCAGCCAGCTTCGCCAAGATCGCCTATGCGTCGAGCTGGATGAAGTGCCATCATCCTGAGATCTTCTGCACTGCCCTGCTCAACGCGCAGCCGATGGGATTCTACGCGCCGGCGCAGATCATCCGCGATGCGCGCGAGCATGGGGTCGAGGCGTTGCCGGTGTGCATCAACCGCAGCGACTGGGATACGATCGTCGTTCCGGGCGTCGTCCCGGGCCCGCCGAATCCGCGACCGCGCGATGACCGGTTCTGGGGCACCGACGCGGACTGGGAGGCCTTGCTGCCGCTTCGGCTCGGCATGCGGATCGTGCTGGGGTTGAGCGCAGAGGATGCCGGGCTGATCCTTGAGGCCCGTGCATCAGGCCCCTTCACCTCGGTCGAGGATGCCTGGCGCCGTTCCGGGGTGAAGCCGGCAGCGCTGGAAAAGCTCGCCCGGGCCGATGCCTTTCAGTGCCTCGGCCTCAACCGGCGGCAGGCGCTCTGGGCAATCAGGGGTCTGGGCCAGGCGCCCCTGCCCCTGCTGACCGCCGCCGACATGCGGGCGGGCGCCATCATTCCCGAAGCGCGCGAGCCAGCCGTCGCGCTGACCCCGCTCACCGCCGGCCGCGAAGTGGTGGAGGATTATCGCGCAACTCAACTGACCTTGCGCAATCACCCGGTCAGCTTCCTGCGCGGCGCGCTGGACAGGCTGCGCATCCGGCGATGCAGCGACCTCAAGACGTTGAAGGACGGGACACGAGTCGAGGTGGCCGGCATCATCCTCGTTCGGCAACGGCCGGGCAGCGCCGAGGGCGTTGTGTTCGTGACCCTTGAGGACGAGACCGGCATCGCCAATGCGATCCTGTGGAAGGACCGGTTCGAGGCACAGCGCCGCATCCTGATGTCGGCGTCGATGATCAGCGTGCAGGGGCGGGTGCAGAGCGAGAGCGGCGTGATCCATGTCGTCACCGACCGGATCGTCGATCACACCCGTTTGCTGCGCGGGATCGGCGACCTGGACCTGCCCAACATGACCATCCCCGGCGACGGGGCGACTCATGGCGGCACGATCGACCCGCGCGACCGGCCGAGATTGCCGTTGTTCGGGGACGGGATGGAGGAGGTCATCCCGATCAAGTCGCATGATTTCCACTGAGTGGCCCTCTCCCCTTCCGGGGAGAGGGTGATGATCATTCCACCGTTTGTTCGATCACGCCGAAGATCGGGTGGCGCTTGTCGTCCTCGGCCCAGATGCGGACCGTATCGCCTTTCTTCAGGAACGGCGTGACCGCCGCGCCGCCCTTGATCGTCTCGACCGTGCGGACTTCGGCGATGCACGAATAGCCGACGCCGCCGTCAGCGATCGGCTTGCCCGGGCCGCCATCGGCATCGCGGTTGGAGACGGTGCCGGAACCGATGATCGTCCCGGCGCCCAGCGCCCGAGTCTTCGCGGCATGCGCGATCAGCGTGCCGAAATCGAAGGTCATGTCCTCGCCTGCCTCGGCGCGGCCGAAGGGCTTGCCGTTGAGGTCGACCATCAGCTTGCGGTGGAGCTTGCCGTCCTTCCACCAGTCGCCAAGCGAGTCGGGCGTGACGAACACCGGCGAGAAGGCGCTGGCCGGCTTCGACTGGAAGAAGCCGAAACCCTTGGCCAGCTCGCCCGGGATCAGGTTGCGCAGGGACACATCGTTGGTGAGGCCGACGAGGCGGACCGCCGCCAGCGCCTCTTCCCGGCTCGCACCGAGCGGCACGTCGCCGGTCACCACCACCACTTCGGCCTCGAGATCGCAGCCCCAAGCCTCGTCGGCGAGCGGGATCGGGTCGCGCGGGCCGAGGAAACCGTCCGAGCCGCCCTGGTACATCAGCGGATCGTGCCAGAAGCTGTCGGGCATTTCCGCCCCCCGCGCCTGCCTGACCAGCGCGACATGGTTCACATAGGCGGAACCGTCGGCCCATTGATAGGCACGCGGCAGGGGCGCCGCCGCGCCATGTTCGTGGAAGCGGCGCATCGGGATCATCTCATGGTCGAGATCGGTCGCGAGATTGGCGAGATCGGGCAGCAGCCGATCCCAGTCGTCAAGCGCCGCCTGCAGCGTGGGGGCGATGTGCCCCGCATCGGCATACCAGGCCAGATCGTTCGAAACGACGACGAGCTTGCCGTCGCGTCCATGCTTGAGGCTGGCCAGTTTCATGCATTCTCCTGTGTTTGCGCAGAGCATAGTCCGATCGCTTCGGCTGTCGAGCGTCGGCACGCTTGACGTTCGCGTAAACGAACCGCACACCGCTGCAAAAGGTTGCAGGAGAGAACTGAAATGTCCCTCGATACCGTGCCCGGTCGATTCGCCTATACCGAGGATCACGAGGCATTCCGCCAGAGCGTGCGCAGCTTCCTGCAGAAGGAAGCCGTCCCCCATGTCGCCGAATGGGAAGAGGCGGGCATCGTCGACAAGTCGATCTGGACCAAGGCCGGCGCGATCGGGATGCTCTGCCCGACGGTGCCCGAGGCATATGGCGGGCTTGGCCTCGATTTCGGCTATAACGCGATCATCGACGAAGAGATCTCGTACGCCGGCACCCCGCTCGGCTTCTCGCTCCAGTCGGACATCGTCTGCGACTATATCGTCCAGTACGGCTCCGAAGAGCAGAAGAAGCAGTGGCTGCCGCGCCTCGTCTCGGGCGAGACGATCACCGCGATCGCGATGACCGAGCCAGGCACCGGATCCGACCTGCAATCGATCCGCACCAGCGCGAAGAAGGACGGCAACCATTATGTCGTCAACGGATCGAAGACCTATATCACCAACGGCCAGAATGCCGATCTGATCCTGGTCGTCGCCAAGACCGATCCCGACGCGAAGCCGGCGTACAAGGGCATGTCGATCATCCTGGTCGAGAGCGACCGGGAAGGCTTCAAGCGCGGTCGCAACCTCGACAAGATCGGCCAGGACGCAGCGGACACGTCCGAGCTGTTCTTCGAGGACGTGCGCGTGCCGATGACCAACTGCCTGGGCGAGGAAGGCAAGGGCTTCATCTACCTGATGAGCCAGCTGCCGCAGGAGCGGCTGTCGATCGCAGTCGGCGTCCAGGCATCGGCGCAGAAGGCGTTCGACGAGACGGTCGCCTTCACCAAGGAGCGCAAGGCGTTCGCCGGGGTGGTGTTCGATTTCCAGAATACCCGCTTCGTGCTCGCCGACCTGAAGACCAAGCTTCAGGTCGGCTGGGCGCATCTCGACTGGGCGATCAAGCGGCACCTGGCGGGGGAACTGACCCCGACCGAGGGCGCCGCCGCCAAGCTGTGGCATACCGAGCTGCAATGGGAAGTGATGGACAAGTGCCTCCAGCTTCATGGCGGCGCGGGTTACATGAACGAATATCCCATCGCGCGGGCGTGGCGCGGGGCACGCGTCAGCCGGATCTATGGCGGCACCAACGAGATCATGAAGGAGCTGATCGGGCGGAGTCTCTGAGACTATCCGTCACCCCGGACCTCTCGACAAGCTCGAGACGTCCGGGGTGACGATGGTATCCGATGGCCCCTGGTTCAGTGCGGCGCCACCAGCCGGAACGCCTCGCGCAGCCTGGCGTCGATCACCGGCTTACCCAGCACGATCGCGGGCGGATCGCAACTGAGGCAGGCTTCCGGCGTGGCGGTGATGAAGATCACCGGGAGCGGCCCCATCTCGCCCTGGATCACCTCGACCGCATGCGGGCCGGTGCCCTCGCGCAACATCACGTCGGACATGATGACGTCGGGCCGATGCTCGCGCGCTGCATCGAGCGCCTCGCGCTCGGTTTCGGCAAAGGAGAAGGTCTTCGCACCGGCCAGTGTCAGTATGTCCTGAAGATCGAGCGCGATCAGGATTTCATCCTCGATGATCAGCACGTGGCACACCGGCGATCTCCCCAATGAATATCAACGTACCACCGGGGAAAACGGGTGCGAGCAACGACGATTTTTTTGCGCGTCAGGCGAGCGGCATGAGGAAGGTGAAGCGCGTCTGCATCGGTGACGACGCGACGCTGAGCGAACCGCCATGCGCCCTGGCGATTTCGGAAGCGATATAGAGGCCAAGGCCGAGCCCGGCCTGATCGGGCCGGACAGCGCCACGGGCAAAGGGCTGGAACAGGCGTTCGATCGCAGCGGCCGGGATTTCTTCGCCGGCGTTGCTGACCGACAGTTCGAAGACGCCCTCTCGCGTCGCAGCGTGCACCAGCACCGGCTGGTCGGCGGCGCCGTGCGTCAACGCGTTGCCGAGCAGGTTCGACAGCAATTGCGCGATCCTGCCGCGATCGCAATCGATCTCGGCATCGAGCTCAATCACCGCCTCGACCGGCTGTTTCGGATGGCTGGCGCGCAGTTCCTCAATCACCTGGCGGAGAACCGGCCCGAGCTGGACGGGCGCACGCTGAAGCGTGAGCCCCCCGCCGAGCCGTCCGCGCGCCAGATCGAGGACATTGTCGATCAGCGCGGCCATGCGCGCGACACTGTTCTGCATCAGGCCGAGCACCTTCGCCGCCTTGTCGGGCGCCGGGTCTCTCGCCAGCAGGCGGGTGCCCGCGTCGATCGAGGCAAGCGGGTTGCGCAGATCGTGACCGAGCACCGCGATGAACTGCTCGCGCAGCTCGGCGGTCCTGCGCTCGTCGAACAGGGTCGCCGCGCTCCGGTCGATCTGGGCCTGGGCGTCGAGATGGAAGGCGATCATGTCGGCGAACATGCGGAACATGTCGATGGTCTCCGGATTGTCCACCTGTGCCGGGCGCGGATCGATCGCGCAGAGCGTGCCGAAGAAACGCCCGTCGGGCAGCAGGATCGGCATCGAGATATAGCTCTGGAAGCCGTAGGTTGCCGGGGTGTGGTGATTGCAGAAATCGGGATGCTCGGCGACGTGATCGATGATCACCGGCTCGCGGCTGTCGCGGATCTCGTTGCAGATCGTCGTCTCGACCTTGAGCTCGCCGCCCGGCACCAGCCCGAAGGCGATGTCGTCGCGCACGCTGCAGGCGATCCAGCGCTCCTCGGTAACCCGCGCGACCGCGGCGAAACCCATGCCGGTGGTGCGGCAGACCACGTCGAGGATCGTGGGCACGGCATCGATCCGCCTGATCGCCGCGATATCGAGCTCGAACGCGGTCGGCTGAGCGGAGTCCCCTGTATCCACCTCCGCTGCTTAGCCGTGATCCGTCGGCACGTCACCTGACTCCAGGATGATTTGCATCAACCCGTTTCGCCGGCGTCATTGACTTTTTGCGCCGCAGCATGCATATGCCGCCCATCGAGGCGTCATGCAGCGTGATCGGACTCCAGGGTCCAGGCTCCGCCTCGGTCGTTTTTAACGGGCTTCCCTTTTCACGCGGGGTGTCATTCTCCCCCGCCACTCGTGCGTCCGCCGGACTCGCGAGCCCGGCTAATATTGGACTATAGTATCATGTCTTTCGCACATCTCGGCCTGGCCGAGCCGCTCGTCCGCGCGCTCGAAGCCAAGGGCTACACCACCCCCACCCCGATCCAGAAGCAGTCGATCCCGACCCTGCTCGACGGCCGCGACCTTCTCGGCATCGCGCAGACCGGCACCGGCAAGACCGCCGCCTTCGTCCTCCCCTCCATCCAGCGCCTCGTCAACGCGCCCAAGAACGTGCTGCCGACTCATTGCCGCATGCTCGTCCTTGCGCCGACGCGCGAGCTGGCCAGCCAGATCGCCGACAGCGCGCGCGAATATGGCAAGTTCTCCAAGATGTCGGTCGCGACCGTGTTCGGCGGCACCAGCATCAACAAGAACCGCCAGGACATGGCGCGCGGCATCGACATCCTCGTCGCCACGCCGGGCCGCCTGCTCGACCTGATCGAGCAGCGTTTCGTGAGCCTTGCGACGCTCGAGATCCTCGTCCTCGACGAGGCCGACCAGATGCTCGACCTCGGCTTCATCCACGCGCTCCGCAAGATCGTGAAGATGGTGCCGCGCGATCGCCAGACCCTGTTCTTCTCGGCGACCATGCCCAACGCGATCCGCGAACTGGCCGACCAGTTCCTGAAGGACCCGGCGACCGTGAAGGTCGCACCGGTGTCGACCACGGCCGAGCGCGTCGAACAGTACGCAACCCTGGTCAACCAGTCGGAAAAGCAGGCGCTGCTCACCATCCATCTCCGCAACCCGGAGATCGAGCGCTGCCTGGTCTTCACCCGCACCAAGCATGGTGCCGACCGCGTCGTGAAGCTGCTCGGCCATGCCGGCATCGCCGCCAACGCGATCCACGGCAACAAGAGCCAGCCGCAGCGCGAGCGCGCGCTGGGCGAGTTCAAGTCGGGCAAGGTCAAGGTGCTGATCGCGACCGACATCGCCGCGCGCGGCATCGACGTGTCGGGCGTGAGCCACGTGTTCAACTTCGAGCTGCCCAACGTGCCCGAGCAATATGTCCACCGCATCGGCCGCACCGCGCGCGCCGGTGCGTCGGGCGTGGCGATCAGCTTCGTGGCGGATGACGAGCGGTCCTATCTGCGCGACATCGAGAAGCTGACGCGCGTAAAGCCGACCCCGATGCCGCTGCCCGAAGGCTTCACCGCCGAGGCGGCGAAGATCAAGGCGAACCGGCCCGCCGGTTCGGACGACGATCGCCGCCGCGACGATTCGGGCCGCCACCGTGCCCCGCCGCGCGCGACTCATGCCGCCCGCCCGACCGGCGCCCGTCCCGAGGGACAGGCCCGTCCGCAGGGTGCGCGTCCTGAAGGCAATGGGCGTCCGGCCGGCAATGGCCGCCCCGGTGGCCAGGGTCGCCCAGGCGGCTATGGCCGTCCCGGCGGCGGTGGCGGTCGCCCCGGCGGTTCGGGTCGCCAGCATTCGGGCGGCGGCCGCCGGTCGCCTGCCGCAGGCTGAGCCTGTCGGTGGCGTCCGGATGATGTGAGATCATCATCGGCGCCGCCACCACCCCTCTCACCGAAACGATGCTCAGCACCTGATCCTCCCCGTGTCGGGAATCAGGTGCTGCGGCGCTCCAGGGCGACCGACACCGCCAGGAATGCCAAACCGCCAAGCGCCAGGCCACACCCGACCCAGCCGGTCGACGTCCAGCCAAGCCCGGCGGCAATGGCGATCCCGCCGAGCCAGGGGCCCAGCGCATTCGCGATATTGAACGCGGCATGATTCAGGGCAGCGGCAAGCGCCTGTGCGTCGCCCGACACGTCCATCAGCCTGCTCTGCAGGATCGACCCGAGCGAACCGCCGACGCCGATCGCGGCGACAGCGACCAGCATCGTCCAGAAATTCCCGGCAGCGAACGGATAGAGCGCCAGCGCGGCGAGGCTCCAGAGCAGCAGGCCGGCCGCGGTCGGCATCAGCGCGCGATCGGCGAAGCGCGGCACGATCAGGTTGCCCGCCGTCATGCCGACGCCGAACACCATCAGCACGACGGGGATCAGGTGCGGCGAGACGCCGGTCACCTCGGTCAGGGTCGAGGCGAGATAGGTATAGACGGCGAACAGGCCGCCGAACCCGATCGCACCGATCCCCAGCGTCAGCCAGACCTGCGGGCGCTTCAGGGCGTCGAGCTCACCCAGGGGACTGCGCGCCGAATCGGGCCGGTCGCGCGGCGCGAAGACCGCGACCAGCGTCGCGGTCAGCACCGCCAGCACGGCGACGATCGCGAAGCTCCAGCGCCAGCCGACCGTCTGCCCGAGCCAGTTGGCCAGCGGCACGCCGGCGATCGTCGCGACCGTCAGCCCAAGCAGCACGCGCGCCATCGCCTGGGTCCGCTTGCCCGGCGGCACCAGCGATGCGGCGACCAGCGTGGCGATCCCGAAATAGGCGCCGTGCGGAAGGCCGCTGACGAAGCGGAACGCCATCATCCAGCCATAGGTCGGCGACAGGGCGGTCAGCCCATTGGCCAGGGCATAGAGCGCCATCAGCAGGATCAGCAGCGTGCGGCGCGAGAGGCGGGCGGCAAGCACCGCGATGACCGGCGCCCCCACCACCACGCCCAGCGCATAGGCGCTGATGACATGCCCCGCCGTCGGCACGTCGATCCCGAGGTCGCGCGCGAAATCGGGCACCAGGCTCATCGTCGCGAATTCCGTCGTGCCGATCGCGAAGCCGCCGACCGCGAGCGCGAAATGAGTCAGGCCGACGCGCTGGTGCGGGGTGACGGGGTCGACGAGAAGGGCGGGCGCGGCAGGATCGAGCATCGGCGACAGGTGGCGATGCTGCAGTGCAGCGTCAATTGCAGAGTTGGGCGATGCGGGACCGTGCGGTGCAATTGCGCCTGATCCTCCCCCGCAGGGGAGGATCAAGAGCGAATCGTCAGCCACTCCTCTTCCGGCGCCCGCGGGCTGCGCAACCGGTTCGCCGGTTCAGCCTCATCCTCATGGCCGATCGCCATGCCGCAGAAGAGCATCCGCTGTGCCGGCGTTCCGAGAAACCCGGTGATCGTCTCCGGATAGAGCGCCCAGCATTCCTGAGCGCAGGTCGCGAGGCCAGCCTCGACCGCAAGCAACATCACATTCTGCAGATACATGCCGAGATCGGCCCATTGCGGCGGCCCCATCTGCCGGTCGACCGTGCAGAACAGGGCCGCCGGCGCGCCGAAGAACTGGAAATTGCGCGCGAACCACCGTCGCCGCGCCGCCTTGTCCTCGCGCGGGATGCCGATCTGCGCGTACATCGCCTCGCCGATCGCGAAGCGCCGGTCGCGATAGGGCGCGGTCAGCCCCGGCGGGTAGATCGCATAGCAGGGCTCCTCGGTCTCGCCTGCCATCAGCTTCGCCATCATCGCCGCCTTCAGCGCGACCAGCGACTCGCCCGTCACCAGATCGATATGCCAGGGCTGGAGATTGCCGCCGGTCGCCGCCCGCGCGGCCCGTGTCACGATCGCCTTCAGCATCGCCGGATCGACCGGCCTTTCCTGAAATCCGCGCACAGACCGGCGTGCCGCTACGGCATCCGTCACATTCATCCTGCAGCTCCATATTTCGACGATCGGGTATGCCGACACACCCTTGCCGACCCGCCGCGATTGGGCAAGAGTGGGTTGCAAATACGAACCTGATGGAGAGCGAAGCATGGCCGAGGCCTATATCGTTGAGGCGGTGCGTACCGCCGGTGGCAAGCGCGGCGGGCGACTGGCCGGATGGCACCCGGCCGATATGGGCGGCGCCGTGCTCGACGCGATCGTCGACCGGTCCGGCATCGATCCGGCAGCGATCGAGGACGTCATCATGGGCTGCGTCAGCCAGGGCGGCGAGCAGGGCTTCCAGGTCGGCCGCGGCGCGGTGCTCGCGTCGAAGCTGCCTGAAAGCGTCCCCGCCGTCTCGATCGACCGGCAATGCGGCAGCTCGCAACAGGCGATCCAGTTCGCGGCGCAGGCAGTGCTCTCCGGCACGCAGGACGTGGTGATCGCAAGCGGCGTCGAGAGCATGACGCGCGTGCCGATGGGATCGACCGGCATGCTGTTCGCCCAGGCGGGTCTCGGCAAGGCGAAGTCGCCGCGGCAGGAAGCGCGTTACCCGGGCGTTCAGTTCAGCCAGTTCCTCGGCGCGCAGATGATCGCCGAGAAATACGGCTTCGACCGCGACACGCTCGACCGCTATGCGCTGGAGAGCCATCGCCGTGCCGCCGCCGCGACCGAGCGCGGCGACTTCAAGGGCGAGATCGTCGGCCTTGAGATCGAAACGCCCGAGGGCGAGGCATGCCACCTGATCGACGAGGGCATCCGCTTCGACGCGACCTTCGAGGGCATCCATTCAGTCAAGCTGCTCCAGGAAGGCGGCGTGATCTCGGCCGCCAATGCCAGCCAGATCTGCGACGGCGCCAGCGCCGTGCTGGTGGTGAGCGAGCGCGCGCTGAAGGAGCATGGCCTGACCCCGCTCGCCCGCATCCACAACCTCACCGTCACCGGCGGCGACCCGGTCATCATGCTCGAGGAACCGCTGTTCGCGACCGACAGGGCGCTGAAGCGCGCGGGCATGAAGATCGAGGATATCGACCTGTACGAGGTCAACGAGGCATTCGCGCCGGTGCCGCTCGCCTGGCTGAAGCACACTGGCGGCGACCCGGCGAAGCTCAACGTCAATGGCGGCGCGATCGCGCTCGGCCATCCGCTCGGCGCGTCCGGCACCAAGCTGATGGCGACGCTGGTGCACGCGCTGCACGCGCGGGGCGCCCGCTACGGATTGCAGACGATGTGCGAGGGCGGCGGCATCGCCAACGTCACCATCGTCGAGCGGGTTTGAGGACAGGTAATCACAACCGACCGCTCGTCCCGAGTGCCGTCGAGCCTGCCGAGAAGGCGTATCGAGGGACATGTGCCTCGATACGAGCCCTCGGCAAGCTCGCTCCCTGCTCGACACGAATGGTGACAGAAAAAGGCTGAAGACGATGAAACTCGACACCACCATCGCTGCCGTCGTGACCGGCGGATCCTCCGGTCTTGGCGAGGCGACCGCCAGGGCACTTGCCGCAAAGGGCGTGAAGGTCGCGATCTTCGACCTCCAGGCAGACAAGGGCGAGAAGGTCGCGGCCGAGATCGGCGGCGTGTTCTGCGAAGTGAACGTCACCTCCGACGAGAGCGTCGATGCCGGCTTCGCCAAGGCGCGCGCGGCGAACGGGCAGGAGAGCATCCTGGTCTGCTGCGCCGGCACCGGCAATGCGATGAAGACGGCGAGCCGGTCGAAGGAGGACGGATCGATCAAGCATTTCTCGCTCGACGCGTTCAACTGGCTCATCCAGATCAACCTGGTCGGCACCTTCCGCTGCGTGGCGAAGTCGGCGGCCGGCATGCTGACGCTTGCGCCGGGCGAGGATGGCGAGCGCGGTGCGATCGTGATGACCGCGAGCGTCGCGGCCGAGGACGGCCAGATCGGCCAGGCCGCCTATTCGGCGTCGAAGGGCGGCGTGGTCGGCATGACCCTGCCGATCGCGCGCGACCTGATGGGCGAAGGCATTCGCGTCAACACCATCCTGCCGGGCATCTTCAATACCCCGCTGATGCAGGGCGCGCCGCAGCAGGTGAAGGACAATCTCGCCGCGTCCGTGCCCTTCCCCAAGCGCCTCGGCAACGCGCCCGAATATGCCCAGCTCGCGCTGGCGATGATCGAGAACAGCTATTTCAACGGCGAGGATGTGCGCCTCGACGGCGCGATCCGGATGGCGCCGCGCTGATATTCGCTCTCTCCCCTCTCTCCCCCTTCCGCAAGCGGGAGGGGGACTAGGAGCGCAATGGCCCGACCCGATCCCTCCCGGCTGAGCCCCACGGCCTATCCGCACAGCGAGCTGATCCAGACCCGTTTCCAGGATCTCGATCCGCTCGGCCATATCAACAATGTCGCGATGGCGGCCCTGTTCGAGAGCGGGCGGGTACGCTTCAACCAGGCGATGGGGCTGAGCGGGTGGAAAGGGCATCGCTGGCTCGTCGCCCGGATCGAGATCAACTATCTGGCCGAGGGCAGCTTCCCGGCCGATGTCGAGATCGCCACCGGCATCGGCGAGATCGGCACCCGGAGCTGGCAGATCCTCTCCACCGCGTTCCAGCAGGGTTTCGCGATCGCGACCTGCGATGCGGCGATCGTGATGAGCGGCGCGTCCGGCGCGATCCGGCTGCCCGACGAACTGCGCGCCGGGCTCGAGCAATATCGGATCGAACGATCCCCGCCCCTGCCCAATCTCTGAGGCCGGATCGACATTCACGTCACTGGCACGAGGGCAGCAAAGAAGGTGGTTCGCGCAGAGGGCGCAGAGCACGCGGAGTTCATTTTCCGGCTTGATCGTCGTGCGCCGGCAAGCTGTCTGTTTATGGACGTGTTTGTCGCCGCAAACCGCCGTGCCGCTGGCCGGATCCTCTCTGCATGCTCTGCGCCTCGGCGCGAACCATCTCTCTTGCTGCAATCGTGCCGAGAGGTCGGCCCGCCCTAATCTTTGAACCGGGGCGTGCGCTTCTCCATATTCGCCATCACCGCCTCGACCTGGTTGGGCTGGCGGATCACCCGCAGCTGCTCGACCGTCTCCGCCTCAAGGATCGTTTTGGGATCGGCATCGGCGGCGAGGTTGAACAGGCGTTTACTGCCGCGCACCGCGTGCGGACTGCGCCCGGCGATCTCCCGCGCCAGCGCCATGGCCGCTTCATGCGGATCGTCGGCAAGGCGCGTGACGAAGCCGTATCCCAGCGCCTCCTCGGCAGTGAATTCCCGCGCGGTATAGGTCAGCTCGCGCAGCACATCGTCGCGTACCAGCGTCCGCCACAGCGCAATGCCGCCCATGTCGGGGACCAGGCCCCAATGCCCCTCGCGGATCGACAGGCGCGTGCCCGGCGCCGCGATGCGGATATCGGCGCCCGACATGATCTGGAACCCGCCGCCCAGCGCCACGCCGTGCACCGCCGCGATCACCGGCATCGGCAGCATGCGCCATCCCCAGGAGACCTGCTGAACCAGATTGGCGCCGTCCGGCCGCCGGCTGCCCAGGTCGATGCCCGATCCACCGCCTGCCATGCTCTGCATGTCGAGTCCTGCGCAGAAACCGCGCCCCTCGCCGGAGAGCACCACGGCGCGGACATTCGCCATGCCGCCCAGCTGGTCGATCGCCGCGGCGATGCCCTTGAACATCGCCGGATCGATCGCGTTCATCTTGTCGGCGCGCGTCAGGCGGACATCGGCGACGTGATCGGTAACGGTGATGGAGACGCGGTCGTTCATTCGGTCATTCCTTGAAATCCGTTGATCCACCCCAACCCGTTCGAGCTGAGTAGAGATCGAGCTTGTCGAGAGCTCGTATCGAGGCACAGAGGGAGGATAGCGCCTGCCCCTCGACACACCCTCTCGACAGGGTCGATGGTTACTCGGGGCGAACGGCTTTGGGGAGTGCCGATCACACGATCCGCCCTCCACCCACGCCCCAATAGCGGTCGCGCAGCAAGCGCTTGTAGAGCTTGCCCGTCGCATGCCGGGGCAGTTCTTCGGTGAAGTCGATCTGGCGCGGCGTCTTCACGCCGGACAATTCCGCGCGGCACCAGGCGGTAAGTTCCTCCGCCAGCGCAGGCCCGGCTTCCGCCATGTCGACCGGCTGCACCACCGCGACGACCCGCTCGCCCATTTCAGGGCAGGGCCCGCCGATCACCGCGACATCGGCCACGCGCGGATGCGTGATCAGCCGGTTCTCGATCTCCTGCGGGTAGATGTTCACCCCGCCGGAAATGATCATGAAGCTCTTGCGATCGGTCAGGTAGAGATAGCCCCCGGCATCGATCCGCCCGATATCGCCGAGCGTCGTCCAGCCTTTCGCATTGCGGGCCTCGGCGGTCTTGGCGGGGTCGTTGTGATATTCGAACTGGCCACCGCCCTCGAAATAGACCAGCCCCTCCTCGTCGGGCCCGAGCGCCTCGCCCGCTTCGTCGCAGATGTGCAGCACGCCGTACGCCGCCGTGCCGACCGATCCCTTGTGCGCCAGCCATTGTTCCGAATTGATCGTGGTCAGCCCGTTGCCTTCCGACCCGGCATAATATTCGTACAGCACCGGGCCCCACCAGGCGATCATCGCTTCCTTGACCGGGATCGGGCAGGGCGCGGCAGCGTGGATCGCGACCTTGAGTGTCGACAGGTCGAAACGGCGTCGCGCTGCGTCGTCCAGCTTGAGCATGCGCACGAAATGAGTCGGCACCCACTGGCTCGCCGTCGCGCCATAGGTCTCGATCGCCGCCAGCGCGGCCAGCGGGGAGAAATGCTGCATCATCACGACCGTGCCGCCGAGACGGAGCACCGTCATCGACCAGCGAAGCGGCGCCGCGTGATAGAGCGGCGCGGGGCTGAGATAGATGGTGTCAGGCCCGAGCCCGTACAGCCCGCGCGCGAGCATCATCAGCACGTTCGGCGCAGCGATGTTCGGGTCCTCGGGCAGCGCGACACGCACGCCCTTGGGCCGGCCGGTGGTGCCGGAGGAATAGAGCATGTCGATCCCGGCGCGCTCATCACCGATCGGCGTATCGGGCATCCCCGCCACCGCCTCTTCCCAGGCCGACCAGCCCGGCACGGTTCCGCCGATCGTGTAGAGCGCGATATCAGCCAGTGCGCCCGCAAGCGGTGCGGCGACATCGAGCCCGGCCGACGCCACGACCAGCTTCGCCCCGCTGTCGCGCACGATATAGGCAACCTCGGGCGCGGTCAGCTTGGTCGAAATGCAGACGTAGAAAAGGCCGCTGCGCTGCGCGCCCCAGGCGACATCGTAGAATTCGGGCACATTCTCCAGGAACAGGGCAATCGTGTCCCCGATGGCCAGCCCGGCCGAACGGAACAGCTGCGCCGCACGATTGGAGTGCCGGTCGAGCTCGGCAAAGCTCACCGTCTCGCCCGTCTCGGCGACGATCAGCGCCGGCTTGTCCGGCGTCTCGGCGCCATGGATGCTTGGGTGCACCCGCCTCTCCTATTCGTTGTTATTTGCAACCGAAGCTATACGGCACCGGGCAGCCCTGCAATCGCCCAATCGGATGCCCGATCAGATGCCCGATCAGATGATCACCCGGCGGCTTTGCGGATCACGCTGCGCTGCGATAGGGAGCGCGGGATGACGACGACTGACACCTTTCGTTTCGATCCCGAACGCTTCCTGCGCAACGGCGCCGGCGGCCATGGCGGCCTGCTTGGCCTTGGCTATCATGCGCACGGCCTCGACTGGGTCGAGCTGGCCCTTCCCTACAGCAAGGACCAGATCGGCGAATCCGAAACCGGCGTGATCGCCTCCGGCCCGATCCTGTCGATGATGGACATGGCGACGAGCATGGCGGTGTGGCTGAAGCTCAACGCGTTCCGCCCGCACGCGACGCTCGACCTGCGCGTCGACTATCTCCGGCCGGCGACGCCGGGAAAGACGGTGATCGGGCGTGGCGAATGCTATCGCATCACCCGCTCGATCGCGTTCGTGCGCGGCCAGGCGCATGACGGCGATCCGGCCGATCCGCTCGCGCATGTCGCGGGCACCTTCATGGCGCCGGAGGGCTATCTGTGACGCTGCCGCCTTATGCCGACCTGCTCGGGCTGAGCGTCGATCCCGATGACGAGAGCGTGCTGATCATGCCGTTCGAGAAAGGCGTGCTCGGCCGGCCGGGTTTCCTCCACGGCGGCGCGATCAGCGGGCTGATGGAAATGGCGGCGATCGTCGCCGTCCGCCAGGCGCTGGCCGAGGAGGGCGGCGGCCGGATCAAGCCGATCAACGTCACGGTCGATTTCATGCGTGGCGGGCGCGACAAGCCGACCCGCGCGCAGGGGGTGGTCACCCGGCTCGGCACGCGAGTCGCCAATGTCGAGGCGACCGCCTGGCAGGACGACCGCGGCAAGCCGATCGCGGCAGCCCGCCTGAACTATCTGATCGCGCGGCGATGAGCGACGCGCGGGCACAGGCAGAGACCTATGCCCGCGACGCGGAACGCCTGCGCGAGGCGGGCGACCTTTATGAGGCGCTGACCCGCCAGCGCCGCGCGGTGGCGCTGCTGCGCGATGTCGGGGATGCCGCGGCGCTTGCCGATGCCGTCCGTCACGTCGCCGACATGCTGGTCGAGGCGGGCCGCGCCGACGAAGCCGGCACGGCGATCACCGAGATGCTGGGCCTCTATCGGGAAGTACCCGATGCCCCGCCGCTCGATATCGCCGATGCGCTGCGCAGCGCGGCGCTGCAGGCCGAAGCGATCAACGACAGCGACACGGCCTGGATCTTCTGGATCCAGGCGCGGGCGCGATACGGGGAACTCGCCGGGATGCCCGGCGCGCCGGGCAATCCCGGCGTCGCTGAGGCCGACGCGCACCTGAAGAGGCTGCGCGGATAGGGTGAAACGGGCCTGACCTCCATCACCCGTTCGTGTCGAATAGGGGTCGAGCTTGTCGAGAACCCGTATCGAGACACACTTGCCCCTCGATACGCCCTCTCGACAAGCTCGATGGCTACTCGGGGCGAACGGCGATGAGGGTCAGCCCCGCCTGTACCGGCTTACCGAGGCGTCAGCCGCATCAGATGCCCGCCGCGACCATCCTGCAGCAGCCAGATCGCACCGTCGGGCGCCTGGGCCACGTCGCGGATGCGCATGCCCATGTTCCACTGGTCGGCCTTGGCCGCATTGTCGCCGTTCAGCGTGACCCTGATCAGCGCCTGGCCGGACAGGGCGGCGATGAAGGCCGAGCCCTGCCAGGCAGGGAACAGCTTGCCCGAATAGATGATCAGCCCGCCCGGCGAGATCGAGGGATTCCACCAGACCTTGGGCGCTTCGAACCCGTCGCCCGGGGCATGGCGGGGGATCGGCGTGCCGTCGTAATTGTCGCCGTTCGACACTTTGGGCCAGCCATAGTTCCTGCCGGGCAGGATCAGGTTCACCTCGTCGCCGCCCTTCGGCCCCATCTCGATTTCCCAGAGCCGCCCGCCCTTGTCGAAGGCAAGGCCATAGGGATTGCGGTGGCCGAGCGACCAGGTCTCGGCCCGCACGCCGCCCGCCGCTAGGCCGGGATTGCCCGGCGCCGGCTTGCCGTCGAGCGTCAGGCGCAGGATCTTGCCGAGCGCCTGGTCCGGGTCCTGGGCCGGGGTGAAGCGCTGGCGCTCGCCGGACGAGAGATAGAGCAATGAGTGGTCGGGCGAGAAGGCGATGTTGCCGCCGAACTGCTCGCCCGTCCCGTCCGACCCGGCGCGGAAGATCACCCGAAGGCCCTGAAGGCTCGGCACGGCGCCGTCCTTCAGCGTCGCGCGGGCAAGCGCGAGGCTCCGTCCGTTCGGGCGCGGCTCCGAATAGGACAGATAGAGGGTGTGGCTCTTCGCGAAATCGGGCGCGAGCGCCACGTCGAGCAGGCCGCCCTGCCCGCCCGGCGCCACTTTCGGCACCCCGGTCACGTCCTTCACGCCGCCATTGGTCGCGCGCAGCTTCAGCCTGCCCGGCTTCTCGGTGACGAGGATTCGGCCATCGGGCAGGAAGGCGAGCGCGAAGGGCGTGTCGAAGCTGCCCTGGTCGCTCACCGCGAAGGGCAGGCCGTCCGGCACCTTGAACGCGACGGTGCGGGGCGAATCCTGCGCGACCCCGGCCGAAACGGCAGGGACCAGTGCGGCAAGGGGCAGCGCGAGAAGGGGCAGCGCGCGGAAGAAGAATCTGGTCATGCCGGACTGTCTTTCATGGGGAGGTTTCGACGGAAACCGCAGTGTAGCGTCAGGCTTTGGCCGGCGTAAGCTTGATCAGCCGGCCGTTCGCGCCGCGCATGCCGTCCTCGATCAGCCAGATCGCGCCGTCGGGGCCCTGCTCCGCCTCACGAATGCGCGCGCCCATCGGCCATTGATCGCCCTTCTTCGCACTGGTCCCGTCCAGGTCGATGCGCAGCAGCGACTCGCTGGAGAGCCCGCCGACGAACGCGTCGCCCTTCCACGCCGGGAACATGTCGCCCGAATAGATCATCAGCCCGCCCGGCGAGATCGACGGGTTCCACCAGACCTTGGGCGCCTCGAACCCGTCGCCGGGCGCGTGATCGGGAATGTCCCGGTCGTCATAATGGCTGCCGTTCGAAACCTTGGGATAGCCATAGTTCCGGCCGGGCAGGATCAGGTTGATCTCGTCCCCGCCTTTCGGCCCCATCTCCTGCTCCCACAGATTGCCCTGCGCGTCGAACGCGATGCCGAGCAGGTTGCGATGGCCATAGGACCAGATCTCTGGCCGCGCACCGGCCTGCCCCGCAAAGGGGTTGCCCGGCGCCGGCTTGCCGTCCGGCGTGAGGCGAAGCACCTTGCCCAGCGTCATCGTCAGGTCCTGCGCCGGATCGAATTTCTGGCGCTCGCCATTGGTGAAGAACAGATGCCTGCCGTCGGGCGAGAAGGCGATCCGGCCCGAATAATGGCCGTTGCCCTCGACCGCGGGGCTGGCGCGGAAGATCACCGAGATGTCGGCCAGCGCGGGCGCCGCGCCCGTCTCGTCGAACCGCCCGCGCGCCAGCGCCACTGCCTTGCCGCCCTCGCGCTGCTCCGAGAAGCTGAAATAGACGAGGCGATCCTTCGCGAAGCCCGGCGATAGCACCACGTCCATCAACCCGCCCTGCCCGGCACTGTCGACGCCCGGGATCGTCGCCAACGTCCTGATCGTTTTCATGTCGGCAGAGGCGATCTGAATCTTGCCGGCCTTCTCCGTGACCAGCAGCCGGCCATCGGGCAGGAAGGTCATCGCCCAGGGCGCGTCGAAATCAGCCATCACCGTCTCGGTGAAGGGCTTGGCCACGGTCTTGGGGGCGTCCTGTGCCGGGGCGGTCGAGGCGGAACAGGCAGCAGCGACGACCGCGCACAGCGGCAACAGGGCGTAGGAAGAGAATCGGGTCATGCCGGCAGCCTCTCGTTCATATGAATCCGTCGCGCGGGGCGATTCGCCTGAATCCCCGGGACGCAGGGTTGGACCGAGCCTATAGGATCGACTCGCAGGATCAAGGCAGGCCGCCTGCCATTTGCCCGTGCCGGGCCATGGGGCCTTGCCGCGCGGGCCAAGCCGCCGTATATCGCCCTCATATTCTCTACATCGTTATGGGTGAAGAGGTCGGGGCCACACGGTCCCGGCGACGAAAAGGCATGTTTCAAATCTGATGACGGACATCGCGAAGCTTACCCACCTGATCGAGCCCGAGGCGAATGCCCTGGGCTTCGACCTCGTGCGCGTGAAGATGTTCGGCAATCGTGACGACCTGACGCTTCAGGTGATGGCCGAGCGGCCCGACACCCGCCAGCTCACCATCGACGATTGCGCCGAGCTGTCGCGCCGCATCTCCGACCTGTTCGACGAGAAGGACCCGATCGAGGAAGCCTATCGCCTCGAAGTCAGCTCGCCGGGCATCGACCGTCCGCTGACCCGGCTCAAGGATTTCCAGGACTGGGCGGGGCATGAGGCGCGCATCCATCTCGCCGCGCCGGTCGATGGCCGCAAACAGCTCACCGGCATCTTGAAGGGTGTCGAGGACGGGCGCATCACCATCGACGTCAACAAGCACGAGCCGATGACGATCGGCTTCGATCAGGTCGCCAACGCGAAGCTGCTGCTGACCGACGCGCTGATCGCCTCCACCCGGCCGCTTTCGACTGAAGGCGTCGAGGAAGAAGAATTCGAAGAAGAGGCGCCGGAAGGCGCCGAACGCAACCCGGACGATATCATGAACGAAGGGCAAGACTGATGGCCACCGCCGTTTCCGCCAACAAGGCAGAGCTGATCGCGATCGCGAATGCCGTCGCCGCCGAGAAGATGATCGACAAGGGCATCGTGATCGAGGCGATGGAGGACGCGATCCAGCGCGCCGCCCGTGCCCGCTACGGTGCCGAGAACGACATCCGCGCCAAGCTCGATCCGAACTCCGGCGACCTGCGCCTGTGGCGCGTCGTCGAGGTGGTCGAGGCAGTCGACGATTATTTCAAGCAGGTGAACCTGAAGGAAGCGCAGAAGCTCCAGGCGGGCGCGGTCGTCGGCGATTATATCGTCGATCCGCTGCCCCCGATCGAGTTCGGCCGCATCGCCGCCCAGGCCGCCAAGCAGGTGATCTTCCAGAAGGTCCGCGACGCCGAGCGCGAGCGCCAGTTCGAAGAATTCAAGGACCGCATGGGTGAGATCATCACCGGCGTGGTGAAGCGCGTCGAGTTCGGTCACGTCGTGGTCGACCTGGGCCGCGCCGAAGGCGTCATCCGCCGCGATGCGCAGATCCCGCGCGAGATCGTGCGCGTCAACGACCGCATCCGTGCGCTGATCCTAAACGTGCGCCGCGAGAATCGCGGGCCGCAGATCTTCCTCAGCCGCGCGCACCCGGACTTCATGAAGAAGCTGTTCGCGCAGGAAGTGCCCGAGATCTACGACGGCATCATCGAGATCAAGGCCGCCGCCCGCGATCCGGGTTCGCGCGCGAAGATCGGCGTCATCTCGCATGACTCCTCGATCGATCCGGTCGGCGCGTGCGTCGGCATGAAGGGTAGCCGCGTCCAGGCCGTCGTGCAGGAAATGCAGGGCGAGAAGATCGACATCATCCCCTGGTCGCCCGACACCGCGACCTTCGTCGTCAACGCGCTTCAGCCGGCATCCGTGTCGCGCGTGGTGATCGACGAGGAAGAGGACCGCATCGAGGTCGTCGTTCCCGACGATCAGCTGTCGCTCGCCATCGGCCGTCGCGGCCAGAATGTGCGCCTCGCCAGCCAGCTCACCGGCAAGGCGATCGACATCCTGACCGAGGCCGATGCGTCCGAGAAGCGCCAGAAGGAATTCCTGGAGCGCACCGAGATGTTCCAGACCGAGCTCGACGTGGACGAGACGCTGGCCCAGCTGCTGGTCGCCGAAGGCTTTGGCGCGCTCGAAGAGGTCGCCTATGTCGAGGCCGACGAAATCGCCTCGATCGAGGGTTTCGACGAGGATCTCGCCGCCGAGCTGCAGAGCCGCGCGACCGAGGCGCTCGAGCGCCGCGAGGAAGCCAACCGCACGCTGCGCCGCGATCTGGGCGTGTCCGACGATCTCGCCGCGATGCCCTACATCACCGAGGCGATGCTGGTCACACTGGGCAAGGCGGGCATCAAGACGCTCGACGACCTGGCCGATCTCGCGACCGACGAGCTGGTGCAGAAGAAGCGCCAGGAACCGCGCCGCCGCAACGAGGACGCCCCCAAGCGCCCCGAGGACAAGGGCGGCGTGCTCGGCGAGTACGGCCTGAGCGAGGAGCAGGGCAACGAGATCATCATGGCAGCGCGTGCGCACTGGTTCGAGGATGAGGAGGCACCTGCCGCCGAGACCACGGACGAGGAAGCGTAAGCTCAGATGCCATTCGTCAGCATCCGGATCGCGGGCACCGCGACGCACGACCAGAAAGCGGGGATCGTCGCCGACGTGACCCGTTCGCTGGTCGAGCGCCTCGGCAAGAACCCGGCTGCGGTGCAGATCGTGATCGAGGAAGTCGCCACGGAGAATTACGGTGCGGGCGGGCTGCTGATCGCCGACCGCGACGCGCCGAAGTCATTGCAGGAGGACGCGCATGCGGAATCCTCGCAATGAAACGCTAGTCGACAAGACATCGCCTCAGCCTTCTTCCCCCCTCCCGCAGGCGGGAGGGGGGTGAAACCCCGATCCGCCGCTGCATCCTGGTCGGCGATCGCGCGCCGCGCGCCGCCCTGGTGCGCCTCGCGCTGTCGCCCGACGGCCATGTCCTGCCCGATGTCCGCGCCAAGGCGCCCGGTCGGGGGGCCTGGATCGGCGTGACGCGCGCCGAGTTGGAAACCGCGATCGCCAAAGGCAAGCTCAAGGGTGCGCTCGCCCGCGCGTTCAAGACCGGCCCGGTCCTGATCCCGGACGACCTGCCCGCGCTGGTCGAAGCAGCGCTGGAACGCGCCGCGCTCGACCGGCTCGGCCTCGAATCCCGTTCAGGCGGGCTGCTGATCGGGTCCGACCGGATCGAGACCGCCGCCCGTTCCGGCAAGCTGCGCCTGCTGCTTCACGCCGCCGATGCGGGCGAGGACGGCAACCGCAAGCTCGACCAGGCCTGGCGAGTCGGCAACGACGAGGAAGGCAGCGGCCTGAGGGGCTTGGCGCTGCCGGTATCGCGCACCATATTGGCCGTGGCACTAGGCCGCCAAAATGTGGTACACATAGGCCTGACTGATCCCGATGCGGCGAAGCGGGTGGGCGAAGCGCTCCATCGCTGGCTGCATTTTATCGGCCCTGACCCGAGTACAGCGCCTTGCGAAACGATATCGCAGGGCGCAACGCCGTTTGAAACCGAACCGACGGGCAGTGGCACGCCCGATACGGCCGAAGATTGACCTACGAGGAATTTGAGTGAGCGATATCGACAACGAAAAGCCGAAACTGGGCATGCGCGCACCGCTGTCGGTGAAGCGCACGGTCGAGACCGGCAAGGTGAAGCAGAGCTTCAGCCATGGCCGCTCGAACACGGTGGTCGTGGAAGTGAAGCGCAAGCGCATCCTGGGCCGTCCCGGCGAGGCTGAAGCGCCCGCGGTCGAAGAGGTGCAGGCCCCCGAGCCAGTCGCGGCCGCAGCCCCGGTGCGCGCGCCGGAGCCGCCGCGCCCAGCGCCCGTCTCGCCCGCCAATTCCCTGCTGTCCCGCCAGGAGCTTCAGACCAAGCTGCTGCGCGAGGCCGACGAATCGCGCATGAACGCGCTCGAGGAAACGCGCCGCCGCGAAGAGCGCGAGCGCCTTGAGGCAGTCGAGGAAGAGCGCCGCCGGGCCGAGGAAAATCGCCGTGCCGGCGATGCCCCGGATTCAGCGGCCGCTCCCGATCCGGTGCCGGCGCCCGAGCCAGTCCCCGCAGCGGCCCCGGCATCTGCCCCGGCCCCTGTCAGTGCAGAGCCTGCGCCCGTCACCAAGGCAGCGCCGGTCGCGACGCCCGCCCCGACGCCGGTTGCGCCGCCACCACCACCGCCGCCGCCAGCACCGATCAGCGTGACGCTTGATCCGCGCATGCCGGCACCGCGCCTCTTCACCCCGGTCGCACGCCCCGAGCGTCCGCGCCCGCCGCCCCCGCCGCCGCCCGCTCCGGCAGCCGCCGCCACGCCGGCTCCGGCGCCGTCGGGCTCGGCAGCGCCCAAGCGCCCCGGCCCCGGCGTGCCCGTCAACGACAGCCCCAACCGTCCGCAGCAGCGCGACCGCAAGGGCGACGATCGCCGCACCGCCGGCAAGCTCACCGTCAACCGCGCCCTGGGCGAGGGTGACGGCGCCCGTGCCCGCAGCCTCGCGGCGCTGAAGCGCGCCCGCGAGAAGGAACATCGCCGGATGGGCGGCCCGCGCGAGGCGCAGGCCAAGCAGATCCGCGACGTGGTGGTGCCCGAGGCGATCACCGTCCAGGAGCTCGCCAACCGCATGGCGGAAAAGGGTGCCGACCTGGTCAAGGCGCTGTTCAAGATGGGCATGCCCGTCACGATCAACGCGACGATCGACCAGGACACCGCCGAGCTGCTGGTGACCGAGTTCGGCCACAACATCACCCGCGTCAGCGATTCGGACATCGATCTCGCGATCGAGACCGATGCCGATGCGGACGAGACGCTTCAGCCGCGCCCGCCGGTCGTGACGATCATGGGCCATGTCGACCACGGCAAGACCTCGCTGCTCGATGCCCTTCGCGGCACCGATGTGGTCAAGGGCGAAGCCGGCGGCATCACCCAGCATATCGGCGCCTATCAGGTCACGCTGAAGGACAAGTCGAAGATCACCTTCCTCGACACGCCGGGCCATGAGGCCTTCACCGAAATGCGCGCGCGCGGCGCCAACGTCACGGATATCGTGGTGCTGGTCGTGGCGGCCGATGATGGCCTGAAGCCCCAGACGATCGAGGCGATCAGCCACACCAAGGCGGCCGGCGTGCCGATGATCGTGGCGATCAACAAGATCGACAAGCCCGAAGCCAATCCGCAGAAAGTCCGCGAGGCGCTGCTTCAGTATGAAGTCGTCGTCGAGGAAATGTCGGGTGACGTGCAGGACGTCGAGGTCTCGGCGCTCAAGAAGACCGGGCTCGACGAGCTGATCGAGAAGATCCAGCTCCAGGCCGAGCTGCTCGAGCTCCGCGCCAACCCGGATCGCGCTGCCGAGGGCACCGTGATCGAGGCGAAGCTCGACAAGGGGCGTGGCCCGGTGGCGACGATCCTGGTCAATCGCGGTACCCTGAAGGTCGGCGACGTGTTCGTCGTCGGCGCCGAGAGTGGCAAGGTCCGCGCGATGACCAACGACAAGGGCCAGCAGATCAAGGAAGCCGGCCCGTCGATGCCGGTCGAGGTGCTTGGCCTGTCGGGCGTGCCGCGCGCGGGCGATCCGCTGTCGGTGGTCGAGAACGAGGCGCGCGCCCGCGAGGTCGCCGAATACCGCCAGAGCGTGATCACCAGCAAGCGCACCACATCGGCCCCGGCCAGCCTCGAGAGCATGTTCTCGGCGCTCAAGGACAAGCAGGCGATCGAATATCCGCTCGTCGTCAAGGCCGATACGCAGGGGTCGGTCGAGGCGATCGTCAATTCGATCAACAAGATCTCGACCGACGACATCAAGGCCCGCGTGCTGCATTCGGGCGTCGGCGGCATCACCGAGAGCGACGTCACCCTGGCGGGCGCGTCGGGCGCGCCGATCATCGGCTTCAACGTCCGCGCCAACGCCAAGGCACGCGAGATCGCCGAACGGCAGAAGGTCGCGCTCAAATATTATGACGTGATCTACGACCTGATCGACGAGATCCGCGCCGGCATGGCGGGCGAGCTTGGCCCCGAGGCATTCGAGACGGTCGTCGGCCGTGCCGAAATCCGCGAGGTCTTCTCGGCCGGCAAGCATGGCCGTGCCGCCGGTCTGCTGGTGGTCGAGGGCTATATCCGCAAGGCATTGAAGGCCCGCATCACGCGCGACGACGTCATCATCTACAATGGCGAAATCGCGTCGCTGCGGCGCTTCAAGGACGATGTGGCCGAGGTTCGCGCCGGGCTCGAGTGCGGCGTGACCTTCGCCAGCCACACCGACATCAAGCCGGGCGACTTCCTCGAAACCTATGAAGTCGAGCTGCGCGAACGGACGCTGTAGGATGATTGGGTTGCGGACCGGCGCAGCACTTGGCCTTGGCCTGGTGCTGGCCGGCTGCGGCGAGCCGACGATCGAATGGCAGCGAGCGGCATCGCGCGACGGCCAGTATATCGCGACCGCCGAATATGATGCGCCCGTGCTCGACAGGAAGGACACCTATGTCTTCCTTCAGTCGGGCTGGCTCTTCACCCGCTCGGCAGTGTACCGGAGCCATATGCGCGATTGCGTCGTATTGCGCTGGACCGGCCCCCGCGCGCTGACGATCAGCCATCTTTCCGCGGTGCCGACGAAGCGCGAGCCTGAATGGAAACCGCTCTGGGGCGGCGAGCCGGTCAAGATCACCTATCGCGACTTCAACATGGTCGGGCTGACGCTCCCCCCCGAATGTATGGTGAACCGATGAGACCCGCAGAAACCCCCGAGACCCGCTCAGTCCGCCTGCTCCGCGTCGGCGAGCAGGTGCGCCACACGCTCGCCGAGATCCTTGCGCGGGGCGACGTGCATGACGAGACGCTGGCGAAGCATGTCGTCACGGTCACCGAGGTGCGCATGTCGCCCGACCTGCGCCACGCCACCGTCTTCATCAAGCCGCTGCTCGGCAAGGAGGAGGAAGCGGTGCTGAAGGCGCTGCGCACCAACACCGCCTATCTCCAGCGCGAGGTCGCCGCGCGGGTGAACACGCGCTACGCGGCCAAGCTGAAGTTCATCGCCGACGAGAGCTTCGACGAGGGTAGCCATATCGACAAGCTGCTGCGCGATCCGCATGTCGCGCGGGACCTGACCGACCCCGATGGGGACGACGCCTGACAGCGCGCGAGGTCATCGCGCTCGCAATCGGCGCCTTCCGTTTCCGTTCGTGCCGAGTAGGGACCGAATAGGCGCAGCCATATCGAGGGCCCGTATCGAGGCACAGGTGGCACGCGAGACGCCTGCCCTTCGATACGCCATCTCGACAAGCTCGACGGCTATTCGGGGCGAACGGAGGTGTTCTGATGTAACCCTCGGCGCCTTGACGGTCCCACGTGGGACGTTGTTCGTGATTGGCGGTCACTTGCCGATGAATGGACCTCCGCTATGCTTGATTCCATGACGACTTCCATACGCATGTCCACCCGAGGCAGGATCACCATCCCGAAAGAGGTTCGGGACAGTCTCGGCTGGGGCACCGACACCAGATTGCAATGGATTCAGCATCCTGACGGTCGGATCGAGGCACTGAAGGCACCCCCTCCGGAGACCGTTGCGTGACCGGCCAATGCGCACGCCGGACCTGATCGATGGCCAAGCTCTATTTCTACTATGCGTCGATGAATGCCGGTAAATCGACCACGCTGCTCCAGGCCGATTTCAACTATCGCGAGCGCGGCATGCGGACCCTGTTGTTCACTGCGGCGATCGACGACCGCTTCGCCGCCGGCACCGTCACCTCGCGGATCGGGCTTGGCGCAGACGCCGTCGCGTTCGAGCGCGATACCGATCTCGCCGCAATCGTGGTGCGCGACGGCGAGGAGCCGCCTGCCTGCGTGCTGGTCGACGAGGCGCAGTTCCTGACCGCGGCACAGGTCGACCAGCTTGCTTCGCTTGCCGATTTCCACAACGTGCCGGTGCTCGCTTATGGCCTGCGCACCGATTTCCAGGGCCAGTTGTTCGAGGGGTCGGCGCGGCTGCTGGCGATCGCGGATTCGCTGATCGAGATCAAATCGGTCTGCGCCTGCGGGCGGAAGGCGACGATGAACATGCGGGTCGATGCCCAGGGCAATCCGATCCGCGAGGGCGCCCAGACCGAGATCGGCGGCAATGACCGTTATGTCGCGATGTGCCGGCGGCACTTCATGGAGCGTACAGCCGGGCTGTAGTATCGGGACGATTGTCCCGCCCGGTCGTTTCGGGCGGCCGAGTCGAGGAACGCCGCGATGCGCAACCCTATCCTGCTCGTTTTGCCCCTGGCTGCGTTTTGCGCCGTCGCTGCGACGGCTCAGACGCCCCCTGCCGCCGCCGGGCCGGCAACGCCCGGCAAGCCGGCCACGATCCCGTTCGTGCGGCTCGGCGGAATCTACGACTTCCAGGCCGATGGCGACCGGGCGGTCTATCTCCAGGACAACAGCCGCAAATGGTATCATGCGACCATCCTGGGCCCCTGTATCGGCCTGACCTTCGCCAACCGCATCGGCGTGAAGACGCGCGGGACTGATTCGCTCGACCGCTTCGGATCGCTGCTGGTCGACGGGCAGGAATGCCAGATCGACCAGCTGGTGACGAGCGGGCCGCCGCCGAAAAAGGCGAAGAAACCGAAGCACTGAGAGTCCGTTGGGAAATTCGCGAGAGAGCGAATTTCGAGGCGGCGCCAGCCCGAATGCGCCCACGGCGCATTCCAGACAAACGCTGAGCCCGCGCTGGCGAAGCCGCGGCCGCATCGCTAGATGCGGACGATGAACATTACTTCCATTCTCTCGTCGGCCGCAGCGTGGATCATCCCGCTGACCATCGCGATCGTGCTGCATGAGATCGCGCATGGCTGGGTCGCCTATGCGTTTGGCGATCCCACCGCGAAACGCCTCGGACGGCTGTCGGTCAACCCGGTCACCCATGTCGATCCGGTCGGCACCATCCTGTTGCCGCTGTCGCTCGCCATCGCCCATCTGCCGGTGTTCGGCTGGGCGAAGCCGGTGCCCGTGGTCGCCAGCCGGCTGCGCAATCCGCGGGTGCACATGATGCTCGTCGCGCTGGCCGGCCCGGGGATGAACTTCGCCCTCGCCCTGATCGGCACGATCATCCTCGCCGTCTTCGTCGCCTTCTGGACGGGCGGCACGCCGACGGGCGCAAGCGCCTTCCTGTTCAAGAATCTGATCAACTTCGTGGTGATCAACGTCTTCCTGGCGATCTTCAACCTGTTGCCGATCCCACCGTTCGACGGCGGCCATGTCGTGCAGGGCCTGCTGCCCCGCCCGCTTGCCGCCCGCTATGCGCGCATCGGCCGCTACGGCTTCCTGCTGCTGCTCTTCCTGCTGGTGGTCCTGCCGATGATCGCGCCGAACGCGAATGTGGTGGCACGCGTGATCGGCCCGCCCGCCGACGCGCTGATCGACCTGCTGCTCGGGTCCGCCGGCCTCGCGACCTGAACGATGCACGGCTGGATCATCCTCGACAAGCCGCTCGGTCTCGGCTCGACCCAGGGCGTCTCCGCGATCAAGCGCGCGCTCCGCGCGGGCGGGTACGGCAAGCTCAAGGTCGGGCATGGCGGCACGCTCGACCCGCTCGCCACCGGCGTGCTCCCGATCGCGATCGGCGAGGCGACGAAGCTCGCCGGGCGAATGCTCGACAGCGACAAGGTGTATGATTTCACCATCAGCTTCGGCGTGCAGACGGATACGCTCGACCTGGAGGGCGCAGAGATCGCGCGGTCGGACGTGCGGCCGACCCTTGCCGATATCGAAGCGGTGCTGCCGCGCTTCACCGGCCCGATCGAGCAGGTGCCGCCCGCCTATTCGGCGCTGAAGGTCGATGGCCAGCGCGCCTATGACCTGGCCCGCGCGGGGGAAGAGGTCGTGCTGGCGAGCCGGTCGGTGACGATCCACGCCCTCTCCAGCCGTCACCCCGGACGTGTTCCGGGGTCCAGCGATCCACAAACCGAAGCGCTCGCGGATGAGCGGATGCCGGAACAAGTCCGGCATGACGACAAGGTTGAAGAGGCGACGTTCACCGCCCATGTCTCGAAGGGCACCTATATCCGAAGCCTGGCGCGGGACATCGCGCTGGCCCTCGGGACGGTCGGCCATGTCGCCATGCTGCGCCGGGTGAAGGCCGGCCCGTTCACCCTGGCTGACTCGATATCGCTGGACAAACTGGACGAACTCGGCCATGGGCGCGCCCTTGAAGAGAAACTCCTGCCCCTGAGGGCGGGGCTGGACGACATCCCGGCTCTATCCCTCACTCCCGATCAGGCAGGGCTGCTCCGACAGGGGCGGGTGTTGATCGGGATCGCCGCAGACGATGGCCTCCACTTCGCGATATCGGACGATGTTCCGGTCGCCCTGGTGGAAGTTCAGGACCGCGAGGTCCGTGTCGTTCGCGGTTTCAACCTCTGATTCGAAAGGAAGCCGATGTCGATCACTCAGGAGCGCAAGGAAGCGCTCGTCAAGGATCATGCCCGCGCCGAAGGCGATACGGGTTCCCCCGAAGTCCAGGTCGCGATCCTCACCGAGCGCATCCGCAACCTGACCGAGCACTTCAAGGGCCACAAGAAGGACAATCATTCGCGCCGCGGGCTGCTGATGATGGTCAACAAGCGCCGGTCGCTGCTCGACTATCTCCGTCACAAGGACGGCCAGCGTTATACCGATCTCATCGCGAAGCTCGGTCTTCGCAAGTAAGAAACCGGCGCCCTCGGGCGCCGTTTTCATATTCCGGCGCAAGCCGGAACCAGTAAAATAACCTCGCGCGAGCGAGGCCGCCAGCTCGATCGAGACTGGACCCCGATCACGGGGATACAAGGACGAGAAGCAATTCGGCGGATCGTCTCCGGAGCGACAACTCGCTCCAAACCGCGCGGGCCGGCCTAGCCCGCACATAGGCCCCGGACCGCATTGGGTGGCCGGTGTTGAAGGAAATAAAATGTTCGATACGAAAACCGTAAGCATCCAGTGGGGCGGCAAGACCCTCACGCTGGAAACGGGCCGCGTTGCCCGCCAGGCCAATGGCGCCGTCATTGCGACGCTTGGCGAAACCGTCGTGTTGTGCGCGGTCACCGCTGCACGCTCCGTCAAGGAAGGGCAGGATTTCTTCCCGCTCACCGTCCACTACCAGGAAAAATTCTCGGCTTCGGGCCGCATCCCCGGCGGCTTCTTCAAGCGTGAGCGCGGCGCCACCGAAAAGGAGACGCTGACCAGCCGCCTGATCGACCGCCCGATCCGCCCGCTGTTCCCGGAAGGCTTCTACAACGAGATCAACGTCATCGCCCAGGTGCTGAGCTATGACGGCGAGAACGAGCCGGACATCCTCGCGATGGTCGCCGCCTCCGCCGCCCTCACCATCTCCGGCGTGCCGTTCATGGGCCCGATCGGCGCGGCCCGCGTCGGCTATGTCGATGGCGAGTACATCCTGAACCCGACGCTCGAGCAGAGCAAGGAAGGCGATCTCGACCTGGTCGTCGCCGCCACGCACGGCGCGGTGATGATGGTCGAATCCGAAGCCAAGGAGCTGTCGGAAGACGTGATGCTCGGCGCGGTGCAGTTTGCCCACAAGGCATGCCGCGAGGCAGTCGGCGCGATCATCGATCTCGCCGAGCAGGCAGCCAAGGAGCCCTGGGAAATGGCCGAGCAGGCCGACCTGTCGGCTGCCAAGGACAAGCTGAAGAAGCTGATCGGCAAGGACATCGCCGCCGCCTACAAGGTGACCGACAAGTCGAAGCGTTCGGACCTGCTCAACGAGGCGCGCGCCAAGGGCAAGGCGGCATTCGCCGAAGCGACCCCGCAGGACCAGATGGCTGCCGGCAAGCTGATGAAGAAGCTGGAAGCCGAGATCGTCCGCGGCGCCATCCTGAAGGACGGCAAGCGCATCGACGGCCGCACCACCACCCAGATCCGTCCGATCGAGGCGATGGTCCACTTCCTGCCGCGCACGCACGGCTCGGCGCTGTTCACGCGCGGCGAGACTCAGTCGATCTGCACCACCACGCTCGGTACGCGCGACGCGGAGCAGATGATCGACGGCCTGACCGGCCTGTCCTACGAGCATTTCATGCTTCACTATAACTTCCCGCCCTATTCGGTCGGCGAAGTCGGCCGCTTCGGTGCGCCGGGCCGTCGCGAAGTCGGCCATGGCAAGCTCGCCTGGCGCGCGCTGCACCCGGTGCTGCCGGCGAAGGAGGACTTCCCCTACACGATCCGGGTCCTGTCGGACATCACCGAGAGCAACGGCTCGTCGTCGATGGCGACGGTGTGCGGCGGCTCGCTGTCGATGATGGATGCCGGCGTGCCGCTGAAGCGCCCGGTCTCGGGCATCGCGATGGGCCTGATCCTGGAGGGCAAGGACTTCGCCGTCCTGTCCGACATCCTGGGCGACGAGGATCACCTCGGCGACATGGATTTCAAGGTGGCTGGCACGTCCGAAGGCATCACCACGATGCAGATGGACATCAAGATCGCGGGCATCACCGAAGAGATCATGCGCGTCGCGCTGAACCAGGCCAAGGAAGGCCGGGCCCACATCCTGGGCGAAATGGCCAAGGCGCTCGACCACACCCGTGAGGAGCTGTCGGCCCACGCACCGCGCATCGAGACGATCACGATCGACAAGTCGAAGATCCGTGAAGTCATCGGCACCGGCGGCAAGGTGATCCGCGAGATCGTCGCCACCACCGGCGCCAAGGTCGACATCGACGACGAGGGCGTGATCAAGGTCAGCTCCTCCGACGCGGCGCAGATCGAGGCAGCGATCAAGTGGATCAAGGGCCTGGTCGAGGAAGCCGAAGTCGGCAAGATCTATGACGGCAAGGTCGTCAACCTGGTCGATTTCGGTGCGTTCGTGAACTTCATGGGCGGCAAGGACGGCCTCGTCCACGTCTCCGAGATCAAGAACGAGCGCGTCGAGAAGGTGGCCGACGTCCTGAGCGAAGGCCAGGAAGTCAAGGTCAAGGTCCTCGAGATCGATCCGCGCGGCAAGGTCCGCCTGTCGATGCGCGTCGTCGACCAGGAGACCGGCGCCGAGCTGGAGGACACCCGTCCTGCCCGCGAGCCCCGCGAAGGCGGTGACCGTGGCGATCGTGGTCCGCGCGGCCCGCGCCGTGACGGCGACGGCGGCCGTGGCCCGCGTGGCGATGGCGGCGGTCGTGGTGACCGTGGTCCGCGCCGCGACGGTGACGGCGGCCGTGGCCCCCGTCGCGATGGCGGCGGCGACCGTGCGCCCCGCGGCGAGCGGTCGGGCGGCAAGGACGACGGCCCCGCGCCCGAGTTCGCGCCGGCCTTCCTGACCGGCGACCGCGACTAAGCGATCCGCGTCCTCAGGGACAAAGAAGAGGGGCCCGGGAAACCGGGTCCCTTTTTCGTTGATGACGGGTAGCGCCAGCGCCACTCACAGCCGTCACCCCGGACCTGTTCCGGGGTCCACCATTCCGCGAGCGCGCTGTGTTCGATGCAGGCTGCACCCCGCCGCAGAGTGGATGCCGGAACAAGTCCGGCATGACGGTGTGGCTTAAGGCGTGGCCTGAACCGATCCGATCGCCCTGACCGGCCTCGGCCGCCGGTCCTGTCCCACCGCGACGAACGCGAACTCGGCCTCGGTCACCTTGTTCGCTTCCTCCGAATGCCGGTCGCGCGCCCAGGCCTCGACCTGGACCCGCATCGAGGTGCGCCCGACCTTGATCAGCCGGGCGAACACCGACACCTCGTCGCCGACAAAGACCGGGCGGTGGAAGGCCATGCCCTCCACCGCGATCGTCACCGCCCGGCCGCCCGCATGACGCGAGGCGACCGAGGAAGCGGCGAGGTCCATCTGGCTCATCAGCCAGCCGCCGAAGATATCGCCATAGACATTGGCGTCGGCCGGCACCGCCGTCACGCGGACGGCGGGCTGCTCGTCAGGCATCGTCTCAGGCTGCGTCATAGGCGCCCCGCACGCGCATGCGCTGGGCCGCCGCGACCATCGCGATCAGCGCAGGCCGCACCTCTTCCCATTTGCGCGTCTTCAGCCCGCAATCGGGGTTCACCCAGAGCTGCTCCGCCGGCAGGCGCTTGCCCGCAAGCGTCAGCAGATCGGTCATCTCGGCCTCGGCCGGGATACGCGGCGCGTGGATGTCGTACACGCCCGGCCCGATCTCGTTGGGATAGGCATAGTCGGCAAAGGCATCGAGCAATTCCATCTGCGACCGGGCGGTCTCGATCGAGATGACGTCGGCGTCCATCGCGCCGATCGAGGGCAGGATGTCGTTGAATTCCGAATAGCACATATGGGTGTGGATCTGGGTGTCGTCGCGCACGCCCGAAGCCGTGAGCCTGAAGCAGTCGACCGCCCAGTCGAGATAGGCCTGCCAGTCGGCGCGGCGCAGCGGCAGGCCTTCGCGAAGGGCAGCCTCGTCGATCTGGATCACCGCGGCGCCTGCCGCCTCGAGGTCGATCACCTCGTCGCGGATCGCGAGGGCGATCTCGCGGCAGCTGCGCTCGCGCGGCTGGTCGTCGCGCACGAACGACCAGTTCAGGATCGTGACCGGGCCGGTCAGCATGCCCTTCATCGGCCTGCTCGTCAGCGACTGGGCATAGCGCCACCAGTCGACCGTCATCGGTTTCGGCCGTGCGACATCGCCGTAGAGGATCGGCGGCCGAACGCAGCGCGAGCCATAGCTCTGCACCCAGGCGCTGCGCGTGAAGGCGAAGCCGGAGAGCTGCTCGCCGAAATATTGCACCATGTCGTTGCGCTCGAACTCGCCGTGTACCAGCACATCGAGGCCGATCTTCTCCTGCCACTCGACCGTCGCGGCGGTCTCGATGCGCAGGAACTGCTCATAGGCGAGGTCGTCGATCTCGCCCTTGATATAGGCGGCACGCGCCTTGCGCACCTCGGGCGTCTGCGGGAAGGAGCCGATCGTCGTGGTCGGAAAGCTCGGCAGGCCGAGCCGAGCCTGTTGCGCCGTCCGGCGATCGGCGAAAGGCGAGGTGCGCTTCGTCATGCCGGCATCGACCGCCGCCAGCCGCGCCGCGACCCCGGGATTGTGGATCAGCGGCGAGGTCCTGCGCGCTGCCACCGCCGCGCGCGCCGCTGCCAGCGCTTCGGCGACCGTCTCGGCACCGTGATCCAGCGCCTGGGCCAGCACGGCCAGCTCGCCGATCTTCTGCACGGCAAAGGCAAGCCATTGCCCGACCTCCGGATCGAGCGCGGTCTCGATCGCGAGATCGACCGGGACGTGAAGCAGCGAGCAGGATGGCGCGAGGACCAGGTCGCGTTCCGCCGCGACCGGCGCGATACGATCGATCAGCACATCGAGATCGGCGCGCCAGACGTTGCGGCCGTCGACCACGCCGAGCGACAGCAGCAGGTCAGGCCGGGCGCGCCGCCACACTGCGTCAAGCTGCTCCGGCGCACGGACCAGGTCGATGTGCAGGCCATGCACCGGCAGGTCGGTCGCCAGCTCAAGATTGTCGCCGAGCGCGCCGAAATAGGTCGCCAGCATCACCTTCGGCCCATTCACCGACAGGCGCCGGTACGCCAGCTTCAGCGCCGCGCGCTGGTCGGCGTCGAGATCGAGCACCAGACAGGGCTCGTCGATCTGCACCCAGTCGGCACCCGCCCGGGCGAGCTGCGCCAGCACTTCCTCGTAAACCGGCAGAACCGAGTCGAGGAGCGACAGCGGGGCGACATCCTTGCCCTTGGCCAGCGTCAGCCAGGTCACCGGGCCGAGCAGCACCGGCCTTGTGTGATAGCCGAGCGCCTTTGCCTCGAGGAATTCGTCGACCGCCTTGGCCGACGACAGGGCGAATTTCTGCCCCGCGGCCAGTTCTGGCACCATGTAGTGATAGTTGGTGTCGAACCACTTGGTCATTTCCTGCGCGGTGCTGTCCAGCCCGTGCGCGCAGCCCTCATGGCCCTTCGCCTCCTGTGCGCCACGAGCCCCCTGCGCGCCACGCGCCATCGCGAAATAAGTGTCGAGGCCGACCTTGCCGCCTTCCCAGCCATAGCGCGCCGGCACCGCGCCGAGCATCGCCGAGGTGTCGAGCACATGATCGTAGAGCGAGAAGTCGCCGCTTGGGATGATGTCAGCGCCAAGCGCCTTTTGCCGCGCCCAGGCAGCGGCGCGCAGCCCCTGCGCGGCGAGCGACAGCGCGTCGGCGTCCGTCTTGCCGGACCAGAAGCTTTCTAGGGCGAATTTCAGCTCGCGGCGCGGGCCGATGCGGGGGAAACCGAGGGTAGCCACGGAGATGGTCATCATCTTGCCTTGCGTTGGGCAAGGTGAAGGCCGGACGCACGGCAACGGGCCAGCGCCCCCTCCTGATACCAGGCGGCAAGCCAGGGCGCGGTGTTGCACGCGGCCTGACCGGACACCCCGCCGGAGGACGTTATCTGACGAGGCAGGTCTCCTGGCTCGCGGGTCGATGCGACGATCCGGCCTTCCCGGTCCCTTGCCTGGACCAGTGACACGAAATGGATCGCCGCTCACCGCTCACAGTTGCGGGGGCAGCGCCGGAATCACACCGGCTTCCCGTCTTGGCTCCGACCGGAAAATCCCGGACGAAGAACCTCGACATGACCAAGGATAGCCATGGCGCGCGCGTCGTCAAGATACATATAAAGAATTGTTTATGTCTTTATATTGCACTGGACGAGAAAACGCCTCCGATAGGCATGACAAAAGTCCCCAACGGGAAGCACGCGGATTCGCACCATCCCCCTCGTGGAAACCCGGCAAAGATGCCGAAATCCAGCCGGACTTTTGTCGCACGCATGCAGCCACGCCGGTCACCCCGGTCACGTTCCGGGGCTTCCCGATCCGCGAGCATATCCCTGTCTCAGGGACGCCGCGCCCAGCCGCAGGGTGGCTGCCGGAACAAGCCCGGCATGACCGGCCCGAAGCTCAGGGGTGCTTCATGTCGTCCATGGCCATCGGCTTGGCACCCTCGGCCGCCCTGAGGCTGGTATCGCCCTGCGCGAGCACCACCGCGACATTCTGCATCATGCCGTTATCCTCATGATCGAGGATGTGGCAGTGGAGCACGAACTCGCCGATATAGCGCTGGTATCGGGTCCGCACCTTCACCGTGTAATAGGCGCCCGGCACCTTCGGCGCGAGGCTCTTGATCCACAGCGTGTCCTTCCACACGCCCTTCAGCCCGGCATATTGCGGATCGACCTTGCCGTCCGCATCGTCGATCGAGCCAGGCGCGCTGACATCCTTGCCGCTCGGATCAGTGATCGAGACGATCTGGAACGGATTCACGTGGATGTGGAACGGATGGCCGACATAGTGCGACTGCATGATCCATTCGTCGGCGGTGCCGAGGATAAGCTGCCGGTCGATCCGGTTCGGATCATAAGGCTTCGTATCGGCGGTCTTCAGCGTGTTGCCGACCTCGAATTTGGTGTCGTCGGTGCTGGTGTCGATGAAGAAGGTCAGTTCCTGCGGGGGCGCCTTGATCTCGCTCGGCTCGATATCGGGATGCGGCGTGAACTGGGTGAATTTCAGCCCCGCCTTCAGGTCGGCGACGATCGCCGGCTTCACCACCGGCGGCATCGCCTGGTCGGCACGCGCGACCAGCGCATTGGTCAGATAGGTCGCGATATCGGGCACCGGGGTGCCGGGATCGACCGTCACCGTCCCCATCAGCCGCGGCCCCGGCGTATCGCCATTGACTGATCCGGCGCCCGGCGAGGAGGTGTCGATCAGGCAATAGCGGCCGGCTTCGGGGAAGACGACCAGCGCGTCGAAGCGATAGCCCGGCTGGAAGGTCGCGACCCTGGTCGCCTGCGCGGCGCCCATGGTGAGCCCGTCGGCTGCGATCAGGTTGTAGGGGATCGCCTCGCCGGTGCAGCTCTGCCTGATGAATTTCTCCTCCGCCGCCTCGGTCAGCTTCGCGCCGATCTGGGCGTTGGGCTTCATCTTCACCAGCGTCATGCTGATCGTGTCGCGCACCCCGGCATGGATCATCCGCCAGCGCTCGACATCGCCCTGCTTCGTATGGAAGGTCGGCAGGACCACGCCGTTGAGCGTGGTGTAGCGACCCGACTTGCCCCACTGGCCGGGCGCGAACAGGTCGTAATCGTCGATCTTGCCGACATCGCCGGGATCGCACCGGTAGGTGCCGTCCTTGTTGACCTTGATCGGGCCCGGCTTGCCGTCCTTGCCCGGCTCGCGGCAGGCATATTGGATCTGCTGCATCACCAGCACGCGCTCGGTCATGCCCTTCACCAGCGTATCGATGTCGCCATGCGCCGTCGTGCTCGGCAAGCGGTTGCCGCGCACGATCAGCGCGCCGGCCATGCCGCTCGACACCTGGAGCGCGGTCGAGCCGTGGCGATGGGTGTGGTACCAGAAGGTGCCCGAAGGATGATCGCCCGGGATGTTGTATTCATACTGGAAGCTGACGCCGGGATTGATCGACAGCAGCACATTGTCGCCATTGCCCGACGGGTTCACCCACAGGCCATGGGTGTGGAGATTGGTGCCGTTGAAGCAATGCGGCTTGTCCGGGTTATGGTCCATCGCCGCATGGCCGGTCATCGGCGCGCAGCTCGGATCGCCCGGCAGCTTGTTGTTGAGATTGACCCGGATCGTGTCGCCCGGCTTCACCTCGATCGTCGGCGACACATAGGGCGTGGCGGGATCGACATCGGTGCCGTTGTAGCTGCGCAGATTGACCTTGTCGTAGACCCCGGTCGCCGGATTGAAGATCTGGCCGTCGGTATAGACCACGTCGAGATCGAGGATGCTTTCGTGCGGCGCCGCACCCGGTGCCGGCACCGCCGCCATTACCAGCTTCTCCGCGGCAGGCAGGCCCGGCGTCTCCGGCGCCAGCACGCGCGGATTGCCCAGCGCACGCTCAGCCGTCTGCGCCGCGAGCGGTGCCGCGACGAAGGCCGTGAAGCCGATCGTGGTGAATAGGCAGGCGCGCGCGCGCCCGGTCGTCCGGAAACCTGTCATGATTCCACCCCTTTTTGAACAGCACCCCGCTATCCGTTCGAGTGTGCGCGCCTTGGGCGAATCCGTCGAGAAAGGACGATGCCGATTCGGTTCAATCTTCGCCCGGCTATCCGGCCGCGACCGTCCCCGGCGCTGAATCGAGATCGCGCAGGTCACCGCCGCGCGTCTCGCGGCCGAACCAGGCGACCAGGCCGAGTGCAAGCACCGCCGGCGCCATGATCACCGCCGCCGCCAGCCCCATGGTCGGGATCAGCGCGGCGATGCTGAGCCCCTGCGCGAGCAATCCCCCCGCCTTGGTGCAGGCGGCGACCCAGCCGGTCGCCCGCCCGCGAACACGCAACGGGAAGCTCTCCGCCGTATAGGGCAGCAGGATCGCGAGGACGCCGTTCGACCCGACGATCAGCAGCGCGACCGGCAACACCGGGCTGCCCGTCCCTGCCAGGTCGAGCTGGAGCACGCCGGCCAATCCGGCCAGCGTCACCGCGATCATCGTCACCAGCGACCATTTGGTGCTCCAGCGGCTGTACATCAGCGCGGCGAGGAACACGGTCGGAAAGGCGATGAGCGAGCTTTCCGCGAGCAGCCGGCTCGACACCGCGACCGAATAGCCCCTGGCGACGAGGTCGGCCGGCAGCCACAGCAACAGGCCGAAATTGATCAGACCCCAGGTGAGCGCGGCAACGGTGAGCGCGACGAGCTTGCCGACCAGGTGCCGCCCGGTCAGCGGGCCATGGCTTGCGCCGGTCACCACGGGCGGCGGCCCGCGCCGTGCGGTCGCACCGAAGCGCCGCATCACTGCCTCCGCCTCGACGGTGCGGCCGCGCGCGAGCAGGAACTTGGCCGATTCGGGAATCAGCGCACCGAGCAGGATCAGGCTCAACCCGGTCGGCAGGTTGGCCAGCCACAGGATTCGCCAGCCGAAGATCGGCTGAAGCACCGCCGACAGTCCGCTCGCCGCGAAATAGCCGCCGACCGCGCCGAGCCCGCCGACCAGCACCAGGCTCCAGCCGCGGTGCCGGTTGGGCATCATCTCGGCGAGCAAGGCATAAGTGACGGGCAGCATGCCGCCGGCGGCCGCCCCCATCATGAAGCACATCGCGATGTTCCAGGCGAGCGACGGCATCGCCCCGCAGATCGAGGTGCCGACGAACATCACCGCGGAGAGCAGAATCGAGGCCTTGCGCCCGTAGAGGTCGGCGATCGCGCCCCACACCACCGATCCTACGACGGTGCCCATCAGCGCGAAGAACGGCACCAGCGAGACGGTCGCGCGGGGCACGCCATATTCGCCGATCATGCCGGGCACGGTGAAGCCGAGCGACGCCGGCTTCATCACGTCGATGATCAGCGCGACGACCAGCACGAGCATCAGCCGCCAGTGCGCCCAGCCGAGCGCCGCGTCCTCCGGCGCGGCGATGGTGATATCCTCCGCCGCCGCCCGCTGCGCCGCGAGGTTGCGCGGCAACAGGCCATAGGCAGCGACGATCACGCCGGCGACGATGAGGACCATGCCAAAAACCATGCCGGGGTCCATCGGCATGCCGGCCATGCGATAGCCCATGTGCCGCGCCATCAGGAACATCGGCAGATGGAGCAGCACCCCCGCGGTGACCGCCACGCAACCGAGCACGAATGCCCATAATGCCTGGCGATCGGACAGGGTGCTGGCGCCGCGATCGAGCATTGGAATCCCCTTCCCCTGCCCGGACGATAACGGTCTCACCGACCGCTGGCCATAGCGCCCCGGAGTTGCCCGCCGCGCCGGACGCCGTCGGCTATTCCCCGTCGCGGACTCGCTCGTGGTGGCGGATCACCTCGTCGATGATGAAGCGCAGGAATTTCTCGGAAAAATCCGGATCGAGATCGGCCTGCTTGGCCAGCCCGCGCAGCCGCACGATCTGCGCGTCCTCCCGGCCGGGGTCGGCCGGTGGCAGCCCGGCCGTCGCCTTGTAGCGGCCGACCGCCTGGGTCACCTTGAAGCGCTCGGCCAGCAGGAAGACGAGCGCCGCGTCGATATTGTCGATGCTCTGGCGATAGCCGCTGAGCGTTTCGTCGGTCACCTTGCCGTCCCCACCAGTTCGCTGGGCCTTTTGCGGATGCGGCGCGCGACACGCAACCCCGAAAGGCAGCGTTTCAGGCGCGCTAAGGCTTGCCTTTAGCGAAGCGTGCGGCCACATCGCACGGGACATGAGCGCAACGATCCATCGCCTCGACACCCAGCGCCAGCCGTCGCTCGAACCAATGGTGCAACTGGTCGCCGGAGACCTCAATCTCGTCAATGCGGTGATCCTGTCGCGGATGCAGTCGGAGATCCCGCTGATCCCGGAACTCGCCGGCCATCTCATCGCCGGCGGCGGCAAGCGGATGCGCCCGATGCTGACGCTCGCGAGCGCGCGGCTGCTCGGCTATACCGGCACGCGCCACCACCGGCTGGCCGCCGCGGTCGAGTTCATCCACACCGCCACCCTGCTCCATGACGATGTGGTCGACGGGTCAGACCTGCGCCGGGGCAAGCGCACCGCCAATCTCATCTGGGGCAACCCGGCCAGCGTGCTGGTCGGCGACTTCCTGTTCAGCCGTTCCTTCGAGCTGATGGTCGAGGACGGCAGCCTGAAGGTGCTCAAGATCCTGTCGGGCGCGAGCGCGATCATCGCCGAGGGCGAGGTCAACCAGCTCACCGCCGCGCGCCGGATCGATATCGGCGAGGAACGCTATCTCGACATCATCGGCGCGAAGACCGCCGCCCTGTTCGCTGCCGCCTGCCGAATCGCCGCGGTCGTGGCGGAACGCCCCGAGGCCGAGGAAATGGCGCTCGACGCCTATGGCCGCAATCTCGGCATCGCCTTCCAGCTCGTCGACGACGCGATCGACTATGTCTCCGACGCGGGCACGATGGGCAAGGACGCCGGCGACGATTTCCGCGAGGGCAAGGCGACGCTTCCCGTCATCCTCGCCCATGCGCGCGGCAGCGCCGAGGACCGGACATTCTGGAAGGCCGCGATCGAGGGGCATCGTTCGAGCGATGAGGATTTCGCGCACGCCGTGTCGCTGATCCACTCCACCCGCGCGGTGGACGACACGCTCGCCCGGGCGCGGCATTACGGCCAGCGCGCGATCGACGCGATCGGCGGCTTCGCGCCGAGCCAGGCCAAGGATTCGATGGTCGAGGCAGTCGAGTTCGCGGTGGCGCGGGCTTACTGAGCCGGCGGACGGGCGCGCCCGTCCGTGAAATCCCCGGCGCCGGAGGTTACGGTCACGCGATCAGCGTCGGACAAGACATCTTTGCGCCTTCGCGCCTTCGCGTGCATTTCTTCGAACCCACCCCCGAGCGGCCCGCCGTGCCTCCCGCTCCCGCCGGGCGAACCGGAGAGGTGGAGCACCACCTAGTGCCGGTGCTCTTCCAACGCCGGGGCGCAGGGTAGCGGATCGCCTTCGCTGCCGATGATCTCCACCTGAAGCGTGGCATGGCCGATATCGAAACGCTGCTTGAGCATCGTCTGCGCCTCGCCCAGGAAATCGTCGCCGGGATGCCCCTCGGGCATCACCAGATGCGCGGTCAGCACCGTCTCGGTCGTGCTCATCGGCCAGATATGGACATGGTGGACCCGCGCCACGCCCGGCAGCGTGCGCAGCGCCATGCGCACCTTGTCGTAATCGATCTGGCGCGGCACCGCGCCCAGCGACATCTCGACCGATTCGCGCAGCAGGCCCCAGGTCTGCCAGAAGATCAGCGCGGCGATGGCGATGCTGACGATCGGGTCGATCCAGTATTCGCCAGTCCACATGATGGCGAGCCCGGCGACCACCACGCCGGCCGAGACCGCCGCGTCGGCGACCATGTGGAGAAAGGCGCCCCGGATGTTGATGTCCTTCTCCCGCCCGCGCACGAACAGCAGGGCGGTGGCGACGTTCACGAGGATGCCGATTCCGGCGACGATCGAGACGGTTTCGCCCTCCACCGGGGCGGGCACGGCCATGCGCTGCGCCGCCGCCAGCACGATCGCACCGAGTGCGACGAGCAGCAGCAGTGCATTGGTGAGTGCCGCGAGGATCGTCGTCCCCTTCAGGCCATAGGTGAAGCGCTTCGACGCCGCCCGCCGGCCGAGCGCAACGGCGCCCCAGGCGACCGCCAGCCCAAGCACATCGGACAGATTGTGCCCGGCGTCCGCCAGCAGCGCGACCGAATGCGCGACGAAACCGAACCCGGCCTCGGCCGCGACAAAACCCAGGTTGAGCGCGATCCCGATCGCAAAGGCGCGGTCATGGCCTGACGCGGGTGCGTGTGAATGGCCGTGGCCGTGGGAGTGCCCGTGACCATGCGAATGGCCGTGATGATGACTATGTTCGGCCACGCGATTCTCCGTTAGCTGCGGCAGGCGTACCATCGCTCGCCCGCGATATGCTAGGACATGGACGAACCTCCCCGCCTTATGGCCTTGCCCCCTGGATCCGCCTAGAATCGCCGAATGACAGCCGAGATCGAGACCATCACTCTGTGGCGCCCAGTCGGGCCGGCAGAGCTTGCGCTTATCGAGCAGTCGGGCTTTCGCGCCTTTCCGCCGCGCCTGCCCGAACAGCCGATTTTCTATCCGGTGCTGACTGAAGATTATGCCGTGAAGATCGCACGCGACTGGAACGTGAAAGCGAGCGGCTCGGGCTATGTCACCCGCTTCGAGGTGCGGAAGGACTATCTCGATGGCCATGCCGTGCAGGAAGCCGGCGGTCGCGCGCACCTGGAATATTGGATCCCGGCCGAGGACCTGCCCGCGTTCAACGCGGCGATCGTCGGCGAGATCGTCGTGACACGGGAATTCCGCTGACTTCCCTCCCCATCCATGCCGTGCTGCCGGACCTGCTCGCCGCGTTGCGGGCGGGGTCGAACGCCGTGCTGGTCGCGCCGCCGGGTGCGGGCAAGACGACGGCGGTCGCGCCTGCTCTACTCGGCGAGCCATGGTGCGACGGAGAGGTCCTGCTCCTGTCCCCGCGACGCCTTGCCGCACGGGCCGCGGGCGAGCGGATGGCGGCGCTGGCGGGAGAAGCGGTGGGCAGGACCTTCGGCTACGCCACGCGGATGGATTCGAAGCGATCGGCCGAGACTCGAGTCACGGTCGTGACCGAGGGCATTTTCGTCAATCGAATCCAGGCCGATCCCGAACTGGCCGGCGTTTCCGCCGTGCTGTTCGACGAGGTGCACGAACGGAGCCTCGACAGCGATTTCGGGCTGGCGCTGGCGCTCGATGCGCAAGGGGCACTGCGCCCGGACCTGCGCATCGTGGCGATGTCGGCGACGCTGGACGGCGCGCGTTTTTCGACCCTGATGGCCGGTGCGCCGGTGATCGAGAGCGAAGGCCGGAGCCATCCGCTCACCCTGCGCCACATCGGCCGCGCGGCGGAAGCTCGGATCGAGGATTCGGTCGCGGGGGCGATCAGGCTGGCGTTGCGCGAGGAGAAGGGAGGCGTGCTCGCCTTCCTGCCCGGCGTCGCGGAGATCGAGCGGACCGCCGAGCGGATCGATGGCCTTGGCGGCGACATCGTGCTGCACCGGTTGCACGGCAGCCTCGACCCCGGCGCCCAGCGCGCGGCGATCGCGCCCGACCCGCAAGGCCGGCGCAAGATCGTGCTCGCCACCTCGATCGCCGAGACCAGCCTGACGCTCGACGGGATTTCGGTGGTGGTCGATTCGGGGCTGGCGCGGCGACCGCGCTACGACCGCGCGGCGGGGATGACCCGGCTCATCACCGAGCGGGCAAGCCAGGCCGCCGTGACCCAGCGCGCCGGCCGCGCGGCGCGGCAGATGCCCGGCGTCGCCTATCGGTTGTGGGAGGAAGCGGCGACCGCCGGGCTGCCGCGCTTCGATCCCCCGGAGATCTTGGAGGCGGATCTGTCAGCACTGACGCTCGACTGTGCCCTGTGGGGCGTGGCCGACCCGCGCACGCTTTCCTGGCTCGATCCACCGCCCGCCGCCGCGATCGACGAGGCGCGTAACCGGCTGAGCGTGCTGGAGGCGATCGATGCCGACGGCCGGCCGACGGCGCACGGCAAGGCGATCGCGCGACTGCCGCTGCCGCCGCGGCTCGGCCATATGCTGGTGCGTGCCGGGGAGATCGGCCTGGCCGAGACAGCGGCCGGGGTGGCGGTGCTGCTGGGCGAGCGCGGGCTTGGCGGGAATGATGTCGACCTGGAGAGCCGGGTGCGGCGCTGGCGGACCGAACGCGGGCCAAGAGCCGAAGGCGCGCGGAAACTGGCGAAACGATGGGCAAACCTCCTTCGCCCTCTCCCCTCCGGGGAGTGCGGCACGCCGAACAGGTCGATCGTGCCCCCGGCACGATCTAAGGAAGGCTGGGAGCCTTCCTTACCTGTTCGGCGTGCCGCACTGGCAGACGAGCGCAGCGACGTCGGGAGAGGGCAGGAAGAAGTGGGCCTCGCCATCGCGCTCGCTTTCCCCGACCGGATCGCCAAGCGGCGTGACTCAAGCGGTGAAAGCTGGGCCTCGGCCGGCGGGCGCGGGTTCAAGCTCGATCCTACCTCCTCGCTTGCCCGAAACGAGTGGCTCGCCGTGGCCGAGACTCAGGGCATGGCATCCGGCGCGCGAATCCTCTCCGCCGCGCCGATCGACCTGGCCACGGTCGAATCCCTCTTCGGCGACCGGATCGAGACGCGACGCAGCGTCACCTTCGATCCGGCGACCGGCGGCGTACAGGCGCTACGCGAGCGGCGACTCGGCGCGATCCGGCTGTCGAGCGGGCCCGACTCCAACGCGAATCCGGAGGAAATCGCGGCCGCCCTGCTTGCGGGCGTTCAGGCCGGCGGTTTCTCCCTGCTGCCCTGGAGCGATGCGGCCCGGGCGCTGCTCGACCGAATCGCCTTCGTGCACGAGGCTGGCGGTCCGGTGGACGAGATCGACGAAGCGCATCTGCTCGCCCGTGCCGACGAATGGCTCACCCCTCTGCTCGCCGGCAAACGACGGCTCGACGCGCTCGACACCGGCGCACTCGCCGAATCGCTGCGCGCCGTGATCGGCTGGGACACCCTCAGAACGCTCGATGCGCAGGCACCGACTCATTTCCATTCTCCCGCCGGGACAAGCCACCCGATCGACTATGCCGCCGAAGGCGGCCCGCGCGTCGAGCTCCGTCCCCAGCAATTGTTCGGGCTTGCCACCCACCCGGTGGTCGCGGGCGGGCGCGTGCCGCTGGTGCTGAGCCTCACCTCGCCCGCCGGACGGCCGATCCAGACGACGCGCGACCTGCCTGGATTCTGGACCGGAAGCTGGGCGGCAGTCGCCAAGGAAATGCGCGGACGCTATCCCCGTCACCCCTGGCCTGACGATCCGGCCGCCGCGGTACCGACGACACGGACGAAAAATGCGGACGCACGCCGCGCGCAACCACGCTGACCCCTTCCTTTCTCCGTCCGCCCCGAGTAGCGATCGCGCTTGCCGGGAACGCATATCGAGGGGCAAATGTGTCTCGATACGGCGTCTCGACAGGCTCGACGCCTACACGACACGAACGGATCTGAAGTCATGGCCACCGCCCGCATCTTCCAGCGCCCCAAGAACGCGATGCAATCGGGCCGCGCGCGCACCGACGCATGGCTGCTCGAATTCGAGCCAGCCGAGGCGAAGCGCCCCGACCCGCTGACCGGCTGGGCTGGCTCGGGCGACACGCGCGAGCAGGTGCGGCTTGGCTTCCCGACGCAGGAAGCGGCGATCGCCTATGCCGAGCGCGAGGGCCTGGCCTTCACCGTGATCGCGGCGCCGGAGCGCAAGCTCAAGCTTCAGGCCTATGCCGATAATTTCAGATGAGCGCTAAGCTGGTGGTGCGGCGCTGGATCGCCGCGTTCAACAATGCCGATGTCGATGCGCTTGCCGCGCTGTACCGGCCCGACGCGACCAACCATCAGGTCGCACTCGAACCGGTGCACGGGCGCGAGGCGATCCGCGCGATGTTCGAACATGAATTCGCCACCGCGCAGATGGAGTGCATCCCCGAGAATCTGTTCGAGGATGGCGAATGGGCGATCCTCGAATGGCGCGATCCCAAGGGGCTGCGCGGATGCGGCTTCTTCCACGTGATCGATGGCCAGATCGCGCTGCAGCGGGGCTATTGGGACCGGCTCAGCTTCGAGGCGGCGCACAAGACAGAGTGAGCCGGGGCTTTCCCGGCTCGAACCGGACCAGCGTCAGCCCAGGATCGACTGGCTGAGCAACAGCAGCATCCGGACATCGATCGCCACGCCCTCGGCGCGCCTGGCCGCGACGAAATCGGCGATTCCGTCAAGCGGCACGCGATGGACGGTGATGTCCTCGTCACCATGCCCGCCGCCCTCGCTCACCCTGGTCAGGCCAGTCGCGCGGACCAGCGTGAAGCCTTCCGACACCATGCCGGGCGACGACTGGAAATAACCGATCGCCTCGACCGCCGCCGGGCGATAGCCGGTCTCCTCCTCAAGCTCGCGCGCGGCCGAGGTTTCGGGCGCCTCGCCCTCCTCCTCGTCGCCGACCAGGCCGGCAGGCAGTTCGAGGCAGCGCTTGCCCAGCGGCACGCGATATTGCTCGACCAGGATCACCTCGCCCTCGTCGATCGCCAGGATCACCGCCGCCTGGATGTTGCGCGCCCGGGAAACATATTCCCAGGTGCCCTGCTTCTTCACGAGGATGTACTTGCCTTCCCAGACCGTGTCGGCGGGTGAGTTCATAGTTCGATCAGCCTGTCCGGAAGTTCGTTGCGGTCGGTTTCGGTCTTGGGGAAATTCTCCGATAGGATCGCCCCGATCCGAGTCACTGCGGCGGCCATCCCCTCGGCCGGGCGGCCGGCGCGCACCTCGTCGACCAGCGCGGTCATCGCCTCGCCCCAGCGCTCGGCCGGCACTGCCTTGTGGATCGCCTCGTCGGCAACGATCTCGGCGATTCGCTCATCGAGCGAGAGATAGAGCAGGATGCCGACCCGCGCTTCGGTCCGGCGCTCCGCCCCGACCTTGAAATACTGGATCGCGCGCCGCCGCACGCGCCGCGACCGCGTGCCGCGCGGGGTGAGCGCCATGCGCAGCGGCGCCCAGGCGAGCGTGTAGCGCACGATCAGGAAGATGATCGTCTCGGCGATCAGCACCGAGAAGAGGATCGTGCGGGAAGACGCTTCGCCCCAGCCGTTCGAGAACCAGCCGAACTTCGCCTCGAACGTGGCCGGGCTCATCGCCGCCAGCGCGATCACCGCGAGCGCGGCGGCGAAGGCGTAGTGAAGCGCGGCATCATGATACTGGTCAGATCGCTGGCTGACGATCGTCACGATCTCGCCGTCAGTGCCTTGCTCGGCACGCGTGACCGCAGCGGCGACCAGCTCGCGTCCGTCGGCATTGAGATGAGCGGTACGCGCCATCACCAGCTCCCCGATGCGCCGCCGCCACCGCCGGACCCGCCGCCGCCGGAGAAGCCGCCGCCACCACCGCCCCAGTCGGAACCGCCGCCACCGCCACTGTCACCACCCCAGCCGCTGCTCCAGCCGCCGCCGGACCCGCCGCCGAGCCCGGGGCCCCACAGGACCACCGGCGCGATACCGCCGCGATAGCGCTGGCCGCTGGTGCCGCGGCGGAACCGGGACAGGACGACGAAGGCGACCACGACGATCCAGAACACCACGACAAAGGGGATGCCCCCGCCATTGTTCCTCGACTGCGGGCGCGCCGCGGGCTTGCTGGTTTGCTGCAGCGCGCGCGCCTCGGCGGCTTCGAGCGGCAGCTTCATCTGCTGGCCGATCGCATCTGCGCCCGCGACGATGCCACCGGCCATGTCGCCCGCCTTGAAGCGGGGCAGGATCGTGTCGTTGATGATCACGCTCGACAGCGCATCGGTCATGATCGGTTCGAGCCCGTAGCCGACCTCGATCCTGACCTTGCGCTCCTTCGGGGCGATGATGAGGATGATGCCGTTATTGGCCCCCTTCTGCCCGATCGCCCAGCCGCGGATCAGCTTGTTGCCATATTCCTCGATCGGATAGTCCTGGAGATCGGGGATCGTGGCGACGACAAGCTGCCGCGACGACGCCTTTTCGATGTCGTTCGACAATTGGGTCAGTTGCGCCTGCTGCTCCGGAGAGAGCAGGTTCGCTGCGTCGACCACCCGGCCGCTGAGCTTGGGCAGGGTCTGGCCGGCGGCCGGGACACCGGTGAGCATCAGCGTCGCCAGAAGGATCATGCGAAGGAAGTTCATGCGGCAAGCCTTTTTACAGGCGCGATTTCCTGGATCACGCCATCGACTCCGGCGGCGATACCGCCGGGATAATCGCCCTTGCGAAATGCGGGCAGAATCGCTGTATCGATAACCACCTTCGCCTCTTCGTCACGAAGCGCCGCTTCCAGCCCGTAGCCGACTTCGATGCGCACCTTTCGTTCCCGGGGTGCCACGATCAGCAACACGCCGTCGTTGATGTCCTTGCGACCGATCCCCCAGGTCCGCAGCAGGGTAACGCCATAATCCTCGATCGTGTGCCCGGCGAGGCTCGGCACGGTGACGACCACGAATTGATGGCCGGTGTCCTTCTCGAGCGTCGCCAATCTGGTCGACATCGACGATCGCACGGGTGGCGGCAACAGCTTCGCCGCATCGACGACGCGATCGGTCAGGGCGGGGAAATCATATCCCGCCGGCGCGGCCGGCTTGACCGGGGCGGCGGTTCCGCACCCGGCCAGGATCAGCAACAAGGCGAAAGGTCTGATCAGTTGGTGTTGCCGAAATTGACCGCCGGCGCCGCTTCCGCGCCGGGCGTCGTCGCCGCGAACGGGGTCATCGGCTTCGCGCCGTAGAATATCTTGGCGCCGATCGCGTCGGGGAAGGTGCGGATGCGGGTATTATAGGCCTGCACCGCGTCGTTATAATCCTTGCGGGCGATCGTGATCCGGTTCTCGGTGCCTTCGAGCTGGCTCATCAGCGTGGTGTAATTGCCCTGGCTCTTGAGCTCGGGATAGGCCTCCTGCAGGCGCTGGAGGTTCAGGGTCACGCCGGCCTGCGCCCGCTCATAGGCGGCCACCTTGGTCGGATCGCTCAGATCGTCGCCGGAGACCTTCACCTGCGATGCCGAAGCGCGCGCCTGGGTCACCTGGACCAGGATGTCCTTTTCCTGCGCGCCGGCGGCCTTCACCGTGGCGACGAGGTTGGGGATGAGATCGGCGCGGCGCTGATAATTGTTCTGCACATCGGCCCAGCGCGCCTTGGCATTCTCCTCGGCGGTGGGGACGCTGTTGAGTCCGCAGGCGGAGAGCGCGACGGCGGACATCAGCGCGAAGACGGCACGGTATTTCATGAACGATCCCTCCAACCCTTGCGCACCCGTGATACGCGACTAGCGTAGGGACGCGGAAGTAAAATCGGATGGAGGCTTTGCATGTTCAAGGAGTTCAAGACATTCATCGCCCGGGGCAATGTGCTGGATCTCGCGGTCGCGGTGATCATCGGCGCTGCCTTCGGCAAGATCGTCACCTCGATGACAGACGACCTTCTGATGCCGGTGATCGGCCGCATCTTCGGCGGACTGGACTTCTCCAGCTATTTCGTCGTGCTGGGCAAGGTGCCGCAGGCGCTGGCCGGATCGACTGACTATGCCGCGCTGAAGAAGGCCGGCGTTTCGGTGTTCGGCTATGGCGCGTTCATCACCCAGGCGGTCAATTTCCTGATCCTCGCCTTCATCATCTTCCTGATCGTGCGCGCCGCCAACAAGCTGATCGCCCGGCCGGCAGCAGAGCCTGCGGCCGAACCGGCCGATGTCTCGCTGCTGCGCGAAATCCGGGACGAACTGCGGAAGCGGTGAGCCTGGCGTTCGACCAAGCCGGGCGTCCATCGAGCAAGTCCGTCATGCCGGACGTGGTCCGGCATCCACCGGGCCGCAAGAATCGGACCTTGCTGGTACGTGGCACGGTGGACCCCGGAACACGTCCGCGGTGACGGTGTAGGTCGCTCGGATACTGAAGCCTTCTCCCGGCGGGAGAAGGAAGGCTACGCCGCCGCCAGATCCTCGGCGCGGGCATCGGCCAGGCTGGTGCCGTCGAGGATTCGCGCCGTCTCGTCGCGCACCCGCATCATCGCATGACGGATGGCGCAGGTCGCCTCGTCCTTGCAATCGCGGCAGGGACGATAGGCGGTTCGGCTGACGCAGGGCACCAGCGCCAGCGGCCCCTCGATCACCCGGATGATCTCGCCAAGCGAGATCAGGTGAGTCGGGCGCGACAGGCAATAGCCGCCCATCTTGCCGCGATGACTGTGAAGAAAGCCCGCCTCGCGCAGGTCGGCCAGGATGAGTTCCAGGAACTTGCGCGGGACATTTGCCTCGGCAGCGATCCGGTTCATCGGGATGGGGGGGCCACCCGCAGGCGCCTCAGCCAGAAATATCATCGCGCGAAGCGCGTAACGGGAACGCTGAGTCAACATAGCATGCCCGATATGGACTCATATTGTGGCGAGTGAAAGGCGGGCTTTTCATTATGTTTACAACGCCTATATTGGACCTGCCGCCGGTTCGCCGTCGGCTATGGTGATAAATTGCGGCGTGCAATAGATGCAGCGGACCCGGGGGCAGTACCCGGCGACTCCACCACAACCGGCCCTTCGGGACCGGTCATGACGGGGTCGAACCAGGATCGACGTGTATTGAAAAGCGCTGTTTTTGCCCGGGCTGAGTAACCTGCAAAAGGCTCAAAACCACAAGTGCTAACGACAACGAAGCACTCGCGATTGCCGCGTAAACCGGACCTAACGGTCTAGTTTACTAAGGACGAAAGCGCGGTCCGGGCCGCACCGGGCAACAGAAGCGGACACCGGCGGTCCGGGGGGCACCGAGCAACAGAAGCTCCCCACTTTCTTTTTCTGACCGTCACCCCGGAATTGTTCCGGGATTCATCGCGGTACGAGCGAAACGCTTTCCACGGCACGCTGCATCCAACCGCCAAATGGATGCCGGAACAAGTCCGGCATGACGAGGGAAGCTATAGCCGCTCCCTCACCGTCTTCAGGTCCTCGACGAATCGCCCGAACTCAAGCTCGGCCGCATCCCGGTCCGGCAGGCGCAGCAGGAAGCTTGGATGTACCGTGATCCACGCCTCGCCACCGCCCGGCAGGATATGCGGCCAGCCGCGTTCCTTGCCGATGGTCATGACCTTGCCGAACAGCGTACGCGCCGCCGTGGCGCCAAGCGCCACCGTCACCTTCGGCTTTACCAGCAGCAACTCCTGCTCGATCCACCAGCGACAGGCGGTTATCTCCCCCGCATCGGGCTTCTGGTGGATGCGGCGCTTGCCGTGCCGTTCGAACTTGAAATGCTTCACCGCATTGGTGACGTAGACGCCCGAGCGATCGATCCCCGCGGCCGCGATCGCCCGGTCGAACAGCTGGCCTGCCGGGCCGACGAACGGCGTCCCGACCAGATCCTCCTGGTCCCCCGGCTGCTCGCCGACGAACATCAATGCCGCATCGACCGGCCCTTCGCCGAACACCGTCCGGGTCGCCTGCCTGTAGAGATGGCACCGCGTGCAGCCCGCCGCCTCGCCACGCAGGGCGTTCCACGCTGCCTCGATATCGCCGCCGTCATGCGCTCTGGCTTTCGCGATCATGCCGCTCTCCCGCGCCTGCGCGCTTGCGATCAACCCGGGCACCAACGCGGTTTCGGGCATGTTTTTCCAATATTTCCGCGGCATCTCCTTCAACATCGCCCCGACCTTCATCCGCGCAGGATTGAAGATCGAGGCATAATAGGTCTTCCACACATCCTCGATGGGATCGCCCGGAGGGGCATCGCCCCTGGCCGCGCCGGGTCCTTCGCTGAGCCTCGCACCGTCCCAGTGCAGTGAAAGCGCCGGCGTCAGGATCGACCAGCGCATGCTGGCGAAGCGGTCAAGAAAGAAACCGGCATTGGCGCGCACGATATGATGGTCGGGCTCGAACCAGGCAACGAAGCGCGGCCCCGCCCCGTCATCGACCTCGCGGAAGCGCAGGAACGCCCGCATCTTGTGAATGTCGCGATGAACCTCCGTCGCCAGCTTCTCGATCCGGCGAACCAGCGGATCGGCCGCATCGTCCATCAGCTTCGGCTCGAAGCGCAAACGGACAAGCACCCTGTAGAGCAGCGCGAAGCGTTCGGAATCGCGGTGCAGGATCGCCTCGCGGACGCGGTCGATAAAGGCACGAGGAACGGCGAAATCCGGCGAAGGCAACCGGGGCGGGAGCAACGGGATCGGCGACGATGCGTCCTCCCGCGCGAACAGGTCGGTCGCCCCATCGCCGACCTGCCACACCACGTCCTCCGGGGCAGTGCCCCCGGCGATCAGCGCGCGCGCGGCATTGCGCCAGCCGTCGAGATCGTCCGGCGCAGCCAGGCGGACGACCCACGTGCTCACGCGCCCTCGCCGCCTGCCGGGTCGCTTCGGTGCGCTCCAGCTTCTTCGGTGGACACGGTAACGAGATCTGCGGGGATTCGAGCCCCGGACGCTACAGGCTTGCCTCTCCGATTCGCCCGCCGAATCAGCCAGAACGGCACTTGTTTCCCTTGCGACTCGCTCTCCGTGCGGCAGTCCCCCGGACTCCGCGCGGCTCGGCTCGGCCCGCCTTCATTCTGGCGCAAAGCCCATTGCCTAGTCGATGAGTAGGAATAGCTTCGTGGCCGGGGGCGCAGTCGAGTCGGCACGCTCAAAAGGCGGCCACGGCTACGCCCGTTCATGGGAGAGCTGTCATGGACCTCGATTCGTCTGCCGACCGTCCGCTTCCTGTCCTGATCGTGGCACGCGGCGATCCAGCCATCGCCCTGCCCCTGCAAAGGGTCGAGCTGGACCTTACGAAATTCCATAGCGGCCGCTGGGCCCAGCAGCTCGACACGGCGATGACCCGGTCGCGCGAGCCAGTCGTCCTGCTTGCCCAGGGCGTGGCCTGTCTGGCAGTGGCGTGGTGGGCGCAGCTCTCGCCGCGCAGCTATCTCGAGCATATTCGCGGCGCCGTGTTCCTGTCGCCGCTGAGCATCGGCTTCGGCCAGGCGGCGATCGCGGCGAAGGCGCGAGTGAGCCCGGCGACCAAATTGCCCTTCCCTTCCGTCGTCGCGAGCGACCCTTCGTCGATGATCGAGCAGGTCCTCGCCCTGGCCGATAATTGGGGCAGCCGCTTCGTCGATTCAGGTGCGGTGCAGGGGGCGGCGCATCCGAGCAACCGGCGCGGCGGCGGCACGGCTGCCGAAGACCGGCTGTTGCACCTGCTCGGCCTGTTCGACACGCCGGAGGCCGCCGGTACCGGCAAGACACTGGAAGCGGCGATCACGTCGCGCATCGAGAGCATCCGCTAGATAAACAGTTCGAGCTGCTCGCGCTTCGGCGCGACCAGCGGGCGGAGGTCGGCACGATCGCTGAGCGCGACAGGGCGCCAGTCCTCGGCGATCAGGAAGGGCCGGACCTTCGCGATCGAGCTCGTCAGCCGCCCAACATCGGCGAGGTGCAACCGTCGCCAGCGCCGCGCAGCGAGGATCGCGTCGACCGCCTTCAGGCCAAGCCCCGGCACGCGGAGGAGCATCTCGCGCGGCGACCGGTTGACGTCGACGGGAAAGCGATCGCGAAACTTGAGCGCCCAGGCGACTTTCGGATCGATGTCGAGCGGGAGCATGCCGGTGGCGTCATCCGCCGCGGCGACCACGTCCGACGGTGCATAATCGTAGAAACGCATCAGCCAGTCGGACTGGTAGAGCCTGTGTTCGCGCATCAACGGCGGACGTTGCAGGGGCAGTACCGCGCTCGCGTCGGGAATCGGGCTGAAGGCCGAATAATAGACGCGGCGCAGGCCGAAGCGCCCGTACAGCGCCGAGGCCTTGCGAACGATGTCGCCGTCGGTCGCGGCGTCCGCACCGACGATCATCTGGGTCGACTGACCGGCTGGGGCGAATCTGGGCGCCGACTTGTACCGCTTCGTCGCGTCTCCGCTATCGAGGATCGCGGTCTTCATGCTCTTCATCGCACCTTCGATCCGGCCTTCCGATTTTTCGGGCGCGAGGCGCTTCAGGCCTGCCGAGGTAGGCAGTTCGACATTGATCGAGAGGCGATCCGCATGGAGGCCGGCTTGGTGGATGAGCTCCGGATCGGCATCGGGAATGCTCTTCAAATGGATATAGCCGCGAAAATGATGATCCTCGCGCAGGGACCGCGCGACCTCGACGATCTGCTCCATCGTGTAGTTGGAGGAGCGGATGATGCCAGAGGAGAGGAACAGCCCCTCGATATAGTTGCGGCGATAGAAGGCGAGCGTCAGCGCCACCACCTCCTGCGCGGTGAACCGGGCGCGGCGGACATTCGAGCTCTTGCGGTTGATGCAATAATGGCAGTCGAAGATACAGCTGTTGGTCAGCAATATCTTGAGCAGGCTGATACAGCGGCCGTCAGGCGCATAGGCATGGCAAATGCCCATGCCGCCATCGGTCGAGCCGAGCCCCTTGCCGTCGCGCGAGCTGCGCCTGACGCTGCCCGACGAGGCACAGGACGCATCATATTTCGCTGCATCGGCCAGGATCTCGAGTTTCTGCTGTACGTCGAGCTGTGCCATATGTTCTTCATATGTTCACAACCCCGGACCGTAAACACCTGATTTCCAACGGGGTGCCGTTTAGCCCGCGCGCTCGTCCACGCCCTGGTGCATGCCAAGCAGTTCATCCATCGCGCGGGCGACATTCTCCAGCGTATAGGGCTTCTGCACCACGGTGCGGCCGCGATGGTCCTCGGGAAGCTGGGCCTGCTCGCCATAGCCGGTCGCAAACAGGAAAGGCACGCCAAGGTCCGTCAGCCGGTCGGCGATGGCGAAACTGGTGCGGTCCCCCAGGTTGATGTCGAGCATGGCGACCGTCGGGCGGGCGGCGTCGATGCTGTCGAGCGCTGCCTCCACTGTCGCGGCGGTCGATACGCTGCGCGCCCCGAGCCGGCCGGCGATGTCCTCGGCGTCGAGCGCGATGATCAGGCTGTCCTCGACCAGCAGCAGGTCCTGCCCCGCAAGCACCCGATGCGGCGGCTGCTGCGGATGGCCAATGGCCGGGCGCGGGAAGCGGATCGCTGGACCGGCAAAGGTCTTGGGTTCCGAGACATGGCGCGCCGGAATACGAAAGCGCGCCTCGACGCCGCCTGGCTTGTACTCGATGCCGGCCGCGCCGCCGAGGTCATAGGGGACCGACCGGTCGATGATCGTCGTGCCGAAGCCCTTGCGGGCCGGCGCCTGGACCAGCGGGCCGCCTGACTCGCTCCACAGGAGCACGAGATCGCCCGCCTCGTTGCGATGCCAGGCGATCCGCACCTCGCCACCCGGCACCGACAGGCTGCCATATTTGGTCGAGTTGGTGACGAGCTCGTGCACCACCAGTGCCATGGTCGAATAGGCCTGGGGATTGAGCAGCACCGGATCGCCCTGCGAGATCACCCGTTCGCGTTCGTCGACAAAGGCGGCGGCCTCGGCATCGATCAGCGCCTGCATCGGGGCCGGGCCCCAATGATCGTCGGTGATCTGGTTGTGCGCACGGGCGAGCGCATGGATTCGCCCGTCGACCACGCGGACGAAATCCTTCACTGCCTCGTCGGTCGGCTGCGACTGACGGATCAGCCCGCGAATGACGCCCAATATGTTGCGCACGCGGTGATTGAGCTCAGCGATCAGCAATTCCTGTCGCGCCCCCGCCTGCTGGCGTTCGGCCGACGCCTCGTCGGCGAGCCGCAGCACGACCTCGATCAGGGTCGCGCGCAGGGTCTCGGCCACACGAAGCTCCGACCCGGTAAAGGGTTGCGAGCGGCCCTCGACCAGTTCCTTCCATTCGGCGAAGCTTTCACGCGGGGTGAGCCGCGGGCCGTTCGGGCCATATTCGACCGGCTTGTGCGGATCGCCGGCCCAGCGCACCGACCGGATCAGCTCGGACCGGAACAGGACGACATAGTCGCGCGGCGCGCGCGAGATCGGGATCGCGAGCATGCCCGCCGCAGCAGACGCGAATGTCTCGGCACCGGGCATGATCGAGGCGATGCGGTCAGTCGCGAAAACCTTGCCGGCGGCGGTGCCGTTCAGGGCGCGAATGATCTTGCGGAACGCGTCGGCCGGCGGCGTGGTGCCGGAAAAGGCATAATTGCCGGAAATCCAGACGCCGACGCCGTCAGCCGGAATCGCGTTGGTCAGAATGTCGCCGAGCCAGTCCGGATCCTTGAGCAGCGTCTCGTCCGAGGCAACCGCGCCGAGCAGCTGATCCGAGATGTCGCGCGCGCGCCGTTCGAACTCGACCGTCTCCTGCCGCTCGCGGCTTTCGAGGCGCATCGAGAACATCTGGGCGAACAGCTCGCTGACGGAGCGGCGCTCGAAGCTGGGGCAGTGGGCTGAATAATGATGGCAGGCGAAGAGCCCCCAGAGGCGGCCATCGACGATGATCGAGATCGACATTGAGGCGCCGACGCCCATGTTCCGGAGATATTCGATATGGATCGGCGAGACCGAGCGCAGCACCGACAGCGACAGGTCGAGCGGCTTCCCGGCTTCGTCGAGCGCCGGCACGATCGGGACCGGCACGGCGTCGACGTCAGTGATGACGCGCAACAGGTTGCGCTTATACAGCGCGCGCGCCTGGACCGGGATGTCGCTCGCCGGGTAGCGCAGGCCAAGGAACTTGCCGATGCCGGGCTTGCATGCCTCGGCCACCACCTCGCCCGAATCGTCGGGCGCGAAACGATAGACCATGACCCGGTCGAAACCGATCAGCGCGCGGACCTGGCGGGCGCCTTCGCGGAAGAAGCTCATCGAATCCGGCGCCTGGTCGAGCCGGCTGATCATCGAGCGGACCATGCCGGTGGCATCGCCATGCTCGCCCGATGCCGGTTCGGCCTCGATCACGATCTGGCCACCGGAGAAATGCACTGCGATGTCGAAGGTCGGCGCCCCCTCAACGATAGGGCAGTCGAACAGCCGCTCCACTGCGTCCGGGCCGCGCAGCATCGCGGTACGGTTGCGCAGTTCATGGACGGTGCGCGCCGGGAAAAGATCGCGCAGCGGCTGGCCGATCACCTCGTCCGGCGTGCGGCCGATGAAATCGGCCGTGTTCGCTGAAGCCCGCGCGACGATCCAGTCGGCGGTCAGCGCGAGCAGGAAACCGATCGGCTGGATCGAGCCCAGGATATGGATTGGCTCACGATCACAATTGGTGAGATCGACACGCCCGACACCCTCCGCCAAGATCAGTTCACCCTCAGACAGTGTCGCCCGCTGCGCTCGAATAGCATGAACACCTCGCACGCTGCCTTGATCGCGATCTGGATTTCCCCGTCGCTGCGGAGACGCGCGGCCAGCAGGTCAAGCAGCCGTCGCCACGCAAGCGAATCGCCCGCGCCGAGAAAGGTCGCGGGCAAGGACGGCGGCACCGACCTTTTCAGCAACGCGCCGCCCAGCCGGGAGCCTTCGAGCACATACACGGCGCCGAGGATCGCGGCTTCGCCGACGAATTCGGGTCTTTCCTCAGCAGCGGGTTCAGCCAGCCCCATTGTCGCGAGATCGTCGAGCAGAAGATGCGCGCGCCTCCGATCCGGCCAGTCAGCCAGGACCGACGCCGCACCGCCGCCGTCGAGCGCCCGCTCGACCGGGATATGGGCGGCGGCCTGGGCGCTGAGGAAGCGGCCATAGTCCCCCTCCTCGGCCAGGTTCATCGTCGAGAAGATCGAGTCGACCCGCTGGTGGTGCTCCGCCGTCGCCATGCGCAGGGCGGCCCTGATTCCATTCTGATGCTTCATCGCGGGAAATAATGATGCAGCGGCGACAAAGTTCAATCGGACTGCTCCCGCGCCATGGACCGGGCCTCGCCGGATCACGGATTTCTCGTGCCCGGGCCCGCTGCTAGGGTGTCGCCGGACAAGCGAAGGACCCGTGCGATTCGATGACCGGTGTTTCCCATCATGGCGCGCTGGAGCGCATGGCACGGCATCGCCATGCCGGGGGCTATGTCGCGCTGGTGCTCGCCGGGGGTTATGTCGAGGCGGGGGACCGGGGACGGATGCGGGTCGAGGCCGGCCATGCGGTGATCCATGGGGCGCATGAATCGCATCAGGACGCGTTCTCCAGCGCCGGCGCGACCGTGCTCAACCTGCCGCTGCCGGCAACCGGAACCGAGGCGACGCTGGGCGTGGTCGACGATCCCGACGCGGTGGCCCGGCTTGCCGAACGAGACCCGCGCGCCGCCGCCGAATTGCTGCACGCCATGTTCAGGGCGTCATCCGCGCGCCTGTCCGACTGGCCGGACCTGCTCGCAGCAGCGCTTGCGTCCGGGCCCGACCGCCATCTCGCCGACTGGGCCGACAACATGGGCATCGCGCCCGAAACGCTCAGCCGGGGATTCCGCCGCGCCTATGGGACGAGCCCGAAACGCTATCGCCTCGAACACCGCACGCTGCGCGCCGTGCGGTTGCTGCCCGGCTGGCACGGATCGATCGCGGCGCTCGCCGCCGAGACCGGCTTCGCCGACCAGTCGCACCTGACCCACGCCATCGTCTCGCTTACCGGCAGCACGCCGAACCGGCTGAGGGTCAAGTCCGTACAAGAGGCGGTACGCGAACCCAGCTAGCCATGGAGCATGCATCGCCGATCCTTCATCGCCAGCGCCCTGACGGCGCTTCTCGCCTCGACCATCGCCCCGCCCGCTTTCGGCCAGACCAGGGTCAACCGAACACGATGGAAGGTGCGCTCGTCCGAAGGCTTCGACGCCATCGCCTTTCTCGGGCCGCTGTCGGGCACGAAACTCTACACCGATCTCTACGGACAGGATGTCGCCGCCTTCGCGCCGAAGCTGCCCGATGCGGTACGAAACGACATTCCCAGATTATGGGCGGCAGCGGGCAAGGAAGGTTTCGGCTTGCTCGGCCCGACCCTTTCAGTGCTGTTCTCAGCCAACGGCAATGACGCGACGATCGCGACGCTGCTGGCCGCGCTGCGATCGCGCACCGATCTGATCCTGCCAAGCTACAAGGCAAGCCCCTATTGGGACGCCGGGAACTGGGCGTGGTTCGACGCCGCCGCGCCGCGGCTCGACTCGATCTTCAGCGCGATGCGCGACGCGGGCTTCGCGGCATTCCGCGCCGATCGCATCGGTGCCGATCTTGACACGCGGATCGCCGACATGGCCCGCGCCCTGAAGGGTTTCGACGTGATCTCGCTTCAGGAAAAGCTCACCGGGCGGACCTTCGATCCCGAGATCCAGATCGTCCTGCTGCATTTCTGCAAGCCGCACGGCATCAAGGTGCAGGGGCAGATGTTCCTCCAGTCGGCCGAGTACGATACCGCCACCACCGTGCGCATCGCCGCGCACGAAATGCTCCACCCGCCCGTGAAGATGGACGGTCCGGCGGCCACCGCCGCGCTTGCGATCTTCGCCCGCGACCCGCTGATCCCGAAGATCGTGCGCGAGCATGATCCGCGCTGGGGCTACACCACGCTGGAAGGCATGCTGAACGAAGACCTTGCCCAGGCGCTCGACCAGCTGATCAGCGAGGCACTGGGCGTCGCCCGCAACCCGGCTGACCGCTGGCGCAAATCGGACGACGGCATGCACGTGCTGGCGGCCGGTCTCTACGGGCTGCTCAGGCAGGACCGCTGGGTCCAAACCGGCGGATCGATCGAGCAATGGCTCGCGGACGCAGCGGCCGCCGGCCGGCTGACACCCGCGACATTCCATCCCGTCGCCGCGCGCGTGCTGGAACGGCCGGTCGATGCGCTCTGGCCGCTGCCGCCCGAGACCCGGGCCTAGAGGCCGTTTCAGCGACGCTGAACGGTGGCGGTGCCAGCCCACTCCATCAGAAGCCGATCGTCGCCATGCCGCCCGGCTTCGCCGCCAGTTCAGCCTCGAGCCGGGCGAGCAGATCCCCGGTGGAGAGCGGCCCGGCCACCTTCACCTGCCGCGCGACGACCGCGAAGTCGCCGGGCGTCAGCGCGCCGAGCCGGGCGAGGCCGGCAGGCGCCACGCAGCCGAAGAAACGTTCGAACGCACGCGCCGCCGACTCAGCCGACAGCGGATTCAGCGCCAGCTTGAAGGTGAAGCGCCGAAGCGCCGCCGGATCGAGCCGCCGCTGGTCGTTGGTCGCGGCGAACACCGGCAACGGGTGGCGATCGAGCCAGGTCAGCAGCTCGTTCACCTGAGTCACCTCCCAGCTCGTCCGTGCGGTCTGCCGGTCGAACAGCAGCGAATCGGCTTCATCGAAGAACAGCACGCTGCCCTCCGCCGCGGCATCGCGAAACGCCGCGGCGATGTTCGCCTCGGTCTCGCCGATCCATTTCGACAGGAGGTCGGAGGCGCGCCGCGTCGCGAGCGGCCGGCCGAGCCGTTCCGCCACCTCGCCCGCGAGCTGGGTCTTGCCGGTGCCCGGCGGCCCCGCCAGCAGCACCGAGAAGGCGAGCGGCGCACCCTGGCCGGTCAGCCGCTCGACCAGCCCGGCAACCGGCATGTCGCATTCGAACAGCGACAGCTCGATGCGCGCCGGCGCCTCCGCCACGGTGACCGCCTGCCCCCGGAGCGAGCCGACCAGCGCCCGCGCCACGCGCTCGTCGTCGCCCGAAGCGGCACCGGCGATTCGCGCGGCACGCAGGGCGACGCGCGCCACGCTGGGCGTTTCCGGCGCCTGCCGCGCAAGCGTCGACAGGTCCTCGCCGATCGCGCTGTCCTCCATCGACGCCATGCGCGCCAGCACCCGGTCGCGCTCGCTCCCGCGCGGATGATCGAGCTTCAGCACGAAGCTCATCCGGCGAAGATAGGCCGAATCGACATTGTCGATCGCATTGCTGGTCCAGATGACCGGCACGCCGTTCGTCTCCAGCATGCGGTTGACGAAGATCTTCGACCCGGCACGATTGGCGAAGCGCTTGCCGCCATCGACCTTGTTCGCGTCGCCGATCAGATCCTCGAGCTCATCGAACAGCAGCAGCGCGCGATCATCGCGCTGGAGCGCCCGCTGCGCCCGGAGCAGTGCAGCCACGCGCTCGTGCCGGCGCGGCTCGGTGCCGTCGCTGTCGGCCTCGCCGACCGCGTACAATGCAGCGCCGACATGCGCGGCAAGCGCACGGGCAAGCTCGGTCTTGCCGACACCGGGCGGCCCGTGGAGCAGCACGTTGATGCCGCAGGCGCGCGACCCGACAGCACCGGCGAGCAGCCGTGCGACGAAATCGACGTCACCCCGCATCGCCGGGAAATCGGCGAGCGCCAGCGCCGCCTGCTGCCTTTTGCCGGCCAGTGCCTCGATCAGCCGCTCGGGATCGTGCCCGCCGCGGGCGAGCAGGCTTTCGAACCACCAGCTCGCATCGAACGACACCCCGCCGCCATGCGCCATGTCGACCTCGAACAGGCCGAGCTGCACTGCCATGCTGGTGCGCGCCACCGTGCCGGCATGGACCGCATCCGCGCCCGCCAGCATGCCGGCGACCCGCGCGAGATCCTCATGCGCCATCTCGAGCGCCCAGCGCAGCCGCGCGATGCGCGGATGGAAGGACAAAGCGAGCCCCGCCTCGAGCACCGCCCGGTCCTGGTCGCCCAGGCTCAACACCGTGGCGATATTCTCCGCCGCCCCGGCCAGTTCGGCCGGCAGCGGGTCCTCCGCCATCTCGGCGAGCATCGTCGCCAGCTTCGCCCAGCTGATCTTGCGCGCCTCCCCCTTGGCGCGGGGCTTCGGCCCCGGCCAGAAGACCGTTCTGTTTTCTTCCACCCATTCGAGCAGCGCCTGGCCGGCGCGCCCATCCTTCGTCAAAGTCGCGCGCAGCATCGTTGCCAGGCGCCGCGACGTCACCGTCGTGCCCATTGTCTCATCCGTCTTGCCGCGCGCGGACGCAGCTATGGCGTCGGGTTGCGGACTCTATGGTTTTTGGGATTGAACATGCCGGGTCCGACGACCCGGCCGGGCGCGACTAGCGCTTCGGCGAGGTCCGGACGGCGGCGGGCTCAAGCCCGAATATGATTGCCGTGGCGAACATGTCAGCCTTCCTGCACCCCGACATTGGGGCGGGTGGCGCACTAGGCGCGCGCTTGCGGTTAGTCAAGCTTGGGATCGGGGTCGCGCCGGGCGCCGTCGAGCGTGCGGTCGAGCCGCGCCTGCTCGTCCCGGGCCGCCCGCTTGTCCTGGCCGGAGCGGCCGAACTGAAGGCGATTGGCCGAGGCCGTCGTATCCTTTGCCGCACGGGCGCGAGCCTTGCGGGCGATGCGGAGGTTGATGATCTCGGCCATGCAAGTCCAATAGCAGTCAGGCGGCGGGCGGCGCCAGCGCCCTGGCGAGGGGCCGTCCGACGAGCAGCACGACCAGTCCTCCCGCCAGCCCGATCGACGCGTCCAGTCCCCAGAAGGCAGCGGGGCTCATCCGCTCGTAGAAGCTGCCGACCCAGCCCATCAGGACGCTGCCCGCGAAGAAGGACAGGTACGCACCCCCCATCAGGGTGGCATTCACCCTGGGCGGCGCTGCCTGCGAGATCAGCGCCAGCAGCACCGGCCAGTAATAGAGGAAAGCCACGCCCATCCCGGCATAGCCGAGCAGCGCCCAATAAACCGCCACGCGGCCATCGGGGCCGGCGAACAGGCATCCGATCGCCATGGCGCCCGCCGACAGGCCAGTAAGGGCCGAGCCGATGCCGATCTTCGCCACGTCGCCCGGCTCCCGCCCGCGCCTCGCTTGCCAGCGCCACAGGGCGACGAGCGGAGGCACCGCGACGACGCTGGCAAAGGCATCGACCGAGCTGAACCAGGGAGCGGGCACCATGCCGAACGGCGTGGCGAGATCGACATGTCCGTCGATCCAGACGACGCCGATGTTCCAGATCATCGGATAGGCGATATTGGGCAGCACGGTGAGCAGGATCGCCCCGAGCAGCAGCCAGGTGCGCACGCGTTCGGCATGGGTGAGTGGCGAACGGGTCGTCGCCTCCTTGCGTGTGCGCTCACCGGGGAGATGACGCTGCCCGGCGAGGTAGATGATCAGCGCGACGATCATCAATACCGCCGACATGCCGAAACCGGCGTGCCAGCCATAGGCCGCGGCCAGCCCCCCGCACACCAGCGGCCCGCCGACCGCGCCGATATTGATGCCGGCGGAAAAGATCGCGTAGCCCTGAGTCCGCCGCGATTCCTCCTCGGGGGCGTAAAGCTGGCCGATCTGCGCCGAGATATTGCCCTTCAGGCAGCCGGATCCGACGATCAGCAGGGCGAGCGCGATCAGGAAGCTGGCGTCGAATGCCATGGCGATATGCCCGGCGCTCATCAGCACCGCGCCAAGAATGACCGTCGTCCGCGTGCCGAGCAGCCGGTCGGCGAGCATCCCGCCCAGGATCGGGGTGAAATAGACGAGGCCCGAATACCAGCCGAAGATCAGCGAGGCGAAGGCCTGGTTGCTGATCGGTCCGCCCAGCTCGAACAGATGCCGCAGCACGCCGAGCCCGAGCACCTGCCCGGCATGGCCGGGCGTGAGCAGTTGCTGCACCATGTAGAGCGCAAGCAGCGCACTCATCCCGTAATAGCTGAACCGTTCCCACGCCTCGGTGAAGGCCAGATAGGCGAGGCCTTTCGGGTGGCCGAGGAACGCGGTGTCGTTGGGGGAGGGGATCTGCAACCCGATAGCCTGCCTGTTTTCCTTCTGCCCTTTTGGGAGAAGGTGGCCCGAAGGGCCGGATGAGGGGGAGTGAGGTTCGATACGGTCGAGTGTCCCCCTCACCCTTCCGCCGCTTCGCGGCTCCCTACCTCTCCCACAGGGGGAGAGGGAATTTGCGTCACGCTGCCGCCAGCAGATTCTCCGCGCCGCCCAGGTCGACCGAGACGAGCCGGCTGACGCCCTGTTCGATCATCGTCACGCCGAACAGGCGGTGCATCCGGCTCATCGTCACCGCATTGTGGGTGACGATCAGATAGCGGGTCGCTGTCTCTCGCGTCATCGCGTCGAGCAGGTCGCAGAAGCGCTCGATATTGGCGTCGTCGAGCGGCGCGTCGACTTCGTCGAGCACGCAGATCGGGGCCGGATTGGTGAGGAACAAGCCGAAGATCAGCGCGACGGCGGTCAGCGCCTGCTCGCCGCCCGACAACAAGGTCAGCGACTGGAGCTTCTTGCCCGGCGGCTGCGCCATGATCTCAAGCCCCGCCTCAAGCGGATCGTCCGAATCGATCAGTTCGAGATGCGCCTGGCCGCCGTTGAACAGGGTCGTGAACAGCCGGCGAAAATGCCCGTCGACCGCCTCGAACGCGGCGAGCAGGCGCTGGCGCCCCTCGCGGTTCAGCGTGCCGATCGACCCGCGCAGGCGGTTGACCGCGAGACCCAGCTCCTCACGCTCCGTAGCGTTACCGACGCTCGCCGCCTCAAGCTCGGCCAGTTCGGTCTCGGCGACAAGATTGACCGGCCCGATACGCTCGCGATCGACCAGCAACTTGTCGTGCGTGGTGGACTCGTCCTGGGGCTGACCAACCTTGTCGGCCTCGAAACCGACCCGCTCGGGCAGCAGCACCGAGGGGCACTGGAAGCGCTCGCCCGACAAACGGTTCATCTCGAGCCGTCGGGCCTCCTGATTCTCCGCCCGCGCCGCGGCGCCTGCCCTGGCCTCGCGCGCCTCGGCCAGGGTCTCGCTCGCCGCCCGGGCAGCTTCCTCGGTCAGGCGCAGCGCCACCTCGGCCTCACGCTCGGCCACCATCGCCGTCTCCGCCTCGGCGCGGGCGGTGCCATGCGCCGCCTCGAGCGCCGCGATCTCCGCGGCAAGCACGGCCGGCTTGCCGGCGAGGTCAGTCGCCTCCTGCGCCAGATCGGCCTCGCGCTTGTCCATCTCGGCGATTCGTCGCGCCGCCTCGCCCGCGCGGTTCTTCCAGCCCTTGCTCTCGGCAGTGCCGGCGGCGAGCCGCTCGCGATCCTGCCCGATCGCGCGATCGAGCGCTGTCCGCTCGGCGCGGGCCGTGGCGACCGTGATACGCCGGGCCTCGGCCTCGGACGACAGCACCGCAACCCGTTCGCGCGTGGCGCTGCCGTCGGGGAGCGCTGCCTTGACCTCGACGGCGCGCGCGACCTCGGCCTGCGCCTCCTCATGCTCGGCGACGATACGCTGCCGGCGGGTATCGAGATCGGCGCGCTGCGCCTCGATCCGCTCGATCTGGGCAGCGGCGCGATCCTCGGCCCGTGCAGCATCTCGCGCATTGGTCTCGGCGCCTTCGAGCAGGCGACGGGCATCGACCGCGGCGCGGCGCGCCTCGGCGATTGCCTCGTCGATCCGCCTGAGCTCGGCATCGCAGGCATCCACCGCGCGGACGGCCGCCGGCCGCGCCGCCTCGATCGCGCGCAGCCGGTTCATCCGCTCGAGCCGCGCGGCCGCCTCCGCGCCGCCCGATTTGGCGACATAGCCGTCCCAGCGGCGAAGCAGGCCAGCGGTGGTGACCAGACGCTGGCCGACGGCGAGGGGCTGGCCAGCATCGCTGTCGGCAACGAAGATCTGCGCCAGCCGTCGCGCCAGCGCCGCCGGCGCCGTGACATGAGTCGCCAGCGCGACCGTGTCCGACGGACCGGAAGGATCGCCCGGCGCAGGCGCTGCTCCGGCCCAGAAACGCTCGGCAGTGGCATCGAGCCCTGCTTCGAGATCGTCTCCCAGCGCAGCCGCCAGCGCGCGTTCATAGCCCGGATCGGCACGAAGCTGCTCGAGCAGGCGATCCTTGCCGTCGCGCCGCGTCGCTTTGGCCAATGCCGCCGCCTCGCTGTCAAGCGCGCTCAGCTCCGCATGGGCGCCGGCCCGCGCCGACTGCGCCCGGTCGCGCGATCCGATCGCCTCCCGCTCGCTCGCGTCGGCGCGGGCGAGCGCGGTGCGCGCCGATTCGGCATGGCGCAGCGCCTGCGCGCGCGCCTCGGCCGCCTTGTTCTTCTCGGCGACAAGTGGCGCCGGATCGCCCAGCGCCTTCGCCTCGGCCGTCACCCGCGCCAGATCCCGCTCGCTTCGGTCGGCGCGGGTGCGCGCGGCAGCCAGCGCCGCCTCGGCCACCCGCGCGTCAGCCGCCTCGCTTGCCTGGGCAGCCAGCGCCTGGGCCAAAGCGACCTCCGCATCGCGCGCTGCGCGCTCGGCCTCGGCAAGCGCTGCATCGAGCTGCGGCGACCGCGCCGTCGCGCCGGCGATGCGCGCCTCAAGCTCCTTCGCCTCATCGGCAAGCCGCGCGATCGCCTCTGCCGCGTCGCTGGCGAGCGAGCCCTCGCGCACCCGGTCCTCGGTCAGGCGCGCGCGGCTGTCGGCAAGATCGGACAAACGCCGTTCGGTCGCGGCAAGCTCGGTACGGAGCGTGGCAAGCCGGTGCCCGGCCTCGCTGGCCCGGTCCCGCGCCGCCTGCGCCCCGGCACGGGCAGCCGCCAGCTTCTCGGTCGCGTCGCCCTGATAGGCGGCCGCCGCACGCTGCGCCTCGGCAGCCTCGGCGACCCGGGTCTCGGCCGCCGCCGCCTCTGCCTTCGCGGTGTCGGCCGCGGTCGACGCCTCGCGCCAGCGGGCGAAGATCATGCGTGCCTCCGCCACCCGGATCTGGTCGGACAGCAGGCGATAGCGCTCGGCCTGGCGCGCCTGGCGCTTCAGCGCGGCGGCGCGGGCGTCCTGGTCGGCGATCACCTCATCGAGCCGGGTCAGGTTCGCCTCGGTCGCGCGGAGCTTCTGCTCGGCATCCTTGCGGCGGACATGAAGGCCGGCGATCCCCGCCGCTTCCTCAAGCATCGCGCGGCGCTCGGCCGGCTTGGCGGCGATCACCGCGCTGATCCGGCCCTGGCTGACCAGGGCCGGACTGTGCGCGCCGGTCGCCGCATCGGCGAACAGCAGCGCGACATCCTTGGCGCGCACGTCGCGTCCGTCGATCCGGTAGGCCGAACCGGCCCCGCGCTCGATCCGGCGGACGACCTCGGTCTCCTCGCCGGTGATCTCGGTCAGGATCGAGACCTCGGCGAAATCGCGCGCGGGGCGAGTCGAGGTGCCGGCGAAGATGACGTCATCCATGCCGGCACCGCGCAGCGACCGGGCCGAGGTTTCGCCCATCGTCCAGCGCAACGCCTCCAGAAGGTTGGACTTGCCGCAACCATTGGGGCCGACGATGCCGGTCAGCCCCGGTTCGATGCGCAGATCCGCCGGGTCGACGAAGCTCTTGAAGCCCGTGAGCCTGAGCCGTTTGATCTGCACCCGGCGGTTACCCCCTGCCCCGCCGCGCCGTTACAGCGCGCCCGCTGTCTTCAGCGCCGGCTGGAGCGATTTCCAGTCGGCCACATTCGGCACCACATCGCCATTGACGATGAAGGTCGGCGTGCCCTGGATCTTGAATTGCTGGTTCGCCGCGTCGGTGTTCTTCGCGATCTCCTCGAGCATCTTCGGGTCGGCGAGGCACTGACGCGCCTTGGCGTCGGGCACGCCGCGCTGCTTCACGAAATCGATATAGCCGTAGAATTGCGCGAGATAGGTCACGATCTGGGCCGGCGGCGCGTTCTGCAGCCGGGCCTGGTCCGCCTCGGGAATCTTCTCGGTCTTGCCGATCAGCTGCTGCTGCGAGAGCATCATCTGCTCGAGCATCGGGAAGAACTGCGCCGGCTCGACGCAGTGGCCGAGCAGCATCGGGCCGATATCGGCCTCGGCGTGGATCGGATAATCGCGGAATTCATAGGACAGCTTGCCCGAGGCGATCGGGCCGCTCTTCAGCGCGGGGAAACCCTCCGCATCGAAGGCAGCGCAATGCGGGCAGGTGCGCGAGCCATATTCGATCAGCTTCACCGCCGCATTGGGATTGCCCATGCGATAGCCGCCCTCTGGCGTCTTGGAGACGGTGTCGACCCAGCTCTTGCCCGCGGGCGCCGCGACGGTCGCGGCCGGGGCGGCCGCAGGCACGGTGCTGTTGCCGCCGGTGCCGCCCGAGCCGCAGCCCGCGAGGATCAGGGCCGGCAGAGCGGCATAGGCGATGCGGAATCTCATTGGTCTCTCCGTGTTGAAATTGCTTGAATCACTTGGCACCGGCCGCGCGGAGGCTCTTTTCCAGCACGGCCCATTCAGTGGTCTCGATCGTCTTGCCATTGAGCTCGAATGCGGGCGTACCCTTGATCTTCGCCCATGCGCCATCGGCATTCTTCACTACCACCGCCAGTTCGGCTGGATCGTTAAGGCACGCCTCGATCGCTGCATCGTTCATTCCCCGGCCGCGCATGATGTCGCTCAGGCCCGATCCGTCGGCCATCGCGCGAAGCTGCGCCGGCTGGGGATAGGCCGCGATTCGCGCGCCGTTGACCGATTCGAAGCGGCCGCCGCGCGTCACCCAGTCCTCCTGGACCGCGAATATCGCATCGGTGGTGGCGAAAAACCCCTTCGGGCCGGTGCACCGCGAGAGCAGGGCGGCAGTGAGATCGAGCTTGTCGCGGATAGCATTGCGCAGCTCGACGCTGGTCGAGCCGGAACGCACCATCTGCCCGCGCAGCACAGCGCGCGACTCCGACAGGAAGTGACCGCAATGCGGGCAGGTGTAGCTGATATATTCGACCAGCTTCACCTTCGCCCTGGGGTTGCCGATGACATAGCTGCCGTTCGGCGCCTTGCTCACGGTCGTGCTCCAGTCGTGGCCCTGCGCCGTGGCGATCGAGCCGAACCCGACGAGCGCAAGCAGGGCAGGCAACAGATAGCGCATCATTCCCCCATCGATCCTTCCGTTCATTCTTCCGCCTGCCCGATCACCGGCGGGCCGCGCGTCGCCGCGACGCCCGCCGCCAGTGCCTCCAGCACCGCCTTCAATTCAGGGTCGGCGATGGTGCGCAGGCTTGCGCCGAGCTCGACCGGCACCGGCCTGAGCGAGGGCGGTGCTGCGCGCGGGCGCGGCGGCGCGACATCCCCCTGGCGGATGTTCACCCGGGCGATGGCGCCATAGCCGAAGAAGCGGTTGACCCGCTCGACGATCTCAGGCGCGATATGCTGCATCATCGTCGCATGGGCACCGCGCACCACCAGGTTGAGCGTGCCGCCGGTGCGCTCGCCCTGCGGGAACTTGATCGATTCGGGCGCCGATACCCCGGCATAGCGAGTGCCGACGATCTCGGGCCAGCGGCTGACGATCGCACTCTGCACGAAACCGAATTTGCGGAAAGCGGCGCGGCCGATATCGGGCAGGAGCTCCGAAACGGCGCGCGCGCGGCCGCCGCGCGGTTTTTCCGCCTTGGGCTCCGGCCTGGGAGCGGGCACGCCACGCTTGCTCATTGTCACGTCCATGCCATAGCGATGCCGTGCCCGCCAAGCTCCCTTCCGACATCGCCGGCTCGCTGCTCGACTGGTATGACCGCCACGCCCGCGATCTGCCGTGGCGCAGCCCGCCCGGCGCACCGCCTGCCGAGCCGTATCGGGTATGGCTGTCGGAGATCATGCTTCAGCAGACGACGGTCGCGACGGTACGGCCGCGCTTCGAGGAATTCGTCGCGCGCTGGCCCGATGTCGAGTCGCTTGCACGGGCAAGCGACGCCGATCTGATGGCCGCCTGGGCCGGGCTCGGCTATTACGCCCGGGCGCGCAACCTGATCGCCTGCGCGCGCGCCGTCGTCGCGGGGGGCGGGCGCTTTCCCGGGACCGAGCAAGGCTTGCGCTCCCTGCCTGGCGTCGGCGCCTATACCGCTGCTGCGATCGCCGCGATCGCATTCGGGGAACGCGCGGTGGTGGTCGACGCCAATGTCGCGCGAGTCGTCGCCCGGCTGTTCACGATTGCGGAACCGCTTCCGGCCGCAATGCCCGCCATCCGCGCGGCAACCGAAACGATCACCCCCGACACCCGCGCCGGCGATTTCGCCCAGGCGATGATGGATCTCGGCTCGGCGATCTGCACGCCACGCAACCCGAGCTGCCTGCTCTGCCCGCTCGCCGCCGCATGCAGCGCCTTCGCGACGGGCGATCCGGAGCGCTTTCCGGACAAGAAGGCCAAGGCGACCAAGCCGCAGCGCTACGGCACGATCTTCTGGGCCGAGCGGGAGGGCCGGGTGCTGCTGGTGCGGCGGCCGCCCAGGGGATTGCTCGGCGGGATGCGCGCGCTGCCGACCGGGCCATGGGTCGCGGCACCGCCCGGCCTCGACGATCAACCGCTGGCCGCTGACTGGACGATGCTCGACGAGACGGTCGTCCATGTCTTCACGCATTTCCGGCTCGAACTCGCGCTTGCGGTCGGGCGGGCCGAGGCGCATTCGAATGCCGGCGAGTGGTGGCCGGCAGCCGATATCGAGTCGGCGGGGCTGCCGACGGTCTTCGCCAAGGCGGCGGCTGCGATCAGGAGAGCGGAATGAGATTTCGGGCATTGGCATCGGGAAGCGCACTCATCGCATTGCTGGCCGGCGGCGCCCTCGCCTATGGCACGGCACCGCAGGCGCAGCCCGCTGCTCCGGCCAGCCAGACGGCCCTGCCCGCCACCCAGGCATTGTTCGATTCCTATGTCGCGACCAACAAGATGCCCGGCATTGTCGGCGCGTTCGGCAGTGGCGACCTGCCCACAATATTCGTCAGCGCGGGACGAATCGCCGACGATCCGACCGCTGCCCCGGCGGGACCGGACAGCCTGTGGCGCGTCTATTCGATGACCAAACCGGTCACCGGCATGGCAGCAATGATCCTGGTCGAGGAAGGCAAGATCAAGCTCGACCAGCCGATCAGCGATTTCATCCCCGCCTTCAGAAACATGCGAGTCCAGATCAACCCGGATTCGCTTGAAACCCGGGCAGCTGCACGGCCGATCACGGTTCGCAACCTGCTGACCCATACCGCCGGGCTCGGCTACAGCATCGTCACCAAGGGGCCGCTGCTCGCCGAATATAACCGGCTCGGGCTCACCCCCGGCGCCATCAACGCTCAGCTTGAGATTCTGGCGCGTATGACCAGGCCGCCGACGCTCGAAGCATTCGCCAACCGGGTCGCCGAGGCACCGCTGATCGCCGACCCGGGGACCAGATGGAGCTATTCGATCGGGCTCGACGTGATGGGCCGGGTGATCGAGGTGGCGAGCGGCATGCCCTTCGATGCATTCGTGCAGAAGCGGATTTTCGACCCGCTCAAGATGACGTCGAGCTACTGGACGGTGCCGCGCAGCGAGATCGGGCGGTTCGCCACCAACTATGCCTTCCAGCGCGAGGCGACGGTCCAGCTCGCCGCTGGGCAGCCGGTCGACGTGTCGAAGATCGACGAGAAGGCCCGGGCGCCGATCGATCCCGCCGCGACCTCGGCCTGGCTGTCGCCCCCGAGCTTTCCCTATGGCGGCGCCGGGCTGGTGATGTCGGCGCGCGACTATGACCGGTTCCTCCATGTGCTGCAGGATGGCGGGACGCTCGACGGCGTTCGCGTGATGAAGCCGGAGACGGCTGCGCTGATGATGTCCAACCTGCTGCCACCCGGCGTCACCTATACCCAGACCCAGGTCGGTGCCGGCCCGGGGCCGAAAACCGGCTTCGGCGCCGGCGGATCGGTCTATCTCGAAGACAAGCCGGGTGGCCCGGCCAAGGGCACCTATGGCTGGGGTGGCGCCGCCGGGACGGCGGCCTGGGTCGATCCCGCGCGGCACCGGCGCGGCGCGATCATGGTCAATTATTTCCCGGGCGACAAATGGCCGATCCGTGATGAAACCGTGACCGCGCTGATGAGCGACATCGCCCGCTACAAGTGAGTTTCCCCCTATGATTGCACCAGGTTTTACCGGCGGCATGCTCGACCGGGCCGATCCGCTTCGCCAGGATCCGGAAGCGCTCGCCGCAGCGATGGGCGACTGGCGCGCGCGGCTGCTCGTGCTGGAGAATTTCGAACCCGAGCTGGATGGCGAGGGCAGGCTCGTCTGGACCACCCTGGCCGACGCGCCCGAGGGATCGGACCTGCTGCTGCTCGGGCTCGACAACGGCAAGCCCTGCTTCGCCGCGCTGACGCCCGGCATGCAGCCGCCGGCCGGCCGGCCGATGCGGATGTTCGGGCTGCTCGACCGGTTCGCGCCGGGCGAGGCGGCCACTTATGCCGGGGCGCGCAGCCTGCTCGACTGGCATACGCGGCATCGTTTCTGCGCCAATTGCAGTAGCGGGACCGAGATCTACCGTGCCGGCTGGGGCAGGAAATGCCCCAATTGCCACGCCGAGCATTTCCCGCGCGTCGACCCGGTAGTGATCATGATCGCCGAGCATGACGGCCGCGCGCTGCTGGGCCGCCAGCCTGCCTGGCCGCCGGGACGCTATTCGGCGCTGGCCGGTTTCCTCGAGCCCGGCGAATCGATCGAGGAAGCGGTCGCCCGCGAAATCAAGGAAGAGGCTGGCGTCGAGGTCACCGATGTCCGCTACATCGCGAGCCAGCCCTGGCCCTTCCCGTCCTCGCTGATGATCGCCTGCGTGGGCACGGCGAAGGACGATGCCCTGACGATCGACAAGCACGAGCTTGAGGACGCGATCTGGGTATCGCGCGAGGAGGTGCGCGCCGTGCTGCGCGGCGAGCCGGGCCAGTTCCTCCCGCCCCCACCCTATGCCATCGCCTTCACCCTCCTGACGGAATGGGCGAACTCCTAAGTCGGATCGAGATTCAGAACCGGTGCGTCGGCGGTGTCAGATGGGTCGCGCGGAGACGCGGAGGACGCTGAGAAGGCTCGGCCAGCGGCTCCGGCAGTTTGCAATGACCAGCACGTCCGAAAGCAGGCAGCTTGCCGGCGCACGACGCTCAGTCCGGAAAAGACCGTCGATCGGGACAGGCCTATTTGAGCGTCGAGCAAGCCTACAAGTCCAGCGTGCCCTCGCGCAGCCTGTGATCGCGCTCAGCAAGCTCGGCGTCGTTGGATGGGAACAGCAACGCCATGCCGACGCTGGCAGCTTTCTCCTGCACCGCCTCGACAAACGGGCGCAGCTTGTCGTGATACTCCCGGAAGGCGGTGGCGTGATCGGCGCCGTGACGCCGCAGGGCATCCGCTACCCGCCCGGCGCCGATGATCGCCATCGAGCCGCCCATACCGGCGACCGGCGATACGCAATATCCCGCATCCCCCACCAGCGCGATCCGCCCCTTCGACCACGCCGGCATCCTGATCTGGTTCACCTTGTCGAAATAGAAATCGTCATCGGCGTCCACATGCTTGAGCATGGCCGGGACCTTCCAGTCGAGTCCGTCGAAATGATCATGAATCATCCGACGCTGCTGCGCCCGGTTGCGATGGTCATAGTCGACCTCGCGACCGGCACGGAAGGCGAAGGCAATGTCGGTCTGGCCCTCATAGCCGTTCAACATCGCCGTCCGGCCGGGCACGCTGAAGATCTGCGTCAGGTTGGCGGGCAGCAAATCAGTGGCCGGCACGACCTTGATGTAGAAATAGCCTCCCATGAAGTAGGAGAAATCCTCGCCGGCGCCGAAGGCGAGTCGCCTGGTGTTCGACCGCATGCCATCGCACCCGAACACCAGCGCATAGTCGGCTCGCGACCCGTCACCGAACGTCACCGCTACGCCGTCCGGCATCTCCTCCAGCTGAGCGATCGATTGTCCGAATCTGATTTCGATCGCGCCCTCGACTGAAGCAAACAGGATCGCCAGCAGATCGTCGCGGTGGATCTCGTACCGCTCGTCCGCCGCTGCAGCCGCATCGGGATAGCCATCGAATGTCCCAACCGTGGCGTCGCCGGCGTCCTTGAACTCGAGCCCGCGCGGGGGAAGCGCCCGGGCGCGGACTGCATCGATCATTCCCATCCGGGTGAGCACGTCGATCGTTTCCCCCTCGATGTCGACGGGCGTTCCGCCTTTACGAAGGCCGCTTGCGACCTCGACGACAGTGACGCGGTAGCCGAGCCTGTTCATCCAATAGGCGGTGGCGAGGCCTGCAAAGCTTGCTCCGCTGACCAGTACCGCGGCGCCGGCCGGGTGGACGGATTGCTCGACGGGATATGGCTGCTCGGTCATAAGGTCCTTGGTGCGCCAGTGCATCATCGATAGACGCAGTATCTATATATACTGAATACAGGATACAACAAGGCTTGATGGACACGACGCCCGACCGACGCACCCGCAAGCGGATGGCCACCCGCCAGAGCATATCGGACACGGCGACCCGCCTGTTTCTCGAGCGGGGCTTCGATCGGGTGACGGTCGATGAGATCGCCGAGGCAGCCGACGTCGGGCGGATGACCGTCTTCAATCATTTCCCGCGCAAGGAGGATATGTTCTTCGACCGGGAACAGGAGATCCAGGATGTCGCTTTCGCGGCCGTGCGCATGCGGGACGCGGGCGTCACGCCGATCGACGCCCTGAGGTTTCTCGCGCATCGCCTCATCGAGCAGGAAGATTCACTCATTCCGCTGTTCGAGGGAGCGTACAGGTTCGTCGAAACGGTGCTGGCCAGCGAAGCGCTGAAGGCGCGAGCGCGACAAATGCGGGACGCCTTCACCAACGCGCTGGCGGCGGTTCTTGCCGAAACCGTTGGCCGGCCAACGGACGACCCGCATGCCCACCTCGCCGCCGGACTTGTCGCATCAACGTGGAGCGTGGCCTTTACGGAAGCGCAGAAGATATTCGATCGCACCCGGGATGAGGGCGAAGCACGGCGCAGCTTCCTCGAGCTCATCGACCGGGGAATCGCCGGTACCGCGACTGCGCTGGCGGGTACGCCCTACACCTGATCCGGCGGGCCCGGCGTTTGCCGGGTCCCGAGAGTTTCCGAGGACAATCGTGGAGGGAAAGCCGGCCGACGGGAATCGGCCACTTCCCGTCTCCGACACGTTACCACCCGCAATTAAGCCGGACGAAGCCTAGCCCCGCGCGCGGGCCTGGCGGTAGGTCCCCAGCACGCGCACCCATTTCGAATGGAAGCCAAGCTCGGCGATCGCGTTGTCGAGGCGGGGGTCGCCGGGCTTGCCCTCGACATCGGCGTAGAATTCGGTCGCGGCGAAGGTACCGCCGCGCTGATAGCTTTCCAGCTTCGTCATGTTGACGCCGTTGGTCGCGAAGCCGCCCATCGCCTTGTACAGCGCGGCGGGCACGTTCTTCACCTCGAAGATCAGCGTGGTCATGAACGGACCGTCGCCGACCGGCGCAAGGCCGGCGCGCGCCAGCACCAGGAAGCGCGTGGTGTTGTGGTCAGCGTCAGCGATGCCGTCGCACAGGATATCGAGGCCGTATATCGGCGCGGCCATCGGCGGGGCGAGCGCGGCGAGCGCGGGATCGCCCTTTTCCGCGACCAGCGCTGCGGCGCCCGCCGTGTCGGGATAGGCGACCGGCACGATATTGCGCTCGCGCAGCCAGTGGCGGCACTGGCCGAGCGCCTGGGGGTGGCTCGTCGCCTCGCGCACGCCCTCGATCGGGCCCGATCCCATCAAGGCATAATGGATCGGCAGGAAATGTTCGCCGGTGATCACCAGCCCCGATTCGGGAAGCAGGAAATGCATGTCGGCGACGCGGCCGTGCAGCGAATTCTCGATCGGGATGATCGCACAATCGGCGCGCCCTTCCCGTACCGCATCGATCGCGTCGGCGAAGTCGAAACAGGGCAAGGGCAGGCAATCCGGGAAGGCCTGGAGCGCCGCGATATGCGAATTGGCGCCGGGCGCGCCCTGGAAGGCGACGGCGCGTTCCGGGTGGGCGGTGGCTTGCTCGATCATGCGCGCGACGATCGGCCGTGCTGGGGCTGCGAAATTTTCCATGGAGCGGCGCGCTTACCGGGGCGTTTGTTCCCGCACAAGCGTGGCTTGCGGTGGCGCTCCACCGAATCTAAAGGGAGCCGACTTTCCGACAGGGGCAACTGGGCAATGGACAATCGGACGAACACGATCGCGGGCTGGGTGCTCGGCGCATGCGGCGTGGCGCTGGGGCTTTCGATCGTGGGCGGAATGCTGTTCCAGCCCCATCATTCCGAGAAGATGGGATATCCGATCGAGGGTGTCGCTGAAGAGGGCGCCGGCGGCGGTGCAGCCGACGTGCCGATCGCGACGCTGATGGCGACGGCCGATCCCGCCAAGGGCGCCGACGTGTTCAAGAAGTGCGCTGCCTGCCACACGATCAACCAGGGCGGCCCGAACGGCATCGGCCCGAATCTCTACGCCACGCTTGGCGAGGGCATTGCCGAGGGCAAGGGCGGCTTCGCCTTCTCCGACGCGCTCAAGGCGAAAGGCGGCAAGTGGGACTTCGAGGCGATGAACCACTGGCTGACCAGCCCGCGCGCCTTTGCCAGCGGCACGAAGATGACCTTTGCCGGCCTTGGCAACCCGCAGGACCGCGCGAACGTGATCGCCTATCTGAACCAGCAGGGCTCGAACCTGCCGCTTCCGGCAGCTCCCGCCGCGGGCGCAGCGCCGGCAGCAGCCGAGGGTGCCGCCAATGCAGCCGCGCCGGCAGCGAATGCGTCGGAAGGCGCAGCACCGGCAGCCGGTGCGCCGTCGGTCGATCCGGCCGCCGCGGCACAGGCAGAAAAGAAGAAGTAATCAGACGCCCGGCGAACGCCGGGCCCAGGCATAAAAAAAGGCCGCGCCTCCCGGCGCGGCCTTTTTCGTGTCACTCGGCGAGCCGGCCCGGATCGTCGCGATAGAAATCCTGCACGACCTGCCAGGCTTCTTCGGCCGTCTCGACGAAGGTGAAGATGTTGAGGTCGCGTGCGGAAACGACGCCTTCCTCGACCAGGGCCTCGAAATTGACCACGCGGTTCCAGAAGTCGCGGCCGAACAGCAGCACCGGGATCGGCTTGATCTTGCCGGTCTGGATCAGCGTCAGCAGCTCGAACAGCTCGTCGAACGTGCCGAAGCCGCCCGGGAAGGCAGCGAGCGCGCGCGCATGAAGCAGGAAGTGCATCTTCCGCAGCGCGAAATAATGAAACTGGAAGCTCAGCGACGGCGTGACGTAAGGATTCGGCGCTTGTTCGTGCGGCAGCACGATGTTGAGGCCGATCGTCTCGTAGCCCGCCTCGGCCGCGCCGCGATTCGCCGCCTCCATGATCGAGGGGCCGCCGCCCGAGCACACGACGAAGTGCCGCTTGCCCGCCTCGTCGCGCGGGAAGGCGCTGGCAAGCTGGGCCAGTTCATAGGCCACGTCGTAATATTTCGACTTGGCGACCAGGCTTTTGGCGATGCGGATCGCCTCCTCGCCCTGGGCGATCTCAAGCAGCGCCTGCGCCTTGGCCGGCTCGGGGATGCGCGCCGAGCCATACATCACGAAGGTCGAAGCGATGTTGGCCTCATCGAGCAGCAATTGCGGCTTCAGCAGTTCAAGCTGGAAACGGACCGGGCGAAGATCCTCGCGCAGCAGGAAATCCATGTCCTGGAAGGCGAGGCGATAGGCCGGGTTTTCGGTCTGGGGAGTGCTGAGCCCTGCATTGGCGGTCTCGGCGTCCTGGCGAGCGCGCGGGAAGACCCGCGACGGTACGTGTGTCTCTGTCATTGGACCAGCCTCTAGCGGAAAAACCCGTCAATATGAAGGCGGCCCCGGCTGCCGCCTTTTTCCGGGCCACCAGCGGCTCCGCCCGGCTCGAAGGCGCTCAGCGGCAGAAACGCGCGTGATCGTCCTCCAGGTGCAGGTGGTTGGCGTGCGCCGCATTATAGTCCGGGCTCAGCACCGTGCCGAAGCGCTTGCAGGCCGAAGCATGGATCGCCTGCAGGAATTCGCGCACATCGGCATCGCCCGATCGCCAGCCGTCGAGCACGGTGATCCGCCTGCCGTCCGCCAGCACGAAGCCGGAGATGTCGACCGCATTGGCGATGGCATGCCCCGACAGCCGGTTGCCCGCCGTCGCCGAGCCGATCACGTTGCGGCACGCATAGGTACCGAAGCTTTCCACCCGGACGAGATCGCTGCCGAGGATTTGGCGCGCGGCCGGCGCGACCGCGTGACGCGTCCAGGCGACGAACGTCCTGGCGAGCCCGCAGCGCATGCCTTTCAGATTGGTCACCGGCACGCCGATGTCGATGAGCTGGACTGATCCGGTCACCTGGCACCCGCCGCCATAGTCGCGGTCGGGCAACGGACTGTAGCGCACCTGCTCGCGCGACAGATCAGCAAAGCAGGCCTGGGTGTCGCGCGAGGTCGGCAGGTTGAGCGTCACCGGCTTCGCCCCGACCGGCCGGGGCGGCGGACGATCGTCACCGCGCCCGCACGCTGCGAGCAGCAGGGCCAGCGCCACTGTCGCGACAATGTGCTGCGGCCGAAAGGGAGCCCCGGCTTCGGAGGCTGTCTCGCGATCCCGGAGGAGTCGGCGGAATATCGGAAACACCATATCAACAACCCCAGCATCGCCGCCACAAGGCTTATCGCCCCCGCCGCCGAAGGCAATGTGACCCGTGCCGGGATACGACAGGACGATGCCGATATGTGTCGCGGCAAAGCGCACCGTCCTTTTCCGCCGCGTCGCAGCAGAAAGCGCATTGACGCGGCAGCGCAGATCGCTAGGGCCGTCGACGGGCCACGCGGTCCCAACGCCGCGCGTGCTCTCTGTAAGGAGAGACTACATGACTGAGTTACCTGCGCCTCCGGCGACGAAGCCGACGCGTCCTTATTTTTCTTCCGGTCCCTGCGCCAAGCCGCCGGGCTGGACCCCCGAAAAACTCCAGACTCAAGTGCTCGGCCGGTCGCACCGCTCGAAGCTCGGCAAGACGCGCCTGCAATACGCGATCGACCTGATGCGCGAGATGCTTCAGCTCCCCGACACCCACCGCATCGGCATCGTCCCCGGCTCCGACACCGGCGCGTTCGAGATGGCGATGTGGACCATGCTGGGCGCGAAACCGGTGACGGCGCTTGCCTGGGAGAGCTTCGGTGAGGGTTGGGTCACCGATGCGGTCAAGCAGCTCGGGCTCGATCCGACGATCCTGCGCGCCGATTACGGCCGGCTTCCCGATCTGACCCAGGTCGACTGGTCGAACGACGTGCTGTTCACCTGGAACGGCACCACCTCGGGCGTGCGCGTGCCGAACGGCGACTGGATTCCGGACGACCGCGAAGGCCTGAGCTTTGCCGACGCGACCAGCGCGGTGTTCGCTTATGACATTCCGTGGGACAAGATCGACGTCGCGACCTTCTCCTGGCAGAAGGTGCTGGGCGGCGAAGGCGGTCACGGCGTCCTGATCCTCGGCCCGCGCGCGGTCGAGCGGCTCGAAAGCTACACGCCGAAATGGCCGCTGCCGAAGGTGTTCCGCCTTGTCTCCAAGGGCAAGCTCACCGAGGGCGTGTTCAAGGGCGAGACGATCAACACCCCGTCGATGCTCGCCGTCGAGGACGCGATCTTCGCGCTCGTATGGGCGAAGGATCTTGGTGGACTGAAGGGCCTGATCGCCCGTTCGGACGCCAATGCCGCCGCGCTCGACAAGATCGTCGCCGACCGTCCATGGCTCGGCCATCTCGCGCTCGACGAGGCTTCGCGGTCGAAGACCAGCGTATGCCTGACGGTCGAGGGCGCTGACGAGGCGCTGATCAAGAAGCTCGCCGGCCTGCTCGAAGCCGAACACGCCGCCTATGACATTGCGGGTTACCGCGATGCCCCGGCGGGCCTCCGGATCTGGTGCGGCGCGACCGTCGACACCGCCGATATCGAGGCGCTCGGCCCCTGGCTCGACTGGGCTTACGCCTCGGTCACCGTCGCGGCCTGACCTTCCCTGCGTGTCCGCTGCAGCGGGCACGCATCTTCCCGGATTCCCGCTCCGCAGCCGGAGCGGGCTTATTGAAAGGCAATTCCATGCCCAAAGTCCTCATTTCCGACAAAATGGATCCAAAGGCCGCCCAGATCTTCCGCGAGCGCGGCGTCGAGGTCGACGAGATCACCGGCAAGACTCCCGACGAGCTGAAGGCGATCATCGGCCAGTATGACGGCCTCGCCATCCGCAGCTCGACCAAGGTGACCAGGGACATCCTGGCCCATGCGACCAACCTGAAGGTCGTCGGCCGGGCCGGCATCGGTGTCGACAATGTCGATATCCCCGCCGCCTCCGCGCAGGGCGTCGTCGTCATGAACACCCCGTTCGGCAACTCGATCACCACCGCCGAGCACGCCATCGCGCTGATGTTCGCGCTCGCCCGCCAGCTGCCCGAGGCCGACGCCTCGACCCAGGCCGGCAAGTGGGAGAAGAACCGCTTCATGGGCGTCGAGCTGACCAGCAAGACGCTCGGCCTGATCGGCGCCGGCAATATCGGCTCGATCGTTGCCGACCGCGCGCGCGGCCTCAAGATGAAGGTCGTCGCGTTCGATCCGTTTCTCACGCCCGAACGCGCGATCGAAATGGGTGTGGAAAAGGTCACGCTTGAGGACCTGCTGGCCCGTGCCGACTTCATCACACTGCACACCCCGCTGACCGACCAGACCCGCAACATCCTGTCCGCCGAGAATCTGGCGAAGACGAAGAAGGGCGTGCGCATCATCAACTGCGCGCGCGGCGGGCTGATCGACGAGGCGGCCCTGAAGGCCGGGCTCGATTCGGGCCATATCGCTGGCGCAGCGCTCGACGTGTTCGTCGAGGAGCCGGCGAAGGATTCGCCGCTGTTCGGCACGCCCAACTTCGTCTCGACCCCGCATCTCGGCGCCTCCACCTCGGAAGCGCAGGTCAATGTCGCGATCCAGGTCGCCGAGCAGATGGCCGACTATCTCGTCTCGGGCGGCGTGACCAACGCCCTCAACGTGCCGAGCCTGTCGGCCGAGGAAGCGCCGAAGCTGAAGCCGTACATGGCGCTGGCGGAAAAGCTCGGCAGCCTGATCGGCCAGCTCGCGCACGGTGCCCTTTCCGGCATCGCGATCGAGGTAGAGGGCGCGGCCGCGTCGCTCAACCAGAAGCCGATCACCTCTGCGGTGCTCGCCGGGCTGATGCGCGTCCACACCGACACGGTGAACATGGTCAACGCCCCGTATCTCGCCAAGGAGCGCGGCATCGACGTGCGCGAGGTGCGCCATGACCGCGAAGGCGATTACCACACGCTGCTGCGCGTGACGGTGAAGACCGATGCGGGCGACCGCTCGGTCGCGGGCACGCTGTTCGGCGATGCCGCCCCGCGCCTGGTCGAGCTGTTCGGCATCAAGGTCGAGGCCGATCTGGTCGGGCACATGCTGTACGTGGTCAACGAGGACGCCCCCGGCTTCATCGGCCGGCTCGGCTCGCTGCTCGGCGAGGAAGACGTGAACATCGGCACCTTCCATCTCGGCCGCCGTTCGGCTGGCGGCGAAGCGGTGCTGCTGCTCTCGGTCGACGAGGCGGTGACGCAGGAACTCATCGCCAAGGTCCGCGCGCTGGCAGGCGTGAAGACCGTGATGGGGCTGTCGTTCTGAGCTAAAAGTCTCCCTCTCCCCGCTTGCGGGGAGAGGGGCAGTGACGCGAACAAGCGAGGTCATGCTAAGCCGCGCAAAGGAAATGCGTAGCGAGCAGACGACCCCTGAAGCGCGTCTCTGGTATCACCTCCGTGCCAAACGACTGAATGGCATCAAGTTTACGCGTCAGGTCGTCATCGGCCCCTACATCGCTGACTTCGTCGCACGCTCGCACAAGTTGATCGTAGAGGTTGACGGGGACACGCATGGAGACGACGGGGAGCGCGACGCGCGGCGAACCGCGTGGCTGGAAGAGCAAGGCTATCGTGTGATCCGATTCGCTAACGCAGAAGTGATGGAGAGTGAGGAGGCTGTGCTTTCAGCCATTCTCGCGGCGCTTCGTACTGCCCCTCTCCCCTGCCCTCTCCCCGCAAGCGGGGAGAGGGAGAAGTGAGCAGTCTGCTCCCCGAAGGTTTCCGCGACCGGCTGCCGCCGTTCGGCGATGCCGCCGCGCGTCTCGAAGCGGCAGTGCTCGGGGCGGCCTATGCCCATGGATATGAGCGCGCCGATCCGGCGCTCGCCGAATTCGAGGCGGGGCTGGCCGGCCGGCTGAAGGCGGCACGCGCGCAGGATGCGGTGCGCTTCGTCGATCCCGTGTCGCAGGCGACGCTCGCCATCCGGCCCGACATGACCGCGCAGATCGGCCGGATCGCCGCGACCCGCATGGGGCACCATCCGCGTCCCGTGCGCCTGTCCTATGCCGGCCCGGTGCTGAAGCTCCGCGCGTCGCAGCTCAGCCCAGAGCGCGAGCTGCGCCAGATCGGCTGCGAGCTGATCGGCCTCGACACCGTCGCCGCGGCGAAGGAGATCGTCGGCGTCTCGGTCGAGGCGCTTGAAGCGGCCGGGGTGCGCGGCATCTCGATCGATTTCACCCTGCCCGACCTGGTCTCGATCCTCGCAGATGGCCCGTTGCCGATCGAACCCTGGCTGATCGAACAACTCCGCGACCGGCTCGATGCCAAGGACGCGGGGGGTGTCGCCGATATCGCTCCGGCCTATCTTCCGCTGATCGAGGCGGCAGGCCCGTTCGAGACCGCGCATGACCGGCTCTGCGCCTTCGATGTCGGCGGCGCGCTGCGCTCGCGACTCGACGGGCTGTGGCAGATCGCCTCGGGCCTCAAGGGCCGCACCGCGCTCACGCTCGACCCGACCGAGCGCCACGGCTTCGAATATCAGACCTGGCTCGGCTTCTCGATCTTCGCCGACGGCGTGCGCGGCGAGATCGGGCGGGGCGGCAGCTACACCATCGTCCATGAAGACGGCAGCGAGGAAGCCGCGACCGGCTTCTCGCTCTATGTCGACGCGATCGTCGCGGCCGGCCTGGCCGATGTGGATCGCCGGCGCCTGTTCGTGCCGGTGGATACCGACCCGGCCCACGCCGCCGCGATGCGCGCGCAGGGCTGGGTCACCGTCGCGGCGCTCGAGGCGGGCGATACGCCCGAAGCGCAGCTCTGCACGCATATTTTGGTGGAGGGGACGGCCCGGCCGCTCTAACACCCACCCGTTCGTCCTGAGTGCCATCGAGCTTGTCGAAATGGCGTATCGAAGGACAAGCGTCGCATGCTCCAACTGTCCTTCGATACGGGTCTTCGACTTCAGCTCAGCCCCTACTCAGGACGAACGGAAGATAAGGAAGAGTTTTGGCAAACGTTGCGGTTATCGGCGCCCAATGGGGCGATGAGGGCAAGGGCAAGATCGTCGACTGGCTCGCGGAGCGCGCCGACATGGTCGTGCGGTTCCAGGGCGGGCACAATGCCGGCCATACGCTCGTCGTCGGCGAGAAGGTCTACAAGCTGTCGCTGCTGCCCTCGGGCATCGTGCGCGGCACGCCCTCGGTGATCGGCAATGGCGTGGTGCTCGATCCCTGGGCACTCAAGGCCGAGGTGGAAAAACTCACGGCGCAGGGCGTGTCGATCAGCCCGGATACGCTGATGATCGCCGACAATTGCGCGCTGATCCTGCCGTTCCACCGCGATCTCGATTCGCTGCGCGAGGACGCAAGCGGCGCGGGCAAGATCGGCACCACGCGGCGCGGCATCGGCCCGGCCTATGAAGACAAGGTCGGCCGCCGCGCGATCCGGGTATGCGACCTCGCTCATCTCGATGCGCTCGATTCGCAGCTCGACCGCCTGACCGCACATCACGATGCGCTGCGCGCCGGCTTCGGCGAGCCGCCGATCGACCGCGCCGCCCTGGTCGAGGAACTGCGCGCGATCGCCGATTTCGTGCTGTCCTTCGCCAGGCCCGCCTGGCGCGACCTGAACGAAGCGCGCGCGCGCGGCCGGCGCATCCTGTTCGAGGGCGCGCAGGGCGTGCTGCTCGATGTCGACCACGGCACCTATCCCTTCGTCACCTCGTCCAACACGATCGCCGGCACGGCGGCGGGCGGATCGGGGCTTGGCCCGAGCGCGGTCGGCTTCGTGCTCGGCATCGCCAAGGCCTATACGACGCGCGTCGGCTCAGGCCCTTTCCCCACCGAGCTCGAGAACGAAACCGGCGAGCGGCTGGGCGAGCGCGGGCATGAGTTCGGCACCGTGACCGGGCGCAAGCGCCGCTGCGGCTGGTTCGATTCGGTGCTGGTGCGGCAATCCGCCGCAGTCGGCGGGATCACCGGCATCGCGCTGACCAAGATCGACGTGCTCGACGGCTTCGACGAGGTGAAGATCTGCACCGGCTACAGGCTGCGCGGCGAGACGCTCGACTATTTCCCCTCGCACGCCGCCGATCAGGCTGCGGTCGAGCCGGTCTACGAGACGATGCCGGGCTGGCAGGAATCGACCGCCGGCGCACGCAGCTGGGCCGACCTGCCCGCGCAGGCGATCAAATATATCCGCCGCATCGAGGAGCTGATCCGCTGCCCGGTGGCGCTGGTGTCGACCAGCCCGGAGCGCGAAGACACCATCCTGGTCCGCGACCCCTTCGCGGATTGATGGGCAAGGGCCGGGCGCTCAGCGCCCGGTCTGGGCCCGGTGGAGCAGCTTCTGGTCGGCCAGGACCAGGGCGACCATCGCCTCGACCACCGGCACGCCGCGGATGCCGACGCAGGGATCGTGGCGCCCCCTGGTCATGATCTCGGTCGCCTCGCCGGTGCGGGTGATCGTCTCAACCGGCGTCAGGATCGAGCTGGTCGGCTTGAACGCGACGCGGACCCGAACCGGCTGACCGGTCGCGATCCCGCCCGCGATGCCGCCGGCATGGTTGGCGAGGAATTCAGGCCCGTCCGCACCCGGACGCATCGCATCCGCATTGTCCTCGCCGCGCAGCGCCGCTGCGTCGAACCCGTCGCCGATCTCAACACCCTTCACCGCATTGATGCTCATGCAGGCCGAGGCGAGTTCGGCGTCGAGCTTGGCATAGAGCGGGGCTCCCCAGCCGGCCGGCACCCCAGTCGCCTCGCAGGCGATCACCGCGCCAAGCGACGAGCCGGCCTTGCGTGCGCCGTCGACCAATGCCTCCCAGCGCATTGCCGCGTCGGCATCAGGGCAGAAGAAAGGGTTGGCGTCGATCTGGTCAGGGTCGAAATTGGCCGGATCGATCCGGTCGCCGCCGATCGCCTCGACCCAGGCGCGAATCCGCACCTCGGGGATCACCAGCCGCGCCACCGCGCCCGCCGCGACCCGTGACGCGGTCTCGCGCGCAGAGGAGCGCCCGCCCCCGCGATAATCGCGAAAGCCGTATTTGGCGTCATAAGCATAATCGGCATGGCCCGGGCGATAGGCCAGCGCGACCTCCGAATAGTCCTTGGAGCGCTGGTCGACATTCTCGATCATCAGGCTGATCGGCGTGCCCGTCGTCCTGCCCTCGAACACGCCGGAGAGAATACGGACCTGGTCCGGCTCCTGCCGCTGCGTGGTGAAGCGCGAGGTGCCGGGGCGGCGTTTGTCGAGGAAGGGCTGGATATCGCCCTCGGCCAGGGCCAGCCCCGGCGGGCACCCGTCGACCACAGCGCCGATGGCGGGGCCATGCGATTCGCCCCAGGTCGTGAACCGGAAGACGTGACCGAAACTGTTGAGACTCAAAACCCCTCTCCCTGAAGGGGAGAGGGAGGGACCCGCCGCGCAGCGGTGGGAGGGTGAGGGGCTGGCGCTCGCGCCGCTTCCTCGATCGTCGCCACGACACCTTCGATGTTTTGCATCACGTCATTGTTCCAGAACCGCCGCACCCGATAACCTTCGGCCTCTATTAGCGCTGTTCGCCGCGCGTCATAGGCCTGTGCGTCGGGATCGATATGGGTTTCGCCGTCGACTTCGACGATCAGCCGGGCTTCCGCGCAAAAGAAATCCACAATGAAGGGGCCGAGCCAGACCTGCCGCCGGAATTTCAGGCCAGCAACCTGCCTGCCACGAAGATATCGCCAGAGGCGTTTCTCAGGCTCGGTTGGCTCGCGCCGCAATTGGCGCTGACGCTCCAGCGCTTCTTCGCCTGGTGGACGCTTCATCCCCTCACCCTCCCATGCTCCGCATGGGTCCCTCCCTCTCCCCTTCAGGGAGAGGGAATTAGACCAGAGCGATATCCGGCGCGTCTTCCGCCTTCATGCCGATCGCGTGATAGCCCGCATCGACATGGTGCACCTCGCCTGTCACGCCACTCGCCAAGTCGCTGAGCAGATAGAGGCCGGCGCCGCCGACATCCTCGATCGTCACGTTGCGCTTTAGCGGCGAGTTCAGCTCGTTCCACTTCAGGATCAGGCGGAAATCGCCGATGCCCGAGGCGGCGAGCGTCTTGATCGGGCCGGCGGAGATCGCGTTGACCCGGATATTGTCGCGCCCGAGATCGACCGCGAGATACTGCACGCTGGTCTCGAGCGCTGCCTTGGCCACGCCCATGACGTTATAATGCGGGATGACCTTTTCAGCGCCATAATAGCTGAGCGTCAGCAGCGAGCCGCCATTGGTCATCATCGCCGCCGCGCGCTGCGCCACCGCGACGAAGCTGTAGACCGAGATGTTCATGGTCATCAGGAAATTGTCAAGGCTGGTGTCCATGAAGCGGCCACGCAGTTCGTTCTTGTCGGAAAAGCCGATCGCATGGACGACGAAGTCGATCGTCGGCCAGTCCTTCGCCAGCTCGGCAAAGGCATTGTCGAGCGCTGTCATGTCGGAGACGTCGCAATCGATCAGACGCGTCGAGCCGAGCTGCTCGGCGAGCGGCCTGACGCGCTTCTCGAGCGCTTCCCCCTGATAAGAAAAGGCGAGCTCAGCGCCTGCTTCGCTGAGCTTCTTGGCGATTCCCCAGGCGAGCGACCGATCATTGGCCAGACCCATGATCAATCCGCGCTTGCCCTGCATCAATCCCGTCACGCTGCTGCCGCCTCCTCTTTGTTGCTGCCGCTGAGGTCCTCTACTCCCTCATCATCGGATTCCGCCAGTGCTGCGTTCAATTCGGCGCCAACGACCAGCCCGAGCCCGACGAAGAAGAAGAAGATCAGCGCGATCATCACGCCGGCCAGGCTGCCATAGGTCAGGTCGTAGCTCCCTAGCCTGCCCAGGATGACAGGAAGCAACGCCGTCACCAGCAGCCACCAGGCCGCAGTGAACAGCGCGCCGGGCCATTTGGGGCATTTGCTCTCGCGATACTGCCGCGGGGTGAGCGAATAGAACACCATGTACAGCGCCGCGAATAGCGCAAGGCCCGGCGCGAGCCGGCTGAACGACACGACCGTCGCCGCGTCCGCCGCGAAGGGCAGCACGCGCAGGATGAACTGCTCGACCGCGAGCAGCATGATCTGGAAGCTGAAGGCGACAAGGATCAGGATCATCGCGGTCAGGATCAGCCCGATCGACCAGAGGCGATATTGCCAGAAGGGCCGGATCGACTTCACCCCATAAGCGCGGCGCAGGATGTCGCGAATCGTCTCGATGAAGCTTGCCGTGGTCCACAGGCCGACGATCGCACCGAACCAGAGGAGCGAGCCCGAGCGCGCGGTCAGCACGTCGGTGATCGGCGTCTGAAGCACCTGCGCGACGCCCGGCGGTACGGTACGCAGGAACGCCTCGACCGCATGGAGCCCCTCGCCGGTCTGCCCGAACAGCCGCGCGACCGCTGCCGCAACGATGAAGAAGGGAAACAGCGTCAGCAGCGAGAGATAGGCAAGGTTGCCGGCATGGACGAAACCGTCGGTATAGACGCCGACCACGACGCGCTTCAGCACCTCGCGGGCATAGCTGCCCGGCCGCACGAACGCCATGCGCCGGTTCAGCTTCGTCTGCCCCTCGCCCGGCCTTTTGCGGCGCTCCTCGGGCGATTGGGGCGAAACTTCCTGCATCGGGCGATTAAACGCCCATATGGCCGCGGGGGTTGCCCTTGTCCCGGTCCTTCCATCCCTGGACGAACTCGGTCAGCGCCGCGTCGTCGGCGGGCACGTCGATCATCAGGGTGACGAGCTGGTCGCCCCGCGCGCCGCCCTTCTTGTGGAAACCGCGCCCGCGCAGACGGAGTACCTTGCCCGAGGTCGAGCCGGCCGGGATGGTCAGCATCACCGCGCCCTCCACCGTCGGCACGCGCACCGATGCGCCAAGCACCGCCTCGGACAGCGTGACCGGCAGGTCGAGCCTGACATCGTCGCCCTCGCGCACGAAGAAGCGGTGCGGCTGGACGGTGATCGTGACCATCCCGTCGCCGGCGCCGCCTGGCCCGGGCTGGCCCTTGCCGGCGAGGCGCATCTGCGCGCCGCTTTCCAGGCCCGCCGGCAGCTTGAGGTCGATCGTCTTGCCATCGGCCAGCGTGATGCGCTGCGGGCTGAGCGTCGCTGCATCAGTGAAGGATACATTGAGCTTGTAGGCGACGTTGGCGCCCTTGGGCTGGGGCTTGCGCCCGAAACCGCCGAAACCGCTGGCGAAGCCGCCGCCGCTCCGCCCGCCGAACATGCCCTCGAAGATGTCGCTGATGTCGGGCCCGTCGGCCTCGAACGTCGACCCGCCGCCCGGGCCAGGGCGGAAGCCGCCCTGCCCGCCGCCGAAGCCGAAGGGAGATGCCGGGTTGCCATCACCGTCGATCTCGCCCCGATCGAACCGGGCGCGCTTGTCCTTGTCGGTCAGCAAGTCATAGGCATTGGTGACCTCGCTGAACCGCTCGGTCGCCTTTTTGTTGTCCTTGTTGCGATCGGGATGAAGCTCCTTTGCGAGCTTCCGATACGCCTTCTTGATGTCGGCCTCGCTGGCGGTGCGCTGCACGCCCAGCGTAGCATATGGATCGGCCACTTTTGCCCTCTGTTTCTATTCCCGCGCCTATTTGGGGGATCGCGGTCGGAAGCGCAAACCCCCCGCTCGTCAGGCGACTGCCTCGGGCACCGGCGCGACATCGACCGACACGGCCATCTTCTGCGCGCCCGACCCGAGCACCACCCCGTCGATCGGCGCGATCTCGCCATAATCGCGGCCGATCGCCATGATGATATGGTCGCCCGCCATCCAGATGCCGTTGGTCGGATCGACCCCGATCCAGCCGAGACCGGGCCCGCACCATAGCAGCACCCAGGCATGAGTCGCATCGGCGCCGACCAGACGCGGCTGGCCGGGCGGCGGGATCGTGCGGATATAGCCCGAGGCATAGGCAGCAGGCAGGCCGGCGGCGCGCAGCCCGGTGATCATGATCTGCGCGAAATCCTGGCAGACGCCGCCGCGCTTCCGGAACGCCTCGTGCGGCACGGTATCGACCAGCGTCGCCTCGGGATCGAAGGCAAAGTCGTTCTGGATGCGCCGGGCCAGCGCGATCGCCGCCTCGAGCGACGGACGGTGAGGCTGGAGATCCTGCGCGCACCATTCGGCGATATCGCGGTCGAGCGGGATCAGTGGCGAGGGAAAGAGATAATTGGCTGGCCCGGCGGGCGAGGCATCACGGCTCGCCCGCGCGGCGATCGCGACCTCCGCGAGAGTCGGGTCGCTGTCCGACGGTATCGGCACCGGCCGGTCGACCAGGATCCGCGACAGGCTTTCGATCACCAGATGGCGGACCGGCTCCTCGACCACCAGCCGCATGACATTGGCGAGCCCGGCCTCGGCGCGCGCCGGCGCAGTGCGGCCCGATGGGCTGATCGTCAGGCGATAGTCGCGCAATGCCTGGCCCGACCAGTGGATCGGCTTCAGCCGCAGGTTGCAGCGCGCGAACTTGACCGAGGCGCCATAGTCGAAGCGCGTTATGTGACGGATGTCGTAGATCACGCCAGCGTCAGCCCGCCGGCGCGCAGCGGCTCGGCGCCCTGGAGGAAGTAGCGCCGCGCAACCGCATCCGACAGCGAGAAGAGACGCCGCTCAAGATCGCCCAGCACGCTTTCGTCGAGCGTCGCCGCGGTCGCGGTCGAGACGATCGACACAAGCAGGGTCGCCACCGCCTGTTGCGGCTCGTCCATGCCGTCATCGCCGAGCACGGGCAGCGCGCGCATATGCTCGCAGATCCGGTCGACCTGGAAGGCGAGCGAGCGCGGATTGCCCGGATCGAGCGCGACCAGATCGACCACCGGCACCCGCGCGATGCCGGTCAGATAGCGCTGGCGATAGCTGATCTGGCTGTCGGCAAGATCGAGCAGGGTCGACAGGTCGTCGACCGTCCCGTTGGCCATGCCGAACACCCGTACCGCGCGCGTCACGGTCAGCGCGCGTTCGAGCCGGCGGCCGAGATCGTGGAAACGCCATGCAGCCGTCCGCCCCATATGCTCGGCCGAGAGGCCGGACAGCGCGGCATAGCGACGCTGGAGCGATCCGGCCTTGTCGAGCATCCCGCCCTTGGTCGGGAAAGGCGCGTCGAGCAGCTTGACCATGTCGGCCGCGAGCCGGTCGCGCGAGCCGCGCCCGATGCCGCGCGCGAGCCGGTTGATCGCGCGGACGCTGTGCCAGCCGCCCTCGCCCGATTCCATCGCGGTACGGGCGAAAGAGGCCAGGTCGGCACGGCGCAGGCTCGCCGGATGCGGCGCGGCGCCGATATTCACCGCCATGCCGACCAGCCGCCCGACCGTATCGGGGCCGAGCGCAGCGCCGGCATCCGCATCGATCGAATTGCCCAGCATCACGCGGATGATGCCGAGCAGCGCCTCGCCGCGTTCGAGATAGCGGCCAAGCCAGAAGAAATTGTCAGCCACCCGGCTCGGCAGGGTGCCCGGATTGCGGCGGACATGGATCGAATCGCTCGGCGGCAGTAGCGACACGGGAGCAACCGGTTCGGGCCCGTGGATGGCGACATCGGCTGACCAGTTGCCCTCGCCCATCACTGAGGCGCGGGGATCCTTGTGCTCGCCGATCCGGGCAAAGCCGCCCGGCATGATCGCCCATGCGCCGTCCGCACCGCGCGCCGCGAAGACGCGAAGCGTGAAGGGCCGCGCCGCGAGGCCATCGTCAGTGACGACCGGCATGGTCGACAGCCGCACGATCTCCTGCCCGACATAGTCCTGCGGCCGGCGGGTCATGTCGTCGAGCAGGGCCGCCCGCGCCGCGCCGGTGATCTCGGCGCCGGGGCGCGGGGCCGCACCGTCGAGGCCAAGCGGCTGGACGCCGAAGGCGGGACCGATCAGCAGCTTGTCGAGATCCTCGATCACCCGGGCGCGTTCCTGGTCCTGCCCGCACCACCAGGTGGCGATGTTGGGCAGCAGCAGGTCGTTGCCGGTCAGGCGGGTGGCGAGCATCGGCAGAAAGGCGGCGAACGCCGGCGATTCGAGTACGCCGGCGCCCGGCACGTTGGAGATGACGACATTGCCCGCCGCCATCGCGTCGATCAGCCCGGGCACGCCGATGCCCGAATGCGAATCGAAGGCGAGCGGATCGAGCAGGCGCGGATCGAGCCGGTTCCAGATCGCGTCGACGCGCTTCAGCCCGCCGATCGTACGGACATAGAGCTTGTCCTCGAGCGCGGCGAGATCGGCGCCCTCGACCAGCAGCAGCCCAAGATAGCGCGCGAGATGTGCCTGTTCGGGATAGCTCGGATTGTAGCGGCCGGGCGTCAGCAGCCCGATGCGCGGATCGGCACGGCGGCAGGCGGCGGCGAGCCCGTCGCGATACGCGGCGAAGAACGGCGCGTGGCGCTTGACGTTGAGCCGCCCCTGCAACCCGCCCAGGGTGCGCGAGATCGCCAGCCGGTTCTCCAGCGCATAACCAGCCCCGGCCGGTGCGCGCAGGTGATCGGCCAGTACCCGCCATTCCCCGGTCGGTCCGCGCCCCAGGTCGACCGCGATGAAATGGAGGTGGTGCCCGCCGGGCGGTACCAGTCCCGCCAGCGGCCGAAGGAAGAAGGGGCTACCCGCGACCAGGGTGGCTGGGATCAGGCCACGCTCGACCAGCTTCGCATCACCATAGAGATCGGCGAGGATCGTCTCGAGCAGCTCCGCACGCTGGGCGACGCCAGCCTCGATCCCGGCCCATTCGTCGGCCTCGATCAGCAGCGGGACGGGGGACAGCGGCCAGGCGCGCTCCTCGCTTTCGCCGATGATGCGGAAACCCGTGCCGATATCAGCGGCGTGGCGCTGCACCCGGTCGCGGGCATGGGCAAGGTCGTCGCCGGCGACGGCGGCCAGTTCCTCGAACATCGCGGTCCAGGCCGGATCGGCATGGCCGGCGCACAGCACGTCGCCCTGTTTCTCCCGCGCGCAATAGTCCGCAATCCAGCGCGCGGCGTGGATGCTGGGATCGAGCAGAGAAGGGGCTGCGAGCGTGGCCATGGTGATGAGGGCGTTCCCCTACGAACCCACCGACCCGACCACAATCCCTTCGCGCGTGCAACAAAGATCACAGGTCCGGCAGGATCTGGTCGGCGAATCCCCATCCGGCCAGCGCCCGCGAACTGGCGCGTTCCAGCAGTTCCGCGCCGTCGCGCACGCCCCAGCGATGGGCATTGTCGATGTCGCGAAGCTCAGTCCAGCTCACCGGCGCCGCGACCGGTGCGCCGGACCGGGCCCGCGCGACATAGGGCAGCACGGCGGTCGAGCCGCGCTGGTTGCGCAGATAGTCGATGAAGATCAGGCCCTTGCGCTTCGCCTTGGCCATGGTGGCGATATAGCGGTCGGGCTCGGCCCCTGCGAGCGCACGGGCGAAGCGTTCGGCGAAGTCCTTCACCGCCGGCCATTCGGCCCGGGGCGTCAGCGGCACCACGACATGCACGCCCTTGCCCCCTGACAGCATCGGGAAGCTGGTGAGCCCGATCTCGGCTAGATGATTGCTGATATCCTCAGCCGCCTTCCTGACGATGTCGAAGCCGAGGTCCTCGTCGGGATCGAGATCGAACACCATGCGGTCGGGCTGTTCGAGCGTCGCCACCGACGATCCCCAGCCATGGAATTCGATCGTGCCCATCTGAACGCACGCCACCAGGCCATCGACGTCATCGACATAGAGATAATTCTCGGTCGACCCGTCCTTCTCGCGGATCGGCACCTGATGGACATGATCGCCGAAGGTCCCGGCATCATGCTTCTGGAAGAAGCAGCGCTTCGCGCGGCCCTGCGGACAACGGACCAGGCTGATCGGACGGTTGGCCGCCCAGGGCAGCACGGCCGGCGCCATGAGCGCATAATAGTCGGCGAGATCGCCCTTGGTGACGTCCGAATCGGGGAAGATCAGCCGGTCGCGGCTGCTCACCTTCACATGCACTTCGGGGACCGGCGCATTATCGATCGGGACCGGCTTTTCAGCGACGACATCCCTTGCCGCCTTGTCCTCGCGCAGACCGAGGAAGCTCGGGTGGCGGAGCACACCATCGGGCGTGGTTTCGGTATAGGCGATCTCGGCGACCAGCTTCGGCGTCACCCAATGCGCCCCGCGCACCGCCGCGCGCGGCGCCTCCACCGTCGGTGTCTTGCGCTCGAGCCGGGCAAGCTTCGCGCTGAGATCCATCATCATGCCGGTATCGAAACCGGTGCCGACCTTGCCGGCATAGGTGAAGCCGTCCGGGCCGTTCAACCCGAGCAGCAGCGAGCGGAAACCCCGCGCCTTGTCCGACGGCGTCCAGCCGACGATCACGAATTCCTGCCGCCTGGTGCATTTGACCTTGAGCCAGTTCCTGGAGCGCTGCCCGCGATAGGGCGCGTCGGCGAGCTTCGAGACCACGCCCTCATAGCCTTCGCGGCACATCGTCTCGAACAATTGCTCACCCGAGCCGAGAATGTGTTCTGCGAACTGCAGCCGCGCATCGACACCCTCGACCAGCGGCCGCAACCGTTCCTTGCGCTGGATATTGGGCAGGCCGGCGATGTCCTGTCCGTCGAGCTCGAGCAGGTCGAAGGCGAACAGGGTCATGTCGCCGCCATTCGCGATCGCGTCCTGCAGGGCCGAGAAGCTCGGCTTGCCGTCCCGGAAGGCGACGACCTCGCCGTCGATCAGCGCGCTGCCGAGGTTCAGCGTGGCCGCCGCTTCGGTGACGCCGGGGAATTTGTCGGTCCAGTCGAGGCCGGACCGGCTGTAGATTTTTACTTTGGTGCCGGCGACAGCGATGAGCACGCGGTAGCCGTCATATTTCACCTCGTGCAGCCAGCGACTGCCGGTTGGGACGCTGTCGACCAGGGTAGCGAGCTGGAAATCGCGGAAGGCCGGCATTCCTTCCCGGGACAGGGAGGGGGACCGCGCTTGTGCGGTGGAGGGGGGCTTGCCACCGGCGGTGCGTTTAGGGCTGCCCCCCTCCACCGCCTTCGGCTGCCCCCCTCCCCGTTTCGGGGAGGAGTTGGCGATCTCCACCATCGTCCGGCCGGTCGCGACGCTGGTCAGCGCGGTTTCCACCAGCGTGTCCGTCCCGCCCGCTTCAGCATCGTCGATCTTGCGCAGCAGCCAGTTCTCGCCCTTCTCCTTGCCGCGCGGCTTCAGGCGGATCAGCAGCCATTCGCCCTTCATCCGCTCGCCATCGAGCACGAAATGGAGATGGCCTTTCTCCAGGTCCTTCGCGCTCTTGCCCTTGATCGGGGACCAGGTGCCGCGATCCCACAGCATTACCGTGCCGCCGCCATATTGGCCTTTGGGGATCGTGCCCTCGAACGTCGCATAGGAGAGCGGGTGATCCTCGGTACGGACCGCCAGGCGCTTCTCGTTCGGGTCGAGGCTCGGGCCGCGGGTGACCGCCCAGCTTTTCAGGACACCGTCGATTTCGAGCCGGAAATCCCAGTGCAGGCGCGACGCATCATGCTTCTGCACCATGAAGCTGTTGCCATGGCCGGGCGCGAGCGTGCCCGCCGGTTCAGCGGTCTTCGCGAAATCGCGCTTCGCATTGTAGCGCGCGAGGGGATCGCGATCAGGCACGCTTTTTCGCCACCGGTTTCTTCGCCGGGGCTGCAGGCGCCTTTCCGGCAGCCGGCTTCTTTGCCCTGGCGGTCTCCTTCGCAGGCGCCGTGCCCGGCTTCTCCATCGACTTCTTGAGTGCCGCCATCAGGTCGACGACGTTCGATCCCGACCGGCCGGCCGGCTCGTCGCTGGTATCCTCGATGATCTTGCGGCCCTTTGCCTTGCGCTTGCGCTCGACCAGATCCTTCAGCGCGTCGACATAGCGATCGTGGAAGTCCTGCGGATGGAAAGCCCCGGTCTTCTTCTCGATCAGCGCCTGCGCAAGTTCCATCAGGTCCTCGTCCGGCTTCGCGTCCGGGATGTCCCGGAAATAGCCCTGCGCCTTGTTGACCTCATCGGCGTAGCGCAGTGTCTCGAGCACCATGCCGCGCCCGCACGGCTTGAGGCTCACCACATATTCGCGACCCCGCATGGCGAGCTGGCCGAGCCCGACCTTCTTCGTCCGGCGAAGCGCCTCGCGCAGGACGATGAATGCCTCCTCGGCGAGATCGTCGGCCGGCACGACGAAATAGGGCTTTTCGTAATAGAGTACGTCGATCTCGCTGGCGTCGACGAACTGGGTGAGCTCGAGCGTCTTCTTCGATTCGAGCTTCACCGCATCGATCTCGTCCTGTTCGAGCAGGACGAACTCGCCCTTCTCATATTCGAAGCCCTTCATGATCTCGTCGGTGTCGACCGGGCCGATGCCGGTCACCACCTTCTCGTAATGGATCGGCTTGCCGGTCGGTTCGTGGATCTGCTTGAAGCTGATCTGCGCGCCGGATTTGGTCGCGGTGTAGATTTCGACCGGGATCGAGACGAGCGCCAGCCTGATCTGTCCCTGCCAATAGGCGCGTGCGGCCATGTGCCGGTTCCTTCGTTGCGAAACCGATTCAATCGATGAGCAGCGGACTCGTTCCGCTGCGCATTGCCCGGGCGCCGGCCGGGGCCCGGAATCGGAAGCGCAGGGCCGTTCCGTTCCTCGACAGTGGATCGTGCCGGCCGTAAAGCTCAGGCCATGGTGGACGACCCTTTCAAGCTATTCGATGCATGGTTCGCCGAGGCGCGCGAGACCGAGCCCAACGATTCGAACGCGATGGCGCTGGCCACGGCGGACGGCGACGGGCGCCCTTCAGTGCGGATGGTGCTGCTCAAGGGGCATGGGCCCGACGGCTTCGTCTTCTACACCAACCGCCAGAGCCGCAAGGCCGGCGAGATGGCGGCCAATCCGCACGCAGCCCTGCTGTTCCACTGGAAGTCGCTTCGGCGGCAGATCCGGATCGAGGGCAGCCTTGCGCTCGCCACCGACGCCGAATCCGATGCCTATTTCGCGAGCCGGAGTCGTGATTCGCAGCTCGGCGCCTGGGCATCCGACCAGTCGCGGCCGCTCGACGCGCGCGAGACGTTCGAGGCGCGCTTCGCTGAGGTGGAAGCGCGCTTTGCCGGCGGCGAGGTGCCCCGGCCGCCGCATTGGGGCGGATACCGGCTGACCCCGGAGCGGATCGAATTCTGGCAGGACCGCGCCCACCGGCTCCACGAGCGCCGCCTGTTCGTCCGTGCCGGCGCCGGCTGGAGCGAAGGGCTGCTCTACCCATGACCGAGGACCAGCGCCGCGCCATTCCCTATGCCGTGCGCGCCGCCATCGCCAGCGTGGCGATGGCGCTGTTCCTGCTCGGGCTGAAGGGATATGCCGCGTGGCATACCGGATCGGTCGCGATGCTCGGCTCGCTGGCCGATACCGGGCTGGACCTGCTCGCTTCGCTGGTCACGCTGTACGGCGTCCGCCTCGCCGCGACACCGGCCGACCACGACCATCGTTTCGGTCATGGCAAGGCGGAGGCACTGGCCGCGCTGTTCCAGGTCATGCTGATCACCGCGTCGGCAGCGGCCATTGCGTGGCGCGCGATCCTGGCGTTCGGCGAGAGCAACCCGACGCGGGACGCTGATTTCGGCATCGGCGTGTCGATCGTCGCCATCCTCGCGACGCTGGTGCTGCTGGTCTATCAGCGCAGCGTCATCCGCCGCACCGGATCGGTCGCGATCATGGCGGACAATATGCACTACCAGTCCGACGTGTTGCTGAACGGATCGGTGATCCTCGCTTTGGTGCTCGACCAATATGTCGGCTGGAGCAATGCCGACCCGCTGTTCGGTATCGTCATCGCTGCCTGGCTCGCCTTCGGCGCGTTTCGCGCATCGAGCAATGCGATCGACCAGCTGATGGACAAGGAGTGGCCGGAGGAGGAGCGCAAGCGCTTCATCGAGGCGGCAGCGCAGCATCCGGAACTCCGCGGCATCCATGATTTCCGCACCCGCCGGTCGGGCAGCCATGATTTCGCGCAGTTCCACATGTATGTCGCGCCGGAGATGACGGTGGCCGATGCGCATGTCGTGATGGACGCGGTCGAGGCGAAGATCCGCAAGCAATTCCCCAAGGTCGAGGTGCTTATCCATCTCGACCCGGAAGGACATATCGACACCGACAACCCGCTGATCGAGGCGGACGTGACCCCACACTGGTTCGGCAAGCGCCTTTGAGGATTCCGTTCGCGCAGATCGACGCGTTCGCCAGCGCCCCCTTCACGGGCAATCCAGCCGCGGTGATGCCGCTGGCCGCATGGCCCGACGATGCGGTGCTGCAGGCCATCGCCGCGGAGAACAACCTGGCTGAGACCGCCTTCCTCCTGCCCGACACGAGCGGGGAGGCGGAATTCGAGCTGCGCTGGTTCACCCCCATGACCGAGGCGGCGCTGTGCGGCCATGCGACGCTGGCAAGCGGGCATTTCGTGCTGTCGGGCGATCCCTCGATCGACACGGTGCGCTTCCGCACGCGCAAGGCGGGCGTGCTTGAGGTGAGGCGCGCGGACGACGGCTATGAGCTCTCGCTGCCGGCCTGGGCGCCCTTTCCGCGGGAGTTGCCTGAGATCGTCGCTGCTCTGGGTGCAAAGGGCGTGGTCGAGACCCTGTGGCATCCCGGGCGCTATGCGCTGATCGTGCTGGAGAACGAGGCGCTGGTCCGCGCGCTAGCCCCCGATTTCCGGGTGCTTGCCGCCAAGGGCAATATATTGACCATCGTCACCGCGCCGGGTGACTCGACCGATATCGTCAGCCGGGCGTTTGCGCCGGGCGCCGGGATCGACGAGGACCCGGTGACCGGTTCCGCCCATGCGGTGTCGGCACCCTATTGGGCGAAACGGCTTGGCCGGGAGAGCTTCACTGCCTTCCAGGCGAGCCAGCGCGGCGGCCGGCTGACCTGCCGGCTGGAAGGCGACCGGGTGATCCTGGGCGGGACATGCGTGACGGTGATCGAGGGGGTTTTCTTCCTCTAGGGCGATGGCTTCCCGACAGTGAAGGCCTCGTATTCGAGGGTCTCGCTCCATCGATCGCCCCGGATACGGCGCAGCCTCTGGTTGCCCGCGGCGCCGCCGCCGGACAGGGTGCTCCCGGACATCGAAGACACCGGAACACCAAGCATGCGCCTGATCGACCGCGCTGAAGTGCGCGAGCGCCTCACCTATCCCCTCTGCATCCCGATCGTGCGGGAGGCGATGATCGCCTTCTCGACGTGCGAGACACGGCAATTGCTGCGATCGATCATCCCGCTGGCCGAAGGGCGGCTGTTCGGGATCATGCCTGGTGCGCTGGCCGGGGACGGGCCGTTCGGCGCCAAGCTGATCAGCGTGTTCGCGGGCAATGCGGCGAAGGGACGCCAGTCGCACCAGGGCGTGATCGTGATCTTCGATCCGGACACGGGCGAGCCGGTGTGCATCGCACATGCCGGCGAGGTCACCGCGATCCGCACGGCTGCGGCGAGCGCGGTGGCGACCGACGCACTGGCGCGTGCCGATGCGCGGACGCTCGCCATTCTCGGCACCGGCGAGCAGGCGGCGACTCATATCCGGGCGATCGCCACGGTGCGCCCGATCGAGCGCGTATTAGTGTGGGGCCGGTCGGCGGGCCGGGCGGCGGATGTCGCCAGGTCGATGGCCGCGGAAACGGGGATCGACATTTCGGCGGTTGACGAAGTGCGTGCGGCGGTGGCCGAAGCCGATATCGTCTGCACCGTCTCCGGCGCGGTCGAGCCGATCCTGCATGGCGCCTGGGTGCGGCCGGGCACTCATCTCAACCTGGTCGGCTCAAGCTATGCCGGACCGGTCGAGGTCGACCGTGACCTGGTCGTGCGATCCCGCTTCATCGTCGACAGCCGCGAAGGCGTGCTGGCGCAAGGAGCGGAGTTCCTGAAGGCGAAGGCGGCCGGCCTGATCGGCGACGAGCATATCGCCGCCGAAATCGGGGAGGTGCTGGCCGGACGGATCGAGGGCCGGCGCTCAGCGGAGGAGATCACGGCATACAAGTCGCTGGGGCATGTGGTGCAGGATCTGGCGAGCGTCTGGGCATTGTATGGAGCCTAAGGGCCCGCATTCGAGTCGACCGACCCGTTATCGTACCGACCGCGAAGGGCGCGATTCCGGACGATGACGTTGATTCTATCGATCAGCACGCCCCGCGCCTCAGTTCATGCAAGTGATCGCAGGGTAACCCTGGCCGGTTCAGGGGTTTCGCCGGTCGTCTACAGCCCGCTGGAGAACAAGACGCTCATCTTTCTGGCGGCCGACGCCGTCGGCACGATCGGCTTTACCGGCATTGCGTTCGTCGGGAAGCAGCCGACGGACCAATGGATCGCGAACACCTTGGCCCCGCAGCCGGCCGGTGCGCCGCCGCTCGGCACATTCGCCTTTGGCGGGCGCGGCCTTGGCCGGGTGAAGCTGCGCACCATCATCTGGAGACTGAGGAACGCGCTGGCCGGTCTTCCCCGAAACCTGGGAAAATACGGACTGACGCTACAGGTCGCGGGATATCGGATCAGACGACGGCTCAGCATTCCGTTTTGCGTCCAGATCGACTGGAAAGGCGGTGTCCCCACGGTCAATGGCTGGATGCGCCCTCCCCGCACCCGTCAACAAAGGATCCTTTTTTCGCAGGCCGGCGATGGCTGGCCGATCGCAAGAACCTCGAAGGTCGTGATGGACCATGCGGAAGCAACCGGCCGTCGGGACATCGAAGCCCTGCGACTGGCCGCGATGGACGCCATCCGGCAGCGGGCGGGCGAGACGGCAACGGTCGGTCGCGACCTGATGACCGTTATCGTGCCCAACCCGTTCATCTCCCGCGAGATACTCTGGCGGTTCGAACCAGCCGATCCGCATGAGGCAGCCATTGTCGGCGCGAACGTCAGCGAAAAGTTCCAGGCCATCTATTCACCCTGGATCATCACCCCCGCATCGGTGAGCTGCCCCACCGTCGGCACCAGCGGGCTGACCGTCGGTTTCGGCGGGTTCGAGATAAAATGTGAAAACGATGCGGCGAATCCGGATTCCCCCCTCCGATTTGCGGCAAGCCATCAGCAACGGAGTCGCCCCCCGGGATAGGCCCCGCCGAGACCATGCCTCTCGCCCGTCGCCGCCAGAGCCGGCGAATCACTGTTTCACGAACGATATGTTGCGCGCACCGCTCGCCCAGGCGCCGAAACCGTTGACCCGTCCGTCGGCCGCCCTGCCGAACACCAGGGTCGTGGTCCCTCGCAGGCGCGTGGTGAAACCGTCGGCAAAGCTCGGCGACAATGGCCATTCGATCCCGAAGCGCTGGCGCATCACCAGCGTGTCGCCCTGCCTGACCACGGCGATCCGGGTGTCGAGTTCAGCGCTGTAATAGTCTCCGACGAACTCGGCGAACGCTGCGCTGCCGCTTCGCGCTGGCGGCACCGCGACGAAGCGTCGACTCATCGAACCTGTGCCGAGAATCAGCTCGACCGCCCTGGGGCCGGACCGGACGAACGACAGGACAGTGCCATCGGCACGCCGGAAGCGCTCGCCGCCAAGCGCCACGAGCGTGTCGGTTGCCCCCTGCCTCAGCGTCAGCCGCCCCTTCGCCACCTCGGTCTGGACCAGTTCGCCGGTGACCGGGTTCCGGAACAGGCCCTGATACGGTGTCAGGTCCGGAGAAGCTGCCGTCGCCGCGATGGAGATCGGCAGTGGTGCCGTCGCAACGGCGATGTCCCGTGAATTGCCCGTCGCGCGCAGGGCCTGCTCAGCCAGCTTCTCCCCGACGGCGACCGGATCGATGCCGCCATTGTTGCACAGGATCGCGACTGAGATCCCCTGGTCGGGATAGCGGCCCAGCCACGCCTTGTATCCTCCCGTCGAACCGCTGTGCGACACCAGCCGCTGCCCGTGCGTCCGGCTGATCTCGAGGCCCAGGGCATAATCGAGCCGGGTACCGTCGCTCAAATGCCCCGGGCTTTGCAGGGCGGCCACAAGATCCTCGCCCCGAAGCAGGGCAGTCGGTTTGTCCAGGAACGCATTCCAGCGCAACAGATCGCCGATCGTGGTGAGCAGGCCGCCATTTCCATAGACGTTGGTGAACGGCATGCTGGCGATGAAACCCTTGCCGGCCTGGGCATAGGCAGTCGCGCGCCCGGGAACGACCGTGCGGAAATCCTCCCGCCACCAGGTCCGGCCCATGCCCAGCGGCCGGAACAGGCGCTGGTCGGTGAACTGCTGCAGGCTCTTGCCGCTGACTCGCTCGACGATGATCGCCGCGAGCGCATAGTTGGTGTTGGTATAGAGGAATTCGGCGCCCGGCCTGAAGTTCAGGCCTTTCTGGCGCGAGGCGAGGTCGAGGATCGTCGCCTGATCGTGCACCTGGGTTCCCGGCGGATTGCCCGCCAGGGCGAGCAGGCTCCATTGCTCGCGCAGCCCGCTGGTGTGGCTGAGCAGGTGCCTGATCGTGATCGGCGTCCCGTAGTCAGGCATTTCCGGCAGATGGCGCCTGATATCGTCGTCCAGCGTCAGCCTGCCGTCCTGCGCCAGGAGCAGCACCGCGGCGGCGGTGAACTGCTTGGCCAGCGAACCGGTTTCGAAAATGGTCTCGGCGGTGATCGGGTCGCGATGCTCCAGATCCGCCTGGCCATAGGCCTTGATCGAGCGTGAAACGCCCGCGACCGAAACCCCCGCCGCGCACCCCGGCCCTTCAGGCGCGATGTCCCCGAAGACGGCATCGAGATCGAACGCGGCTTGCGCGGTTGCCGGGATTCGGGCCTGGGGAAAGGCCGGGGACGCAAGCCCGACGAGAAGCCAGGGCAGTGTCGCAACGGTAGCGCGGGTGATCGGATTCATGGAGCCCCCTAAAGGATAAGGGGTACCTCCAAGCCGAGTTCCGCCCGGCCGCCAAGATCGCTTCGGTGAACGCCGTCTCCGACCGGTGAACGACCGGGCGGCACTCGCCCAGGCTGGCCATGCCCGCCAGGCCGATCCACATTCAGGACCGGCCCGTCGGCAGCACAGGATGATTTCGCGCAGAGACGCGGAGAACGCCGGGAAGGTCCAGCCAGCGGCACGGCTGGTTACGATGAACTCCGCGTTCTCTGCGCCCGCTGCGCGAACCCTCCTTCTCGCTGCAATCGTGCCGATGACGGGGACGTCGATCCGGCCTAGTGGGCAGCCCGGCTGACCGTCTTCATGTCGCTGAAGAAGGCAGCCCGGCTCGGCCGCAGGTTGGACAGTTCGAGCGGGCCGGGCACGTTCCAGGCGCCCTCCGGCCGGATCGTCACCATCGGATCGTCGCCGATGCCGATCGGGTTCTCGCTCGCCTCGCCGTCGAGTTCCATCTCGCGATATTCGACATCGGCGAACTTGAACAAGGGGCGCTCGGCCATCTCGCGGAAGCCGAACATCGCCCAGAACGGCACGAGATCGAGCCGGGCATGGCCGTAGAAGCGCTTGAAGCCTTTAACCCGGGCCAGCGCCAGCGCCTCGCGCACCAGCTTGAACGCGAGACGGCTGCGGCGATATTCCCGTCGCACCGCAAGCCGCTCGACCTTCACGAAGTCCCCGAAATAGCGCATCCGGATGCAGCCGGCGGGGTCGCCGTCGATGAAGCCGATCAGGTGAGTCGCGCAGAAATCATTGCCGTCGAACTCCTCCGAATAGAGGCAGAACTGCTCGCTGATATAGGTCGAGGAGCGCACGGCGAAGATCATCGCCATATCCTCGAACGAGCGCACCGGGCGCACCTCGATCTTGGGCGCGGGCGGACGGACCGTCATTTCCTTGCGAGCGGGTACCATCTCGCCTTCGGGCAGGACGACCAGCAGCCAATCGGGCGCGCCGGGATAGATCTGGGATGCCTGCTGGAAGCCCATCGTCGTGTGGATCCGCATCGAATGCTCCGTCGACGCGCGCGAGAAGAGCGGGCAGCCGTCAGGCGTCAGCGACGAGAAGATCTGGGCCATCGCCGGCAGCGACCGTGCGAGCGTTCCGGGCGTCCATGCCATCCAGATATAGATCGCCGTCGGGATCTCATCCTCCGCGACGATCCATTCCGCCTTCGGATTCTTGCCGTCGAATCGACCCTCGATCAGCAGTTTCGCGCCTTCGGCCGACAGCGGCAGATACGCCAGCATCGCCGACTCGTTCCGGGTCCCAAGGCCTTCGATCATCCGGACGACGCCGGCATTCCGTTCGCGCATGCGCTGCACGGCCGACAGGCTCGCGACCGGGAAAAGGCGCGATGCCTCGTCCAGAACCGAGACGATCTCCGCGTCTGTCGCAATCCGCGAGACGGGCGGGCTGCTGGCGCGCGCCAGCGTATGCTCGACCTTTTCGGAGAAACGCAGGCGGCCAAAACTGTCGCGATGTGGTGTTTGTAGCTCCGCTCGCATTTTCTTGCTCCGACTGTTAGGTTAAGGCCCGACAGGAGTGTAATGGCGAGCAAGCATCCGGCCGCGATCCAAAATCCAGACCATGGTGTTCCCCGGTGGAACGCCACCCATGTGCGCACGCTCGTTCGGGACCTGGATTGGGACGATCTTCGCGCGCTGCTTCTCGTCACGGAACATCATAGTTTTCGCGCCGCTGCTGACAGTTCACGCCTGTCCCTCAATACGCTGCGTCGCCGGATCGAGCGGCTCGAAGATCGAATCGGCACCAAGCTGCTCGGGCGGTCGAGAAGCGGGGTCGTTCCCACCGATATCGGGCTGATGATGGCACGCGCCGCGCGCGAGATGGCCGGCGCAGCCCTGTCGGCCGAAGCTGACGGCGACGGCGAGGCGAATGTCCTGATCAATCCCGGCGAGCTGACCATCGGCTGCACCGAGGGACTGGGCAGCCTGTGGCTGACGCCGCGTCTCAACGACCTGTCGCCGTCGCTCTCGAACCTGACGGTATCGCTTCAGCTCGACTATGATTCGGCGCGCGACCGCAGCGACACGGTCGATGTCGGCGTCGCCTTCAGCGAGCCGCACCACCGCGACGTGGTCCGCGCCAAGCTGGCGACGGTCCACTACATGCTGTTCGCCTCCGAGGCCTATATCCGGAAGCACGGGGCGATGACGTCGCTCGACCAGTTCCGCGAGCACAAGTTCATCGAGCAGAGCGGGCCGGGCTATAATTCGAGCCTGGTCAAATTCCTCGTCGGCTCGGACTGGCCGGACGGCTTCATGCCGATCAGGTCGAACTCGGCGCTGTCGGTCTATTGGGCGGTGGTGAACGGGGCCGGCATCGCCGCCTTGCCGACCTATGCCCGGGCAGTGTCGAAGCACCTCATCCCGCTCGACGTGCCGCTGCCGCTCAGGTTCGATCTGTGGTATTATTTCCATGCCGAGGCACGGCACTCGCCCGCGGTGCGCGCGACGGTCGACTGGCTGAAGACCGCTTTCGACCCGGCACTCTATCCCTGGTTCGCCGACCAGTTCGTCCATCCGCGCGATTTCGAGAAGAACCGGACCGGCAAGGTCGTGCGGCTGTTCGAGGGACTGCTCGACCCGAGAAAATAGTCAGGGGCGGATAGTCAGGCGGCCCGCCTCCACCCGCAGTGCCCGGCGACATAGGTGCGGGCGATCGCTCGATCGTCGCCCAATATCTGCAGCGCGAACAGTTTCTCCATCAGGCCCGCCCCGGCGGTACGCCGCGCCAGCAGCGGCGTGGCGGCGGGATCGAGCAGCACGAAATCGGCCTCCTGCCCCGGCAACAAGCCGCCGATCCTGCCGCCGAGCCCGAGCGCCCGTGCTCCGCCAGCCGTCGCGAGATGGAGCGCGCGGAAAGGGTCGAGGCCGGTCCCGCGCATCTGGCCGACCTTGTATGCTTCGCCCAGCGTCGCGAGCAGCGAGAAGCTGGTGCCGGCGCCGACATCGGTGCCGATCCCGACCGTCACGCCGTGCGCATCGGCGCGAACCAGGTCGAACAGGCCCGAGCCGAGGAACAGGTTGCTGGTCGGGCAGAAGGCGATGCTCGACCCTGCCGAACCCATCCGCGCCAGCGCTCGATCCTCCATGTGCACGCAATGCGCGAAGACCGATCGCGGGCCCACCAGGCCGAAACGGTCATACACGTCGAGATAGTCGAGCGCCGTCGGGAAGCGACCCGCAACTGCGGCGATCTCGCCCATATTCTCCGCGAGATGGGTGTGCATCAGCACGTCGGGGATGCGCAGCGACGAGATCACCCGCCCCGGCAAGCTGTTCATCCGATGAGGTGAGCGCGAAGCGCGGCGTCACCGCGTAACCGAGCCGCCCGCGCCCGCGCCACCGTGCAATCAGCGCCTCGCTTTCGGCCCGGCCGCTCTCGACCGAATCATGCAGCGCCTCCGGTCCGAGATCCATCAGTACCTTGCCCGACACGATCCGCATGTTTCGCGCCAGCGCTGCCTCGAACAGGGCATCGACCGATTGGGCATGGACGGTGGCGAAGACCAGCGCGCTGGTGGTACCGTTCCTCAGCAACTCATCGAGAAAGAAACCCGCCACCGCGTCGGCATGGCCGCGATCCGCAAAGGCTGCCTCGGCCGGAAAGATGTGCCGTTCGAGCCATTCGAGCAACTGCCCGCCATAAGCAGCGATCCGGTCGGTCTGCGGATAATGGATATGCGTGTCGACAAAGCCGGGGACCACCAGCCCCGGGAGACGCTTGACCGGCACGCCGGGGAAACGCGGGGCCAGCTCGGCATGGTCGCCGAACGCGACGACCACACCCTGCTCGACCACCATCAGCCCGTCGGCATGGTGGCGGACCGTGCCGCCCTGTGCCGGGTCCTCGGGGACGCTCAGCAGTTCGGCGCGGAAGGCGTGCGGGCCCATGCCGCCGCTCACCACGCCGCCACCTGGCCGTCACTGCGCGGATCGGTCGCGCCCTCGAGCACGCCATCGGCATGGCGAACGATCGCACCGGCATGGCCCATGGTCGCGGTGAAGGCCGGCATCAGCTCGACCTGATGCCCCGCCGCGCGAAGATCCTCATAGAGATCGAGCGCGAAGCGATCCTCGATCTTCAGCGCGGTGCTGTTTTCGCCCCAGGTCCGCCCGAGCAGCCAGCGCGGGCGACTGATCGCCTCCTGCAGGCCGATGCCGTACCGGGCATAACGGGTGAAGATCGCTGCCTGGGTCTGAGGCTGCCCCTCGCCGCCCATCGTGCCATAGGCCATCACTCGCCCGTCATCGAAGCGGGCCAGCGCCGGGTTGAGCGTGTGGAAAGGCTTGCGTCCCGGCCGAAGCGCGTTCCAGCCATCCTCGGCGAGGCGGAAGCTGCTGCCCCGGTTCTGCCAGATGATGCCGGTCTGCGGCAGGACAAGGCCAGAGCCGAACTCGAAATAGCTGCTCTGGATCGAGCTGACCACGCGTCCCTCGGCATCGGCCGCGCCGAACCAGCAGGTGTCGCCCGCCGAGGCAGGCTGCGGCCAGGGCAGCGCCCGGTCGAGGTCGATCCGCATCGCCATCTCGTCGAGCTCGCGCGGATCGTCGAGCAGGGCTTGCGGGTCGAAGGCCATATCGGCGGGATCGCCGACATGCCGGTCGCGAAACAGGAAAGCCTGCTTGGTCGCCTCGACCAGGCCGTGGACAAAATCGAACCCTTCGGCCTCGGGGGCATGGACCCGGTCGAACAAAGCGAGGATCAGCAGCGAGGCGAGGCCCTGTGTCGGCGGCGCGGTGTTGAACAACTGCGCGCCCTCGATGCCGACGCTGAGCGGCACCGGCCGGGTCGCGCGGTGGGCCGCGAAGTCGATCGCGCTTAGCGGGCTGCCGAGCCGGGCGAGATCGGCGGCGATCGAGCGGGCAAGCGCGCCTTCATAGAAGCTCTGCAATCCATCCCGCGCGAGCAGCGCCAGCGTCGCGGCAAGCCGGGGCTGGCGCAGCACCTCGCCCTCGACCAGGGGCCGCCCGGCGGGTTCGAAGGTCTCGGCCCAGGCGCCGGGCTGGTCGCGCAGCTCGCGCCGTCTCAGCGTTGCGAGCTCCGCCCAGCCCCGCGTCACCGCGACACCGGATTCGGCATGGTGGATCGCGTCGCGCAGCAACCGCGCCAGCGGGAACGTGCCGCCACTCGACTGAAGCGCCGCCGCCCAGCCTGAGATCGTGCCCGCCACGGTGTTGGCCGCAAGCGGTCCGCGCCAGGGGATTACCTTGTGCCCCCGATAGAGCGCGAGGCTGGCGGTCGCCGCCGCCGCGCCGCACGCGTCGATCGCATGAGTCCGTCCGTCGGGCTCGGCGATCAGCCAGAAGCCGTCGCCGCCGATCCCGGTCATGTGCGGATAGACCACCGCAAGGCACGCAGCGACCGCGACCGTCGCCTCGATTGCGTTGCCGCCATCCTGCAGCACGCCAAGCCCGGCCTGCGCCGCCAGATGGTGCGGCGCGGTGACCATGCCGCGCAGGCTCCTCACTTCATGCTGCATGGGAAGCCCGTATTCTGAAGCACTTCATCGCCTCATCATGAACGGCTCCGCGCCGCCACGCTACTGCCAGCCGGGCGAAATGGGCGCCAAGATTGGTTTCAGGCGGCTTAAGCCATTGCGGCCCGCAGCCGATCGCGCGAAGTGGCGGCATGCTCAAGCGCTTCCTCGTCCTCTTCGAGCCGTTCATCCTGACCCTGATCGGCACGGTCGTGCTTGCCTCGCTGCTGCCGCCCCGCGGAGCAGCCGTGCCGTTGTTCGACATCGCGGCCGACATCGCGATCGTGCTGCTGTTCTTCCTCCACGGGGCAAAACTGTCGCGCGAAGCGATCGTCGCCGGGATGAGCAACTGGCGGCTCCATCTCGCCGTGTTCGCCGTCACCTATATCCTGTTCCCGGTACTTGGGCTCGGCGTCGCGGCGCTGCCCTTCCTCGCGCCGCCCGTCGCGATGGGCATGCTGTTCCTGACCCTGTTGCCCTCGACCGTTCAGTCCTCGATCGCCTTCACTGCGATCGCGCGGGGCAATGTCGCGGCGGCGGTCTGCAGCGCGTCCTTCTCCAACCTGATCGGCATCGTGCTGACCCCGGCACTGGCCGCGATCCTGATCAGGTCGGGTGGCAGCGCGGGCGTCTCGCTGTCCTCGGTCGAATCGATCGTCGTCCAGCTGCTGCTGCCGTTCGTCGCCGGTCATCTGCTCCGGCCATGGATCGGCGGCTTCGTCGCGCGCCAGAAGAAACTGCTGACGCTGGTCGATCGCGGATCGATCCTGCTGGTCGTCTATACCGCGTTCGGCGCGGCGGTGGTCGACGGCATCTGGCACCGGCTGTCGGCGGACGAGCTGGCGCTGATCCTCGCGGCCTGCACGGTGCTGCTGGCGCTGGTGCTGCTCGCGACCTGGGGCCTGGGCAGGCTGATGGGGCTCAGCCGGGAGGATGCCATCGTGCTGCTGTTCTGCGGATCGAAGAAGAGCCTCGTCTCCGGCGTGCCGATGGCGGGCGTGCTGTTCCCCCCGGCGCAGGTCGGCCTGGTCATCCTGCCGCTGATGCTGTTCCATCAGCTCCAGCTCATCGCATGTGCCATCATCGCTCGCCACTACGCTGACGATCCGGTCGATTGAATCAGACGCGGGGCAGGATGATCCCGTCGATCGCCTGCGCGACACCATCAGCGTCGTTCGCGCCGGTGGTGAAATCGGCCTTTGCCCGTACCTCGGCCGGCCCCTGCCCCATCGCGATCGACAGGCCAGCCCGCACGAACATCGCCACGTCATTTCCCTGATCGCCGATCACCGCGGTCAGCGCCAGCGGCGTGCCCATCGCCTCCGCCAGCAACGCGACGCCGTCGCCCTTGTTCGCGGCAAGCGCGGTCACGTCGAGATAATAGGTCTGCGACTGCACCACCGTCGCCCGCGCGCCGAACGCGGCAGCAGCGCGCCCGGTCAGCGCACCGAGCAACGCCGGATCGTCGCTGACGAAGGTGAGCTTGTCGGCACGGTCGTAGAGCGCCGTGAAGTCGGACACGATCACCGGCGCCTGGTTGGAGGAGACGCGTTCGGAATCGACATGATGCCCCTGGTCGGTGCTGGCGTACCAGAGATCGTCGGCGAACACCCAGGTATCGACCGCCGAATCGCCGACCAGCTCGAACACGCCGCGCACGACCGCCGGATCGATCCGGTGCTGCTCGACCAATGTCCCGTCGCGGCGAAAGATGGTGCCGCCGTTGAACGCCCCCATCACATCGTCGATCGCCAATGCATCGGCGATCGGCATCATGCCCGATCGCGGCCGGGCGCTGATGATGGTGAAGCCGATCCCGGCCTCGCGCAGCCGGCCGACTGCCGCGATAGTGCCCGGCGTGAGCTGCTTCTTTTTGTCGACCAGCGTGCCGTCGAGATCGGAGACGAGGAGCCCGATCGCCTCCCTGGCGCCATTGTCCATTTACTGGGGCATCTCGACATGGCCGCCGAATCCGAAGCGCATTGCCGAGAGCAGCTTGTCGCCGAACGTATGATCGACCCGGCTGCGATAGCGCGCGAACAGGGCGGCGGAGAGCACGTTGACCGGCACCGCCTCCTCCATCGCCGCCTCGATCGTCCAATGGCCCTCGCCCGAATCGGCGACCTTGCCTGAATATTTGGCGAGTTGCTGGTCGTCGGCCAGCGCCGAGGCCGACAGGTCGAGGAGCCAGGACGAGATCACGCTGCCGCGCCGCCATACCTCGGCGATGTCAGTCAGGTTCAGGTCGAAGCGTTCGTCCTCGGGCAGCTTGTCCGACGACTTGCCGGCGAGGATATCGAAGCCCTCGGCATAGGCCTGCATCAGGCCGTACTCGATGCCGTTATGCACCATCTTCACGAAATGGCCCGAACCGGGAGGGCCGGCATGGATATAGCCCTGCTCGGCGCGCGGGTCCTCGCTCTTGTCGCCCCGATTGGGCGTGCGCGGGATGGTGCCGAGCCCGGGCGCGAGCGCGGCGAGGATCGGGTCGAGCAGGTCGACCGCTTCCTTCTCCCCGCCGACCATCATGCAATAGCCCCGCTCAAGCCCCCAGACGCCGCCCGAGGTGCCGACATCGACATAGCGGATCTGCTTTTCCGCCAGTGCCTTCGCCCGGCGGATATCGTCCTTGTAGAAGCTGTTGCCGCCATCGATGACGATGTCGCCCGGCTTCGCGAAGCCAGCGATCGTCGCGATCGTCTGCTCGGTCGGGTCGCCGGCGGGCAGCATCACCCAGAAGATCGCCGGGCTGGCGAGCCTGGCGTGCATGTCCTCGAGCGAGTCGGCCCCGACGGCGCCGTCAGCGACCAGCTCCGCGATCGCCTTTGGATCGCGGTCATAGGCGACCGTCTCATGCCCGGCGCGCATCAGGCGCCGGGCGATGTTGCCGCCCATCCGGCCAAGGCCAATCAGTCCGATACGCATGGCAATCTCCGGATGGGGGGTGAGAGTCGTCGTCGTTCAGTTCGCCGTTTCGGGGTGCTTCGCGGCGATCGCACCAAGCAGGGTGTCGAACGCCTGAGCGAAGCTATGGACCCCTTCCTCGACAAGAATATCCGTCACGCCGGTCAGGTCGAGGCCAAGCCGTTCCGCCTCGGCGAGCGTATGGCGCGCGCCGTCGACATCGAGGGTCAGCGTCTCAGCGGCGGTGCCATGGTCGCGGAACGCGTCGAGCGTCTTGGGCGGCACCGTATTGACCGTATCGGGCCCGATCAGCGTGTCGAGATAGAGCGTGTCAGGATAATCGGGGTTCTTGGTGCCGGTCGATGCCCAGAGCAGCCGCTGCGGCATGGCGCCCTTCGCGGCCAGCGCCTGCCAGCGGTCCGAGGCGACGAACGCCTCATACCAGGCATAAGCGAGCTTCGCATTGGCGATGGCGACCTTGCCGCGCACTGCCTTCAGCGCCTCTGCCTCGGCATCGCCGTCCTTGACCCGCGCGTCGATCGCATCGTCGATCTTCGTATCGATCCGGCTGACGAAGAAGCTGGCGACGCTAGCGATCTTGTCCACCGCCTCGCCCTTCGCGGCCCGCTGCTCTAGCCCCTCGACATAAGCCAGGGCGACCGCCTTGTAGGCCTCGATCGAGAAAAGCAGCGTCACGTTGACGTTGATCCCGGCCGCGATCGTCGCGGCGATGGCGGGGACGCCGGCTGGCGTGCCCGGGATCTTGATCATCAGGTCGGGGCGGTCGACCGCCGCCCACAGCTTCTTCGCTTCCGCGATGGTGCCGTCGGTGTCGTTGGCGAGATAGGGCGAGACCTCGAGGCTGACATAGCCGTCCTTGCCGCCGAGCCGGTCATAGACCGGGCGCAGCGTATCGGCCGCGGCCTGGATGTCCTGGATGGCGAGATGCTCGTAGCGCTCCATCGCCGGCGCACCGGGATGCGCGCGATCGAACTCGGCCAGCGCCGAATCATAGGCGGTGCCATGACCCATCGCCTTTTCGAAGATCGACGGGTTGGAGGTGACGCCGGTCAGCCCGTCCTCGTCGACCAGCTTCTGCAGGCCGCCCTCGGCGAGGAACTTGCGGTCGACGAAATCGAGCCAGACAGCCTGGCCCAAAGCAGCGAGATCGTTGAGACGACCCATGATCAATCCTTTCCGAGCAGTTCGCGGGCGACCTTGACGACATTGTCGACGGTGAACCCGAATTTATCCTGCAGCTTCGCGATCGGGGCCGAGGCGCCGAAGGTCGACATGGTGACCGTCCGCCCCTCGAATCCGACATAGCGATCCCAGCCGATCTCGCCGCCCATCTCGATCGCGACGCGCGCCGTGACGCCGCGAGGCAGCACGCTTTCCTTGTACGCGGCGTCCTGCAGTTCGTAGCGATACCAGCTCGGCATCGACACGACGCGCGAGCGCACGCCCTGCGCCGTCAGTGCCTCATGCGCCTTGACCGCGAGCGAGACCTCGCTGCCGGTGGCGATCAGGATCAGTTCCGGATTCTCATCGCCCGCCAGGACATAGGCACCCTTCATCAGCCCCTCGGCCGACGCATATTTGCTTCGGTCGAGCGTCGGCAGCGCCTGGCGCGACAGGACAAGGCTCGTGGGACGATTCTTGTCCTCAAGCGCGGCGCGCCAGGCCCAGGCGGTCTCGTTCGCATCGCCGGGGCGGATCGTGTCGAGCCCGGGGATCGCGCGCAACGTTGCGAGATGCTCGATCGGCTGGTGGGTCGGGCCGTCCTCGCCCACGCCGATCGAATCATGCGTGAAGACGAAGATCGCCGGCAGTTCCATGATCGCGGCGAGGCGGATCGGCGGGCGCATGTAGTCGGCAAAGACCATGAAGGTCGAGCCGTAGGAGCGCAGGTGCGACAGCGCCATGCCGTTCACCACCGCGCCCATGCCATGTTCGCGCACGCCGAAATGGAAGTTGGAGCCGGCATAATTGTCGGCCTCGAACGACGCCTTGCCCTTCACGTCGGTCTTGGTCGAGGGCGCGAGATCGGCCGAGCCGCCGATCAGGAACGGTACGCGGTTGGCGATGGCGTTGAGCACCTTGCCGCCAGCATCGCGCGAGGCGATGCCCTTCTCGTCGGTATCGAACACCGGGATATCGGCGTCCCAGCCCTCGGGCAGGTCGCCCCTGAGCAGCAGGTCGAGTTCCGCCGCGAGATCGCCATTGTCCTTGCGATACTCGGCGAACATCGCCTCCCATGCCTCGCGCAGCGGCCGGCCGCGATCGGCGATCGACTTCTCGAACGCCTCGGCGACGCCGTCCGGCACCAGGAACTGCGCATCCTCGGGCCAGCCATAGGCAAGCTTGGTCGCCTTGATATTCTCGGCGCCGAGCGGCTCGCCATGCGCCTTCTCGCTGCCGGCGCGGGGGCTACCCCAGCCAATGATCGAATGGACGACGATGAAGGTCGGGCGGTCGTTGGTCGCCCTGAACGTGGCGAAGGCGTCGGCGAGCGCGCCGCAATCATTGGCGTCGTCGACATGGATGACGTTCCAGCCATAGGCCTGGAAGCGCATGCCGACATCCTCGTCGAACGCGAGATTCGTGTCGCCCTCGATGCTGATATGGTTGCTGTCGTAGATCCAGCACAGGTTGGAGAGCTTCAAGTGGCCGGCGAGCGACGCCGCCTCGGCCGAGACGCCCTCCATCATGTCGCCGTCGCCGCACAGCGTATAGACGTCATGATCGAACAGGTCGAAGCCGGGCTTGTTGTAGCGCGCGGCGAGCCAGCGCTCGGCGATCGCCATGCCGACCGAATTGCCGCAGCCGGCACCGAGCGGGCCGGTCGTCGTCTCGACGCCGGTGGTGTGGCGATATTCCGGATGACCGGGGGTCTTGGAGCCGAGCTGGCGGAAATTCTCGATATCGTTCAGGCTGACCGCGAGATTGCCGGTCGGCTTTCCGTCGCGGTCGATCTCCTTCACGCCCGCCAGATGCAGCAGCGAATAGAGCAGCATCGAGGCATGGCCGACCGACAGCACGAAACGGTCGCGGTTGGGCCAGTCGGGCTTGTCCGGATCAGTGCGCAGGAATTGCGACCAGAGCGTGTGGCCGACCGGCGCGAGCGCCATCGGCGTGCCGGGATGGCCCGAATTCGCCTTCTGCACCGCATCCATGGAGAGCGTGCGGATCGTGTCGATCGCCAGGCGCTCGGGCGAGCCGTCCTCGTGAAGGCCCTTGACGGGTACGCTGGCCGTGGCGGCATCGGACATGGGAAAAACTCGCTTTCTTTCGGACAGTCGAACGCTGGCCGTCGCTGGTGGTTGCCTTATTTTTCGAGCCGGATCACGCGGCCGCCCCCGCCGATATAGGCGCAATCCACCTCGTCAAGGAAAAGGCCGTGTCCAAGCACGCCGGGAAGCCCCGAAAGTGCGGCGGCCAGCACGGAAGGATCGGGTATTTCAGGGAAAAGACAGTCGATGATGATATTGCCCTGATCGGACCGTTCAGCGCGCACCGCCGTCTTCGCGCCGAGTCCCGCCAGCCGAGTCGCGACAAACGCCCGCGCGAAGGGCAGCACCTCGACCGGCAGCTTCGCGCGGCCGATCCGCTCGACCCGCTTCGATGCGTCGGCGATCACGATCATCCGGCGCGAGGCGGCGGCGACGATCTTCTCGCGGAGCATTGCCCCGCCCGCGCCCTTGATCGCGAACAGCCGGCTATCGATCTCGTCGGCACCATCGATGGTGAGATCGACCGACTCGACACCGGCGAAATCAAGCAGGGTGATGCCCGCCATCCGCGCCATCGATTCAGTGCGCAGCGACGTTGCGACCGCGCGGATATCGAGCCCACCGCGCACCAGTTCTCCCAGCCGCCCGATCGCGAAGGCAGCGGTCGACCCGGTACCGAGCCCGACCAGCATGCCCGGGCGGACTTCTTCCACCGCGGCGAGGGCCGCGGCGCGCTTGTCGTCATCGGTCGTGTTCAACGACGTCGCCATGCATCACTCCCGTTCGTGCCAAGTAGAGACCGAGTAGGCGCAGCCGTATCGAGGGCTCGTATCGAGGTACAGCCGACACGCGAAACGCCTGTCCCTCGATATGCCATCTCGACAAGCTCGATGGCTACTCGGGACGAACGGATGGGATTGCGGCGCCTCGCCGCGTCACCATCCAGACATGATTTTCCACTGGCGACGCGCGCCCTCTTCGCAGAAAGGGGGAACCCATGATCGAGAAAATCATCGCGATACTCGCGACCTTCACCATCGCCGTCATCTCCAAGGGGGGGTATCTCGGCATCGTCCTGCTGATGGCGATCGAATCGGCCTGCATCCCGTTGCCGTCCGAGATCATCATGCCGTTCGCCGGCTATCTCGTCTCGGTCGGGCGGTTCGACCTGTATCTGGCGGCGACCGCCGGGGCGATCGGGTGCAATATCGGATCGATCTTCGCCTATGAGGTCGGCAAGCGCGGCGGACGCCCGCTGGCCGAGCGCTGGGGCAAATATGTGCTGATCGGCCCGGGCGAACTCGACATGGCCGACCGCTTCTTCGATCGCTGGGGCAACCAGGCGGTGCTGATCGGCCGCCTGCTGCCCGTTATCCGCTCCTTCATCGCCTTTCCCGCCGGCGTCGCGCGGATGAAGCTGGTGCCGTTCCACATCTACACCTTCATCGGCTCCTGGCCCTGGTGCTTCGGCCTTGCCTGGGTCGGCATGGTGCTGGGCGACAAATGGAACAGCGACCCGCGCATGAAGGCAGCGTTCCACAGCGCCGACGCGCTGATCGGCGTGGTGCTGGTCGCGCTGGCCGGCTTCTATATCTGGCACCGGGTGCGCGGGCTGAAGGCCAAGCCGAAGGAATAGGGCCGGGGTTGAGCGGGCAAATATTGGAGAAGGGTTTTCCAGTACCAAAGGCTCCGGTGCTCGGAAACCTGTCCAGTATCCGGGGACTTTTGCCACCCAACGTCTACCCCGACTTTTCGAGTCCCGTCGCGTTGCGGCTGCCGGTTTTTCGGCCTGAGCGACGCCTGGTACTTGATACGAATGGCATGCCTTCGCAATGAAGCGGGCACATTCCTTCAGCATTACATGCGCTATATTCGCCGAATTATGAGAATCGCAGTGCGAGATCATTGCCATATCTTGCCCCGGAGCTGTCAGGGCGCGCGGCGCGACTGCCGCCAATAGCCCTTCCCTTGATGATGCGGCCACCCGTCGGCAAAATGAATCGACGTTGGCCTTCAAAACTGGGTGGTGGCGTCAATGCGTGCATCGGTTGACCGGCGACGACCGTTTTCGTCCCATAGTCGGCCATCCGGGCTTGCCTTCGGCGTTGCCGATAGCCGACACTCCGTGCGAGCGGCATCGGGAGCGTCCCTTGGCTATTGAATATGTTTCTGGCGATGTATTGGCGGTCACCTGGGACGGGCGGCCGATCCGAGTAATCCAGGCTGATGCGGTCGAAACGTTCTACGACGTTGAATGGAATGGAGGCGATTGGGGTCTGAAGCTGGCACGTACCGCAACCTTCTACCGGATGCGGACTGACTATCTGCGGACGACCTCTCGCCTCGTCGGGTCGCAGCCCCTCTCCGAGCAAGAGCATGAGCGACTTCGCCCCGATCTACCGATGCGATTGTTCCAACATCAAGAAGCAGACTGGTCGGACAACATCGCATCTCTTCTGGGTTTGGAACCGGACACCGCGTTGCAAACGCGAAAACTTGCAATCATCCCTTTCGGCCCGAAGGGGGCTGCTGCAAAGGCCCATCACGTCCTCGATGATGCAGGTCTGAGCCTGTGGCGGCTGATTGAAGGTGCCCGGAGAGCGCAGGAAGCAGCAGCCCCAGATGTTGAGGGCGTAGGCGTCTATCGATCTGGCATCGCGAAGAATGTGCCGTCTTACTACCTTTGGGGAGCAGTAGATCGCGCCGGACATGCCACGTGACTTCGTCCGCTTTGTGGCCACGTGAGCCTGATTTTTGGTGGGATTTTTGGTGGCACGTGCAACTACTCCTCAATTAGAGAATTGACGACGACCACAGGAAAAGGGGTTGTTGCACGTGTCACCAAAACGCGACGACCGTTTTTCGCCCCACAGTCGGCCATTCGCGAGCATTTAGACATGCCTCGAAAGCCGACACGGCTCTGGACCAGGTGCCACAGGCTTCCCATGTTCACGCCAGGAAGGGGACGACAATGGTCAGCACATCCAACGAAGGCATCATGTCCGAGTATCTCGTGAAATATGCTCTGGTGAAATCGAGCGAGCGCGAACGCCCTACAGACCTGCTCGAAACACTGTATATTTCTGAGCGCTTTCAAGCCGGTGACGACCTCAAGCCGTTACGTGAGAACTATGATCACTCGGTCTGGAATGGCGTTCCAGCTTCGGAAATTGATCGTCGCCTTGCCGCGCTGGACGATTTCATGAAGGAGCTTGCCCGCAATCGCACCGCGATGTGGGGCCTTAACTAGTAGCTCGCTGAATCCGCTAGCGAGGCACTCATCCCCGACAACTGACGTTCGGCAAGCGGCGACGACTGTTTTCGCCCAGGATTGGTCGCTCCCGGCATGGTTGTCCGTTCCCGATTGCGGACGTTGCCGATGGCACAATGTTGAAGGACAAGTAGGTAGGAGTAGACGGGGGCCGATCCTATGTTCACGCAGATTGGAGCTATGATTGGGCTGCTTTACAGCCTGGGTTCGCTCGTGTTTCGGTGGAAGGTCATCGTTGCAAAGTACGGCACACTAAGTCTCTATTGGTGGGTTCTCGCTGTAACGACTGGATGGTCGTTTCTCGGCTACGCAGCGGACCTGGTGATCTGGGAGGTCTCGCCATAGCCGGGCATCCCACCAGCACCGGACTAGCCGCTTTCGTCCCATTTGCCGGCCAACGTCGTGTACACGTGATCCTCCCGAAAGCAGACCTTTTCAGTCGACAGCTGGTTGGCCCTACCCGTTACCACCCCATGTGAGATAGCAGATGCGCCTGATCGCGATCGAAGAGCATATCCTTCCTCATGCCGTACGCGACGCGTGGAGCGCAGCGCCGCCCCCGCACGATCCGGTATCAGCCATTGCCGATGGCGGTGAGAACGGAACCCGTCTTGCCGATCTGGGCAAAGGCCGTCTGGCGCTGATGGATGAGCAGGGCGTGGACGTGCAGGTGCTTTCGCTCACCACGCCCGGGCTCCACAATCTCGCAGCCGGGCCTGCCGTGGAGATGGCGTACCGCGTGAACGACCTGATTGCGGAGACCTGCGCACGCCATCCCGACCGCTTCCAGGGTTTCGCCGCCCTGCCTACTCCTGATGCCGACGCAGCCCCGCGCGAGCTGGAACGCGCCGTTCGAGAGCTGGGCCTGAAGGGCGCGCTGCTTTGCGGCCGGACGCGCGAGCGCCATCTCGATCATCCTGACATGCGCCCCATGCTGGCGAAGGCGGCAGAACTCGGCGTTCCGCTCTTCATCCATCCGCAGATCCCGTTAGCCGCAGTGCGCGAGGCCAATTACTCAGGGGTGAGCGAGAAGGCCGATCTCGCGCTCGCGGCCTTTGGCCTCGGCTGGCATTACGAGGCGGGGCTGCAATGGATCCGCTTGGCCGCGGCGGGCGTGTTCGACGAACTCCCTGGCTTGCAAATCATCCTCGGCCATTGGGGCGAGGTGGTGCTGTTTTACCTGGAGCGGATATCGGCGGCCTTCGAACGCGCGCTTGAGCTTCGACGGCCTCTGGCGGATTACGCTCGCGACAATCTATACGTGACTGGCAGCGGCATGTGGAGCGAAGCATATCTCCTTCGCTGCCTCGATATCGTCGGCCCCGAGCGCCTGCTGTTCTCAACCGACTTTCCCTACCAATACCGGGAAGGCGGCGCGCCGCGACGCTTCCTCAAGGAGGTTCCGCTCGACGATGCTGCGCGAAAAGGCCTCGCACATGGCAATTGGGATCGCTTGACGGGCCCGGGCAGCTAGTCGCTGCGGCCACCGGCAGCTGGCGCCCATGCTTTTCACAAAACCTGCCAGCCCGCTTTCCACCAATCACGTGATTTTTGATGACACATGCAACAACTCCTCAATTGGAAAATTGACGACGACCGCGGGAAAAGGGGTTGATGTACGTGTCACCAAAACCGCCTTCTTTCCTGAGCGATCGAGCCAGCGGAAGGGATGCCGCGCATGCCCTTCGCCGCGATGATGCGATCGCCGACCGTTAAAGTGAATCGGCCGCGAGGGCGGTTGTCTTGAACCAGTTGTTTATCCTTGCCCGATATCGCGTCGACCATCGATCGATCATGAGGTTTGACATGCGTTTAGGCGTCGCTCTGGCAGCCGTTCTCATCGTGCAATCGGTCGGTGCGAATGCCGCGCCGCCACGGAATTATTACGGCCCGATGAGCGGCGGCGCAGGCTATAAGGACTCGCCGACCAAGGACGGCTATTGGAAGATCGAAGGCGCGACGCAAGGCGGCAACGGCCTTGCCGTCGATGTCGCAATCTATCGCGCCGCGGAAATGGCGCAGGCCGCGGGCAGCCGGTTCGTCGAGATCCATGACGCCTATTCCAGCCGAAACGGCTTGCGTGACGAGCGCGCTACCCTGTTTGCGCGCCCGGCAGCCGCTGCCCTGCATCCGAGTCTTTGCCGGTCGGGCAAGCCGGGGCGGTGCTACACCGCCGATGTGGCGTTGGTGATGCGGAAACTCAGCGGAGCATCCGGATACGAGCCCGGCGTTGCGGCGCCGACCTACACCGACAAATATGGGCGAACAGTCACCGAGAGCGGCTTTGGCGTTGGGTCGATCTCGGCGCCCATTGCGAGGAAATAAACTCGGCGGCGCTTTGGTCCGCCTTCCATACATCGCAGGCGGGTCGCCGATGTCCGTCGGCTGCCCAGACCCGACGTTCGGCGCGTGCTCCATCTCGCCAGATCGCGCGCGCTGCATGAGCCCCAAATCCAATTGGGGTCTCCGTCGAGATAAGATGTTTTGTCGTGCCGCCGCCGCCGCGACATCCTCGCGCGAGCAATCGGGAGAGCGGCGATGAAGTGGATGATGTTCGGCAGCGCGATCAGTGCGGCGATGGTGTCGATGGCGGCGGCTCCGGCGGACGACCCGCTGACCCGGCCGATCGCGCCCGATTATGCCGCGCGGTGGCTGGCGCCGCAGGCGCCGGTGCAGGTGCACGGCAATTTCTATCTGGTCGGGTTCGGCGGGCTGAATGTCGGGCTGATCCGCACCAGCGCCGGGCTGATCCTGATCGACGGCGCGGTGCCGCAGGCGGTGGAGGATATCGAAGCGCATATCCGCCAGCTCGGCTTCAGCGTGAAGGACGTGAAGTTCATCCTGAGCACCGAGCCGCATTACGACCATGCCGGCGGCATCGCCGCGCTCGCGCGCGATAGCGGCGCACGCGTCGTCGCCAGCCGGGCCGGCGCGCAGATGCTCGGTCTCGGGCACAGCCTGGCGGACGATCCGCAATTCGGCCAGCTCGAAAACTTTCCCCCGGTGGCCGGCGTGCGCACGCTCGATGACGGCGAGAAGCTTCGGCTCGGCGATACGGTCATCACCGCGCGCGCCACGCCGGGCCATACGGCGGGAAGCATGAGCTGGACCTGGCGCTCCTGCGCCGGTCGCGTCTGCCGGAACATGGTGTTCGGCGCGAGCCTCAATCCCGTGTCGACGAAAGAGTGGCGCTTTTCGGACCCGGAACACGCGGCAGGCGTCGCTGCGTTCCGCAAGAGCTTCGCCGTGGTCGCCGCGCTCCCCTGCGACATCCTCGTCACCTCCCACCCGGACGCGTCGGGCGGCGACGTCAAACTGGCCGGATTCCGCGAGCACAAGGTGCCCAATCCGTTCGTCGATCCGGGCGCCTGCCGCGCCTATGCGGCCAAATATGAGGGCGTACTGAATACGCGCCTCGCCAGCGAACGGGCGAGCACCGCGACACCCTGAACGATCTCCTGTCGCATCGCCCTCGACCGGCGGGGCGATCCCGGTGCAAGGGACACGCATCGGATTCAGGAGTGAGGTGCATGTACCGGATAGGCGCGCTGTTCGTGGCCATGCTGCTGTCGCTGGCGTGGCAGGCCCCCGCGAGCGCGAGCGGCGATTTCAGCTGCACGCAGGAGTGGAAGCTCAAGCACCAGTCGATGACCGGTTGCGCCGACATGGCCATCCTCGGCCCGGCCAACGATACGCGAGTCAATCTCAGCCTGTTGCTGCTCGACAAGCGCACGGGGAAGCCGGGCGGCGACGGGCCGGTGCCCCCGCTGGCCCTGTTCGACTGGCCGACCTTCCGGAAAGTGTATTTCCCGCAGCCCGGCCCGTCGGCCGACACCAGCTATGCCGAGGGCGAGGGATCGCGCTGCCGGAGCAACGACAGCGGCACCGCTGCGTTCGCGGCAGCACTTGGCGCGGCGCGGCAGGTGCCCGAGACAGAGCGCGCATTGCTGATCGCGACGCGGCGGGCACTCCAGCCCAATTGCACCGGCGCCAATGCCGACGCCGGCGTCGCCGACCGGGTCAAATCAACGACCGGCAAGGCCTTTGCCCGTTATCTCCAGGGCGCCAACGCCTTTTACGGCGGCGATTACGACATCGCCGCCGCGCGGTTCGCGTCGCTGCACGGCGCCGACCAGCCCTGGCTGCGCGAGACCGGCGACTATATGCTCGGCCGGGTCGAGGTGAACCGGGCCCAGGTCAACGCGTTCGACGAGTATGGCTATCCCAAGCCCGCAGCCCAGGCCGATACCAGGGTGATCGCCGCAGCCGAAGCGGCGCTGCATGCCTATCTCAGCGCCTATCCCAGGGGGCTGTACGCTGCATCGGCGCGCGGGCTGCTGCGCCGGGTCTATTGGCTCGGCGGCAGGGACGACAGGCTGGTCGCCGAATATGCCGCCCTGTTCGCGCAGGGCGGCGTCGATGGCGGCGCGCTGGCCGACGAGATCGACAACAAGCTGCTGCCCCGCCTGAAGATCGCCGACACGACCGATCCGATCCTGCTCGCCTTGCTCGATCTTGCCCGGATGCGCGACAATGAGGGGAATATGCTCGGCTCGTCGGACGCGCCGCCGATCACCCTGGCCGAGCTGGAGGCGCAGCGCGATCGTTTCGCGGCCAGTCCGGCGCTGTTCACCTATCTGCTCGCGGCCCATGCTTATTTCGTCCAGGGCAAGCCCGAGGCTGTGCTCAAGCTGATCCCGGACGCGGCGCGCCAGGCGGATTTCAGCTATCTCCAGTTCAGCGGCCAGATGCTGCGCGGCGCTGCGCTCGACGCGGTGAAGGACCGCAATGCCCGCGGCTTCTGGATCGAGATGCTGGCGGGCGCCAAACGCCCCTTTCAGCGTCCCGCGATCGAGCTCGCGCTGGCACTGCACGACGAACGCGCCGGCGCGCTTGACGGGCTGTTCGCCTCCGGCTCGCCACTCCGCGCACCCGACCTTCGCGAGATCCTGCTGACCAATGTCGCCGGCCCGGTGCTGCTTCGGCGCCAGGCGCGGGATGCGCAGGCGCCGAAGCACGAGCGCGACGTCGCGCTGTTCACCCTGCTCTACAAGGACCTGACACGCGGCGCCTATCGCGACTTCCTGGCGGACCAGGCGATGATACCGCCTGGCGCCCCCACCGACGGCAATCTTTACGGGGAACAGCCGCCGATCGGTATCTTCACACAGGCCAAGGGAGTCGGCGACTATGATTGCCCCGCGCTGAAGGAAATGGTGCGGCAGCTCGCCGGCGACCCGCTCAATGCCAGGGCCCGCCTGTGCCTCGGCGATTTCATGCGGGTGACGGGTTTCGACGGCTACCCGCTCGACAGCAAGCCCCCCGCCGACCAGCTCGGCGGGACGCCCTCGCTGTTCCCGGGCAGTCCCTTTTCGCGCCTCGAAATCTACAAGGCGATCATCGCCGATCCGAAGGCGCCCGCCCCCGACAAGGCCTATGCCCTGTTCCGCGCGATCAACTGCTACGCAACCTCGGGCAACAACAGCTGCGGCGGCACCGAAGTGGTGATCGCCCAGCGCAAGGCGTGGTTCCAGCGGCTGAAGAAGGAGTATCCGACATCGCGCTGGGCTCAGGAGCTGCGCTATTATTGGTAGACTGGCCCGGCTTCTGGCCGTCCTGACGCTCGCCCTCACACTGCCGGGCGCCGCGCTGCCCGACGACCGGGTCGATGCCGCGCAGCATGATGCCTTCTGGCTCTGGGCCGGGGTCAGGCCGCAGCCGGTGCTTGCCCGGGCACGCACCCTCTACCTGCTCCAGGGCCAGGTGTCGGTGCGCGAACCGGTGCGGCTCGCCGCGCAGCGTCCGGCGATACCGCAGCTACGCGGGCCGGCGGTCTGGATGGTCGTGCGGGTCGAGACCATCAAATGGCCGCCGCCGGTCTATGACCAGGTCCTGGCGCAACTGGCGAAATGGCGCGCGGCCGGGAACAGGGTCGTCGGCCTGCAGATCGATTTCGACGCGCGCACCCGCCATCTCGAAAACTATGCGGGCTTCCTGAAGGACCTGCGGCGCCGGCTGCCCGCCGATTGCCGGCTCGGCATCACCGGGCTGCTCGACTGGAGCAGCAATGGCGACCCACGCGGCCTCGACGCGCTGGCAGGCGCGGTCGACGAGGTGGTGCTGCAAATCTACCAGGGCAGACGCGTCATCCCGGGCTATGCCGGCTATCTCGCCCGGCTCGACCGGATGAAGATTCCGTTCCGCATCGGTCTGCTTCAGGGCGGGGAATGGCGGGCGCCCGCCGGACTTGAGGCAAACCCGCATTTCCGGGGCTATGTGGTGTTCCTGCTGAATCCGCAGTGAGGCTGCGGCCCCGGCCTCCGCCGGGGAGGAACCGGGCGTTATGCTCGCGGCGGCGCCCCGTCATTGTCGCCGGCCATCATCCGCTCGGCCGCCGCCTGAGTCCGCGCATCCCGGCCCGGTGCCGATTTCGCGGCAAGCGCCTGGTAGCGGGCGATCGTCGCGTCGTCGGCATGTTCGGGCGATCCCGAATCGAATGGCGGGTGGGGATCATATTCGAGACTGAGCTGGACCAGCCGGGCATGCGCCTCGCCGCGGATCGCGGCCGTGAGCGCGAGGCCGAAATCGATCCCCGCCGTCACGCCGCCACCGGTGACCCGGTTGCGGTCGAACACCACGCGCTCCCTGACCGGAATCGCGCCGAACGCGGCGAGATGATGGTGCGACGCCCAGTGAGTCGTGGCGCGATAACCCCTGAGCAGCCCGGCCGCGCCGAGCAGCAGCGCCCCGGTGCAGACGCTCGTCACCCAGGCCGCGCCCACCGCCGCCTGCCCGACCCAGGCAAGCGTCGCCGGATCCTCCATCGCATCGTTCACGCCGAAGCCGCCGGGGATGCAGAGGATATCGGGCGCCGGCGCATCGGCGAAGGTTGCGGTGGGCAGCAGCGCGAAACCGGCGTCGGTCGGCACCGGCGCGGCATCCCGTGCGACGAGGTCGATGGTGGCGGTCCCCAGCCGCGACAGGACCTGCGCGGGGCCGGTCAGGTCGAGCTGGGTGACGTCGGGAAACAGCAGGAAGGCAATGCGGATCGGCGATAGCTCGGGCATGAGGACGCTCCTTCAGGTCGAGGATCTGCCCAGGCGAGCGGCGTCGAGATCCCGCGCTTCCCCGTGGTGCTCCACGCTTCGCCAGTCACGCGAGAGTGGTCTTGATATCCCTGTGCTCGGCACCCGACAAGGCCGCCTCGCGGATCAGCCACCACAGCAGCGGCCCGGCAACCGCGAGCCACGGCACCAGGCCGAGCCCCTGCGACCAGCCCCAATAGTCGCCGGCGATCGTGTGGATATCGCCGCGCAGGAATTTCCGCATGACCGGATCGACCAGCGGAAAGCGGTAGCCGTGCGGTGCCGCGATCTCGGCCGAGGCGATGGCGAGGTTGATGACCATGCCCGATCCGATCAGCCCGGCGATCCAGCCCCGCCCGGTCGCCCGCCAGCCCTGCCACAGCGGCGCCAGCCCCAGGCAGAGGAAGCCGATCATCGGCACTGAATGGCGCGGGCCGGTCGCGTGCCCGCCATCCCAATAGACATAGGCGGCGTTGTAGAGGAGCACGGCGATGGCGATCGCGGTGCAGAGCCAGCCCAGGTCGCGCGTCTGCGGCGACCGGATCAGCCGCGCCAGCCCGAACGGCGCGAGTACCAGCACCGGCGCCACCCAGATCAGTCCGCGTTCGGTGCCGAAGATGATCTGCGCCAGCACCTCGATCTTGGGATAGGTAAGCCCGAAGAACCCCTGCTGCATGCCGTTGAAGCCGACCACGCCCTGATAGCCGACCTTGAACGGCGTGCCGAAGGCGATGGTGTTGTAGATCAGCAGCGGTACCAGCATGATCAGCCCGGCCGCGGCGGCGAGACCGAACAGCCGCGCGCGGACCGGCCAGGCCAGGTCGCGCGTCCGCCAGACCACCCAGACGACGATCGGCAGTGCGGGGATGACCACGGGAAATTCGACGACCAGCGCCCAGCCGAGCGCCGCCCCGGCCAGCAGCGGGTAGCGCCATCGCCCGACCTCGCGCTCGCCCGATGTGCCGCGCCAGATCGCCCAGGTCGCGATCAGCAGCAGCGCGCCGACCGGCGCATGGCCGAACAGGGTGGTCGACCAGCCCCATACCGGCGTTGCCATCGCATAGGCGAGCGCGGTGACGAAACCGGCGCGCGGGCTGCCGGTGATGCCGGTCGCGAGATCGAACAGCAGCACCGCGGCGAAGGCAGTGAGCACAGCGACCGTCATCGCCACCGCGATCCGCTGCCGCAGCCGCATATAGCTCCACAGCCCGTCGCTCTCGATCGTCTTGGCATAGGGGGCGACGGTGGTGCCGGTCAGCGTGTCGGCGATCCACACCGCCGGCATGGCCATGATCGTCATGCCCGGCGCCTTGTCGAGATAGGTGTGCTTGCCGAATTCGGCCTTGTCGATCGTCAGCGTGCGGAACTCGTCGATCGTCGCATCCCCCTGCTCGACCAGCGAGACCGCCGTGAACAGGCGCGTCGAGTTGTTGGGGTTATATTCCGACGAGCCGAACCAGCTGATCGAGAACCAGATCAGCACGAACAGGCCGAGCGCGAGCTTGTGCGGCGCGCGGGCCGGGGCGGTCTGAGGCGTCAGGGTCATGATGTCAGCCGAACAGCCAGGCGCCGAGCATGCGTCCGAAGGGGAAGGTGAAGAAACCGGCGATGAGCAGGGCGCCCGTCACCATGCCGCGCACCAGCCTGCGGTGCCGGCCGACCTGGTGACGGCGCGCCGACAGCCAGATCAGCGGCGCGACGATGACCACATAGGCCGAGATGACGTGAACGGGGCCGAGCGAACCGTGGCGGCTCTCGCGCACGCCGAAGGACAGGATTGCGCTCAACAGCATCGCCGCCACCCAGATCCTGCCGAGCAGGCGGTGAGACTGGTCGCCGCGCGGTCGCAGCAGCATCACCGGCGTCAGGGCGAGCGCCGGCAGGATCGTGGCGAGATGCGCCCAGACCAGGACCGGCACTCCGCCCCACTGCGGATAGCCCCGCGCCAGCGCCACCAGCACCGTCGCCAGCAGCACGATCGCGGCGATCGCCAGGAATTTCTCGTATCCGTCGACCGCGAGCGGCCTAACCCGCGCTGTCCCGCCCGTCACCGTCGCCATTGCCTGCCCTGCCCACTGAGAGGAGCAAGCCCTAACCGAAGCGGGCCCGGCAGGTCAAAGCATCAGGGCAGCGAGTCTTCGAGCTGCTTCTGGGCTGCCTTCTTCGCCTGATTCTCGCGCTTGGCCTGTTGCGCCCGCTGGAGGAAGCACCCGCTCTGCCCGCCCGCGCCGACGGTCGAGCAGCTGCCGACACCGCCGCCAACGGTCGGATCATCGACCAGCCCCTGCGCCCTCACTGCCCAGCTCTGGTTCTCCGGCGTGACCTGAAGCTCGCGCACGTCCTTGGGGATGCGGAACTGCTCGCTCGGCTTGCCGCGCACGCACACCACCACTTCGCTGCCTTCGGCATTGGTCGGGCAGCGTTCGTTGCCGAACAGGGTGATGACGCCGTTAACCGGCGCGCTGCGCGACACCTCGGCCGGGCCCTTCGGCACCACCACGCGCGCGCCGGGCAGGACCGGCCCGACGACCTGGGCGAACGCCGGACCGGCCACAGCCAGCGCCAGGGCGGACACCACGATCCTGACAATCATCACACTCTCCCGTTCAATCCGAGTCGTTCAAATGCGTTTGGCGGTGGCGATCGCCGCCTTGCAGCCGAGGCGGATCAGGCCGCTCAGCAGCGGATACCCCAGGGCACGCTCGGCCCCGGAGGCAAGCGCGGTCTCGCGATGCTCGACCTCTTCAGCCTGAAAATCCGCGATCGCCTCGGATAGTTCCGGATCGCTTTCGCCGAGCAGGGCGAGCTGTTCCGAATAATGCTTGTCGATCTCGGTCTCGACCGCGGCGGTGCAGGCCATCGCCGCCTCCGGCCCGATCGCCGCCGTCACCGCGCCGAGCGTGAAGCCGGCAACATCCCAGAAGGGCTGAAGCAGGGTCGGCCGCACGCCGCGCCGTGCCATCATCGCGTCGAAGAAGGCGCGGTGGCGCTCCTCCTGCCCCGCCATGCCGGCGATCTTCCGCGCGGCGGGCGTGCGATCCCCCATCACCGCGAGCTGGCCAGCATAGATGCGCGTCGCGCCATATTCGCCCGCCTGATCCACCCGGATCATCGAGCGGGTCGCGCGCTTCGCGTCGCCGGGCCGCCAGCCGCTCATCTGGCGAAGGCCGAGACGGTGCGCCGGCGAAGCAGCCAGAGCACGGCAAAACCGCCGGTCAGCGACAGGATCGCGTTGAAGCCCGCGAGCGAGATACCGAACAGCGACCATTGCGCCACGTCGCACCGCACGACCGGCGCGTCCATGATCCGCTTCAGCATGTCAGCGACCGAGCCGCCGCTGCCCTGCATCGTCGTGCTGCAGGCGGTGATGCCCTGCCACCAGTGATATTCGACCCCGGCATGGAACACGCCGATCCCGCCGCTGACGAGGATCGCGATCGCCGCCGCCGCGACCAGCGCGCGCCTGGCCAGGGCACCGGGGACGACGAACGCCGCCGCGGCCAGCACGATCGCCGTATAATGCGGCCAGCGCTGCCAGTGGCACATCTCGCACGGGAACAGCCCGCCGATAAATTGCGATCCAAGCGCCCCCGCCATCAATGCGGCTGGCAGGAGCAGCGCGATCCAGCGTGCGGCGACGAAGCGGTCCCTGGTCATCGGGCGATCAGTTCTTCGCGACCGGCTTCACGCTCGCCACCTGGGGCGACGGCGCGGCACCGAGCCGGCTGAGCGTCTTCAGCGCATAGTCGAGCTGGAAATCCTCGATTCCCTTTGCCTTGAGCTGCTCGGGCGTGGCGGCGAAGCGCGGGTCGGTCTTGGTATCTTCCTCGAGCACCGAATTGTCGGCCTTCACCTCGTTGATCAGGTGGCGGCGCAGATCAGCCTCGCGGAACACCGGCCGCGCCTTGTAGTCGGGATCGGAGATCTGGGGCACCTTGATGTCGGGCTCGATCCCGCCTTCCTGCACCGACCGGCCCGAAGGCGTGTAGTAGCGCGAGGTGGTAAGGCGCAGCGCGGTGTTGTTGCCGAGATCGAGCACGGTCTGCACCGATCCCTTGCCGAACGAGCGTTCGCCCATGACGAGGGCGCGGTGATGGTCCTGCAGCGCGCCGGCGACGATCTCCGATGCCGAGGCAGTGCCGGCATTGGTCAGCACGATCACCGGCAGGCCCCGCGCAAGATCGCCGTTATGCGCGTAGAAGCGCTGGATATCGCTCTTCTCGCGGCCGCGTTCCGAGACGATCTCGCCATAGTTCAGGAAATTGTCGGCGACCTTCACCGCCTCGTCGCGCAACCCGCCGCCATTGTTGCGAAGGTCGACGATATAGCCGAGCGGCGCATGGCCGAGCGACTTCTCCACGCCGAGGATGGCTGCCTTGGTCGCCTCGCCGGTATTCTCCGAAAAGGCATTGATGTTGATGATGCCGATGCCGTTCTTCACTTCCCACTTCACCGGCTTCTGCACGATCTTCTCGCGAACCATCGACACCTCGATCGGCTTGTCGCGACCGGGGCGGATCAGGGTCAGCGCGATCTTGCTGCCGGGGGGGCCGCGCATCTCGGTGATCGCCTCGTCGAGCGTCTCGCCATAGATCAGCTTGCCGTTGATATGAGTGATATAGTCGCCCGGCTTGACCCCGGCGCGCCAGCCCGGCGTATCCTCCTGCGGCGAGATCACCTTGACCGCGCCGTCCTCCATGGTGACCGTCAGGCCGAGGCCGCCATAGCTGCCCAGCGTCTGGATGCGCAGATTGTCGTAGTCGAGGCCGGTCTCATAGGCACTGTGCGGGTCGAGCGCCGCCAGCATGCCGGTGATGGCGCCCTTGATCAGCGTCTTGTCGTCGACCTTGTCGACATAATCGACCTTCACCCGGTTGAAGACGTCCATGAACTGGTCGATCTCGCGATAGGTGCTGCTGTCGACCGCCGCCATCGCGCTGGTGCCGACGGGAATGATCGCGAGGACCGCGGCGATCGCGGTCGCCTGAAGAAGTGCACGTGACATAAGCTTTTACCCAGGAAACCGGTTTGCGGGCATCGTAGCGATCAAATGCCGCGGATGAAAGCGCAGCGCGGCTGAACAGGGGGTGACTCCTTCCACCCTCCACGCTTCAGGGGCGTTGAGAAACGTCATCCCAGCAGCGGCGTCATGTCGACCGGCCGGTCGCGGCGGCGCAGCTCGACGGTGATGCGCGGTTCATCGCCCGCCCCGGCGCGCCCGACGGGGGAGCCCTGCGCCACGATCTGCCCGACCTTCGCTGAGACGGCGCCGAGCCCGGCGATCAGCGAGGTCCAGCCACCGCCATGATCGATGATGACGATCGTGCCATAGCCGCGGAACGGACCGGCATAAGCGATCCGCCCCGCCGCCGGTGCGATCACCGCCGCTTGCGCCGCGCTGGCAATCGTCAGCCCGCGCGAACGCACGCCGGCATCGGAAAGCTCGCCCAGCCCCGTCACCACCCGCCCGACGACAGGAAGCCTGTAGGGCGGCACGCCGGCCGACCAGGACAATGTCTCGACCGGCGACGGGACTTCGCCCGGGCGCGGCGGACGGGGCAGCGGGCCGGGCAGCGACTGAAGCTCCTCGCGCGTCGTCGCCTGGCTGCCGAGCCGGTCCATCAGGTCGACGATGTCGCGGGCGCGCTCGCCAAGCGCGATGGCACGATCCGATTCGAACAGCGCGTCGCGCCCGAGCGCGCGCGAGCGAAGCCGGTGCTCGGCCTCGAGCCGGGTCAGCGCGAGGCGCTGCTCCTCGAGCCGCGTACGGCTGTCGGCGAGGGTCCGGGTCGCCAGCGCCGCGCTCGCCTGCAACTGACGGGTGCGGGCGAGATCGGCGCGGACATCGGCGGTACGCGCCCGAACCACCGGCAAGGTGCTGGCGAGAACCGCACGGACATGCACGATATCGCCGACTGATCCCGGCTGGACGATGCTGATCAGCGCTGGCCGCCGTGCGAGCGACTGGAGCGCCGCCATCAGCCGCGTGACCGGCCCCTGCCGGGCGGCGAGGCGGGCGCGCTGGGCCGCGAGCAGGCGGTTGATGATCGCAATCCGGGCCTGGCCCGCCGCGATATCGGCCTCGGCCTGCTGGATCCGCGCGGCGACAGCAGCCTCCTGCGCGCGTGCCTGCACCGCCTCGTTCCGCTCGCGCGCCGCTGCCTGTTCGAGCCGGGCCGATCGCGCGGCGGCGGCGGCCGATTGCGCCTTGGCCTCGATCAGGCGCTGGCGCTGCTCGTCGGCTGGCGATGCCGTGGTTGTCGCAGGCGTTGGCACTGTCTGGGCCGACAAGGACACGACGCCGATGCCGGTCAGGGCGGCGGCGATCGATGCTGTCCAGGCGGCGCGCATGCGCTCACCCTTCGCGGTGATAGGGATGGTTGGCAAGGATGCTCGTCGCCCGCCACAATTGCTCGGCAAGCATCGCGCGGGCGAGCAGATGCGGCCAGGTCGCGCGGCCGAAGGACAGCAGGAGATCGGCGCCGGCCCGCTGCGCATCGTCGAACCCGTCGGCTGCCCCGATCAGGAAACGCGCCTCGCGCACGCCGCCGTCGCGCCATTTCTCCAGCCGCTCGGCAAAGCTGCGCGAGGGCAGCACCTCGCCGGTCTCGTCAAGCATGACGATGCGGGTGCCGGGCTCGACCGCCGGCATCCTGCCGCCGGCATCGGGCAGCTCGGTCAGCTTCACCGGCCAGGCGAGGCGCTTCACATAGCGATCGACCAGCTCGGCCTCGGGCCCGCGCCCGATCCGGCCGCGCGCGACGATATGGAGCAGCAACGCGGCTTACGCGTCGGGCGTCGGCGCTGCCGGAGACGAATCCGGGCCTGGGGGCGGCGCGTCGCCGAACGCCCACATCCGCTCGAGATTGTAGAAGCTGCGCACTTCCGGACGGAACAGGTGGACGATCACGTCGCCTGCATCGATCAGCACCCAGTCGGCGGTGGGCAGGCCCTCGATCCGCGTGCTCCGGCCCAGCTCGCCCTTGATCTTCTCGGCGAGCTTCGATGCCATCGAGGCGACCTGGCGCGTCGAGCGGCCGCTCGCGATCACCATGTGATCGGCGATGCTGCTCTTTCCCGCCAGCGGGATGGAGATGGTGTCGACGGCCTGATCGTCGTCGAGCGACGCCAGGACGAGCTTGTGCAGCGCCTCCACCTCATCGGGTTCGGACGCACGATACGCAGGGGAAGATGAGGCCAAGACGATTCCTATGTTGAGGGTGTGGGTGGCACCGGCTGCGCAAAACGGCGCTGCCAGGCGGGATCGGCCATACGAAGCCGGGTCGCGGAAGTCGGGTCGGGGCGGAAGCGCAACAGCACGAGTGCCGGCAATCTCCACTTCGTCCAGCTCTTTGCCTGGTCCACGGGCCGGATGAAGCGCCGCAACCAACCCATCGCGGGGGCCGCGTGGGCGACGCCATCATAGCCCGGACGGGCGACAACCGCAATCGGAACCTCGCGCGCTATGCCGCGCCAGTCGCGCCACTGGTCGAACTGGGCGAGATTGTCCGATCCCATCAGCCAGATGAAGCGCGTTTTCGGGTAGCGCCGGGTGAGCGCACGGACCGTGTCGACGGTGTAGCGGGTGTGCAGGTCGAGCTCGATCGCGCTGGGCCGGATCGGGGCGTGGCGGGCCATGCGCCGCGCCGAGGCGAAGCGGATCGCGAACGGCGCCATGTCGCCCGATTTCTCCTTGAGCGGGTTGCCCGGCGAGACCAGCCACCACACTTCGTCAAGCCCAAGTGCGCGGATCGCAGCGAGGCTGATCCCGCGGTGGCCGCTATGCGCCGGGTTGAACGAGCCGCCGAGGATGCCGATGCGGGTCATGGCAGCTCGCTCTGCCAATCCTGTGCAGCGTGCATGACCCGGACAATATGAAGCAGGGTTCCGGTATCGCGATACAGCAGGATGTAAGGCGTGCGGGCCACGCGCCATTTCCGCAGGCCTTCATCGTCGATCATCTGACCCGCCTGCGGGTGTTGTTGAAGCATCCGTCCGGCGGCGACTGCCTGGGCAAGCACACGCTGAGCGAAAGGGATATTGCGAGGACGATAATAGGCATCGATCGCCGACATGTCCGATCGCGCATCGCGCGACCATCGAAGCTGCTTCATGCGGCGTCAGCGGTCCTGCCGAGCGACTCGACCCAGTCCTCCATCTGCTCCTGGGTAAAATACTCACCGCGATCGATCGAGTCGTCACCTTCCTTGATGAAAGCGCGGAATTCAGTCTCTTCCTTGACGTACCGTTTGATCGCCTTGGCGACGAGCCAGGCGCGGGTGCGCTCCTGGCTCTCGGCAAGCGCGTCGAGGGATTGAAGCGTCGCTTCATCGACGCGGGCAGTGATCACGGCGGTCTTGCTCATGTATCCGATGTATACATGAGATACATCGGATACAAGCGTCACCCCCGCGGCGGCTGCTTCAGCGCGCCGTCGCGATAGCTGCTCTGCACGTCGAGCATCCAGCCGGGATATTCCGCCGGCAGTTTCGACACCGTATCGAGCGTCGCCAGCTCGTCGGCGCTCAGCACTATCCTCGTCGCGGCGAGATTGTCGTCGAGCTGGTCCTGCCGCTTGGCGCCGACGATCACGCTGGTGACGTGCGGCTGATGCAGCAGCCAGGCGATCGCGACCTGAGCGACCGACACGCCGTGCGCCGTCGCGATCGGCTCGAGCGCGTCGAGCACCGCGTCGCCGCGTGCCTGGTCGACCGGTGGGAAGGCGCGGGTGGCGCGCCGCCCTTCGGCATCGCCGCCGCGATATTTGCCCGACAGATAGCCCCCGGCGAGCGGGCTCCACACCATCAGGCCAAGCCCTTCGGACGTCATCATCGGCACCAGCTCGCGTTCCAGGTCGCGGCCGGCGATGGTGTAATAGGATTGCACGCTCTGGAATTTCGCTGCGTTCAGCCGCTCGGAAATGCCCAGCGCCTTGGCGATCTGCCACGCAGCCCAGTTCGACACGCCGACATAGCGGACATGGCCCTGGCGGACGAGATCATCGAGCGCGCGCACCGTCTCCTCGATCGGGGTCGCCGCATCGAACCCGTGGATCTGGTAGAGATCGATATGGTCGGTGCCGAGCCGGGCCAGGCTCGCCTTGACCTGGTCCATGATATGCCCGCGCGACGCACCGCGGCTGTTGATGCCTTCCCCCATCGGCCCCAACACCTTGGTGGCGAGGATCACGTCTTCGCGGCGGAGGCCGAGATTTCGGATCGCTTGGCCGGTGATCTCCTCCGACAGGCCCTGCGAATAGACATTGGCGGTGTCGATGAAGTTGACGCCCGCATCGACCGAGGCCTTGAGCAGTGCGTCGGCCTCGTCCTGCCTCACCTGGCCCATATAGGCGAAGAAACCCTCGCCGCCGAAGGTCATGGTACCCAGGCACAGTTCGGAAACGAACAGGCCGGTGCGGCCGAGCGGATTGTAACGCATGCTGGGAATCCCTTCGTCGATGCCACTCCCGTCGGCGCAGAGGATATGCGTATCGGCCCGAAGCGCGACAATGGGCTTGCTGGGGGCTTGCTGGAATAAGCCTGATCTCTTCCCCGGCCCCAGCCCGGGAAGGAAGAAGGGGCAAGCGGCCCTAAGGCCGCGTCTGACCGGTCCCGCGCACGATCCACTTGTACGTCGTCAGCCCTTCAAGCGCGACCGGGCCGCGGGCATGCAGGCGGCCGGTGGCGATGCCGATCTCGGCGCCAAGGCCGAACTCGCCGCCATCGGCGAACTGGGTCGAGGCGTTCCACAGCACGATCGCGCTGTCGACACCGGCGAGGAAACGCTCAGCCACGCCCTCGTCCTCAGCCACGACCGCATCGGTATGGTGCGATCCGTGCGCCGCGATATGCGCCATCGCGCCGTCGACACCGTCGACCATCGCGACCGAGGCGATCGCCTCGAGATATTCGGTATCCCAGTCGGCCTCGTCGGCGGCTTTGGCGCTGGGCACCAGCGCACGGATCGCGGCGTCGCCGCGCACCTCGCAGCCGGTATCGCCGAGCGCCTTCACCAGATCGGCAATATGCTGATAGCCGCGATCGACCAGCAGCGTCTCCATCGCGCCGCACACGCCGGTACGGCGCATCTTGGCGTTGACGGTGATCGCCTGCGCCATCGCCGGATCGGCCGAGGCATCGACATAGACATGGTTGATCCCGTCTAGATGCGCGAGCACCGGCACGCGCGCCTCGGCCTGGACTCGCGCGACCAGGCTCTTGCCGCCGCGCGGCACGACCAGGTCGATCGCGCCCTCGGCGCCGAGCATCGCACCGACCGCCGCCCGATCAGTGGTCGGCACCAGCTGCACCGAATCGCCCGGCACGCCTTCACGCTCGAGCCCGGCGACCATGGCCGCATGGATCGCGCGGTTGCTGCCGATCGCCTCCGATCCGCCACGCAGGATCACGGCATTGCCCGACTTGATGCACAGGGCGGCCGCATCGGCCGTCACATTGGGGCGGCTTTCGTAGATGATGCCGATCACCCCGATCGGCACGCGCACCCGGCGCAGCACCATGCCGTTCGGCCGGCGGCTCTCGTCGATCAGCTGGCCCACCGGATCGCGCAGGCCGGCGACCGCCGCGACGCCCGCCGCCATCGATTCGATCCGCCCGGCATCGAGCCGAAGCCGGTCGAGCATCGCCGCCGACAGTCCGGCCGCCTCCGCCCGCGCCATATCTTCGGCATTGGCGGCGGCGATCGCCGGGGCAGCTTCGCGAATCGCGTCGGCTGCCGCTTCGAGGGCGCGGCATTTCGCAGCGCTGGACAGAGCGCCAAGCACGCGCGCGGCGACGCGGGCACGGCGGCCCATATCGGCGATCAACGCCGTGGAATCGGTTTCGGCATCGGCCATGGCGGGCTCGCTACCACGACCGGCGACCCACGCCAAAGGGCTATCGCCTTTTACCACGACAAGATGATATTCGCCCGCCATGAACGGGGGAATAGAAGCAGCCGGCGACATCGCCACGGGAGCGCTCATCGGGCGCGCGATCGAGCCCAGGGCTGGCGACAGCCATGCCGGGGCCGGGCATGGCGCCGGGGGTCTGTGCCTGAATTGCGGCACGGCGCTGGTCGGCGATCATTGCCATGCCTGCGGGCAGGCTGCGCACGTCCATCGCTCGCTCGCGGCGATCGGGCACGATCTGCTTCACGGCGTCTTCCATTTCGAGGGCAAGGTGTGGCGCACGCTGCCGATGCTCGTGCTTCATCCCGGCGCGCTGACCCGGCGCTACATCGCCGGCGAGCGTGCCCGCTTCGTGTCGCCGCTGGCCCTGTTCCTGTTTTCCGTCTTCCTGATGTTCGCATCGATCCACACCTTCGACGGCGAGATCGCAACCCCCGGCAACATCTCGGCGCAAACGCAGCAGGAACAGCTCGCCGAGATCGACGCCCGGCTCGCAAAGGCACAGGCCAAGCTGGAGAAGGCGCAGGCCCGCCACCGGGAAAGCGACATCCCGGACGCCCGCCTGATCGCGGCCCAGGCAACGGTAGCCTCCCTCACCGGGGTTCGGCAGGACATAGCCCAGAACAAGGGCAACCCCCTGGCCCTGAACCCTGACGTGAAGATCGCCTGGGGCTGGCTCGCCCTCGAACACGGGATCAACAAGGCCAAGGCCAATCCGGGCCTTGCGCTCTACAAACTCCAGTCAAGCGCCTATAAATATTCCTGGGCGCTGATCCCCATCTCGGTGCCGTTCGTCGCCTTGCTGTTCCTCTGGCGGCGCGGTTTCAAGCTCTACGACCACGCGATCTTCGTCACCTACTCCTTGTCCTTCATGACGCTGCTGGTGGTGGCGCTCACCCTCGCCTGGACGATCGGCGTGCCGACCAGTCTGATCTCAATGACCGCGATGCTCGCACCGCCGGTACACATGTTCGCGCAGCTGCGCGGCGCCTATTCGCTGCGCAAACGATCCGCGCTGTGGCGGACGATGGCGTTGATGGTCTTCGCGTTGCTCGCATTCCTCGCCTTCACGACGATGCTGCTCATCCTCGGCCTTATGAAATAAGCGTCGCCGACGGATTCCGGCGCGTCAGGGGCAGGGATAGCGCTTGTCCATGAAGCTGTAGAAGGCGGTCTTCACGCTCATGCCGCGCTTGCCCGCAGGGATCGTCTGGAAGGACGAAATGAGCGTGTTCGAATCGATCTTGGCCTGGCCCTTGGGGGGCGGGCAGCTCCTCGGCTTCGCGCCCGCGGCCGCCGCCGAATCGATCTCGGCGCGGTAGGAATCGCCCGCCGCCTTCACCTCGCCGCGCAGCAGGCCAAGATCGGACGACATCATCGCCCCCATGCCCTTGGCCTTGAGTGCAGCCGCCTTGGCGAGGAATTCGTCCACCGTCATCGCCTGCGCAGCGCCAGGCAACATGACCAGCAGCGCCAGCGCGCCCATTGATATCGATCGACGCATTCCCGTCCCCTCCATCCATCCGCCTCGTCGCCCTGATGTCAGCCAGGCGGGTGAACCGAAAATGAACTGAATCGGGCCGCCCGGGCAATCCGCCGCGCGCCGCCACGAGCCGTGCGGTTATGCGGTTGAAATCGGGACAGGCCATCGGGCGAGCCCGGCATGCCAGCCCCGCCCAGGAAAAAGCCGGCGGCCGCAAGATGCAGCCGCCGGCCTGAAACGGTGAGATTCCGGTCCCGGGCGCCTTGCGGCGCCCCGCCCTCACGCCCCTTGCGGCGCGGGAGTCCCGAACGGGCCCTTGGGGCGTCGCGTGCGCGGGATCGAGGTGCCGCCGGCCGGGACCGGAGGGCCCTTGGGACCGCTGTCGATCCGGCCGATTTCCTCGCCGGCGATCAGCTTCTTGATCTCGTCGCCCGACAGCGTCTCATATTCGAGCAGCGCGCCGGCCAGCAGGTGAAGCTGGTCGAGATGCTTCGACAGCAGCTCCTTGGCGCGGTTGAGGCCGCCTTCGACGATCGTCTTGATCTCGTCGTCGATCAGCTGCGCCGTCTGGTTCGACATGCGCACCGGGCGGCTCGACGAATAGCCAAGGAAGCTCTCGCCCTCGGGCTCGGCATATTCGAGCGGGCCGAGCTTGTCCGACATGCCCCAGCGCGTGACCATGTCGCGGGCCAGGCCGGTTGCATATTGGATGTCGCTCGACGCACCCGACGAAACCTTGTCATAGCCGAAGATCACTTCCTCGGCGACGCGCCCGCCCATCGAGACGGCGAGGTTCGCGTACATCTTGTCGCGGTGGTAGCTGTAGCTGTCCCGCTCCGGCAGCCGCATGACCATGCCCAGCGCGCGGCCGCGCGGGATGATCGTCGCCTTGTGGATCGGGTCCGACGCAGGCTCGTGCAACGCGACGATGGCGTGGCCTGCCTCATGATAGGCGGTCATGCGCTTCTCGTCCTCGGTCATCACCATGGAGCGCCGCTCGGCGCCCATCATGACCTTGTCCTTGGCCTCCTCGAACTCGGCCATGGCGACCAGCCGCTTGCCCTTGCGCGCCGCGGTCAGCGCCGCCTCGTTGACGAGGTTGGCGAGATCGGCACCCGAGAAGCCCGGCGTGCCGCGCGCGATGGTGCGCGCGTCGACGTCCGGCGCCAGCGGCACCTTCTTCATATGGACCTGGAGGATCTTCACCCGGCCCTCGATATCCGGGCGCGGCACCACGACCTGGCGGTCGAAGCGACCCGGACGCAGCAGTGCCGGGTCGAGCACGTCGGGACGGTTGGTCGCGGCGATGATGATGATGCCTTCGTTCGCCTCGAAGCCGTCCATCTCGACCAGGAGCTGGTTCAGCGTCTGCTCGCGCTCGTCGTTTCCATTGCCCAGGCCGGCGCCGCGATGGCGGCCGACCGCGTCGATCTCGTCGATGAAGACGATGCACGGCGCACTCTTCTTCGCCTGTTCGAACATGTCGCGCACGCGGCTGGCGCCGACGCCCACGAACATCTCGACAAAGTCGGAACCCGAGATGGTGAAGAACGGCACGCCCGCCTCACCCGCGATGGCGCGGGCGAGCAGGGTCTTGCCGGTGCCGGGCGAGCCGACCAGCAGGGCACCCTTGGGGATCTTGCCGCCGAGCCGGGCGAACTTGGTCGGGTCCTTCAGGAACTCGACGATCTCCTGCAACTCCTCGCGCGCTTCGTCGATGCCGGCGACGTCGTCGAAGGTCACCTTGCCCTCGCGCTGGGTCAGCATCTTCGCGCGGCTCTTGCCGAAGCCCATCGCGCCCGAACCGGAATTCTTCTGCATCTGGCGCAGGACGAAGAAGGCGATGCCGAGGAACAGCAGGAAGGGCAGCGACTGGACCAGCAGATACTGCCAGATCGGCGGGCCTTCCTCGGGCTTGGCCGTGATCGTCACGTTCTTCTCGCGCAGACGATCGGTCAGGCGCGGATCGGACGGCGCATAGGTGCGGAACTTGGACGAATCCTTCAGCGTACCGGTGATCACCTCGCCCGCGACGTTGACGTCCTGCACGGTGCCCGCCTCGACCTTGTCGAGGAACGCCGAATAGGGGATCGTGCTGCTGGCGGCCGGCTGGGTGCGGCCGTCGATCAGCGTCACGAACAGCGCCAGCGCGACGAGGATGCCGACCCAGATCAACAGGCTCTTCATCCAGGGATTGCCGCCCCCGTTATCCGGGCTCTGCTGCTTCTCATTGTCGTTCATGGGTGTCCGGTACCTTTCAGGGTACAAGATAAGCGGTGCGAGGTTAATGGCAATGGAACAACGCAATGCTTTCGTTGATCAGTGTGATCGGCGCGGCGGGGCTTCACGAAAGTGCCACAGATCGCCTTTTGCCGAGGCCATCACGTCGGCCCGGGTAGCAGCCTTCCCGGATTCGAGCGCGTCGAGCAGCGATTCGATGTTGGTCGCGCGGGACCAGTTGCCCCTCTTACCCGTCCTCTCAAGAACATGCTCGATCGCCATCCGGGCGAGATAGCGGCGGACGGCGCGGGGAAGGCCCGATACGTCGAGCTTCGCCTCGACATCGTCCGACGGCAGCGCCCGCTCCTGCCAGAGCCACTGGCTGATCGCGACCAGATCGGCATCGACGTCCGCCAGCCACGTGGCCGAACGCCCGATCTGGACTGGATCGATCCAGGGCGCCCCAGCCAGCAGCCGGCGGAACCGGGTCCGGTCGAAACGATCATCGTCATTGCTGGGATCGTCGACGAACGGCAGCCCGGCCGCCGCCGCCAGCGCAACCAGATCGTTGTGGCGCCAGCCGAGCAGCGGCCTGAGCAGCAGCACTTGCGCGTGCGGTCCCGGGGTCGGCACCTCCATCTCCTGCCGCGCCCGCACCGCCGCCAGTCCGGAAAGGCCCGCTCCCCGTGCCGCGCGCATCAGGAAGGTTTCGGCCTGGTCGTCGGCATGGTGCGCGGTCGCGAGCACCGATGCCCCCGAATCGACCGCCCAGCGGCGCAGCAGGGCATAGCGTTCCTGCCGCGCCCAGGACTGGATATTGTCGCCCGCTTCCGGAGGAAGGACGATGCGCAGGGTTTCGTGGGGGACATCAGCGCCGGCACAATAGCCGGCCACCATCGCCGCCTCGTCCGCCGACTCAGCCCGCAAGCCGTGGTCGACCGTCGCCGCAAGGACCTGGCCGGGAAAGGCCGCAGCAGCCAGCGCCAGCAACGCCATGCTGTCTGGCCCGCCGGAAACCGCCAGCGCGACCCGCTCGTTCGGTGCCGGGGCACGCCCCAGCACCGCCTCGAAATCTTGCCGGAATCGATCGACCGATGCTGTGTCCGGCGCGCTCACGCGCACCGCGCCTAGCGTGATCCCGGCCGGCGCCGGGGCGGCCCGCCGGCGCAGGTCACTTGCACTTCGCCTCGGTGCGGCCGCGGGCGATGTCGGCCTTCATCGTCGCGCTGATCTTCGCCTCATAGACGTCGCTCAACTCGCCATAGACCTTGCAGGCATCGGCCGGCTTGCCGAGCTTCATCAGCGCCTGCGCCAGATAATAGAGGCTGTCCGGCGCGCGCTCGCCGTCGGGCATCTTCTTGTAATTGTCGTAGAAGGCGATCGAGGCGAGCGAGGGCTTGCCCTCGTCGAGATAGGAGCGGCCGAGCAGGTTCTGCGCATAGCTGGCGCGCTTGTGCTTGGGATAGGTGGTGACGACCTTCTTCAGCTGTGTCTCCGCCTCGGGGTAGAACTGGCCCTGCCACAGGCGATAGCCGTAGAGATAGGCGTCCTCCGCCGGATCGTCGGTCACCGGCTTCTCGATCGCCGCGATCTTTTCGGCGCGGGCCGGGTCCTTGGGTGCCGTGGCGGGCGCCGTCCCCGGCTTGGCGGCCGGAGGCGTGACGGGCGGCTTGGCGCCGGGCGCAGGCTTCGGCGTCGACGGCGTGGCGGTACCGCCGGCCGGCAGGGTGGCCGGGGCAGTGCCGAACGGCGCGCTCGCGCCCGAGGTCGACGAGGCATTGTCCTCGAGCACCCGCAGCCGTGCGTCGATCGTCCGCTTATAGGCGTTGAACGCGTCCTCGACCTGCTGGATCTTGTGCTGGTTCGTCTCGATCTGGCCGGTCATCGTCGTCATCTGCGCCTCGAGCGCGTTCACCCGCGCGTCGAGATCGGCGACCGGGCTGCCAGCCGGGCTGCCGGGAATGACCTGGCTTGGCGCGGCCGGGTTGATCTCGGGCTGGACATACTGGTCCCGCCCGCCCGGGAAGACCTTGCGCTGCACCGCGCGCATCTCGCTCTCGAGCCGGCCGACACGGCCCTCGATCGCCGTCTGGGCATGAGCGAGTCCCGGCGCCAGGCCGAAGCCCGCCACCAGCATCGCCCCCGTCACCACTGTTCTCGCCATCATCAGAAACTTGCGCATAGACACCCCCCGGTGCGTTGGATTGCCGGGTATAGCTGACACCATCATCCTGTCGCCAGCCTTAAGGAGCAGTGGTCGGGGCGGGCGCCGGCGCGAAGGCCGGCGGCGGAGGCGGTGCGACGGTCGGCGCGGCAGCCGGCGTCGCCTCGGGCGTGCTCCGGGCGCGCGGCGTCCGCGGCGCCGTCCGGATCGCGGGCGACGTCGTCCCCGCGGCAGCGCCCGGCGTCGCCGACGGCGTCGGCAGCGGCGTGCCGTTGGCGCGGGCCTGGAGCGCCGCGGCGCCGATCGGCACGTCCTTGATCGCCACCTTGCCGTCGCCGAGCGGCGCAACCTGCGATCCGTTGAGCAGCACCTGGAGCTTGTCGGGCCTCCCGATATTGATCATCGGATTGTTGGCGTCGGCCGGCACGTCGTAGCGGTCGCCCGCCTTCAGCGTGTTCTCGTAGAGCGTCTTGCCGCTCGCGTCGTAGATCCGCATCCACACTTCGTCGGTGGCGGCCAGCGTCACCTGCCCGGCCGTGGCCGGGGTCGGCGCCGCGACGGGCGCGGGCTGGCTCTGGTCCACCGCCTCGGTCGGCGCCGGTGCCGGCGCCTCCTCGCCACGGAACCAGTTGGTGCCGTACCACAGGCCGACCCCGACCAGCAGCAGCACCGCGAGCACGCCGGTGACCAGCGCGATGCCGCCGGTCGGCACGCGCGACGATTCGGTCACTTCATAGGCTTCATATTCGGTGCGCCGAACCGTCTGGTCGTTCTGGCCGCGCACGTCGCGCGCGATCGCGACCTCGTCGGCGCCGACCGCCCGGGCATAGGCCTTGGCGAAGCCGACCGAATAGGTGATCGACGGCAGCGCCGCGAAATTGCTCGTCTCGACCGCTTCGAGCTGTCGGATCGGGATACGGGTGCGCGCCGCGATCTCGGCGAGCGACAGGCCCTGCGCCTCCCGCGCTTCGCGCAGGCGTTCGCCTGCGGTCTTGGGGAACAGAGTCGCTTCTTCGCCGGAATCGGTGTCAGTCATGCTCTTCTCCGGCGAGGCAGGTTGCGCCCTATATATGATCCTGCGCCGCCGCGTGTCTCACAAAGCGCTCGGCACCTGTCAACGTCTCGTCGCGCCACCCGTCACGCTATCATGCCAGTTCGACGCCGGTTTTCGCAGCCCAGGCTGTCAGCGCCCCGCGCATGTCGCGCGGCGGCCTGCTGAGCAGCATGTCCATATGGGCAACCAGGGCGGCCCGGTCGAGCGAGCGCACCATCGCCTTGATCGGCCCGACCGCCGCCGGGGTGATCGACAGCCGGTCGATGCCGAGCCCGATCAGCGCCATCGCCTCGAGCGGCCGCCCGCCCATCTCGCCGCACACCGCGAGCTGGACGTTCGCCGCCCGCGTCGGCCCGACAAGGCGGCGCAGGAAGCGCAGGATCGCCGGGCTCAGCCAGTCGTACCGCTCGGCCAGCCGGGGATTCGCCCGGTCGGCGGCGAACAGGAACTGGGTCAGGTCGTTGGTGCCGACCGACAGGAAATCGACATTGGGCAGCAGCAGGTCGAGCTGCTCCGCCAGCGCGGGCACCTCGAGCATCGCGCCATAGCGGATCTCGGCCGGCAGCTTGCGCCCCCGCGCGCCCATCCAGTCGCGCTGCGCCTCGAACAGGGCGCGCGCCTCGTCGAACTCCCAGGGTTCGGAGACCATCGGGAACATCACGTTGAGCGTCCGCCCCGATGCCGCCTCGAGCAACGCGCGCGCCTGCACCTTCATCAGCCCCCCGCGATCGAGCGCAAGCCGCAGCGCCCGCCACCCCATCGCCGGATTCTCCTCGTCGGCATCTTCCTTGTTCAGATAGGGCAGCGCCTTGTCGCCGCCGATATCGACGGTGCGGAAGATGACCGGGCGGTCGCCCGCCGCGTCGAGCACGTCCCGGTACAGCCGCTGCTGCCGCTCGCGCGCCGGCAGGGTCGCCGAGACGAGGAACTGGAATTCGGTACGGAACAGCCCGATCCCGTCGGCGCCGGTCAGGTCGAGCGCCGCCACATCGTCGCGCAAACCGGCATTGACCATCACCATCACCCGGTGATCGTCCCTGGTGACGGGCGCCTCGGTCTTCAGCGCGGCAAAGGCGGCCCGGCGCTTCTGGCGAAGCTGGAGCTTGGTCTCGAACGCCTCCTCCATCGCCGCGGAGGGGCGTGCGAACACATTGCCCTCGGTCACGTCGAGCAGCAGCAGGTCGCCCTCGCCGATCAGCCGGCGGACGCTCTTCACCCGGCCGAGCACCGGCACGCCCATGGCGCGCGCGACAATGGTGACATGCGCGGTGAGCGAGCCTTCCTCGAGCACCACGCCCTTCAGGCGCCTGCGGTCATATTCGAGCAGTTCGGCCGGGCCGAGGTTGCGCGCGATCAGGATGGTGTCCTGCCTGAGGCCCATCTGCGCCGCGGTGCCCATCTGGCCCGAGACGATTCGGAGCAGCCGGTTGGACAGGTCCTCCAGGTCGTGCATCCGGTCGGCGAGCAGCGGGTCGTCGATCTGGCGCATGCGCATGCGGGTGCGCTGCTGCACGCGCTCGATCGCCGCCTCGGCGGTCAGGCCTGAATCGATCGCCTCGTTGATCCGGCGGCTCCAGCCCTCGTCATAGGCGAACATCTTGTAGGTCTCGAGGACCTCCTCATGCTCGCCGCCGACGCCGAATTCTGCCTGGGCCGAGATTCGCTCGATCTGCTCGCGCATCTTGTCGAACGCGGCATAGACCCGGTGGCGCTCCGCCTCGACATCCTCGGCCACGGTATGCTCGATGGTGATGCGCGGCTGGTGATAGACGGCATAGCCCGACGCCATCCCGTCGACCAGCTTCAGCCCCGGCACGCGAATCGCCGCGGTCGATTGCGGGCGCGCCGCTGCCGCCCCGCCCGCATCGGCCAGGTCGGCATTGGCGATCAGCTCGCTCAATACCATGGCCACGGTCTGCAGGGCTTCGATCTCGACATCGTCATATTTATGGGGATCGGCATGCTGAACGCACAATACGCCCACCGCACGTTCGCGTCGGATGATCGGAACGCCGGCGAAGCTGTGGAATTTTTCCTCGCCGGTCTCGGGCTTGTAGGCGAAATCGGGATGAGCGGCCGCCTCGTCGAGGTTGAGCGTCTCCACCTCCTGCGCGATCGTGCCGACCAGGCCCTCGCCCAGCGCGAGCTTGGTGACATGCACCGCCTCCTGCGCCAGCCCGCGCGTGGCGTAGAGTTCGAGCACGCCGTCGCGCAGCAGGTAGATCGAGCAGACCTCGCTCGACATCGCCTCACCGACGATCTGCACCACCGAATTGAGCTTCGCCTGCGCCGCGGTACGCGACGCCATCACATCGTGGAGGCGGACAAGGATCTCACGAGCGGAAGCGGCGGCGCTGGGCATGCTTCGGCGCTATCAGATTGTGAGAGGCTGGGCCATAATGCTGCGCAACAAGAAACACCGATCCGGAAAGAAGCCCATTGCAGCGCATCGCGCTCGCAATCGACGGATCCCTGTTTCCGTTCGTGCCGAGTAGGCACAGCCGTATCGAAGCACAGGGTGGCGCGAGGCGCCCGCTCCCCGATACGCCATCTCGACGGGCTCGATGGCTATTCGGGACGAACGGCGGTGGTTCTGACGTAACGCGCGTTCAGTCGAACAGCCCGTCCTGCGAGCTGGCTGGCGGGTTGAGCCCGAGATGCTTCCAGCCGCCGGCATTGAGCATCCGGCCCCGCGCGGTGCGCGCGATCAGGCCGAGCTGAATGAGATAGGGCTCGATCACTTCCTCGACCGTGTCGCGCGGCTCGCTGAGGCCTGCCGCGAGGGTCTCCACGCCGACCGGGCCGCCGCGATAGACGTCGGCGATCATCATCAGATAGCGGCGGTCCATCGCGTCGAGCCCGAGCTTGTCGACCTCGAGCCGGTTGAGCGCCCCGTCCGCCGCCACTGCATCGACCGTCGCGCGGCCGGCGACATTGGCGAAATCGCGCACCCGCCGCAGCAGCCTCCCTGCGATACGCGGCGTTCCCCGCGAGCGCCGCGCGATCTCATGCGCGCCGTCCGGCGAAACATGCAGGTCGAGCAGCGTGGCCGCCCGGGTCACTACCTTCTCCAGCTCGTCCACGGTGTAGAAATGGAGCCGGACGGGGATACCGAACCGGTCGCGCAGCGGCGTGGTCAGCAGCCCCTGCCGTGTCGTCGCGCCGACCAGGGTGAAGCGCGGCAGGTCGATCCGCACCGAGCGCGCCGAGGGACCCTCGCCGATCATCAGGTCGAGCGCGCGGTCCTCCATCGCTGGATAAAGCACTTCCTCGACGGCGGGCGCGAGCCGGTGGATCTCGTCGATGAAGAGGACGTCGCCATCCTCCAGATTGGTCAGCAGCGCGGCGAGATCGCCCGATTTGGCGATGACCGGGCCGGACGTAGCACGGAAGCCCACGCCCATTTCGCGCGCGATGATCTGCGCCAGCGTGGTCTTGCCGAGGCCGGGCGGGCCGAAGAACAGGACATGGTCGAGCGCGTCGCCCCGCGATCTGGCGGCCGCGATGAAGACCCGCAGATTCTCCCGCGCCGCCTTCTGCCCGACAAACTCGTCGAGCGTCTTCGGGCGCAGCGCCGCATCGATGTCCTCGGGCTTGCGCGCGGGCGTCAGGAGGCGGTCGCTGTCAGTCACGATACCGGCGATAGCCCGCCGATGCCGAACCGGGCAAGGCGCGACTTGCCGCCCGACCGCACCGCCCGCACGGCCGGATCGTCAGGCCGGACCGGCATTCCCGGAGGAACACGCGGCCCGACCGTCGGACAGGTCAGTAGAAGGCGCCGTAGATCACGTCCACGACGCGCCCGCTACGCTGCTGGACCAGCAGCAGATCGGGCCCGTAGCGCACCCAGCGACATCCCGGCGGCGGGGCACCGACGCCAAGCCTGTCCCAGGAATTGTAATAATAGCCTGCGGACAGGAAGATCGCCGGCAGCAGCGCGCCGATCGACCAGCGGCGATAGCCATAGCCGCGCGGATAGCGGAAGGACGGCCCATGCACAGGGCGGAAATTCGGCGGCCTGCCGGCGCCCGGCCGATGCTGGCCCGGTCCGCCAAAGCCCGGACGGGGCGGCTGCGGCCGCGGGGGCCTGCCATAGTCGCCGCCGGGACGGGGCGGCTGGATCTGGGGACCGCCGGGACGCGGAGGCCGCACCTCGGGCCTGCCCGGACGAGGCGGCTGGATCTCCGGCCTGCCGGGACGCGGCGGCTGGATCTGCGGCCCGCCCGGCCGGGGTGGCTGGACCTGAGGACCGCCTGGACGGGGCGGCTGGACCTGTGGTCCGCCGGGGCGCGAGGGCCTGACATGCGGTCCGTTCTGGTTCGGGCGCTCCTGCCCGGGCCGGTCGCGTCCGGGCGGCGCGTCCTGTTGCGCCAATGCGAGATCGGGCAGGATCAGCAGGAGGCTGGTCGTGACCAAGAGAAGCCGTTTCATTCGTCTCTCCCCAACATCATGGACTCGGGTTCGAACGATTTCAGCGCGACGCAACCTCCGGGCGTCATTGGAAAAACCCCGCGGATACGGGAAATCGAGCGACATGCCGCTCGCCGGAACCCGCGCCGAGCCTAGGCCTGCCCGGATCGCCCGACAAGTATGTTCTCCGTCATCTTCCCGGGCGCGTTCCCGCCACGCCCGCAAGCTCTGGGCGGCGGCATGCGCACATCCTATAGGAAGAGGATGAGCGACCTTCCCGACCTGTATCTTCCGGCCGCGATGGCCGGCCCCCTGATGGACGAACTGGCCAGGCGTTTCAGGATTCACCGCGACGATCCGCCCCCCACGACCCGCGCGATCGTCGGCGGAGGCTCGGTGAAGGTCGACCAGGCCCTGCTCGACAGGCTGCCCGCGCTGGAGATCGTCTCGGTCAACGGCGTCGGCCATGAACGGATCGATCTGGAGGCAGCGCGCGCGCGCGGCGTTCGCGTCACGACGACGCTCGACATCCTGACCGACGATGTCGCCGATCTTGCGATCGGGCTGATGCTGGCGGTCGACCGGCGGATCGCCTTCAACGACCGGACGATCCGCGACGGGGGATGGAACGTGCCGCTGGGCCGCAGGTCGAGCGGGCGGCGGATCGGCATCTTCGGCTTCGGCACGATCGGCCAGGCCATCGCGCGCCGCGCGGCGGTGTTCGCGCGCGAGGTCCTCTATACCGCCCGGCACGAGCGGCCCGACTCAGGCTATCGCTTCGCGCCCGATATCGGCGCGCTGGCTGAAGCCTGCGACACGCTGATCCTGATCGCTCCCGGCGGCGACGCGACCCGCAATATCGTCGACGCATCGGTTCTGGCGAAGCTCGGCAAGGACGGCGTCCTGATCAACGTCGCGCGCGGCAGCCTGGTCGACGAACCGGCGCTGATCGCCGCGCTGGCCGACGGCACCATCGCCGGCGCCGGCCTCGACGTCTTCGCCGACGAACCGACCGTGCCCGGCGCGCTGAAGGCAATGGACCAGGTCGTGCTGGTGCCGCACCAGGGCAGCGCCACGGTCGAAAGCCGCACTGAAATGGCCGCGCTGGTGGTGGCCAATCTCGATGCGCATTTCGCGGGGAAGCCGCTGCTCACGCCGATCGTCTGAACCGGGGCACCCCTACCCGCTCGTTTCGAATGGAGGCGTTCAGGCGCTACTCGTCATGCACCTCGTAATGCGTGACGTGCGGTTCAAGCTCGATCAGGAAATCCCGGTCGAAGTCGTAATATTTGGCGACCTCATGATCATCGCCGGCGAATCGCCTGATCGCGTCGAGGTCGGGCCAGAAGCTCAGCATCTGGAAATGCACGACGTCGCCCGCGACACGGTGGAGGCACCAGGCACCGAGATTGCCGGGTGTCGATCGATAGTCGGGAAGGGCGACCTCGCGCATATGCGCGAGATAGGCCTCGGCCTTGGCCGCCGGAACGGCCCCGTGCCACAGCCTGGCGATCAAGCCCGCGACGCCTTTCTGAGCGCGAGGCGCACCAGCGAATCGAGCGTCGCCCCCGTCCCCAGTTCCTCCTCCGCCGCAGCGACCGCGGCGCTCGCCTCGCCCGGGCGGAACCCCAGGTTGAGCAGCGCCGAGACCGCATCGGCGCCCGCACCGGTCACCGCGACCGGCGTCGCGCCACCGATCGCGACCGCGCCGATCTTGTCCTTGAGCTCGCGCACGATTCGCTCGGCGAGCTTGGGCCCCACGCCATTGGCGCGCGCGACCATCGCCTTGTCCTGCGCGGCGATCGCCCGGCTGAGATCGGCGGGATCGAGCGCCGACAGGATCGCCAGCGCCACGCGGGCGCCGACGCCCTGCACGCCGGTCAGCAGCCGGAACCAGTCACGCTCGCTGGCGGTGGCGAAGCCGACGAGACGGATGAAATCCTCCGCCACCAGCATTTCGGTGTGGAGCATCGCCGCCTCCCCGACCGGGCCGATCGCGGCAAGCGTCCGGGACGAGGCGCCGACGAGATAGCCGACGCCGCCGACATCAATCACCGCATGGTCGATACCGAGGGAGTCGAGGCGGCCTTTGAGATGGGCGATCATGGATGGTCAGGCTCTATCCGTCATGCCGGGCTTGTTCCGGCATCCACCGGGCCGCAAGCGCCGCGCGCGGTTCGTATGCGGCACGGTCGGCCCCGGAACAAGCCTGTCTCGAACGTGTCGAGAGGCCCGCGAGGGACGGTCAGGGATTCGGCAGGCGCCGCGCACTGGCGACGTGATGCGCGTGGCAGATCGCCACCGCCAATGCGTCGGCCGCGTCGGGCCCGTCGATCTTCACGCCGGGCAGCAGGCGGCCGACCATGGCATGGACCTGCGCCTTTTCGGCCGCACCGGTACCCACGACCGCTTTCTTGACCAGCCGCGCGGCATATTCGCCGACCTCGATTCCGGTCCGTGCCACCGCGCACAGCACCACGCCGCGCGCCTGGCCGAGCTTCAGGGTGGATTGCGGGTTCGCGTTGACGAACACTTCCTCGACGGCGGCGGTATCGGGCGCGTGATCGACGATCAGCGCCCCCAGCATCGCGTCGAGATGCGCGAGCCGGCGCGGCAGGGTCGCGGCGCTGTCAGTCTTCAGCCGTCCATTGGCGAGGTGCGACAGCCGGTTGCCCTCGGCGCGGATCAGGCCCCAGCCGGTCGTGCCGAGCCCGGGGTCGAGGCCGAGGATGATCACGTTAAAAGCCCCTCCCCTTCAGGGGAGGGGTTGGGGGTGGGGAATGCCGCCGACCCAATAGGGTGACGCTTGAGGCAAGGCCCCACCCCAACCCCTCCCCTGAAGGGGAGGGGCTTGAAGAAAATCACCCTAATTTCTCCAGCACGGCGTCGGGCACGTCGTAATTGCCCCACACCTGCTGCACGTCGTCGTCGTCGTCGAGGACATCGATCAGCTTGAACAGCAGCCCCGCATCGTCCTCGCCGACTTCGACCATCGTCTGCGGCTTCCAGGCGAGCTTGGCGCCCTCCGGCTCGCCGAGCACCGGGGTCAGCGCCTTGACCACCTCGTGCAGCGCCTCGTTCGAGGTCCAGATCTCATGGCCGTCATCGCCCGAATCGACATCCTCGGCACCAGCCTCCAGCGCCGCCTCGAACACCTTGTCGGCGTCGCCCGCGCTTGCCGGATAGGAGATCAGGCCCATCCGGTCGAAGCCGTGGCTCACCGATCCGCTCGCGCCGAGATTGCCGCCATTCTTGGAAACGGCGGTGCGCACATTGGTCGCGGTGCGGTTGCGGTTGTCGGTCAGCGCCTCGATGATCAGCGAGACGCCGCCGGGGCCGAAGCCCTCATAGCGGACCTCTTCGTAATTCTCCCCGTCGCCCCGCTCGGCCTTGTCGATCGCGCGCTGGATATTGTCCTTGGGCATCGACTGCGCCTTGGCGGCGTTGACCGCCGCGCGCAGCCGCGGGTTCATGTCCGGATCGGGCGTGCCCATCTTCGCCGCGACGGTGATTTCGCGGCTCAGCTTGGAGAAGGCGGCGGACCGTTTCTTGTCCTGCGCGCCCTTGCGGTACATGATGTTCTTGTATTTGGAATGGCCTGCCATGAGACGTCCTGAAAACTGACCGTTCGGGCCATGCTCGTCGAAGCCCTGCCCTTGCTGCACCCGAGGTAGAAGAAAGAACAGTCCTTCGACAAGCTCGGGACGAACGGAAAAGGGATGGCTTAGTCGAGTCCGAGCGCCGTCTTGTAGGTTTCGAGCAGCATTTCCGCCTCGTCGCGGTGATGCTTCTCCATCTTGCGCAGCTTCACGATCGTCCGGATCGTCTTCACGTCGAAGCCGTTCGATTTGGTCTCGGCATAGACGTCCTTGATATCGTCGGCGATGCCCTTCTTCTCTTCCTCAAGCCGCTCGATCCGCTCGATGAAGAGACGAAGCTGGTCGGCGGCGATCACGTCGGACATGGGAACTCCTTGATTGAATGTCGGCCATTTGCGCCGAGCGATTGACTGTCAGCCGTTCGTGCCGAGCGGGGGGTCGAGTCGGGTCGGGGCCCGTATCGAAGCCCCGTAACGAAACGTCGTTCCCTGCGGGGCCTGTCCTCGATACGCCATGTCGACAAGCTCAACGGCTACGCAGGACGAACGGTTTGGAGGAGCCGCATAGCCGCCCATCGGCCAGCCGTCACCCCCCAAGCTCACGCATGCCCGGGCTCAGGCATTCTTCGCGACGCTCTCGGCCATCCGGGCAAGCTGTTCGGGTGTCGCCTCGCCCTGATGCGCCGCCTTCCACTGCGCATAGGGCATGCCGTAGATCGCCGCGCGCGCGCCCTCCCGGTCGAGCGCGCCGTCCGACGCCTCCTGCACCCAGTCCGACAGGCAGTTGCGGCAGAATCCCGCGAGTCCCATCAGGTCGACATTCTGCGCATCGGCCCTGTGGCGCAGGTGAAGGACGAGCCGCCGGAACGCCGCTGCCGCCACCGCATCGTCGATCGTCTCCAAATCCGCCATTTTACGCGCTCCACGGTTGATCCCCCGGAGATAGGGGTTAGAGCCGACCGCGCACAAGCCGAGGAAAGCGCTGTCATGACGAAGGCCATCAGTCCCCGATCGCGCAAGGTGCGCGTGCTCGCGACATTGGGGCCCGCAAGCAACAGCGCCGAGATGATCGGCAAGCTGTTCGAGGCGGGCGCCGACGCCTTTCGCGTCAATATGAGCCATGGCGACCAGGCATCGAAGGTGGCGGTGATCGAGGCGATCCGCAGCCTCGAGAAGAAATATGGCCGGCCGACGACGATCCTCGCCGATCTCCAGGGCCCCAAGCTGCGCGTCGGCAAGTTCGAGGGCGGCCGAACCGAGCTGGTCACCGGATCGACCTTCATCCTCGACCGCGACAAGACGCCCGGCGATTCGACCCGCGTCGAGCTGCCCCACCGCGAGATCTTCGAGGCGATCGAGGTCGGTGCGCGCCTGCTGCTCGACGACGGCAAGCTGGTGCTGCGCGTCGAAAGCCATGAGGCGAAGAAGATCGTCACCACCGTGGTGGTCGGCGGCACGCTGTCCAACAACAAGGGGCTGAACGTTCCCGACGTGGTCCTGCCGATGGCGGCGCTGACCGAGAAGGACCGAAGCGACCTTGCCTTCGCGATCGACCAGGGCGTCGACTGGATCGCGCTGAGCTTCGTCCAGCGGCCCGAGGATCTCGCCGAGGCGCGCAAGCTGATCCAGGGCAAGGCAGCGCTGATGGCCAAGATCGAGAAGCCGTCGGCGATCGAACGGCTTGAGGAGATCGTCGAGCAGTGCGACGGCGTGATGGTCGCCCGCGGCGATCTCGGCGTCGAGCTGCCGCCCGAATCGGTGCCGCCCTTGCAGAAGCGCATCGTCGAGACCGCGCGCCGGCTGGGCCGCCCGGTGGTCGTCGCGACCCAGATGCTCGAATCGATGATCACCGCGCCGACCCCGACCCGCGCCGAAGTGTCGGACGTGGCGACCGCCGTCTATGACGGCGCCGACGCGATCATGCTTTCGGCCGAGAGCGCGGCAGGGGCGTGGCCGATCGAATCGGTCGCGATGATGAACTCGATCGGCGAGGCGGTCGAACGCGACCCGATGCATGGCGACCGAATCCATTTCACCGTCACCCGGCCCGATCCGACCACCGCCGACGCGCTGGCCGAATCCGCCAAGAACATCGCGGCGACCGTCACGGCGGCGGCGATCATCTGCTTCACGTCGTCGGGCTCGACCGCGCGTCGCGTCGCGCGCGAGCGGCCCTCGGTGCCGCTGCTGGTGCTGACCCCCAAGATCGAGACCGCCCGTCGGCTCGGCCTGCTGTGGGGCACCCACGCGGTGCACACGCGCGACGTCGAATCCTTCGAGGACATGGTCGCCAAGGCAAAGCGCATGGCCCTGCGCCACAATATCGCCAAGGCCGGCGACCGGGTGATCATCATCGCCGGCGTGCCCTTCCGCACCCCCGGTTCGACCAACGTGCTGCACGTGGTGCGGGTGACCGGCGACGAGCTGAAGGGCTATTCGCACTAGGCGCATCCAGCGCAACACCTCTATCCGGTCACCTGGCCCTTCCCCGGCGAAGGCCGGGGCCCCGGCCTTCGCCGGGGGCCGCTGCGCCGCGAACGCGACGGCTGAAGAGCGCGCGGAACGGTGGATGCCGAAACGAGTCCGGTACGACAAAGAGCGCTCTCGATTCAACACTGCGCCCGATCATGGAAGTGTGGCGCGGTCCCGTACCCGGGCCCGCTCTTTGACATGGTCGACCAGACAGAAAGTCGTTCACGACGGCAAGAATACCGGCGCCTTTATCGCGCTGAATTGCCCGTTTCTCCGGCCGTTCGGACACCTTTTTCCGCTGTTATGCGATAACAGGGAAACCACGCCTCAAACCGCTGGAATCACTCGCGTAAATCGCGCCTGAATTCCAACATAACAGCGGAAGAAAAAAAAGCCGGCTGCAACAGCCGAAAATCCGGGCGGTCGCCGGGCGCGAATCAGTCGCTGAGCAGCCCCAGCGTAACCAGCTGGCCGCGCAAGGTTGGCGCGTCGACGAACTGCAGGCCGTGCATGCCGACGCCGTTCGCGCCCTCGATATTGTCGGCGCGGTCGTCGACGAAGACCGCCTCGCCCGGCTCGAGCCCGAAACGGTCGAGCGCGAGTCGATAGATTGCCGGATCGGGCTTCACCAGTCGCTCGTCGCCCGAGACGACAATGTCGCGGAACCGGTCGAAGACCGCCGCTTCGCGCGCGCGGAACGGCTTCCAGAACTCGCCGGAAAAATTGGTGATCGCAAAAAGCGGCACGCCGGCCGAATCGATCTCGGCGACCAGATCAGCCATGCCCGGCAGCATGCCCGGGATCGTCTCGCTGAAGCGCGGCCCCCACAGCGCGATCATGTCGGCATACTCGGGATGCGCAGCACTGAGCTCCGCCGAGGTCTCGGCGAAAGGCCGGCCCTCGTCGTGCTGGAAATGCCATTCCTTGGTCGCGACATCGCACAGGAACGCATCGAGCGCCCGATCGTCCTCGATCAGGCGCTCGTAAAGGAACCGGGGGTTCCAGTCATACAGGACGTTGCCGACGTCGAAGACGACGGCAGCCGGCCGACTCACTTAGCCCTGGCGGGCCTTGAAGCGGCGGTTCGTCTTGTTGATGACATAGGTGCGGCCACGGCGGCGGATCACGCGGTTGTCGCGGTGACGCCCCTTGAGCGACTTCAGGGAATTGCGGATCTTCATGATCGATTCGCTTCTTTGATTCTCGGGTTTTGGAAAGAGGCGCCCGCATATGGACGAGAGGTGCCCAAGTCAACCCGGGCGACACGGAAGACGGAAAGGTCTATCGGGCGTAGCGGGGGCGTGGCGACGGATTCGAAGGATGGCATTTATGATGAAGGCACGTGGATTGTTCATCGCACTGGCGGCCACGGGCCTTTCGGGCTGCGCCGCTACGGGCAGCGCGCCGGTGCAGGTGACGCGATTCCATCTCGGCGCGCCGCTTGAGCGGGGCACCGTGACGGTGGAGCCGATGACCGGCGACGCACCGGCGAGCCTCGAGTTCAGCGTCTATGCCAGCGCGGTGCAGGCCGAGCTGCTGCAGCAGGGCTACAGCGCGCCCGAGCCTCATGTGACCGCGCAATATCTCGCCGTCGTCGGCGTCAACCGCACGACGCTGGAGGGGGCGCCGCGCCGCTCCCCGTTCACCGTCGGGATCGGCGCCGGCGGTGGCGGTGGCTATGGCGGCGGGGTCGGCGTCGGTGGCGGCGTCTCCTTCCCCATCGGCAAGGCGCGGTCGCGTTATGTGACGGCGAGCCAGATGTCGGTGCAGATCCGGCGGCGCAGCGACGGCACGGTGGTGTGGGAAGGCCGTGCGCAGACCCGCGACGACGACAAGGGGCCCGGTGCGCAGACCAGCGCCACCGCAGCCAAACTGGCCCATGCATTGTTCCTGGGCTTCCCCGGCGAATCCGGCCGTTCTATCACGATCAAATGAGCATTCAGATCAACGCCGCCTTCGACGGCGGCAATATCCGCCTGGTCGCCGTCGCCGGAGACCGTATCGACCTGGAGATCGCGCAGGATCACCAGTCCGATTTCTTCCAATGGTTCTATTTCCGCGTCGCCGGGGCGAAGGGGCGCAAGATCACCTATCGCATCGTGAATGCGGGTTCCTCGGCCTATCCCTTCGGCTGGCCGGGCTACAGGACGCGCGTCTCGACCGACCGGATCGACTGGCGGATGATCGAGACGCGCTACGCCGACGGCGTGCTTGAGTTCGACTGGGAGGGTGACAGCGAGCTGGTCTGGTTCGCCTATTTCGCGCCCTATACGATGGAACGCCACGACGCGCTGGTCGCCGCGACCGCGCTCCAGCCCGGTGTCACCCATCGCCAGCTCGGCCTGTCGCTCGACGGCCGCGCGATCGACTGTTTCAGCATCGGCGACGGCCCGAAGCAGGTATGGCTCTATGCCCGCCAGCATCCCGGCGAATCCATGGCCGAATGGTGGATGGAAGGCGCGCTGGAGCGGCTGACCGACAGCGAGGATCCCGTCACCGCCGCCCTGCTCGCCAAGGCGACCTTCCATGTCGTGCCGAACATGAACCCGGACGGGACCTTCCGCGGGCATCTGCGCACCAACGCAGCCGGCGTGAACCTAAACCGCGAATGGCATGCGCCGACGGCCGAGAAGAGCCCCGAAGTGCTGTGCGTGCGCAATGCAATGGACGAGACCGGCGTCGCCTTCGCGATGGACGTGCATGGCGACGAGGCGATCCCCGCCAATTTCCTCGCCGGCTTCGAAGGCATTCCGAGCTGGACCGACGCGCTTGGCGAGAAATATTACGACTTTGCCCGCCGCCTCGCCGCCCACACGCCCGATTTCCAGATCGAGAAGGGCTATGAGAAGTCGAGCCCGGGCAAGGCCAACCTCTCCATGTCGACCAACCAGGTCGCGGAGCGCTTCGGCGCGGTGGCGATGACCCTAGAGATGCCGTTCAAGGACCATGATGCGAACGCCGACCCGGAATTCGGCTGGTCGCCTGAGCGCAGCAAGCAGCTCGGCCACTCCTGCCTGGAAGTGCTGGCCGAGGTGATCGACACGATCTGACGAAAGACAGTCACCGTTCGTCCCGCGCAGGGGCTGAGACAAGCCGAAAGGGCTGCTCGGGACGAACGGCTTGGCTGGACCGGCCGGACCGGCTCAGAACAGCTCGGCCAGAAAATCCTTCATCGCCTCCCAGCTCCGCCGGTCGGCGCGCTCCTCATAGGCGACGCCCGGCCGGGTCGATGCCTTCGCCGCCAGGTCGGTGAAGGCATGGCCGGCATTGCCATAGGCGTGGATCTGCCAGTCGGCCCTGCCCTCGGCCAGTTCCCGGCCAAGCGCGACCATCGCGTCGGGCGGCGCCAGCGGGTCCTCCCAGCCGTGACAGACAAGCAGCTTCGGCCCGATCGGCGTGGTGCTGGCGTAATCCGGCCGGTCGTACACGCCGTGGAAGCTGACCCCGCCCAGGAAATCCAGCCCGGCACGCGCCATGTCGAGCACGCACTTGCCGCCGAAGCAGAAGCCGACCGCGGCGGTCTTCGCCGGATCGACCCGGTCGAAGCCCTTCAGCGCGTCGAGCGACGCCTGCAGCCGATCGCGCAGCTGAGCGCGATCCGCATTCATCTCGTTCATATAGACGCCGATGTCCGAGGATTCGGGCGTCGTGCGCTTGCCCTGGCCAAACACGTCGCAGGCGAAGCCGACATAGCCGAGCCTCGCCAGCGCCTCCGCCTTGAAGGTATCGGCTTCCTTCTGCCCGCGCACGTTCGGCACCACGAGCACGCCGGGCCTGAGCGTTCTCACCTCGTCCTCATAGGCGATCACGCCCTCGAACGGCCCGCCCGGACCATTGTACACAAGTGTCTGCCGAACGATCGCCATCGCGTTTCTCCTTGCGGCCCGAATGCCATGCGCGACGCGTGCGCCGCAAGTTGCCTCTCCGCCGCCAATCGCTAGAGACGGGCGCGTCATCGATCGCTTCGGAGAAACCATGCCGACCCTCGTCCTGATCCGCCACGGCCAGTCCGCCTGGAACCTCGAGAACCGCTTCACCGGCTGGTGGGACGTCGACGTGACCGAAAAGGGCGCAGAGGAAGCGCGCGCCGCCGGCCGGCTGATGAAGGAGAAGGGCCTGGATTTCGACCAGACCTTCACCAGCCTGCAGACCCGGGCGATCAAGACGCTCGATCTCGCGCTTGAGGAGATGGGCCGGCTGTGGCTGCCGGTCGAGAAGGACTGGCATCTGAACGAGCGGCATTATGGCGGCCTGACCGGGCTCGACAAGGCCGAGACCGCGGCCAAGCATGGCGACGAACAGGTCCATGTCTGGCGCCGCAGCTTCGACATCCCGCCCCCGCCGCTCGAGCCGGGCAGCGCCTTCGACCTGTCCTCCGACCGCCGCTATGCGGGCATCCCGATCCCCTCGACCGAGAGCCTGAAGGACACGATCGCGCGGGTGCTGCCCTATTGGGAGGGCCGCATCGCCCCCGCGCTCAAGGCCGGGCAGCGCGTGCTGATCTCGGCGCACGGCAATTCGCTCCGCGCGCTGGTCAAGCATCTGTCGAACATCCCGGACGATGCGATCACCAGCCTGGAGATTCCGACCGGCCAGCCGATCGTCTACGAACTGGACGAAGCACTGAACGCCACCGACTGCTATTATCTGAGCGAGCGCTGACGTCTTCCAAAGCCCCTCCTTCAGGGGAGGGGCTTTAAGTAAGTTGCCCTCTTTCCTCACCATGGTTAGGAAGCCGCTCCTTCTACCGGGGCACCTCTCATGACGGACCATCCCCTTGTCGGCATCATCATGGGCAGCGCGTCCGACTGGGACACGATGCGCCATACCGCCGACATCCTTGCCGAGCTCGGCGTGCCGCATGAGAGCAAGGTGGTGTCGGCGCACCGCACCCCGCAGCGTCTCTATGACTATGCGGCCCATGCCGAGGTGCGCGGGCTCAAGGTGATCGTCGCGGGCGCCGGAGGCGCGGCGCATCTGCCCGGCATGGCCGCCGCGATGACTCATCTGCCGGTGCTCGGCGTGCCGGTCGAATCCAAGGCGCTGAAGGGCCTGGATAGCCTCTACTCGATCGTCCAGATGCCCGGCGGTATCCCCGTCGGCACGCTTGCGATCGGCAAGCCGGGCGCGAAGAATGCGGGGCTGCTCGCCGCCGCGATCCTCGCCACGCATGACGCACTGCTGGCCGAGCGCCTCAAGAAATGGCGCGCCGCGCAGACCGACGCCGTGGTGACCGACCCCGAATGACCGGCTCCAGGACTCCGCTGCCCCCCGGCTCGACCATCGGCATCCTCGGCGGCGGCCAGCTCGGGCGGATGCTCGCGGTGGCGGCGGCGCAGCTCGGCTATCGTACCCAGGTCCTCGCCCCCGACGCCGAAAGCGTCGCCGCGCAGACCGCCTCAAGCTTCACCCGCGCCGATTATCACAGCCGCATCGTCCTGGACGAGCTTGCCGCATCAGCCGATGTCGTCACCTACGAGTTCGAGAATATCGCGATCGAGCCGATCCGCTATCTCGCGACGCGGCTGCCCGTGCACCCGGCGCCGGCCGCGCTCGAAGTCGCACAGGACCGCGCCACCGAAAAGAGCTTCGTCGACGGGCTCGGCGGCCGCACCGCCCCGTGGCGCAAGGTCACGACCCCTGACGAGCTGAAGCAGGCGCTGGCGGAGATCGGCGCTCCCGCTATCCTGAAGACGCTTCGGCTCGGCTATGACGGCAAGGGCCAGGTCCGTATCCGTACCGCCGGCGAGGCGGAGGCCGCCTGGGCCGAAATCGGCGAGCGTCCGGCGATCCTCGAAGGCTTCGTCACCTTCAGCCATGAATTCTCGATCATCCTCGCCCGCGGCGCGGATGGCGAGATGGTCAGCTATCCGCCGCCCTGGAACGAGCATGTCGACGGCATCCTCGCCCGCTCCTCGCTCCCCGCGCCCGCCGAGATCGCGCGCCACTGGGCTGAGGCCGCGGCACTCGCCGGGCGCGTCGCCGACACGCTCTGCTATGTCGGCGTGCTCACGCTCGAATTCTTCGCCACCGACAAGGGGCCGGTGTTCAACGAAATGGCGCCCCGCGTGCACAATTCCGGGCACTGGACGATCGAAGGCGCCGTCACCTCCCAGTTCGAGAACCATATCCGCGCGATCTGCGGCCTCCCGCTCGGCGACACGGGCCTGATGGCACCGCGCGTCGAGATGGAGAATCTGATCGGCGAGGACGCCAATCGCTGGGCGGAGATCCTGGAGGAACCGGGCGCGCGCCTGCACCTTTATGGCAAGACGGTGCGTCCCGGCCGCAAGATGGGCCATGTGACCCGGCTGGCGCGGGAATGAAAACGGCCCGCCTTCCGGGTGGAAGGCGGGCCGCTTCGTTAAGCGAACCGGGCGCGATCAGCCGGCGCGCGTGCCCGACATCGGGAAGCTGCCGAACGCGCCGGCGCCGACCGTTCCGGTCAGCGTGTCGCCATCGACCGTCGCGTTGCAGTCAAGCGTCATCGGCATCGGAACGGTGATGTTCATCGTCCAGTGGAGCGCATTGCCGTCCACGGTGCCGGTGACCTCGACCGATCCCATCGCGCCGGTGTTGGTGCCGGTGAAGCTGCCGCCGTCGCTCTTCACGACGAAGGTTGCCTTCTGGTCACCGAGCGGCGACTTCACGACCGTATCCCAGGTGCCGTCGACTTCAGCCATGTCTTCTCTCCTGATCCTGAATCCCTAGCGCACGTCCGCGACGGACGCCGCCGGCACCACCTCAACCGGCAACCCGAGGCTGTCAAGCTGGGGTCGAACCGTCTTCGCATCGCCGACGACGACCCAGATCAGCTTCGACGGATCGATTACCGCGCGTGCCGCAGCGTCAAGCTGGCCGATCTTCAGCCCGCGATAGACCTGAGGAAGTTTTGCATAATAATCGTCGGGCCGCTTGTAGAGGCTGTTGGACTGCATCCCGCCCAGCACGGCGCCCGCCGTTTCGAAATTGCCGGGCAACGAGCGAATCGTTCCGGTGATCGTCCGGTCGAACTCGAGCGGGGTGATGCCCTTGGTCGTCAGGAAATCACCCACGTCGGCACGCAGCGCCGCGATCGACGCGCCGGTCTTGTCGGCCTGCACCGGCGCCTGGATGACATAGGGCGCAGCAAACTCGGCGCGCTGGAAACCGCCGCTCGCGCCATAGGACCAATGCTTGTCCTCTCGCAGATCCATGTTGATGCGCGACAGGAAGCCGCCGCCGAGCGTGTCGTTGGCGGCGAGCAGGGGCACGAAATCGTCAGTGCCCTTCAGCGTCGTGGGGGTCGCCGCATAGATCAGCGACTGGGGCGAATCCGGCCGGTCGACCAGCACGATCTTCGGCGTCGACGGCGTCGACCGTGCCGAGAAATCCTTCACGCCGGCCGGACCGGTCGGCGTCCAGTCGCCGAATTCGGCATCGAGCGCCGCCTTCACCTCAGCCAGCGGCCGGTCGCTGACGACGAAGATGCGCGCCTTGTCGGGACGGAGCCACGCGTGCTGGAATGCGATCAGATCGTCGCGGGTCAGCGTCGCGACCGCCTTGGGATCGCCACTGCCGAACGACTTGGCATAAGGCGAGGCCGGACCATGGACGAGCCGCGGCATGACGCGCGACGCGAGGCCGCCCGGGCTGGTCAGCTCGGCCGAGATCTGCGCGAGCTGCTGGTTCTTGACTCGGTCGACCTCGGCCGGCGCAAAGGCGGGGTTGCGCACGATATCGGCGAACAGGTCGAGCGCCGGCACGAGATTGGGGCTTGGTGCCGACAGGGTCAGACTGGTGCGATCAGCGCTCGCGCCAGCGCCGATGGCGGCGCCGAGCCGTTCCTTGGCCTCGGCGATGCCGATCGAATCGAGCGAGGTGGTGCCCTCGTCCATCATGTTGAGCGTCAGCTGCTGCGTGCCGAGCCTGGTCGCCGGATCGGCGGCAACGCCGGCATCGAAGCTGATCACCGCCTGGGTGATCGGCACCGCGCCGCGCTGCGCATAGATCAGCTCGATGCCGTTCTTCAGGCTGGTGTGCACCGCCGGGGGGAAATCGATGTCGGAGATGGCAGCGACACCCGGCATCGCGCCGCGCGTGCCCTTGACCGGCACGTCGGTCGACGGCTTGGCCTCGACCGCCGCCGCCTCGGTATAGGCCTCGCGCGGACCGGGCACGACGGTCAGCGCATAGACCGGCCGGCCCAGCCACTTCGCGGTCGCCGCCTTGACGATCGCCGGCGTCGCGCCCGCCATGGTCGCAAGCTGTTTCTTGTAGGCAGCGGGATCGTTCGAATAGAGCGCGCCCTCGGCCAGGGTCGCCGCCTTGCCGCTGCCGCCGCCCACCGATTCAAGGCCCTGGATCGTGCGGGTCACGGTGCCAGTCGCCACGCGCTGCACCTCGTCGGCGGTCGGGCCCTTGGCGATCAGATCAGCCACGATCTCGTCGAGGCGCTTCGCGACGATCGCCGGATCGACGCCCGGCGTCACATCGGCATAGACCTCGAACAGGCCGACCTGAGCGAAGGTCTGGTTGCTCGCGGAGACGCGCACCGCGATCTTTTCCCTGCGCACCAGCGCATTGTCGAGCCGCGAGCTGGAAAGCCCGCCGAGCACGCCGGCGGTCACGTCGAGCAGGGTCGAATCCTTGTCGTTGACGCCCGGCACCGTCCACATGCGGTAGATTCGCGTGGTCGAAACCCGGTCCTTCATCACCTCGGCCTTGGCGGCGGCGAGGGTCGGGACGTCGACCTTGGGCACCACGCTGACCGGACCACGCGGGATCGCGCCGAAATATTTCTCGACCAGCAGCTTCGCCGTGGCGACGTCGACATCGCCGGCAAGCGACAGGATCGCATTGTTCGGCGCATAATGATCGTGGAACCAGTCCTTCACCGTGACGAGGCTAGCGGCGTCGAGATCAGCCATCGAGCCGATCGTCGAGTGCCGATAGGGGTGCCCTTCCGGGAACAGCGCGGCGAGCTGGCTGTATTCGACCAGGCCGAAGGGCTGGTTATCGCCCTGGCGCTTCTCGTTCTGGACGACACCGCGCTGCTCATCGAGCACGCCCTGAGTCACCGCGCCGGTGAGATAGCCCATCCGGTCGCTTTCGAGGAACAGCGCACGCGCCAGCGCCGGCGTCGGCACCGTCTCGTAATAATTGGTGCGGTCGAACCAGGTCGTGCCGTTCAGGTCGGTCGCGCCGACTTCCTTCATCGGCGCGAAATAATCGCCCGGCGCGTTCTCGCTGCCGTTGAACATCAGATGCTCGAACAGATGGGCGAAGCCGGTCTTGCCGGCGGGCTCGAACTTCGACCCGACATTGTACCAGACCGACAGCGCGACGATCGGCGCCTTGCGGTCGGTATGGACGATCACGCGCAGCCCGTTGGCGAGGGTGAATTCCTCGTACGGAATATCGACGCTCTTCGCGAGGACTGAAACCGGGGCCGGCTTGATCGGAGCGGCCTTAGCGGCAGTGGCCGGGGGCGGCGCGGCGACGACCGGCGTCGCAAGCGCGCCGAGCGCCACGCCCGCAAGCGCGAACAGCTTGATGTTCATGGAAGATACGTCCTCGAATAAGCAAGTATATTACACAGGTATAACGCAGCCAATGCGCCGCGCAATCGGGGCCGCTCAGGGACGATAGACCCGTTCGACATGGTCCTTGAGCTCTGCAGGATCGAACCACACCGGCTTCAGTTCGTGCCGCACGAACAGGGGTGCCTGATCGGCATAATGCGGCGATTCGGGCCGTGTCGTCGCGGCGCCGAAGGGCTGGATCGATTGCGAGCTGACCTTGCCCGCCTTGTCCCAGGCGACGAACATGATGAAGCTGTCGCCATGCTTCACCGCGAGCCGGCCGTCAGGCGCCTCGTCCCACAGGGCGGCGGCGCGGAGCACGTCGGGGCCGCCGTCCATCGGCAGGTCGACCTTGCCCTGGCGGACGCGCAGGACGGTACCGAGCGGCGGATCGAGCCGGCCGAAATATTTCTTCAGATAGGCGGCGGCCTTGCCGAGTTCCTCGCGCGGATCGACTTCGGGCCGGCGCTGATAATGCCATTTGTTGCCGGCGCGCAGCAGCAGCGCAGCGATCGCATCGGCCGGGCCCTTACCGTCGTAATTCCAGTCCCATTTCGCCAGCAGCGCCTGGGCCTCGATCAGCGTCCGGTCACCCTTGGGGTCGACGGCTGCCAGATCGGCGAACCATTTCGCCGCCCAGCTCACCCGGCTGACGCCGGTGTCGAACTTGATCCGGTGGAGATCTGCGTCGCTGATCGAGGGGGTCGCCCCCATCAGCTCAAGCGCGCGGGTCGCCCGGTTGGTGGTGTCGGTCTCGATCCCGAGCAGCGGGGAATAGTCACCCGGCTTCATTTCCGAACCGGTCCCCGCCGCCTGGAAGGGCGTGTTGTTGGCGTTGATCAGGAAGCCCGAGGCGGGGTTTACGTTGCGCGGCACCTGCGCCCAGGGCACCGTGCCTGCCGCGAGGTCGCGCGACGTGTCGCCCGGCAGCACCTTGGCATAATCATAGCCCGGCTTCCGGTTGGGGAAGCTCGCATTGTAGAAATAGGCGATGTTGCCCGCCGCATCGCCGTAGAGGAAGTTGGTCGCCGGCACACCCTGGATGGCCAGCGCCTTCTGCCACTCGGCGAAATCGCGCGCGCGGTTGAGCCGGTAATATTCCTCGACCATCTTCAGCTGGTCGGCACCGCCATAGCGAAGCGCGAACGCGCCCCTGGGCGTCTCGATCACCGGTCCCTGTACCGCCCGCGACACCATCTTCGGGACCGGCAGCACGAACGGTCCCCACAGCTTCACATGCAGCCAGACCCGCGTCTTTTCGAGCGGGCGCCATGCGCCGTCGAAGCGATAGGCGTCGCCCGCCGGATTGAGCGTCAGCTTGTAGATATCGATCAGGTCGGGCCGGTTGACCGTATTGGTCCAGCCGAGCGTCCGGTTATGCCCAAGCAGCGGATAGGGCGCGCCGGGAAAGGTTGCCCCGGCGAAATTCCAGCCGGTCTGCGAATGCACCACCAGTTCATACCAGGCGACGCCGCCGCGCCAGGGCTGGTGCGAGTTGGAGACGAGCCGGGTGAAACCATCGGCCGAGCGCTTCGGCGCAACGACAAAGGCGTTGGAACCGTTCTCGTTGCCGTTGGGGCCGATCGGCGTGATGTCAGGCGCGTCGGGCACCGGTCCGGCGCTCTCCCTGGGCAACGGCGTGTCCCCGGCCAGTGCGCCGAGCACTGAATCCAGCCCGAAGAAGAAAGGCGACCGAAGCACGAAACCCACCGCGACGTCCCGGCCATCGACCGGGAAGAGCTTCGCCAGCCGCACCTCGCCCGGATGCTTCTCGGCATAGCGGTTCAACCCGGAGGCATAGCCATCGAGCAATGCCCGCACATCGGCCGGCTGCTTCAGATAATCGCGATCGACTGTCTCCCGCGCGCCGAGCAGGTGAAGCACATAGTCGGTCTTCGCCCCCTCGCCGCCGGTCATCACGCCGAGGCGTCCGCGTGTCATGGCGAGCACTTCCTGCAGGGTCGAGAAATCATCCTCGGCATGCGCATAGGCGATGCCGTAGGCGACGTCGGGATCGGTCTTGCCGAAGATATGCGGCACGCCGAAAGTGTCGCGCGCGATCTTCACGTCATAAGAACGGGCCGGCGGCGCGGCCGGCGCGGTCGCAGTGAGCGGTTCCCAGGTGGCGAGGAAGATCGCGACGAAAACGACAAGCGCCAAAAGCCCGAGACCGATGCGACGGATCATTTGGCGTCCTCCTGCGCGGGGGCAGGCTCGGCGATGAAGCCGAGCTTTGTGAAGCCGGCCATTTGCAGCGCATAAATTGTACCGCCGAGGCATCGATACGGCACGATAGTGTCACCGTCGATGTGAACCGACTTTTTCTTGTCGGGCCACGCCCTCGCCCGCTCCAACAGTTCCGCATCGTCGACCGGCGCGCCGTTCCAGGCCGTGACGCATTTGCCCGATTCATCGACCATGATCCGGACATGGAGCGCCGCGCCGGAAGAAGCGACGGACAGGGCCGCGAGCAATGTGAGAATCGCCATCATCCGTCCCCTGCCTGATGCTTCGTCGGCACCAATCCAATGGGGATAGCAGGCAATCGTCATGCGCCGCCAGCGCGATTGCCGCCGCCCCGCGCAAAGCGCGGTAGCGGCGGCTGCTCGTCGATCAGAAGCCGGTCTTCACCGTGACGAAGAACTGCTGCGGCGCACCCGCGAGCAGCGTCTGGTTGTCGCCGCTGTTACCGAAGCCGTTCGACCCGATGGTGGAGATATACTTCCTGTCGAACAGGTTGGTCGCGTTGAGCTGCACCTCAACCTTGCGCTCACCCGGCAGGGTGACACGGGCGCCAAGGGTCGCATCGAAGATCACCTGTTCAGGCACCGACTGGTCGTTGGTGTAGGTGAAGTAGCGCTTGCTCATGTAATTCGCGCCAATGCGGCCGAAGAACATGCCCTTGTCGTAGGTGATCTCGCCCTTGGCCAGATGCTTCGGGCTGTCGACGGTCGTCTTGCCCTTGGTCAGGACGGTGGCGCTGACATTGTCGCGATAGGTCGAGTCGTTGTAGCTGTACGATGCGAACACGCCGAAGCCATGGCCGAGCTTCGCCTCGCCCGCCGCCTCGAAGCCATAGGAGCGGACCGCGCCGACATTCTGCAGGATCACCGGGTTGCCGACGATCCCCGCGCCGGTCGTCACGCCAAGCAGGCGATTGCGGAAGTCGACATAATAAGCGGCGATCAGGCCGTTGAACCAGCGGTTCTTGAAGCGGCCGCCGAGTTCATAAGTGTTCGATTCCTCGGGCTTCAGCTTGCTGGTGGTGAGCAGCGCGTTGAAACCGGGCTGGGTGGTCGCGAACGGACCGGTCGTCGCCGACGAGACGAAGGCGCGCTTCACCTGGGTGAAATCGCCGAACAGCTCGGCGCTCTCGCTGAGCTTGTAGTTGAAGCCACCATGCGGCTGGAACCAGTCGGTGACCTTGATCTTGCCCGCGGCGAGGCCGCCCGAGACGATCGGGGTGGCCGAGTTGCGGACGTCGAAGCCCTTCCAGCCGAAATCGATCGTCAGATTGCCCAGCGCGATCTTGTCCTGGACATAATATTGGATGGTCTCGGTGCCGTATTTGAAATCCCACTGGGTGAAGAAGGGATTGGACTGGAATTCGAGCGAATCCCGCGTCGGCGTCATGCGGCTGGTGAGGCCGTAGAAGCGCCGGGCCTGGCGGAAATCATTCTTCTCGTACCAGCCGCCGACGGTGATGTCGTTGAAGCCGAGCTTGCCGCCGATCGAGCCGAACACGCCCTTGCGGCGGATGTCGTACTCGGTCGTGCGCACCGAGAGCGGCGCGCCGCCCGGCGTCGCGGTGTACGGCGTGAACCAGATGCCCTGGCCGTGGTTCGAATGATAATAGGCCTTGAGCTCGCCATGGATCGGCGCGTCCTTCGCCGTCTCGATGCCGAGCGAGGCGAGATAGTCGACCCGCAGGCCCGCCGCATTGTAATAGACGTCGTCGGCGGTGGCGTAGGGTGCCGGATAGGGCAGCGGCGCCGTCGGGTGCGCGCCGTTATAGGCAAGCACATCGGCGATCGCGACCGCGAGCGGATAATTGTTCGAGATATTGTCGTTGTTCAGTCCGAGACGGCGGATCATGTCGAGCGACAGATCCTGATAGTCGTTCTCGCGGCGATCCGAGAAATCGAACGTGCCGACGAGGCGGACATCGGCGATCGGCGCGACGAACTTCGCGTTGACCTGGTGCTGGCGCTGCGAGCCGAAGCCCTTCCACTTCTCGGTATCGAGATAACCGTAGGAGACATAGGCGCTCGACCCGTTTTCACCGAGCACGCCGGTGTCGAGGCGGCCGAAGGCGCGCACCGTGTTCTGGCTGCCATAGGTACCGTTCAGCGTCATGCCGAAAGTGGGTTTGGGATCGCTCGAGAAGAACTCGATGGTGCCGCCGAGATTGTTGGTCGCCTGGGTCCCGATCGATCCGGCGCCCTGCGACACGATCGTCTGGCCGATATTCTCCGACGAGATCGCGCGGCTGACGTGCAGGCCGTTGGTGTTGCCGTAGCTGCCGTCGCCGAGCGGGATGCCGTCGAGCGTGAAGCCGATCTGGTTCTGGTTGAAGCTGCGGATCGAAACGCGCTCCGACCATTCATAGGCACCGAAGGCATCGGCCGACTGGAAATTCACGCTGGGCAGCTTCTCGATCGCCTTGAGCGGGCTGGTGCCCGCGGCCAGCCGCTCGATATCGACCTGGCTGATGCGCTGGACCTGGCGCGTCTCGCCACGGCCGATCACGATGATATCGGCAGAGGGGGCATCGGCAGCGGGCGCTTCGTCCGGCACGGCTGAATCCGGCGCGGTATCGGCGGCAGCAGCTGGCTTGTCGGTGGTGACGGCAGCGTTCGCAGCGAATGGCGAGCACAAGGCAGTGCCAGCCAGCAGCCAGGCGTGAAGATGACGCATGTCGATTTCCCCTTTTGGGCGTTAAGTCCGGGGCGCCCCACTCCCTGGCGCCCTCGTCGCGCCTAGGCGTTGTGCGTTGCACAATTATGGGAGGAACATGTCGTTCGTGCGTGACTGGCAAGACAGGAATGTGACAGGTTCCGGCCCCTCTGAAACGAGGGCGAAAAAGTCCTGCCGGGGAGGCTTGTGTTGCATATATACAACACCATATTCGGGCGAGACCTGGAGGGACGACAATGAACCTGGAAAAATTCACCGATCGCGCAAAGGGCTTCCTGCAATCGGCGCAGACGGTCGCGATCAGGATGAGCCATCAGCGCATCTCGCCCGACCATATCCTGAAGGCGCTGCTCGAGGACGAGCAGGGCATGGCTGCTGGACTTATCACGGCCGCAGGCGGCGATGCAAAGCGCGCGGTGGCCGAAACCGACGCGGCACTGGCGAAGATTCCCGCCGTCTCGGGCGGCGGCGCCCAGCAGACGCCGGGGCTGGACAATGACGCGGTACGCGTACTCGACCAGGCCGAGCAGGTCGCGGCCAAGGGCGGCGACAGCTTCGTCACGGTCGAACGGCTGCTGCTCGCGCTGGCGCTTTCCACGACCACCGCCGCCGGCAAGGCGCTGGCTGCCGCCGGGGTGAAGGCCGATGCGCTCAACGCGGCGATCAACCAGATCCGCGCTGGCCGCACCGCCGACAGTGCCGGGGCCGAGAGCCGGTTCGACGCGCTCAAGAAATTCGCCCGCGACCTGACCCAGGCGGCGCGCGACGGCAAGCTCGATCCGGTGATCGGCCGCGACGAGGAGATCCGCCGCACCATCCAGATCCTCGCCCGCCGCACCAAGAACAACCCGGTGCTGATCGGCGAGCCCGGCGTCGGCAAGACTGCCATCGCCGAAGGGCTTGCGCTGCGCATCGCCAATGGCGACGTGCCCGATACGCTGAAGGACCGGAAGCTGATGTCGCTCGACATCGGCAGCATGATCGCCGGCGCCAAGTATCGCGGCGAATTCGAGGAACGGCTCAAGGGCGTGCTCGACGAGGTGCGCGCCGGCGAAGGCGACATCATCCTGTTCATCGACGAGATGCATACGCTGATCGGGGCCGGCAAGACCGACGGCGCGATGGACGCCTCCAACATGATCAAGCCGGCGCTGGCCCGCGGCGAGCTCCACTGCGTCGGGGCGACCACGCTCGACGAGTATCGCAAATATGTCGAGAAGGACGCGGCGCTCCAGCGGCGCTTCCAGCCTGTCTTCGTCGGCGAGCCGACGGTCGAGGACACCATCTCGATCCTGCGCGGGCTGAAGGAGAAGTACGAGCTGCATCACGGCGTGCGCATCACCGATGCGGCGATCGTTGCCGCGTCGACCCTGTCCAATCGCTACATCACTGACCGTTTCCTGCCCGACAAGGCGATCGACCTGATGGACGAGGCAGCCAGCCGGATCCGCATGGAGGTGGAGTCAAAGCCGGAGGAAATCGAGACGCTCGACCGGCGGATCATCCAGCTGAAGATCGAGCGCGAGGCGCTGAAGAAGGAAAGCGACGCCGCCTCACGCGACCGGCTGACGACCCTTGAGGGCGAGCTCGCTAATCTCGAACAGCAATCGGCCGAGCTGACCACGCGCTGGCAGGGCGAGAAGGACAAGATCAACGCCGAGGCGAAGCTGAAGGAGCAGCTAGACGCCGCGCGGCTCGAACTCGACCAGGCGCAACGCGCAGGCGATCTCGCCAAGGCCGGCGAGCTGTCCTACGGCACGATCCCGCAGCTCACGCGGCAGCTCGACGAAGCACAGGCGACCACCAAGGGTGCGATGTTGCGCGAGGAGGTGACCGCCGACGACATCGCCGCCGTGGTCAGCCGCTGGACCGGCATTCCGGTCGACCGGATGCTTGAAGGCGAGCGCGCCAAGCTGCTCGGCATGGAAGAAGCGCTGGGCAAGAGGGTGATCGGGCAGAGCCAGGCGGTCCGCGCCGTCTCGACCGCGGTGCGCCGCGCGCGTGCCGGCCTTCAGGAACCCAACCGCCCGCTCGGCTCCTTCCTGTTCCTCGGGCCGACGGGCGTCGGCAAGACCGAGCTGACCAAGGCGCTCGCCGAATTCCTGTTCGATGATCCGTCGGCGATGGTCCGCATCGACATGAGCGAGTTCATGGAGAAGCACGCTGTCGCCCGACTGATCGGCGCCCCTCCCGGCTATGTCGGCTATGAGGAAGGCGGCGTGCTGACCGAGGCGGTGCGGCGCCGGCCCTATCAGGTCGTGCTGTTCGACGAGGTCGAGAAGGCGCATGGCGACGTGTTCAACGTGCTGCTCCAGGTGCTTGATGACGGCCGGCTGACCGACGGACAGGGCCGCACGGTCGATTTCTCCAACACGCTGATCATCCTGACCTCGAACCTGGGCAGCCAGTATCTGTCGAGCCTGCCCGACGGCGAGGACGTGTCATCGGTCGAGCCCCAGGTGATGGAGATCGTGCGCGGTCATTTCCGCCCCGAATTCCTCAACCGGCTTGACGAGGTCATCCTGTTCCACCGGCTCGGCCAGAGCGAGATGGCGCCGATCGTCGATATCCAGGTGGCGCGTGTCCAGAAGCTGCTGGCTGACCGCAAGGTGACGCTCGACCTCACCGGCGGCGCCCGGGCCTGGCTCGGCCGGGTCGGCTATGACCCGGTCTACGGCGCACGGCCGCTGAAGCGCGCGGTGCAGCGCTACCTGCAGGATCCGCTTGCCGACCTGATCCTGCGCGGTGACGTGAAGGACGGATCGACCGTGAGAGTCGATGAAGGCGACGGGAAGCTGGAGCTCGACGTCGGCTAGAGTCGTTTTCAGCGTCGCTGAATCGGTGCCAGCATTTCAGCCTTGCTGAAACAGACGCCAGGAGCCGCGTTGCCCCACTGCGGCGTCAGAAGAAAATCGGGGGCATGACCCGTTCCAGCCGAGTCATGCCCCAGCACCATTATCGGGCGCACCTGTATCGTGCTTCGCCCCCGGAAGCCGACGGGCGGATCAGCAACCCACCTTTCGCCCGCAGCCGCTGACCTGCGACTGTTGGACCATCTCCCGGTCGGTGCGGCGCTGCTCCGCCCATTGGCTTCGCGTCATGCAGATCTTCTTGACCGCCAACCGGCTGCCCAGAACCTCCTGGTTCTCGCAGACCATCTGGTTCGGATCGCGCTTCTTCGACGCAGTGCCTGCATCGTTCTTCTGTTCTGCAGCCAGCGGCGCCGGCATGAGGCTGGCGACCGCCGCCAGCAAGGCAACTCGGAAGACGGGATTCATAAGTGATTCTTTCGGGACGTTGATCAGGCCTGAAATCTGCCGCAGACCGTCCGGAATGGCCATATATTTCTGCACGACGGTCAGAAGGTTCAGCGCGGCGGCGCAACGTCGAACGCGACCGTCAGCCTCTCCCCGTCGGCAAAGGGCAGGGTCCCGTGCCACATCCATGAAGGAAAGAGCACGAGCCTTCCTGCCCTCGGCTCGATCAGCCGACTAGGGGCCAGATCCAGCTTCAGCGCTGCCTGGGGTTCGCCCAATGCCAGCCAGCCTGCCTGCGCATTCTCGTCCGGCCGGCGCGCCGGAAGCGCAATATACAGCGCCGAGCTGATCCAGCCCTGTGGATGAACATGGTTGGCATGGAATCCGCCGCCACGGAGCCGAACCGACCAGCTGCCGGTGAAGCGGATTCGACGGTCACGCCGTGCGCCAAGGAGCGGGTGCCTGGCATCCAGCGGCGGAAGGTGGGCGACGTAGCGCGCGACGGCTTGCTCGATCGCCGCGCGCATGGCGCGGATCTCCGGGTCGATGCGGCTGAGAAGCGGGCCGTCGGTTTGAGTGCCGCCACGAACCGACTGATCCAGATATTGCCCTTTCGCCACGTGGAGCGAGCGCAGACGATCAGCCAGCCTTTCCAGAGCGGGCAACGCCGGGCCGAGATCCACCACCGCGACGAGGTCCGGCGAATTCTCCAGCCATGCGCTGCGGGGATCGCCCGTCAGCCGCCAAGCGGCCGCGGCATAGGGCCACATGGCCGCGGCACGCTCCGTCGCCAGTTCGCGATCGATGAGCGTGACGGCATCCGCTGCCCGGCCGCTTCTCAGCAGATGGCGGACCCGCCAGACCGCAAGGCGCGGCCGGGCTGACGCGGGGGCGCTGTCGAACAGAACCGTGGCGGTGTCGTCTTCCCCCAGTTCCGCAGCCGCGATCGCCTCATATTCGGCCCGGGCGTCCTGTCCGTGCCCCGCTTTCCCGGCTCGCTGCAGCGCCACTTGCAGGCCGGCATAATTCTCGCTGCGCACATGAAGATCGAACAGGCCCTGCCACAGCGCTCTTTCGCCCGGGAGGCGCTTGAGCGCCTGATCGAGAGAATGAGTCGCTCTTTCGGGCCGCCCGAGCATCGATTGAATCTGGCCCAATTGTAGATGGCCGTGAATCCACCTCGGCTCTCGATCCAGAATCGCCTGGAGTTCGGCCGCCGCCTGTTCCCCACGGCCCGCAGCGAGGCGCGCGGCGGCCAGCCCAAGCAGAACGTCCCCGTTCGCTGGCGCCAGGCGACGCGCCTGCTCGAACAGCGCGACTGAATCCAGACCGGCTTCAAGGGCTACATGGGCGCGGCCATGGGCGATGCTCGCCACGGCCGGTGCCAGACGTGCGGCCTGCACGAAGGATCGTGATGCGGCCGCATGCTCGTCAAGCGCCCGCTGGAGCAATCCGGTCCATTGCCACAATTGCGCATTGGCCCCTTGCGCCGCCGCGCGAATGAGCAGGGGAAGGACCTGTTCTTCCTCACCCTCCCCAAGCGCGAGTTCCGCCAGTTCGGCGAGGCTGCTCGCGTCTGCCTGTCCCAGCTGAGCCGCAGCGAGCCGGGACGAAAAGATCACAGGCCGCTTGCCGCAGCACCGTCTGCGGCGATGAGCGCCGCGACCGCCTCGCGCTCGATCGCGGTCAGATCCGGATGCCAGACATCGAAGATGAGCACAACGCGGAGCTGGTCGCTCGGATTCGCTGCCTCATGCTCGATCGTATCGTCGAACACAAAGGCTTCTCCCCGGCGCCAGAAGCGCGTTTCAGCGCCGACCCGGAACCAGCAGCCCTCGGGAACCACCAGCGGGAGATGGCATACGAGCCGGCCGTTACTGACGCCGACATGCGGGGGAATGACGGTGTCGGGCGCGAGCAGGGAAAACATCGCGTTGGGAGAAGCCCCGGGGATCGCCGGCTGGGGGAGCCGGGAGAGGAGATCGAGCGTGCGGGGGCAATAGCGGGCATTGGCCTCTATTTGCCGTCCGTTCTGCCACAGATGAATCGCCGTCCAGTCGGCATTGTGGTTGAGCGGCTGCCACTGGCGAAGCGGCAGATGCTCCGCATATTGGATATAGGGGACGAGTTCGGCCCGCTCGGCCCCCATCACCGTCTCCAATTCTTCCTGGATGATGTCGGTCGCCGCCTCAAGCGTATCGAGCCAGTCGAAATGCCGCCGCGGATGGAATTCCCGCTCCATCAGGCCCGGAAAGTGAAAATGGGTCGGCTCGCTGTGATAAGGGCGCGTCCGGCGCAAAGCATTGTTCCGGAAGCGCGTTATACGCGCACGCTCGTCTTCGTCGGCGCGCTGCTCCACCGCCGCCATGCCGGCCTTCAGCCTGGCTTCCCGCAGGTCGAGCCATTCGGCGTGTCGGCGCTCGCCCTGTTCGAGCACCGCCGCGATTTGCGGCGGCGGCGCGGCCTGCGGTCGCTGGGCAAGCGCGTGGCCCCACGCCTCTCCCGCTGTCTCGTCACCCAGGCGATCCAGCAGCGTTGCCCGCATCAGCAGCGCGGTGAAGTCCAGCGGGGAGACGGCGAGCGCGCGATGCACCGCGTCGAGCGCCACGCGCGGCTGGCCCGCAGCCCGGCTCACCCCCGCGAGCTTCAGGAGGATGGAAAGATCCTGCGGTGCAATCCCCGCCGCATCCCGGAGCAGCGCCTGCGCCCGCGTGAAATCCTGCGACGCCGAAGCGCGGTCCGCTTCCGCGAGCAGTGATCCCACATCCGCCGTCAAAGCGAATAACCGAACTTCGCGACCCAGGGTTCGAGCGTCGGCAGGATCGGCTCCAGGTGTTGCCGGTACCGCTCCCAACGACCTGATGCGCGCTTGTAGATCGGCTCGATGACCTGCGAGTAGCTCGCGGTGGTGATCAGGCCCCGGGACAGCGCGGTGCGGCGGTGGTCCAGCGCATCCTCATGCCAGTCGAGCCCCAGGAAATCGAACAGGGGGCGAACTTCCGCTTCGACATTGTCGACCAGCCGTTCGTAGACGATCGTATGCATCTGTACCGGGAATAATTCCCGCGACCGTTCCCAATGACTGAATACCAGATCGTAGAAATCGGCCGCATCCTCCAGGCGCAGGAAATTGGCCATCGCGTTGTTGAGCTGGAAACTGCTCATGAAGCAGCTGAGCAGCACATCGCAGGGATGGCGCAGGGCCAGGATGAAACGCGCCTTGGGGAACAGGCGCTGGATCAACGGCACCTTGTAGAGAAACAGCGGCGATTTATCGATGAGCAACCGGCCATTCGGGACCGTGCCGACCTTCGCCATCTCCTCATAATAATGCGCCCGCGCGCGGGCGATCGCCGCGTCGTCAAGCGTGGGGATCGCAGCAAGACCGCCGATCGCCTTGTCGACCAGATTCAAGGGCGGCTGTTCCTCAGTCACCACCGTTCCGGGGTGGCCCATCAGGATCGTATCGAGCAGCGTCGTCCCCGATCGGGGAAACCCCACCAGGAACACCGGATCGGGGCCGTCGGCAATCGGCCGCGCCGTCGACCAGGTAGCGGGCCAGCCCGGCGCGAGCACGTCAAGCTCCCCGCGCAATTCGTCGCGCAACTCGGCTCCGCGGCGTACGGGATCGGTCGGCCCCTCCTGGAGCAGCTGGGTGAATTGCCGGAAGGCATCGAAGGCCTCGTCACTCCGGCCGAGGCGATCGAGAAGCATCGCGCGGAGATGCACCGTACGCTCGGGCTCGATATCCGGCGGAACCAGCGCGAGACAGGCAAGCGCCTCCTCGAACCGTTGCGCCCGGCGATGCTCAAGCGCGCGCAGGAACGCCAGCGGCCCCTCGCCAATCCCGTTCTCCGTCGCCAACGCGATCAGCGGCGCAAACCCCTCCTCGCGGTTGGTATGCTCATACTGGATCGCGAGCCCCAGATAAGCATCCACCAGCGTCGGATCGAGCGCGATGGCCTTGCTGAAGGCGCGCAGTGCATCCTCGGTCCGGCGCGCCAGCCCGCATTCGACGCCGAGCTTCAGTTGCAGATCGCCATTCTCGGGATTGCGCGAGACCGCCTCTTCGATGACCGGGAGCGCGTCGTCATATCGTCCGTCCAGCCGCAGCTGGAGGTAGAGTTCGTTCAGCGCGCGATCATCCTGAGGGAAATCCTCCGCAGCCCTGCGCAGGACGGCTTCCGCCTCCGCCGCCTCTCCGGCCGAGCGGAGTGCAAGGGCGAGGTTGAGGCGGGTCGGTGCTGCACGCGGATCGAGATCGACGGCGCGTTTCAACGCGGCGACGGCGCCGGGATAGTCCTCCAGCCCCGAACGGGCATTCCCGAGATTGTTCCAGCTCTCGAAATCGTTCGGCGCGCGCGCCACGACATGATCATAGGCCTCGACCGACGCCTCGAACTGCTCGAGCGACTGGGCGAGGAAACCCCGGTAGCGCGCCACGCGCAGCGACGGATCGGCGAAAGCAAGATCGCGGCCGGCAATGTCGAGGGCACCTGCCTGGTCACCCGTTTCGATCAATGCCGCGATGAGATTGCATGCGATGGTGGCGTCGCCCGGCCGATGGCGATGAGCCGCCCGCAGATGCGTGATCGCCCCCGCCGCATCTCCCGCGCGGCTCCGCAGCATGCCGAGAAAGGCATTGAGGGCAACCAGATCGCCCCCGCGCAGCAAGGCCGCCTCGGCAAGCGAGCGCGCGCGCGGGACATCGCCCGTCCGGGCGGCGTCGATTGCCTGCCGGAGGGTCTCGGCCGTGTCGGAATCTAGCATGGGAACACTTGCCACCATATCAGTCTGGACCGCCCCGCCCCACCAATGCAATCCCGAAGCATCGCCGGGATAAAAAAAGGGGGCGGCCGATCCGAAGATCGCCGCCCCAGAATAAACGATCCTTAAATCGAAGGATCAGAAGGTCAGAGATACCGCTGCATAGAGGTAGCGGCCCAGCGCATCATAGGTGCCGGGATAGGTGTTGCCGCTGCAGGGCCCCGACGGGCACAGGTTCGAACCATCGCGACCGCCATTGCCCGACGTGACGTACGGCGGCTGCTTGTCGAAGACGTTGTTCATGCCCAGGCGGAAGTTGTAATTGTCACCAACGCTGAACGACGCTGCCAGGTCGAAATAATTGTACGCCTTGATGTGAAGACCCGGATCATAGTTGAACGCGCCGTTGAGCGACTGGTTGTTCTTCTGGAGCGTCTCGGCCTGGACCGGACCGATGTAACGCCACTGCAGCGAGAAGCCGATTCCCATCGGAGTCTGCAGGGTCGCACGCGCCTTGTGACGCCATTTCGGAAGCGGGGCGCCGCTGTTCGTCGTGCCGCCCGCGCTGCAGGTCGGACCATAATAGCCGGCGCAGTCATAAGGCTGCGTGATGCCATTGTCGGTCCGATAGCTGTCGAGATAGGTGCCCGTCATGCTCAGATTGAGGTTACCGATGCTGCCGAGATTCTGCGCGAAGGCAGAGCTGACCTCGATACCCTTGGTTTGGGTGCTACCGATATTGCTCGGGATGTCGTTGACGTAACCATTGGGCGTCAACCACAGCGACCGCGCCGCGTCGCGATGGACGAGTCCGCACGAAATCGGCGTGAAAGTCGCCGTCGCATTGGCGACGCAATCCTTGAGAACCGCGTCCTGGCTGGTCGCGCTGATGGTGTCCTTGATCTTGATGTCGAAGTAATCGACCGTCAGCGAGAAGCGCTTCAGGAAGCTCGGCTGGATCACGACACCGATCGTCTTGGTGGTCGCGATTTCCGGCCTCAGGTTGGGATTGCCGCCGATCAGGCCGTTATACTGGCCTGCCGGGTTGCTCGCCGTGCCGGTGCCGACGGTGAAGCCCTGTGCGATACAGCCATAATCGGTGGCCGTGATAGACTTGGCGCAGGGATCGCTGCTGCCGACGAGGCCAACGGTCGGCGTCGCGAACAGTTCCTGGATGTTGGGCGCGCGCGCCGCGCGGTTATAGGTGCCGCGGAAGCGAATATCGCGGATCGGCGCGAATTCGAGCCCGATCTTCCAGGTGTCGGTATCGTAGCTCTTGTTTGCGCTCGTCTTGTAGGACGAACGGCGATAGCCGGCGTTCAGCGACAGATCCTTGATGAAACCGTCATGGACGATCGGAACCTGGGTCTCGCCGAAGAACTCCAGCACCCTGAAATTGCCCGACAGCGGCAGCGTCTTGCCACCCTGGCCCGTCAGGTCGCCCGTCTGGAAGGCATTGTCGGTCTGCAGTTCGAGCGATTCCTTGCGCCATTCGACACCAAGGTTGATCGCCACGCCGTCATCGGCCCAGGGGCTCTTGACGCCATACTGGCCCAGTGCGCCGGTAAGCGAAGCGCTGGCGATCTGCTCCGAGGTCTGCCCCTTCTGGAAACCGGTTGCCGAGAGATAGGCGACCGATGCCGGGCTCGCCGCGCCGGCGCCGCCGAAGACGTTGTAGGGCACGCAGTTCGGATCGCTGCCGTCGATGACCGAGCGACAGACCGGCTGGCCGAAGGTCGAGCTGCCCGCGCGGTTGTCGGTGACGACGTTCAGCGCCCGGTTGAGCCGCGCGACGGAGAACTCGTTCGAATAGACCTGCGAATAGTTCGAGCGGCCATATTGATAATAGGTGTCATAAGACCAGGCGCTGCCCAGCGAGCCCTTGGTACCGATCACCGCACGGAAGTTGGTGTGCTGCAGATCGGACTGACGCGGACCGCCCTCGACATTGCGGCGTAGCAGCTGGAAGAAGCCCTGATTGTAGACCCGGCCCTGCGAGTCGACGAAGTTGATCGGGGGCGCGTTCGGATTCGGGTTGTACGGCGCTCCCTGGGCGGTCGGGAAGTTGCCGAGATAACCGTTGATGAGGTTCTCCGGGGAGCAGACCACGGCGCGCTGCGTCGCAGACATCAGCGGGTTGTCGCAGTTCATGGTCAGCGTGTTGCCGAAATCGCCCGATGGCGCGATCTGCGCCACGGTGCGGTCGTCCATGAACATGAACTCGAGATACGGCTTGATCGAATCGTTGATCTCGTAGTTCGCGAACAGGCCAGCGGTGTAACGCTCGTCAGGGCGCTGATAATAGTTGGTCGGCGCGAAGTTGTAGAGCGACGTGCCGTTGCGGAAGCCGCCGCCCGGCCTGAAGGTAAAGGCAGTCGAGGTGCCGACGGTGACTGCGTTGTTGAACAGGAAAACGTTGCCGTTGTCCGAGGTCGCGGAGCCGCCGCACTGCGGAGCGCCGGCACGTGTGTTCTGAAGCACGCAGGCGCTGTAGTCGCGATTTGCCTGGGTGATCGCGTTGACCTTGCGATAGCCGAAATAGGCGACGGCATGGCCACGATTGTCGTCGAAGCCCGAACCGATCGTCAGCGTCGCGTCAACCGCGCCGCCATCAGCGACGCTGCCCTTTGGATAGCCGTAGCCCGGGAGCCCCGCGCCCGCACGCGCATCAAGCAGCGGCGTCAGGAACTTGTCACGATTGTCGTGCTGGAAAAGGCTGTACTGGCCGTCCAGCTTGATGCCGGTGAAGTCGGTGTCGATGATGAAGTTGACGACGCCGGCGACGGCGTCAGCGCCATAGGTCGACGACGCACCGCCGGTCAGCACTTCGACGCGCTTCAGGACTGAGGCAGGAATGATGTTGATGTCGGCGGCCGAACCGCTGGTCGGGCTCGGATCGCCCGGCAGCAGACGACGGCCGTTGACGAGAGAGAGCGTACGCGTCGTGCCGAGGCCGCGAAGGTCGACCGTGGCGGTGCCGTCGGCACCGTTGGCCCTGGTAGAATTCTGGCTGGCGAACACCGACGGGAGCGAGTTCATCAGGTCCTCGACTCTCGCCGTCCCCTGAAGCTTGATGTCCTGCGCTGTCACGACAGTGATCGGGCTAACCGATTCAAGATTGATCTGCGGGATGCGAGATCCGGTGACGACGATGTCGCCGCCTGGAGCCGCGGCGGGCTGATCGGCAGGCAGCGTGCTCGCTTGCGCCGCATCGGCGGTCTGAGCGTTGGCCTGGGCCGACAGCAGCGCGAGCCCAAGAACGATTGGCGCTGTGCCAGCCTTGAGCATCGATATCTTTGCTAGTTTGCTCACTTCCCCGTTTCCTTTCTTGCCGCGCGGTGACCGCGCGGATTGATGTCGTGGAGAGGCCCGGAGCCCACTCCCGACGATGTATTAGTCAGTGCCTGTGGGGACTTGCGCTGTAAACGGCTTGTGAGGCAGTTGTGCAAATTGCCTTTTACTGTTGCGCCGCTGCAACAATGATGAAATTGTAACCATTATGAAAAGCATCAAGTTCGCAACCGCTTTCCTGGCCGCTTTATTGGCGGCGTATCCGGCCATCGCGCGGGACGAGCCGGCGTCTGCGCGCGCACCGGTATTTCAGCATCTGATCGATTGTCGCGCGATAACCGATACCGCCGCCCGTCTCACATGTTACGATCGCGAAGTGTCTGCTCTCGCCGCCGCCGAAGCTGCGAAGAACGTCGTAATCATCGACAAGGAACAGATACGCGGCGCGAAACGCTCCTTGTTCGGCCTGACATTACCGAGCTTCAAGCTATTTACCGCCAACGACAATGAAGATGTTGGACAGATCGAATCCAGAATCACTTCCGCGCGGGAAGGAACCGACGGATGGATCGTCGGACTGGCTGACGGATCTATGTGGCGACAGATCGACACCAAACCGTTCATCCGCGAACCGAAGCCTGGGCTGGACGTTGTCGTGCGGCGTGCGAGCCTGGGCAGCTTCATGATGCGCGTGGCAGGAGCCCCTGGCGTTCGGGTGAAGCGCGTCATGTGAAGACGGGCAATGGAAGAACACCACGCCCGTCGGTAAAGGCTCCGGTCCCGGATCGACGTATCGCGCCAATCTGACTGGCATCAGGCTTCCGGGCCGTCCCAGGGTGAAAAAGCGCGGCCCCGTATCCAGCGGGTTGCCAGCCATTTGGTGCCGCGAAGTACCGGTTCGCCGCTGTGGCGCTTCGTGGGATCGGGCGCCCCGTTCGAGTCGACGTTCCTGAACACGATCGCGTCCCCGGCCCGAGGCGTGATGTCCAGCCGATACGCCGGAAACGTCGTTCGCCCGCCTTCGAACCCCTCATTGAGATAGACGAGGACCGTCGCGACGCGCTGGTTCCGGGTGCTGGGCAGGGTATCGGAGTGCAACCTGAACTGCTGCCCGGGGCGATAGCGCAGGATCGCCAGGGATTCGCCCTGCCCGGCCTCAGTACCGCTCATCGCGGCAATTCGCCTGTTCAGCGCCTGGACCACAAGATCCTCGCGCGTCGGGCCGATAGCGGCATCCTCCGCTGTCCTGACGGGGTGGGCGATCCAGCGGCCGGTGCGTGAATCGATCACACGGGCCGGTTCGAGCAGATCGGCCGCCACGGTCGCGACATGCGCACACTCCTCCGGCGTGAACAGCCGTGGAAAGCGCATGATGCCGGACCCGGCACCGAGCATTTGGGGCTCGGGCAAGACCAGGGGATGGCCGTCCGCATCGATTTTCATCGCGTCGAGCAGCTTCAACTGCCCCCCGGCCACCGGATCGGCCAGGGCAGCGGCGCGCAGAAGCCCCAGCGCGGCAGCCCAGTCGGGCACGCCCCCGCTACCATTGGCGGTCAGCGCGACTTCAATCAGGGCCGCATCGACATGGCCGATCGAAACGGCCCGACGCAGCAACGCACGCGCCCCGACAAGGTCCCGCGGGACCGGGTCTCCCACCAGATGCCATACGGCGAGCTGCATCAGGGCATCGACATCGCCGGCGTCGGCGGCCCGGCTCAGCAGCGCGATACCGTCAGCGATCGCACCTGATGCGACCAGTTTGTTGGCGACGGCAACGGGGGTTTCCGACATCGTTCCTTCCTACAGGCATTGAACAACAAAAAAAAAGGGCCGGAGGATGACTCCTCCGGCCCTTCAATGTCCTGCGATCGATCAGAACTTGGCGGTTGCGCCCATGTAGAAGAAGCGACCACGGTTGTCGTAGATGCCCGACCCCAGTCCGACACCGGTAAGGCCGTACGGAGGATTGACATCGCCGATGTTGGTGACGCCGCCGTAGAAGTTGAACTTCTCGGTCACGTCATAGCTCGCGCGGATGTCATTGTAGGTGACAGCCGGATACTTCTTGATCGGTGCGTAGTCCGGGTTCTGCGGCGGCTGGCCGTTGACCGCGTTATAGTCTTCCCACGTGTTGAGATACATTCCGTCCAGCCAACGCAGCGTGTGCCCGATGGTGAACTTGCCGAACTTCAGGTCGGTGCTGATGTTGAAGGCATCCGAAGGATAGTTCAGCTCGTCAGTCAGCACGTTCTTGAAGGTCGGCCGCGACGGATCGGTGAATTCGTCGCGCTGGATGACGTGAGTCCAGACGCCCTTCACGTTCGCCTTCACGAAACCGAAGTCGCGGTTGAAAGCAACCTGGGTGTCGATACCACGCGCCTTCAGCTTAGCGTAGTTCTGCGGGCTGTCGATGAAGGTGCCGTCGAGGATGCGGTACGGCGTACCCGAAACGGTGCCGGCCGCATCGTCACGCTTGAACAGCGCGCAGAACTGATTGGACAGCGACGGCGCATCGTAGCACGCGTTCAGCGCATTTTGCACCGTCGGCGAGGTGATCACGTCGTTGACGGTGATGTCGTAATAATCGACCGACACCATCAGGCCGCGCGCGAAGCTCGGCTGATAGACGCCACCGAGAGTCCAGGACGTGGACTTTTCAGCCTTCAGGTTCGGGTTGCCGCCGCTGCGAATTTCCAGCGACTGGCTGAAGACATAGTCATAGCTCGTGGGAATGCCTGCAGCCGCGCAGTTGGCGGCGCGGGTCGAAGAACCAGTGCCGATGTTGCGTGCGGAGCAGGGATCGTTAGGTGCGGGCGTGAAGTTCTGCCCAGGAACCGAGTAGAGATCACCCAGGTACGGCGAGCGGACCGACTTGGAATAGGAGCCACGCAACAGCAGGTCGCTGATCGGCCGCCACGTCACGTCGCCGCTATAGGCGAATACCGTTCCCACGCTGCCCTTGTAGTCAGCCACACGAGCCGAACCGTTGACCGTCAGTTCCTTCAGCAGGAAAACGTCCTTGACCAGCGGGATCGAGATTTCACCGAACGCTTCCTTCACTTCGAAGGCAGGGGCCCTGAAGGACGGGATTGCGTTGTAGAAGGCGTAGCCAGCCTGGGTCATCGGATCCAGATCGTAGCGCAGCGTTTCCCGGCGATACTCACCACCGACCGAGAAGCCGACCGGGCCGCCAGGCAGCTGGAACAACTGCCCCAGATTACCCGACACGAAGCCGCTTGCGACGAACTGGGTTGCCTTGCCGCTCGCGGTGGTCGGCATGAGCAGATAGGCCTTGGCCGCATCGCTCACGCTGCCCTGGCCGAACGGATTCAGCGGAACGCAGGCCGCGACATCCTTGGCAAGTTGCGCAGCATTGCCGGCGACATCCTCCCCAGCATAGACAGGGTTGACCTGAGAACGGCAAACGATCTGGCCGGCAGCATTCTTGGTCGTGTCAATCGCCAGCAGGAATCGCTGCGTGTTGACGTTGCCGGTGATAATGTTGTTCTCTTTGTGCTCGCCGTAGTTCGCCGAGATTTCGTAGTTCCAGTCGGTGTTGAAATCTCCCCGGATACCCGCAACCACGCGGAACGTATCACGCTTGATCTGCTCGTCGCGCGTGCCGAGGTCCACCCAGTTGCGACGGAGCGAGAACCGGAAGGTGCCGGCCTGGACCTGCGCCAGGGCCGCCGCCTTATTGACGGGCGCTGCAGCAATCTGCGCCGGGGTTGCATTGGCCGGCAGGTACAGCGCGCCGGTGTTGGGGTTCACGCCCGAATTGATCGCCGCAGTCAGCTGCTGCGTGATGGTGGCCCGCGCCGCATCCGACAGATACGGGTTATCGAGGCGAATGCCCTCGCGATTCACGAACTGGGTGTTGCCTCCGCTATTCGCATAGGAACGATCGACGAGACCCGTTCCTCCGAGGAAATCTCCCAGCGTCTGTCCCTGCGAGAAGAACGGGCCGCTCTGCGAGCCGAACGCTTCCGTCCGCACATATTTCGCTTCGAAGAAGGGCACGAACGCCGGAGAAATCTCGAAATGCCCCACGGCGTTGAAGACATAGCGCTTCAGATCCGGCGAGAGCACCAGGAGCTTGTCTTCACGACCGGTCATGCCGTTGCCGTTCACGAAGTTGCCGTTCGGGCCAAGGCCGACGCGCAGCCCGGTCTGATTGACGAGGCTGCCATTGGGCTGAAAAAGGAAGCTGCAGGTGAACGAATTGCCGAGCGCGTCATTACCGCATGGTGCACCGGCATTACCGTAACGGAAACCGAGCTGGCCGCCGAGCGAGATCGTCGAGCTGCGGATATCGCGATAGAAGGCCCGGTCGATGACGTCGTCCGACGACGCGCCGATGTCAGTGTCGACGACCACGAAATTGTCGTTCTGGCGCAGGTTCGGGCGACCCGAGGCGTAGTAATCCTGCTGATGGGCGAACTCGGCATTGATCGCGATGTTGCCGCGACCTTCTGCGAAGCTCTTGCCCGCGACCAGCGAGATATACTGGTTGCCGGCATCGCCATATTTGCTGATGCCGGTCTGGGCGTGGAGGTTGAGCCCGTCGAAATTGTCCTTGATGATGAAGTTCACCACGCCGGCGATCGCGTCGGAACCGTAGATCGACGAGTTACCGCCGGTCACGATGTCGACGCGCTCGATCAGGTCGGTCGGCAGCGTGTTGATGTCGACCGCGTTGCCGTTGTTGATGATGTCGGCAGTCACCTGGCGGCGGCCGTTGATCAGCACCAGCGTACGCGAGCGGCCAAGGCCGCGCAGATCGAGGAAGTTCAGGCCGCGCGTGCCCAGGCCCGAGGTCGAGTTCTGCGACCCGAGCGAGGTGCGGAGCTGCGGCATCTGGTTCAGCACGTCGCCGACGGAGATGCGGCCGGTCTGGAAGATCTGCTCCCCGGTGATCGTCGTGATGGGAACGGGCGAATCGGCGTTGGGCTGGCGGATGCGCGAGCCGGTGACGACGATCGTTTCGGGCTCTTCCTCAGCGGTCGCCGTGTTCGTGTCGGTGTGCGGCGCTGTCGCCTGCGCGAAGGCAGGCGACGCCACGAGCGCGAGCGACATCGGCGCGACCGTGGCAAGAAGGCGCAGTTTCTGCGCGATTAAAGTGTTGTGAATCACGTAATTTTCCCTCGCTTGGCCCCTCCGTTCGCGTTTCGCGATCCGGTAGGGCGGTTGCCAAGCCCCCATCGACCGCACGCAATACGGCCCCAAGAGACATGTCCTCGTGATGGGACATGGGGTTAGCGACTGTAAAGGTACCATTCATATTCGCTGCGCTGCTTTCGCCTGATCTGTATCCGAAAAGACACAGAACCGACGCGTTTCGGCAGTAAATGGCCGGTATCGTGTGATACCGTGCTGCGCCTGCGAAGACCTGGAACGCTATTGGGCGACCGGCATCGGCCCGGCCACGAGCAGCGGATCGATGCGGGATTCGCGCCACTTCATCCCCCAGTGGAGATGCGGCCCCGAAGCCCGGCCGGTCATCCCGATCAGCCCGACGGGCTGGCCCCGTTTCACCCGTTCGCCGAGGCGGACGGTGATCTTGGACAGATGGAGGAACGCGGTATTCAGGCCCATGCCGTGATCGATCATCAGCAGGTTCCCCTCAAGCGTGAAGGGATGATCGGCGGCCAGGATGACCACGCCGTCAGCCGGCGCCAGCACGACGGTGCCGGTCGGGCGGGCGATGTCGAGCCCGGAATGATAGCTGCCGGCCTCGCCGTTCCGATAGATTCGCTGCGACCCGAACAGGGTGGAGATCCGCCCGAGCACTGGCCACATGAACGGTCCGCGCCAGCCGTCCGCGTCAGTCACGATCCGGCGCGCGGCGTTGATCTGGGCAAGCTCGGCCGGGCGCAGCTTCTCGAATTCAGGCTGGGGCACCGGATATTTGGGCACGGTGTCGAGCGTCGAGATGTCCCAGGCGCGCGGCGCGACCGTCAGCGTGTCGCGCACCTCGCGCCCGTCGCCAAGCGTCGCGACCAGCGTCGCGGTCGATTTCGCATCGCGATCGAACGCAATCAGGAAACGGCCGTCGGACGCGACGGGGATCGCGGTGCCGTCGAAGGAGAGCATGCTCGTGCCGGCGGGCACGATGCCGATCACCAGGCCGCCCTGGATCATGCTGCCCGAATAGCTGAAGCCCGCCCGCATGGGGACACGCTGGGACGGCACGGTCGGCGCCACGCGAGGACTGGCCTGGGCCGGCCGGATCGTCGGCCGCGATACCGACGGGGTAGTGCAACTTCCGGCGATGATCAGCGCGGTGCCCCCCACCATCCAGCGCCGAAATCGCTTCATTGCGGCGCCATGGCCTGCATCGCGAGCTGCGGGGACGCATAGGGCTCCTGCCGCGCGACGCTCCAGTAGCGGAGATCCTCCAGCGCGATCCGCTCGCCCGACAGCGCGCAGACGACATGGTCGCCCGTCGCGAGCACACGGAATCCGTTCGCCATGAAATGGAGGCGTGCGGGGCGATCGCTGTTCGACATTAACATCGTATTTCTGCTCACAAGAGGCTCGGCTGTTCCGGACCGGGCTTGTCATATGCCTTGCCGCCCGCGCGCTCAACCCGCGCGTCGACGGGCCCGTCCCGGAAGTGGAGCGTGACGGCGCCGGCGGTGCGCGCCGCCGCGCTGGTCGTGATCACCATGCCTGAAGGACGCGCCGACACCCGGACATAACCCCGTTCGAGCAGCCGGTCCGGGTTGAGCGATTCAGCCAGCCGCCAGGTCCGGTCGAGCCTGATCCGGGCATCGTCCAGCCGCCGCTCAAGCACCGACAGGCGGAGCGCCCCGGCCGAGCGGTCCAGCACGCCCCGCGCCAGGGTCACGCGCCGCTCCAGCCCGCGGTCAAGCCGCGCGCCGAGATCGTCGGCACGCTGGCGCTGCGGCCCGAGCAGCGCATCGCGCTTCGGGATCACCCGGACCAGCGCGTCGAGCCGCTCACGGCCGCGCTCGTGATAGCGCCGGACGCACCGCTCGGTCCGCTGCCCCATCGCGGCCAGGGTCAGGCGAAGGTCGGCGAGCACCGGCACCGCCATCTCGGCCGCGGCGGTCGGGGTCGGCGCGCGGAGGTCGGCGGCGAAATCGGCAAGCGTCGTATCGGTCTCATGCCCGACCGCCGAGATGATCGGGATCGAGCAGGCAGCGATGGCGCGCACCACGACCTCCTCGTTGAATGCCCAGAGATCCTCGATCGAGCCGCCGCCCCGTGCAACGATGACCAGGTCGGGCCGCGGCACCGGCCCGCCGGGCTGGATCGCGTCGAACCCGCGCAGCGCTGCGGCGACCTCGGCCGCGGCACCGTCGCCCTGCACCTTCACCGGCCAGACCAGGACACGCGTCGGACAGCGGTCCTCGAGCCGGTGGAGGATGTCGCGGATCACCGCGCCGGTCGGTGAGGTGACCACCCCGATCACCCCCGGCAGATAGGGCAGCACCTTCTTGCGGGCATTGTCGAACAGCCCCTCGGCGGCAAGCCCGGCCTTGAGTTTCTCGAGCAGCGCCATCAGCGCGCCTTCGCCCGCCAGTTCCATCCGCTCGATCACGATCTGGTATTTCGACCGGCCGGGATAGGTGGTGACCTTGCCGGTCGCGATCACCTCGATCCCGTCCTGCGGCTGGAAGGGAATCAGCGCGACCTGCCCTTTCCAGATCACGCCGTCGATCACCGCGCTGTCGTCCTTCAGGCTGAGATAGGCGTGGCCCGAAGCGACGCGCTTGTAGCCCGAAATCTCGCCGCGCAGCCGGACATGGCCGAACTCGCCCTCGACGACGCGCTTCAGCTTGAGTGCCAGTTCGCCCACGCCGAGCGGCGCGGCGTTGTCCCCCGGCATCTGCTCGGCTACGAGCCGCCCGGTCTTGTCGTCTTGAATACCGTCGTAAAAGGGGTCGGTCATGAATGTCCTGCTGATCGGCTCGGGTGGCCGTGAACATGCGCTCGCGTGGCGACTGGCGCAATCGCCGCGCCTCGGCAAGCTCTATGCGGCCCCCGGGAATCCGGGGATCGCGCAGCATGCCGAACTTGCCGAGCTCGACCCGGCGGACCACCGCGCGGTGATCGATTTCTGCCATCGCCATTCGATCGGACTGGTGGTGATCGGACCCGAAGCGCCACTGGTCGACGGCCTCGGCGACAATATCCGTGCGATGGGCATTCCGGTCTTCGGGCCGAACAAGGCGGCGGCGCAGCTCGAAGGCTCGAAGGGTTTCACCAAGGATCTGTGCCGGCGCGCCAACATCCCGACCGCTGGCTATGCGCGCGTCACCTCGCGCGACGGAGGCCTCGCCGCGCTCGCCGATTTCGGCCTGCCCGTGGTGGTGAAGGCCGACGGCCTCGCTGCCGGCAAGGGCGTGACGGTCGCGACGACGCGGGAAGAAGCGGAGGCTGCCGTCACCGATCTGTTCGCCGTCGCGGGCGCCGAGGCGGTGATCGAGGAATTCCTCGACGGCGAGGAAGCAAGCCTGTTCGTGCTGACTGACGGCGAGGCGATCCTCCCCTTCGGCTCCGCCCAGGACCACAAGCGCGTCGGCGAGGGCGATACCGGCCCCAATACTGGCGGCATGGGTGCCTATAGCCCGGCCCCGGTGCTGACGCCCGAACTGGAGCGGCAGGCGATCGACGAGATCGTGCTGCCCACGGTCGCGGCGATGAAGGCGGCCGGCATGCCCTTTTCGGGCGTGCTCTTCGCCGGGCTGATGCTCACCGCCGACGGCCCCAAGCTGATAGAATATAATGCCCGGTTCGGCGATCCCGAATGCCAGGTGCTGATGACCCGGCTTGAGGACGACCTGCTCGACCTGATGCTCGACACCGCCGAGGGACGGCTGGCCGGGCGCGCGCCGCTGCGCTTCTCGCCCGATACCGCGCTGACCGTGGTGATGGCCGCGAAGGGCTATCCCGGCACGCCCGAGACCGGCGGCGCCATTGCAGGGATCGACGCTGCCGAGGCGCTCGGCGCCCGCGTCTTCCAGGCTGGTACGCGCCTCGATCACGGCCGGCTGGTTGCCTCGGGCGGCCGCGTCCTGGCGGTCACCGCGATCGGTTCCGGTATCGCCGCGGCCCAGGCCGACGCCTATCGCGCGGTCGAGGCGGTCGACTTCCCCACCGGCTTTTGCCGGCGGGACATCGGCTGGCGCGAGATCGCCCGGACCCGCTGATTCCCCAACCTCCTGCGGCGGCCGGCCGCAGGGGCCATGCCGAACCCGGTTTCGTCAGGCTCCGCCGCAAGCCGTCGGCACGGCCGAATCGCGACGCAATGCCGGCCCGCCATCCGCCGGCCTCATGGCGAGCGGTGCCGGCGACTGACGGCGCGGTCGATGATCCGGTGGCGTTGCGGTGCTCTCCTGCGATAGAGAGGACCGACACCGCTCGGAGCTGACCATGGAAACGACCGCCCCCCTGATCCTGATCGCGCTCGTCGCCATCGTCGTGATCGCCGGTATCCTCTGGGGCATCAAGCTCAGGCGCCGGCGCGACACGACGGAGCGCATCGTCTCCTCGAATCGTGCCGCGGCTGAACCGGCCCTGCCCGGATCGGCGCCCCAATCGATCCCCGAATCAATCATCGCGCCTCCTGCCGCCCCCCCTGTCGCGCCAAGCCCGCCGCCGCTCGCCGACGAACCGATCGTGGCGGCGGCACCGCTTGACGCAACCCCGGCCTCGATCGCCGCCGACGTGCCTGAGGCCCCTGCCGCGCCGGAGCCGACCGCTGCCGCACGGACCGACCTGACCCAGCTCAAGGGCCTTGGCCCCAAGCTGGTCGCCGCGCTGGCGGAACTGGGCATCACCCGGATCGACCAGATCGCGGCGCTGAGCCCCGGCCAGGCCGCCGATCTCGATGCGCGGCTGGGCAATTTCCGCGGGCGGCTCGCCCGGGACCGCTGGATCGAGCAGGCCCGCCTGCTCGCCGCCGGCGATCGTGCCGCCTATGAAGCCGAGTTCGGCAAACTCGGCTGAGGCCCGGGTCGCGCAGGACGCGGCGAACGCCTCTTCCGTCCCGGCCTTCTTCCTAGCGCTTCTTCCGCGCTTCGCTCACCAGCAGCTTGTCGATCCTCCGCCCGTCGAGATCGACCACCTCGAACTTCCAGCCCTGCTCGATGAAGCTCTCGCCCTCCCCGGGCAGATGGCGGAACACGGCCAGCGCAAGACCGGCGACGGTCGCATAGTCGCGGTCTTCGGGCAGATCGATGCCGAGCCGCTCGGCCAGCGCGTCCGCCGCCATCTGGCCGGCGACCAGCAGCGATCCGTCGTCGCGCTCGACCACTGAAGGCGCATCGTCCGGATCGGTATCCGACGCGAACTCGCCGGCGATCGCCGCGAGCAGGTCGGCAGGCGTCACGATGCCTTCGAAATGCCCGTACTCGTCATGGATCAGCGCCATCGGCACCTCGGCCTGGCGCAGCGCGTCGAGCGCATCCATCGCATCGATCTGGTCGAGCACGACCGGCGCCTGGCGCATCAGCACGCGCAGGTCGAGCGGTTCGCCCTTGAACAGCGCCACCGCGATGTCGCGCGCCTGGACGACGCCGATCACCGCATCGACCGATCCGTCGGCGACCGGCATGCGGCTGTGCGACGCGGCCATCAGGGCGGCGCGGATCCCCGCATCGTCCAGCGTCGCGTCGATCCATTCGACATCGGTGCGCGGCGTCATCACCTCCCGCACCGGACGGTCGGCCAGGCGGACCACCCCCGAGATGATCGATCGCTCATGCTCCTCGATCACGCCCGACTTGGACGCTTCGGCGACGATCAGGTGAAGCTCCTCCGCCGTCACATGATCCTCGGTCTCGCGGGTCAGCCCCATCAGCCGGAACAGCGCGCCGCTCGACGAATCGAGCAGCCAGACGACCGGCGCCGTCGCCCAGGCGAGGGTGCTGAGCGGGCCCGCCATGAGCGCGGCGATCGGCTCCGGCGCACGCAGGGCGATCTGCTTGGGCACCAGTTCACCCACGACCAACGAGGCATAGGTGGTGATCGCGATGACGATGCCGAAGCCGATCGTCTGCGCTGCATCCCCAGACAGGCCGAGAAAGCCAAGCCGCGCGGCGACCGGGCCCCCCAGGCTCGCACCCGAATAGGCACCGGCCAGGATGCCGATCAGCGTGATGCCGATCTGGGTGGTCGACAGGAACTTGCCCGGATCGGACGCCAGCGCCAGCGCGGTGCGGGCGCCGCGCTTCTTCGCCCGGGCCATTGCCTCGAGCCGCGGCTTGCGCGACGAGACGATCGCGAGCTCCGCCATCGCGAAAACACCGTTCAGCACGATCAGCGCGAGGATGATCGCGACGTCGATCCAGGGGAAGGGGGGAAGCGGTGCCATGGCGCGCATCCAGTCTTTGGCCGGTTTCTCGCGCCGGCACAACCGCCCGAAGACGCGAAGTTCGAATCGATTGCGGAACAAGCCGACGGTAAAGTGTGTTTGACCCCGGTCGGAGGTCGCCATTACGCGCCCAAGGGGAGAAAAGAATATGAAGGCTTCGAATCGGGTCTTCGCCGTTGCCGCTCTCGCAGCGCTGGTGACGACGAGCGCCTGCACCACTGATCCGGTCACCGGCGAGCGCCGCCTTTCCAAGACCGCGATCGGCGGCATCGGCGGGGCGCTGGGCGGCTATCTGATCGGCGACATCGTCGGCGGCCGCAACGACCGGACCGCGAAGATCCTCGGTGCCGGCATCGGCGGAATCGCCGGCGCGGGCATCGGCGCGTATATGGACAAGCAGGAGCATGACCTGCGCACGCGCACCGCGGGTACTGACGTGCAGGTCATCCGCCAGGGCGACGACCTGATCCTCAACATCCCGTCGGGAATCAACTTCGCCCATAACAGCGCGATGGTGGCGCCCCAGTTCCGGCGGACGCTCGACCAGGTCGGCCAGGTGCTCGGCCAGTATGACCGCACTTATGTCGACATTTACGGCCATACCGATTCGACCGGCACCGAATCCTATAACCAGGACCTGTCCGAACGCCGCGCCGAATCGGTGGCGGACTATCTCACGACGCGCGGCGTGCGATCAGCGCGAATCGGGATTCGCGGCTTTGGCGAAATGCAGCCGATCGCCTCGAACGAGACCGAGCAGGGCCGCGCCGCGAATCGCCGGGTCGAGATCAAGATCGTGCCGATCCCCGAAAGCGACCTGCGCTGACCGGGAACCCCTCTCCCGTCGGGGAGAGGGCGGTTCACCGTCGCGCCGTGAAGAAGTCCCTGAGCAGCGCCGCCGATTCGCCCTCGCCGATCCCGGGATATATCTCGGGGCGGTGATGCACGGTCGGCTGGGCGAAGAGCCGCGGACCATGCTCCACCGCGCCGCCCTTCGGGTCGCTGGCGCCATAGTAGAGCCGGGCGATCCGGGCATGGGCAATCGCACCAGCGCACATCGCGCAGGGCTCGAGCGTCACCCACAGGTCGCAGTCCGACAGCCGGTCGCCGCCGATCGCCTCGGCGGCCGCGCGAATCGCCAGCATCTCGGCATGGGCGGTCGGATCGTGCAGGGCGCGCGGCGCGTTCGCCGCGACCGCCAGGATCCTGCCGTCGAGCACCACGGCGGCCCCAACAGGCACTTCGCCCGCGGCGGCTGCCTTGGCGGCGGCGTCGAGCGCCGCTCGCATCGGGGCTGGAATGGGGAACATTCCCCTTCTTGCCCCAGCATCGCCGCCCGGACCAGCCCGGGCGGCGGCGCAGGGTTACGCCATGAGGTTATTGGGCGCTGTTCGCCGCAACGTCGCCGGGCTTGTTCATCTTCACCGTCGGCACGGTAATGGTCTTCTCCGTGGTGGTGACGGTAGGCACTTCGATCGTCTTGTTCGTGGTGCCGACGCTCACCGTGGCGAGATTGGCGTCGACCGACGGCGCGGCGCCGCCATTGACGCTGACGGTCGGCAATGAGCCGGGGGTGGTCTTGAGCGTCAACAGACCGAGCGAGAGCAGGATGGCGACCACGACGGCGGCGATTCCGACCAGGGCTAGCAGTGCGCGCATGGGCATTCTCCAATCGAGGTAATCGAATCGTTAGCGTAATAACGCCGCTTCACCGCACTAGGTTGCATGGGGAAAGGCTGAATCGGTTGACGCCCTGTCCCGTTCCGGCTATCCGCGCCGCCTTTACGGGACCAGCCAGCACGGTCTGGCCGAAACTCAGGATACGACACATGTCGCGCATTTGCGAGCTGACCGGCAAGGGCCGGCTGGTGGGAAACAACGTCTCCCACGCCAACAACAAGACCAAGCGTACCTTTCTGCCGAATCTGCAGAACGTCACGCTGATGTCGGAAGCCCTGGGCACCAGCGTCAAGCTGCGCGTCTCCACGCACGGCCTGCGTTCGGTCGAGCATGTCGGCGGCCTGGACAACTGGCTGGTGAAGACTTCGGACGACAAGCTGTCGCTCCGCGCACGCCGCCTGAAGCGCGACGTCCGCAAGAAGCTCGGCACCGTCGCGGTGGCCGCCTAACCTTTTCGATTACAATCGAAAAAACGCCGGCCTGCTTCCCTACGGGGAAGCGGGCCCGTCGCGTTGGCGCCTTCGTTCAGCGCGATTCGGGTTCAAGCCTGAACTTGAGCAGCAGGCTGCGCTGCAGGAACAGCTGATTGTCGTCCGACACGATCCAGACGATCGTTGCCCTGCCCTCGCGCGTCACCACCAATCCTTCGAAATTGTCGTGGATCAGCGGGCTCGCCAGCGTCGCGATCTCCCGCCCGCGGACCACCGCGCCCGGCCGAATCGTCGCCTGATCGATCACCGTCAGCTTTGTCGAAAAGGTGAACGGCAGCGCGAATCGCCGGTTGAGGATCAGCAGCCTGCCGTCGGGCAACACGGCCATGTCGCTCGGATCATAGTGATCCGGCGGCACATAGCTGAAACGGAACCCGGTATCGGGCCGCAAGGTGGGATCGCCTGAAAAACGAATCGCCGCCCTGCCCTTGTGCCCCGGCCAGGGTTGCCGCTCCCCGATCACGATGAATCCGCCATCGGGCAGGCGCGCCATCGCTTCCGCCCCGGTATTCGCTGGCCAGCCGGCCATGACCTTCGGCGCGGCATTCGCCTCGCTTCGTCGGAGGTCCCGCGAAAACCGCCAGATTGCATTCGCCCGCTCGAAGCCAACCCAGACCTGGCCGGTCTTCGGATCCACCGTCATCGATTCGCTGTCGCGGTCCTGCTTCGACCAGCCGGTACCCGGCCCGGCCGGAAGTTCGGCGAAGCTGCGGTCGCTCAGCCGCCCGCGCGAATCCATTCGGAAGCGCACGATGCTGCCCCCGTCGCTCAACAGGGTGAAATGGTCGCCCGTAACCGCCATCGCGGAGAATCCGCCAAAGGCCGGATCAGGGCTGGTGAGTTCCACGCCACCGAGCCAGGTCAGTTGCCCGACCCGTTTCAGGCCGGGATTGGCGTCGTCCAGCCCGACCCGCCTCGCCTCGAACCGGGGAACCGGTCCGAGCAGCGGCAGCCTCTTCTCCCCCATCCATGGCGGTATCAGGAAGAGCAGCAGCAGGACTGACTGGAGGATGCGCATCCCCATCGCCCTGATCGACATGAACCGCTCGCGCAACCGGCATCCGCTTCATGAACATTGCCTAACGACTCCATTCAGGACGGGCTCAAGCCGGGGCGGACATAAGAGGCCCAACGACACGGCATCCAGAGGAGACACGCCATGCTCAAGAAGCTTTCTCTCGCCGGTGCGGCGATCGCCATGACCGCCACCGTGCTGATCCCCGCGACGCCGGCCGCCGCGCAGCGCTACGAGCGCGAGTATCGCGGCGACGGCTATGATCGCGGGTATGACCGCGGCTATCGCGACGACCGTGGTTATGATGATCGCGGCTATGACGATCGTCGGGGCTATCGCGGCTATGACCGCAACCGCCGCAACCGCTGCAACAATGACGGCGGCACCGTGATCGGTGCGATCGCAGGCGGTCTGCTCGGCAACACGGTTGCCGGCCGCGGCGACCGCCTGCTGGGCACGGTGCTCGGCGCCGGTGCCGGCGCACTGGCCGGTCGCGCGATCGCCCGCTCTGACGATCCGCGTTATTGCCGCCGCTAACGAAATCCCTCGCGTGGTGTAACGAGGGCGAGGGCCGGTGCCGCGAGGCGCCGGCCCTCATCCTTTATGGAATGGAGACAGGGTGGCATTGTCAGGGGGGGGGGCCGGCGGCGAACCCGCCGGCCGTGCCGATTGCGGCGCTTCGCGCATCGGCGGCACATGGTGCCGCCTGCAATCGTCAGTACATATGCTGCCCGCCATTGATCGACAGCGTCGACCCGGTCACGAACCCGCCCTCTTCCGAACACAGGAACGCGACGCCCCGTGCGATCTCATGCGCCTGGCCGAGGCGACCGACCGGGATCTTCGCCACGATCTTCTCCAGCACGTCGGCCGGCACCGCCGCGACCATGTCGGTGTCGATATAGCCGGGCGCGATCGCGTTGACCGTCACCCCGGCCCGCGCGCCTTCCTGCGCCAGCGCCTTGGTGAAACCGTGGATGCCCGACTTGGCGGCGGCATAATTGACCTGGCCATATTGGCCCGCCTGGCCGTTGATCGACCCGATATTGACGATCCGCCCCCATTTGCGCTCCCGCATGCCGGGGAACACCGCCTTGGCCATGTTGAAGCAACCGCCGAGATTGGTGTCCATGACCTCCTTCCACATCTGGTAGGTCATCTTCAGGATCGTGCCGTCACGCGTAATGCCGGCATTGTTGACCACCACGTCGACCGGGCCGAGCTCGGCAGCGACCCTGGCGCAGCCCTCCTGGCAGGCATCATAGTCGCCCACGTCCCATTTGTACGCGGCGATGCCGGTACGCTCGGTGAACTCCCGGGCACGCTCGTCATTGCCGGCATAATTGGCGGCGACGGTCATTCCCAGATCCTTGAGCGCAAGACTGATCGCCTCACCGATTCCGCGGGTGCCGCCGGTGACGATCGCTACGCGTGCCATATACTTCTCTCCCGTTAGCCGTTGGCCAAGGCTAGGCGGGGAGGTTCCAGCCTTCAAGCTCCCGTTGCAGCAGAATGCGCAACATTTTCACGCCCACGTCGCTGTCGTTGAGGCAGGGCAGATAGGCGAAGTCGGTCCCGCCGGCCGCCATGAAGCTTTCGCGCCCCCGGATATCCAGCTCCTCGAGCGTCTCCAGGCAATCGGCGGAGAAGCCGGGCGAGACGATCGCCACCTTCTTCACGCCCTTGCCCGGCAGTGCCTCGAGCGTCCTGTCGGTCGCCGGCTCGAGCCATTTCGCCCGGCCGAAGCGCGACTGGAAGGCGACGATCAGTTCCCGGCCCAGCGCCTCGCCGAGCAGCCTGACCGTCTTGCGGCACTGGCAATGATAGGGATCGCCCAGCTCCAATGTCCGCTGCGGCATGCCATGGAAGCTCGCGACGATCGCCTCCGGCGCGAAATCCAGCGCGGCGAGCGACGCCTCGACCGAGTCCTTCAGCGCGGCGATATAGGCCGGATCGTCATGATAGGGCGGCAGGGTGCGGATCGCGGGTTGCCAGCGCATGTCCGCCAGCGCGGCAAAGGCCCTGTCGTTGGCGGTCGCCGTCGTCGCCGCGCAATATTGCGGATAGAGCGGCGCGATCAGGATTCGATCGCACCCGGCTTCCTTCAGCGCCGCGAGCCGGCCGGCGATCGCCGGATTGCCGTATCGCATCGCCCAGTCGACCATCACGCCCGGCCCGAACACGCCCCGCAGCGCCGTCGCCTGAGCCCGTGTGATGGCGGCCAGCGGCGAACCGTCCTCGCGCCAGACCTGCGCATAGGCATGCGCCGATTTTTTCGGCCGCGTGTTCAGGATGATACCGCGCAATATCGGTTGCCACAGGATCGGTGGTATCTCCACCACGCGCCGGTCGGACAGGAATTCGGCGAGATAGCGTTTGACCGCCCCGGCATCAGCCGCGTCGGGCGTGCCCAGGTTGACCAGCAGCACGCCGATCCTGCGCGGCGGGATAGCCGGATGGCCAGCGGGCGGAGTCATGCCTCGCCGGGGGTCAGCGGAAGGGTGCGCATGCGGAAACCCGTAGAGGCCTGAAGCGCATTGGCAATGGCCGGCGCGATCGGGGGCACGCCCAGTTCGCCGACGCCGCCCGGATCGGCCTCGCTGCGGATCATCTCCACGGTGATGTCGGGCGTATCGGCCAGGCGCGGCAGGGCGATGTCGCCGAAGGTGCGCGCATCGGCGACATTCTCGGTGAAGGTCGTCGCCCCGCCCAGCGCCGCCGCCATGCCGAAGATCAGCCCGCCCTCGATCTGCTGGCGCACCACGTCGGGGTTGATCTGGCGGCCGCAATCGACCGCGGCGACGATCCGGTCGACGACCGGCACCTGCCCCTCGTCGATATGCGCCTCGGCCAGCACCGCGATATGGCTGCCGCGGAAGCTGTGGCAGGCAATGCCCTGGCCGCTGCCCGGGATGCCGCCTTCCCAGCCGCCCAGCGAGGCGGCGGTCGACAGGCACCGCGCCAGCCGCGCATCGCCGCCCAGCATGCCGATCCGGAACGACAGGGGTTCAGTGCCGGCGACATGCGCCAGCTCGTCGAGGAAACATTCAGTGAAGAAGGCGGTGTAGCTGTGTGCCCCCGACCGCCAATGACCGGTCGGCACGCCGATCTCGGCCGGATGATGGTCGATCGCATAGGCCGGGATGCGGTAGATCGGCTTGGCGCCAGCGACCGCATAGGCATCGCCCACCGCCGGGAGGGCAAGCGCCGCGCGGGCCGCCTTGTCGCCCCCCATCAGCCGGCCGGCAAGCTCGCGCCCCGTGGTCGGCGCGGCGATCTTGGCGAGCCAGCCGAGGATCTGCCCGTTGGGCCCGAGCCGCGCCGACATCCGCGCGGCGGCGGGCGGGCGATAGCGGTCGTGCATCATGTCCTCGCTGCGCGACCAGACGAGCTGGACCGGGCGCTTCAGCTTCTCAGCGAGGATCGCTACCTGCTCCGCGGCGAGATGTTCGAGATTGGCGCCGAACGATCCGCCGATCAGCATCGGATAGACCACGACATTGTCCTCCGACATGCCGAGCACCGCCGCCGCCGCCGCACGGGCAAGGCCCGGCGCCTGGGTCGGCAGCCAGAGCTGGAGCCTGCCGTCGGCATAATGCGCGGTCGCCGTCATCGTCTCGACCGCCGCATGAACCGCCAGGCCAGCGCTATATTCGGCGGTGACCAGCCGGGCCCCCTTGAACGCGGCCGACAGATCACCCTCGGCCGCCATGCGTTCGCCCGGCCCGTCGAGCGCGGCGGTCAGCACGTCGTCGATGCTGCTCGAGCTGATGATCGCGCCGCGCGTCTGAAAGCGTGGCCGCATCGCCGCGAGCGCCTGGTTGGCCGCCCACCAGTTGCTGCCGATCGCGGCGACCCAATTGTCGTTGGTCGCGACGGACAGCACGCCGCGGATTCGACCGGCGGCGGCGCGATCAACGCTGATCAGCTTCGTATCGCCCACCGGCCCCTGGCGGATCGCGGCGAAGACCATGTCGGGCAGGCGGACGTCGCCCGCGAAATTGGCCGAACCATCGACCTTGGACGGCACGTCGAGCCGGGGCAGCGACTGGCCGAGCAGGCGGTTGGCCTCGCCGCTGCGCAACGGCAACGGATTGGGCAGCGTTCCGCCGGCCGCCTCGGCCGCGATCTCGCCGAAGCGCACCCGGTCGGTACCATGAATGACGAAGCCGCCCGCCGTGCCGCAGGCCTGCCAGTCGACCTTCCAGCGTTTCGCCGCCGCCTTGCACAACAGCACCCGCGCCGCCGCACCGGCGTCGCGCAGATCGTCCTCGAACGCGCGCACCGAGGTCGATCCGCCGGTCAGCACCAGCGCGGTGCGCGACGCATGGCCCGATCGAAGCGGCGCCGGCAAGGCATCGAACACGCCATCGAACAGCACGTCCGCCGCCATCGGATTGGCATAGAGCGGGTTGAGCGGCGCCGGCTGCACCGCGACGGTGCGCCAGTCGGCGCCGAGCTCGTCGGCGAGGATCTGCGGCAGGGTGGTATAGACGCCCTGGCCATGCTCGGCCTGCGCCACCGCGACCGTGACATGCCCGTCCAGGCCGATCTTGAGCCACGCGCCGAAGACCGTCTCGCCCTTCGCCGCCGTCAGGTTGGGGGCATAGCTGCGCGGCCAGACACCCCAGGCGACGAACAGTCCGACCCCCACGCCGCCGCCGATCAGCAGCGACCGCCGGTTGATGTTCGGAAGTGCGTCGCTGACCGCCATCATGCTGCTCTATCGTGGCGGAGGGGGCGGGGAAAGGGCGGGGCGACCACAGCCCCAACCCCGTTCGTCCAAGGTGCTTCGATACGGGCTCTCGATACGCCTTCGGCTACTCGATCCCTACTCAGCATCAACGGGTATTGGGCCAATGGTCGGGGTCGGCTCAGTTCGCCCCCACCGCCTCGGCCGCGGCGATCGCCTGGTATTTCGCGCGCAGCCCGACCTTGTCGATCTTCTCGGTCCCGAGCCGGGGCAGCGGCTCCTCCGACGTCCAGATCCGCTGCGGCACCTTGAACGCCGCGATATGCGCGTAGAGATAGGCGCAGAGCTGCTCCGGCGTCAGTTCCTCGCCGTCGCGATACTTCACGACCGCCCCCGGCACCTCGCCGAAGCGCTCGTCCGGCAGACCGAACACCGCTGCCTCGGCGACGGCGGGATTCTGGTAGATCGCCGCCTCGACTTCCTGGCAGGAGATATTCTCGCCGCCGCGGATGATGATGTCCTTCTTGCGGTCGACGATGAACAGATAGCCGTCCTCGTCGAGATAGCCGATATCGCCGGTCAGGAAATACCGGTCAGCGGTGAAGGCAGCGGCGGTCGCCTCGGGCCGGTTCCAATATTCCTTGAAGTTCGCGACCGAGCGGATCCCCACTTCGCCCCGCGCGCCGGCGGCCACCGGCCGCCCCATCGCATCGAGGATGGCGAGATCCACCAGCGGCGCCGAGGCGCGGCCGGTCGAATTCGGCTTGGCGAGATAATTGTCGCGCCAGTTGCCGCAACCGATGCCGTTGGTCTCGGTCAGGCCATAGCCGAGCAACGGCGCGCCGCCGCCCATCTCCTCCTTGATCCGCCTGACATGCTCGACCGGGCGCGGCGCGCCCCCGGCGGCGAAATCGGTGACGGTGGAGAGATTGTAGTTCGACCGGTTGGGGTGAGTCAGGATCTCGAAGCTCATCAGCGGCACGCCGACGAAATAGGTGATCGCCTCGGCCTCGATCAGCCGCATCGCCTCCTCGGCATCCCATTTGGGCATCAGCACCAGCTTGCGGCCCATGGCGAAGCTCTGGAGGAACACCGGCACCTCCGCCGTCACATGGAACAGCGGCACGTTGAGCAGCGTCGCCGGCTGGCCTTCGGGCGGATTGCCGTCCTTCATCGCGATGCCGAGCATCACCAGCGCCTGGGCCAGATAGTTGAACACCCCCTGCAGCACGGCGCGGTGATCGCTGAGCGCGCCCTTCGACTGGCCGGTCGATCCGGAGGTGAACAGGATCGTCGCATGATCGTCCCCCGTCAGCGGAGGCAGCGCGACCCTGGGCCAGCTATGCGTGACGGTCGACATCGCCTGAGCGAGCGGCTGGCCGTCGTCGATCTCGACCACCGGCACCGCGGCGCCCTCGATCGCCGCGAGCCGCTTCGCGCGCGGCGGATCGGCGAACACCAGGGTGCAATCGACATCGGCGATCGCCTCGGCCAGCTCGGCCGACTGCCACCAGCCGTTGAGCAGGGTCGCGATCCCGCCCGCCATGGTGATGCCCATATAGAGCGTGATCCACGACGGCGAGTTGCGCATCGCGATCCCGACCCGGTCGCCCTTCTGCAACCCGTCGCCGACCAGCGTGCGCGCGACCTTCTCCGCCTCGGCATACACCTCGGCGAAGGTCAGCCGCTCCTCGCCCGCGACCAGGAATATCTTGTCCTTATGTTCGGCCGAATAATGCGCGAAATAATAGGGCAGGGCCGGCGGCACGGTCGCGATCAGGGGCAAATCGACGCCGTTCAGGGCGATCGACCCGAGCGCCAGCGGGGCGCCCTCCCCCGTCAGAGCAGCCAGCCCTTCGTCCATTCGCCGGTCAAGCTCAGTGCGCATCGCTCTCTCCACTTGGTCTTGTCGTTCCCCGCCTTTATGGAGACCCGAACCCTTGGGGAAAAGCCTTGATCCTGACCACGCTCGCCAGCGCGCAGAACCACCTCCATTTCGACAGCCTCGGGCTCAAGCCCGTGGCGCTGTCGCTCGGCTTCTTCGACATCAAATGGTATTCCCTCGCCTATATCTCGGGCATCCTGCTCGGCTGGTGGTATCTGCTCAGGCTGATCGCACAGCCCGGCAGCCCGATGGCGCGCCGGCATGCCGACGATCTCGTCTTCTACGCGACGCTCGGCATCATCCTGGGCGGGCGGCTGGGCTATGCGCTCTTCTACGCCCCCGGCATGTTCCTCAACCCGCTTCAGATCCTCAAGCTGTGGGACGGCGGCATGTCCTTCCATGGCGGGATGATCGGCACGTCGCTGGGCATCATCCTGTTCGCGCGGCGCCACAAGCTCGACTGGCTGCGCATCCACGATTATCTCGCCTGCTGCGTGCCCTTCGGCCTGTTCTTCGGCCGGCTCGCCAATTTCGTGAACGGCGAACTGTGGGGCAAGCCGAGCGACGTCGCCTGGGCGATCGTCTTCCCGCGCACCGTGATCGGCGGGATGGATCCGGCGCGGCATCCGAGCCAGCTCTATGAGGCCGGGCTCGAGGGGATCGTCCTGTTCGCGATCCTGTGGTTCGCCTTCTGGCGCACCAAGGCGCGCTACGATCCGGGCAAGCTCGTCGGCCTGTTCCTGCTGTTCTACGGCCTCGCGCGCTTCACGGTCGAATTCTTCCGCGAGCCCGATTCGCAGTTCGCCGGCACCTTCTTCGCGACGACCATCCATATGGGCCAGCTGCTGACCCTGCCGATGATCGCCGGCGGCCTCTACCTGATCGCGACGTCGAAGAAGCGCCGCCAGCGTGTCGAGCCGATCGCGGGGAGCGAGAGCGTCGCCTGATCTTCCTCCCCTCCCGCTTGCGGGAGGCGGCGGGGGAGGGCATGCCCGCCACGCAGTATGAGTCCTCCAAGCCCTCCCCCAGCCCCTCCCGCAAGCGGGGGGGGAACTGAACCCAGCCTCGCCGATCGTCTTGCCCGCGCGATCACGCTGGCGGGGCCGATCCCGATCGCCCAGTTCATGGCGGCCGCCAACGCGCATTATTACGCGACGCGCGATCCGCTCGGGGCAGCGGGGGATTTCACCACCGCGCCCGAGATCAGCCAGATGTTCGGCGAGCTGATCGGCCTGTGGTGTGCCGACCTGTGGGATCGCGCCGGACGTCTCGACATCGCCTGGGTCGAGCTCGGCCCCGGGCGCGGCACGCTCGCCGGCGACGCCCTTCGCGCGATGGCCAGGGCGGGGCTGACCCCGCCGGTCCATTTCGTCGAGACCAGCCCGACGCTCCGCTCGGCGCAGGCGGAGCGCGTGCCGGGAGCCGCCTGGCATGACGATATCTCCACCCTGCCCGCCGACCGGCCGCTGATCGTGATCGCAAACGAGTTCTTCGACGCGCTGCCGATCCGCCAGCTCGTCCGCGCGCTCGACGTCTGGCACGAGCGTTTCGTCGCGTGCCAGGACCTGCTGTTCCTGCCGATCGCGGGCAGGCAGGTGCCGGACGAAATCATCCCCGATGCGCTGCGCGATGCCCCGCCGGGATCGGTGATCGAGACATCCCCGGCCAGCGTCGCGGTGATGCGCGCCCTGGCCGGCGCGGTTACGCGGCAGGGCGGCGCTGTACTCGCGATCGACTATGGCTATGAGGGACCGGCGATCGGCGACACGCTCCAGGCAGTGCGCGGCCACCGTTTCGCCAATCCCTTCGACTTGCCGGGAGAGCAGGATCTGACCGCCCATGTAGATTTTGCGACGCTTGCCGCCGCTGCCCAGGCGGAGGGCGTGCATGCCTTCGGCCCCATAGGCCAGGGCGCGCTGCTGAGCGCGCTCGGCATCGATGCGCGCGCGGCCGCCCTTGCCGGGGCAGCGCCCGGCCGCGCCGAATCGATCGCCGCCGATCGCGAGCGGCTGACGGTCGCGATGGGGACGCTGTTCAAGGCGCTGGCACTCACCGCGCCCGGCTGGCCGGCGCCGGCGGCCTTCTCATGATCAGCTATCGCGACGCCCGCACGATCGACGGCCCGGCGCTGGCTGCCATGGCGCGCCGGTCCTTCACCGAGACGTTCGGCAACCTCTATCGCCAGTCGGATCTCGCGGCCTTCCTCGACGAAGCGTTCGGTGCGAATGGCCTGCCGTCGCAGCTTTCCGACCCCGATTTCACCGTCCGGCTCGCGCTCGACGACGGCGAGGTCATCGGCTTCGTGAAGATGGGGCCGGTCACCTTCCCCGGCGAATGGCGGCCCGACGCGATCGAGCTCTACCAATTCTATGTGCTCGGGCCCTGGCAGGGCCAGGGCGTCGCCCCAGTCATGATGGACTGGGCGCTCGAGCATTCGCGCGAGCACGGCGCGAAGGAGGTGATCCTCAGCGTCTATGTCGACAACCACCGTGCCCGGCGCTTCTACGAGCGCTACGGCTTCGAGGAGATCGGCCGCTACGCCTTCCGGGTGGGCGAGACGATCGACGACGACCGAATCATGCGGCTGGTGCTGTGATCGTCACCTATCGCGCGCCGGGCCCAGCCGACGCCCCCGCCCTGTCGGCGATGGCGCGGCAGGCATTCGTCGACAGCTTCACCGGGCTGATCGACCCGGAACCGCTCGCCGTCTATCTTGAGCAGGCTTATGGTCCCGCCGGCCAGATGCAGCGCGATCTGGGCGACCCGGCGATCGACTGGCGCGCCGCCTGGCTCGACGGAGCGCCGGCCGGCTATATCAAGCTCTCGGCGATGACCCTTCCCTTCGACGCGGCACATCCGGACGCGATGGAGTTGCGACAGCTTTATGTCGTCGAGGCCTGCAAGGGCCGGGGCGTGGCCGATGCGCTGACCGAATGGCTGATCGATACGGCCCGGTCGCGTGGAGCGCCTGAACTCTACCTCGCGGTGTTCGACCACAACCAGCGCGCCAAGCGATTCTATGCGCGGCACGGCTTTGGCGAGGTCGGGCGCTGCGATTTCGTCACCGGTCCGCAGGTCCATGACGACCGTATCTGGCGGCGTACGCTGTGAGCGGGGTCGACATTATCCGAGCCAGGGCACTCGATGGCGTGCCGCACAGCTTTCTCGGCCGGCGCGGCGGCGTCTCGACCGGCATCCATGCCGGGCTCAATGTCGGCATCGGCTCTGACGACGATCCCGATGCCGTGACGGAGAACCGGCGGCTCGCGACCGGGGCGGTGCTGCCGGGCGCGCGGCTTCTCACGCTCTACCAGACCCATTCAGCCGATGTCGTCAGGGCGCTCACCGCGTTCGACGACCGGCCGCCCGGCGACGCGCTGGTCACCGACCGGCCCGGCCTGGCCCTTGGCATCCTCACCGCCGACTGCGCCCCCGTGCTGTTTGCCGACCGCGAAGCCGGGGTGGTCGGCGCGGCGCATGCCGGATGGAAGGGCGCGATCGGCGGCGTGACCGACTCGGCGATCGCGGCAATGGAGAAGCTGGGCGCCCGGCGCGATCGAATCGCCGCCGCGATCGGTCCCTGCATCGCGCGGTCGAGCTACGAGGTCGACGACGGCTTCGCCCGGCGCTTCGAGACCGACGATCCCGCCAACGAACGCTTCTTCGCGCCCGGCAAGCCCGGCCATCACCAGTTCGACCTCGAGGCCTATGTCGCCCACCGCCTCGCTGCGGCGGGGCTCGCGAGGATCGAGATGCTCGGCCTCGACACCTATGCCGACGCGGATCGCTTCTTCAGCTTCCGCCGCGCCACCCATCGCGGCGAGCCGGGCTACGGGCGGCAGATCTCGATCATCGGGATCGCCGGCTGACTGCGGCATTTGCCCAACACGGCCGCTGCCTTTCAACCTCCTTTTCTTCCCCTGTCATGCTGGATTTCAGGAGCGGTTTCCCCTGGCCGCCGCGGAAAATCGCCCGGTTTCCTTGCCACGATGAGAAGAAGCGGGAGGGTACGAAAACGCTTCCTCCGGCGCCATGGTGCAGCGATGGCCGTACCGCTTGAATCGGCGCAAATTCTTCCCGACGATGGCGGAACGCGCGCCGTATCGATCCGTTACGGGAACGACGGCCACGACGAGCAGCCAAGCCTTGCGAGCTGCTCAACAAGGTATCAAGAGTGACTATCTCGCGCTAGGACAGCGCAATTCTCTCTCACCCAGGACGCATCCATGGCGATCAAGAACGAAGACGAAGCCGATCTCACGGGCGTCGCACCGCGCACCAAGCCCAAGCCGCCGATCGAGAAGATCGGCGACCGCAAGCTGAAGCCCTCCACACTGATGATGGGCCATGGCTATGATCCGATGCTGTCGGAAGGGTCGCTCAAGCCGCCGATCTTCCTGACCTCGACCTTCGTCTTCCCCAATGCCGCAGCCGGCAAGCGCCATTTCGAAGGCGTGACCGGCAAGCGCCCTGGCGGTGCCGAGGGCCTGGTCTATTCGCGCTTCAACGGGCCGAACCAGGAGATCCTCGAGGACCGGCTCGGCATCTGGGAAGATGCCGAGGATGCGCTCGCCTTCTCGTCGGGCATGTCGGCGATCGCCACCCTGTTCCTGTCGATGGTCAAGCCGGGCGACACGATCGTCCATTCAGGCCCGCTCTATGCCGCGACCGAGACGCTGATCGCGCGAATCCTCGGCCGGTTCGGCGTTCACTGGCTCGATTTCCCGGCAGGCGCGACCCGCGAGGAGATCGACGCGGTGCTGGGCAAGGCAGCGAGCGGCCGCGTCGCGCTGATCTATCTCGAAAGCCCGGCCAACCCGACCAACGCGCTGGTCGATATCCAGGCGGTCGCCGCGAGCCGCGACGCGATCTTCAAGAACGCAGCGGAAAAGCCACCGATCGCGATCGACAACACCTTCCTCGGTCCGCTCTGGCTCAAGCCGCTCGAACATGGCGCCGACATCGTCGTCTATTCCTTGACCAAATATGCCGGCGGCCACAGCGATCTCGTCGCGGGCGGCGTGCTCGGGTCGAAGGAGCACATCAACACCATCCGGCTGATGCGCAACACGATCGGCACGATCTGCGATCCGCATACCGCCTGGATGCTGATGCGCAGCCTCGAAACGCTCGAATTGCGCATGAGCCGTGCGGGCGAGAATGCGGTGAAGGTCTGCGAATTCCTGCGCAGCCACCCCAAGGTCGAGCGGGTCGGCTATCTCGGCTTCCTGGAGGACACGCCGGGCATGGAGCGCCAGGCCGATATCTATCGCCGCCACTGCACCGGCGCGGGATCGACCTTCTCGCTGATCGTGAAGGGCGGCGAGAAGGAAGCGTTCGCCTTCCTCGACGCGCTGAAGATCGCCAAGCTGGCGGTCAGCCTGGGCGGCACCGAGACGCTGGCCAGCCATCCGGCGGCGATGACTCATTTGTCGGTGCCCGACGCGCGCAAGCAGGCGCTGGGCATCACCGACAATCTGGTGCGCATCTCCATCGGCGTGGAGGATGCGGACGATCTGATCGCTGATTTCAAGCAGGCGCTGGACGCGATCTGAACGCTCGACCGGGGTTTTGAGCTGAACCGGTTCTGGTCTGTGCCCGCTTCCGCGACGGCAAGGAGAGCGACGGATAGCATCCGACTCGGATCGGACTGGATTTCCGCGAAAAGCCCGGATCAACGCGCCGCGCCTTGAGAAGGAAAGCGATTTTCGCCAAACTCGGATGCCGATTTTTCTTGTTTTCTATCAACAAGATCACATCGCATCCGGGTCGGCAGCGCAGAAATCGCGGGCCAGCCACAAACGCGGCGACATGATCCTGACCAGCCCGGAAGGCACCGCCCGGCACATCCTGTCGGAAAGCGCCGGGTATCTCGGCGATAGCCGCCCCCAGCCCGCCCTTCCGGGGAGAGGAGAAAGAGCGGCCCGCGCTGTCGCCGGGCGCCGTCGTCAGCCCTCTAGGGCGGATCGACATTCATCTCATTGGGGCGGTTACAGCAAAGAGGAGGATTCGCGCAGAGGGCGCAGAGAATGCGGAGTTCATTTCCGGACTTGAGCATCGCGCCAGCAAGCTGCCTGCTTGTGAAAGTGTTCGTCTCTGCGCCTCTGCGCGAACCATCTTGCACCGCCGACGGACCGGTTCGGAATGTCGATCCGCCCTACCGCTTCAGCACCCAGTTCACCCCATTTTCCACCTGCCTCAGGAACCACGGGTCCTGATACGCCTCTACCGTGTGTCCCATCGCGGTGTAGAATACCCGCCCGCCCTCGAACTCGTGCACCCAGGACACCGGATTGGGATTGACGTCAGGCTCGCCGATCGACGCCGGATCGACCGTCGAGAGCAGGTGCATCCGCGGATCGTAATCGTCGAAATAATACCATTCGTCGGCATGCCGGCTGACCGGCGCGAGCCCCTTGTTCGCCGGGTGCTTCAGGTCGGCCAGCGTCACCACTCCTTCGGGCGTTCCCTTGGGGTGGCGGATGAAGCGGGCGCCGAACAGCTTGCCGTACCATGGCCAGCTATAGTGCGAATCCGCCGCGGCATGGATGCCGACGACCCCGCCGCCGCGATGGACGAAGGCCTGGAACGCGTCGCGCCGCGTGCCGGTCAGCCATTCCGAGGTCGGATCGTCATGCTTGCTCGTGTTGCTGAGCAGGATGATCGCAGCCACGTTCTTCAGCCCGTCATTGCTGAATACCGCCGGATCGGCGCTCGCGACCATGGTCACACCCATCTTCTTGCCCAGCGCCTGCAGCGCGACGACGCCGGGCTCGATCGAGGCGTGGCGATAGCCGGTCGAATAGGAGAAGATCAGGACGCGCGGCGCGTCCTTCGCCCAGGCAGTACCGCCCATCAGGGTCATGGCACCGGCCAGGATCGCCAGCAGGCGAAGCAGATATCTCATCGTCGATCCTCCCCACGGTCCACGCCTGTGCGTGATACCGGTAACGCGAAGGGCTGGACAAGCTCCGCCCCGCCCGGCAGTCTGGCGTGCAAGCGGGAAGCGCACAAGCGCTCTGATGCGATGAGAGGATGATGGGAGAGGATGATGGAGACGGCCGAAAGCCGCGCGTTCGATCGCCGGGAGCTCCTGCGAAGCGCGATCCTGCTTGTCGGCGGCACCCTTGCCGGCCTGCCCGATCTCGCTTTTGCGATCGCTCCCACCAAGACCTTTTTCACGCCGGCCGAACGCGCCGTGCTCGATGCCGTCTGCGGCGCGCTGATCCCGCGCACCGATACGCCGGGCGCGATCGAGGCTGGCGTGCCCGGCTTCATCGACGCGATGATGAGCAACTGGGCCGCGCCGGGCACGGCCGCCGGCTTCCGCGCCGTGCTGACGAAGATCGACGGCGAGGCCCGCGCCGCAACCGGCAAGGGCTTCGCTGCGCTGAGCACCGGTCAGCGCGACACTAGGCTGGCCGCCTTCGACGCCGCAGCCTTCGCGGCGAAGGACCAGGCATGGCGCCGCTTCAGGAATCTCGCCCTGACCGGCTATTATCTGTCGGAAGCCGGCGCGACGCGGGAGCTTCGGTACGAATTGTCCCCGGGGGTGTGGGAACCGGGCGTGAAGATCGGCCCCGACACGCGCGCCTGGGCCGTCTGACCAACATCATCGGGGAATAAGCATGAGCTTCGACGCGATCGTCATCGGATCGGGGATGAGCGGCGGCTGGGCCGCGAAGGAATTGACCGAGCGCGGGCTCAAGACGCTGGTCATCGAGCGCGGCCGGCATATCGAGCATGGCAGCGACTATACCGACTCGCTCTCGCCCTGGGAGATCGACAATTACGGGCAGGTCTCGGAGGCCGAGATCGAGGCTGATTATGAGGTGCAGAGCAAATGCTACGCCTTCTCCGCCGCCAACAAGCATTTCTGGGCGAAGGACAGCGACCACCCCTATTCGACGCCGGAGGACAAGCCCTTCTACTGGATTCGCGGCTATCATCTCGGCGGCCGTTCGCTGATGTGGGCGCGGCAGTCCTATCGGCTGAGCGAGATGGATTTCGAATCCAACGCGAAGGACGGCTACGGCACCGACTGGCCGATCCGCTATGCCGACATGGCGCCGTGGTACGATCATGTGGAAACCTTCGCGGGCATCTCGGGCTCGGCCGAGGGCCTCCCGCAATTGCCCGACGGCAAATATCTTCCTCCCATGGCGCTGACCCCGGTCGAGGAGGAATTCGGCCGCAAGATGCAGGCGGCCTTCCCGACCCGCCGGCTGATCACCGGCCGCTGCGCGCATCTGACCGCGCCGACCCCGGAGCATGAGGCGCTGGGCCGCGGCCCCTGCCAGTACCGCTCGCTGTGCGAGCGCGGCTGCTCCTATGGGGCCTATTTCTCCAGCCTCAGCGCAACGCTGCCCGCCGCGAAAAACACCGGCAACCTCACCATCGTCACCGACGCCATCGCCCACAGCATCATCTACGACCCGAAGACCGGCAAGGCATCGGGCGTGCGGGTGATCGACCAGAACACCAGGGCCGGCACCGTGTATGAAGCAAAGCTGATATTCCTCTGCGCCTCGACCATCGGCACCGCGCAGATCCTGCTGACCTCGACCTCGGACGCCTTCCCGACCGGCCTCGCCAACCGCTCCGACATGGTCGGGCGCAACCTGACCGATCATATCAGCGGCATGGGGGCGAGCGGGACCTATCCCGGCTTCGACGACATCTATCATCATGGCCGCCGCCCCAATGGCTTCTACGTGCCGCGCTACCGCAACGTGACCGAACCCGGCGACGGGTACACGCGCGGCTTCGGCTTCCAGGGCCGGGGACTGCGAAGCAGCTGGCAGCGCGGCATCGGAGAACCGGGCACCGGCGCGGCGCTGAAGGCAAGGCTGCGCAAGCCGGGTCCGTGGACGCTCAACCTGAACGGCTTCGGCGAAATGATGCCGCGTCCGGAGAACCGCGTGACCCTCCACCCGACCCGCACCGACAAATGGGGCATCCCGATCCCGCATATCGACGTGGCGCTCGGGGCCCAGGACAGGAAGATGATCGACCAGGCCAGTGCCGATGCGCGGACGATGCTCGAAATGGCCGGCTGCACTGACGTCGTCCAGTACAAGCATTATGGCGGCCTCGGCCTCGGCATCCACGAAATGGGCACCGCGCGCATGGGCAAGGATCCCAAGACCTCGGTGCTCAACGGGCACAACCAGGCGCATGACGTGCCGAACCTGTTCATCACCGACGGGTCGTGCATGGCCTCGTCGGGCTGCCAGAACCCGTCGCTCACCTATATGGCGATGTCGGCGCGCGGCGCGCACCATGCGGTCGAGCTCCTGCGCGCCGGCAAAGCCTGACACCGATTCAACCCGCGGCGCGGCCGTGGCAGCGAGGAGCGGCCCGGCGCCAGCCGGCGCCGGGCCGCTCTTTCTTATTGTCGGAATCCGTTGGAGGTTCTTCGACGTCCTCAGCGCAAAAAGAACGCGCATTCGGCCCCGTTTTCCGCTGTTACTCGATAACAGGGAAAACAGCAGGCAAGTAGCTGTAAAACAGACGGGAATCCGGGGCCGAAATCCAGCGTAACAGCGGAAGAAAAAAGAAAGCGCGTTTCCGCCCTTTTGTCGGATCATCGCGGCTACGCGATGGGGACATGGGCCTTGCTCACGGCTTCGCTGCCGGCCGGTCGAACCCGGCAACGACATCGCCGAGCGTCTGCATCAGCGCGGCGTTGCGCGCGTCAGGCGTATTGCCAAGCCGCACCACCACGATCCCTCGGCCCGGTCCGCTGTCGGGGCTGGCGATCACCAGTTGCCCGAGATGACCGTCAGCTGCGACCGCGCTCGCCGGCCCCTTGCCGGGGAACAGCGTCGCCTTGCCCTCGGCGCCGCCGGGCCGGTTGAGCCAGGTCTGCGCGCCATATTCGGCGTTGGTCGGCGACGGCGCCTTCATGAAGGTCAGCCAGGCCGGGTCGATTACCTGCCGACCATCGCCTGCCTTGCCGTCGAGCAGCAGCCCGCCGATCCGGCCCCAGTCGTCGAGGCTCATGTGCAGGATCGATCCGCCGATCTGAGTCCCCGCGCCGTCATATTCGAGCACGGCGCTGGTGATGCCGGCCGGCCTGAACAGCCGGGCCTGCGCGAACTCGGTATAGAGTGCGGCGCGCGTCCTGGGATCGCGGCTGTCGGTCAGCGTGCGCGCAACGATCTCGGCGAGGATGATCGTGGTCAGCGAGCTGTAGCGAAAGGTGGTGCCGGGCTTCGTCTCGAGCGGATGGTCGATCGCCGCCGCCGCCATCGCGCCGGTGTGGCTCACGAACAATGTCTGGTTGGTATCCGACTTCTCGACCGGATCGCCCACCTCGATATGCTGGAGCCCCGACGACATCTGGAGCAGGTGCCGCAGCGTGATCGCGCCCCGGGGATCGCCCGGCCTGTGCCATTCAGCGATCGGCGCCGGCGCATCGAGCTTCAACCGGCCGTCGGTCACCAGCGCACCGACGAGCATGCCCGTCACCGTCTTCGCCATCGACCAGCTGATGAAACGATTCGTATCGGAATAGCCCGGCGCATAAGCCTTGAATGCCGGACACCCGTCCGCCGTCACCAGCACGGCGCGGGTTTCGGGATGGCCGGAGAACAACAACCGGATCGGTGCCATCGCCTTTGAGAGGTCGGCGCCCCGGCAGGCTGTGATGCTGAAGGTCGACGCGAGCGGCGTCGCATCGGTGCTCGCCAGGAGGATGGGCACCATTGCGAGAAAGGCGGCCTTGCGTAGCATCGCCGCCACGATAGGGTACACGCCCATGAAGGCAAGGCGCATCGCGATCGGTCTGGGGGTACTGCTGCTCGCGCTGCTCGCCGCCGCCTTGCTCTATGCCCGGTCGCTCACCCCGCAGCTCCAGCTCGGCACCGGCTATGCCGCCCGCGTCGCCTGCGCCTGCCGCTATATCGGCAATCGCGACCTGAAGAGCTGCCGCGCCGATTTCGAGCCAGGCATGGAGGCGATCCGCCTCAAGGACGATCCGGCGACAAAGACGGTGACCGCCTATGTCCCGCTGATCGCCAGCCGTTCGGCAACCTATGACCCGGTCCTCGGCTGCCAGCCCGAACCATTCAAGGGTAAAGCGCTCAAGCTTCGCTAAACTCCCTTTCCCTTGTGGGAGAGGGAAGGGTGAGGGGGACACGGGTTGTCGTTCCGAACCTCACTCCCCCTCCGGGAGAAGGACTAAGCTGCTTCGCGCGTGACAGCCCGCTCGGTTTCCTCGATCCACCCCCCACCGAGCACGCGCTCCCCGGCATAAAGCACTGCCGCCTGCCCCGGCGCGACGCCATATTCGGGCGAGTCGAACACCACCCGGTCGCCGATCAGCCGAGCCGGCACCGGCTTGGCCAGCGAGCGCACCTTGGCGGTCAGCGGCCCGTGATGGTCGCCGCCGATCCAGTTGATCTCCGACAATCGCGCGGCTTCCACCGCCAGCGCTGCCTTCGGCCCGACCACGACCCGGCGGCTCTCCGGCTCGAGCCGGACGACGTAAAGCGGCTCCGGCGTCCCGCCGATCTCAAGCCCGCGCCGCTGGCCGACGGTGAAGTGGATCAGCCCGCGATGCCGCCCGAGCGCGCGCCCGCCCTCGTCGACGATCTCGCCGCTTGTGTCGGCCTCGGGCCGCAGCTTCTTGACCAGCGAGGCATAGTCGCCGTCGGGCACGAAGCAGATGTCCTGGCTGTCGGGCTTGGCCGCCACACCCAGCCCAAGCTCGGCCGCGAGCTCGCGCACCCGGGTCTTGGGCAGGCCGCCGAGCGGGAAGCGCAGATAGTCGAGCTGGCCCTGGGTCGTCGCGAACAGGAAATAGCTCTGGTCCCGCGCCGGATCGACCGCACGGTGCAGTTCGGCTCCGGCGGGCCCCTCGACCCGGCGAACATAATGGCCGGTCGCCAGGCAATCGGCACCGAGGTCGCGCGCGACCTGGAACAGGTCGGTGAATTTCGGCCCCATGTTGCAGCGGACGCAGGGGATCGGCGTGCGCCCGCGCAGATATTCGTCGGCGAACCCGTCGATCACCTGATCGCGGAAGCTCGATTCATGGTCGAACACATAATGCGCGATGCCCAGCCGGTCGCACACGGCGCGCGCGTCGCGGATGTCGCGGCCGGCGCAGCAGCTCCCCGCGCGGCCCACCGCCTCGCCATGATCGTAGAGCTGGAGCGTCACGCCGATCGTCTCGGCGCCGGTGCGCGCGGCCAGCGCCGCGACCACCGAGCTGTCGACGCCGCCCGACATCGCGACGACGATGCGCCTGCCGTTCAGGTCGGCCCCAAGCTGGAAATCACCCTCGGTCATCATGGGCGCCAGATAGGCGCGCGGGGCCCGTGATGCAAAGCGATGCGCCTTTCCAAGCTCTTTAAACGGGCTTTACCGGAATTTCAGACCCTTTCCCTAGACAGGTCCCGATCGAGTCTCTGTCGCCGGAAAGGGCGCTATGGATCTGAGTTTTTCCCGGTTCGAGGCTGACGCCGGCGTCACCATCCTCCCGCCAGACCTGGCGGTGCTGATGGTGGGGATCGCCGCACGCCAGGCAGCGAGCCCGACCGCGCTTCACCACGCCCATCTGGTGCCGGCGTTCAGCCATCGCAGCTGGTTCGCGCCGGAACATGGCGCGTTCAACCGGTCGGTCGCCGAAATGCTGGCGCGGGAACAGGAAGGAATGAACCCGCCGTTTACCGAGCCGCTTTAGCCGGCGTTCAAGTCCGCGCGCGTAATGACGTTGTTGAAGAAGAGAGGGGGCCCCCCGCCCCGATCGAGGTTGAGAATGATCGAGAACCAGAAGATTCGCCCCGCCAAAGTCATCGGCCCGTTGGGAGAACCGCTGACTCTTGACACGCTGCCCCCGCCCGAGACGACCCGGTGGGTCGTGCGCCGCAAGGCCGAGGTGGTGGCCGCCGTCAATGGCGGGCTGCTGTCGGTCGACGAGGTGTGCGACCGCTACGGCCTGACGGTCGAGGAATTCGCCGGCTGGCAGCGAGCGATCGACCGTTCGGGCATGCCCGGGCTCCGCGTCACGCGGATCCAGCATTACCGCTCGCTGTACGAACGCCAGCAGAAATACTGAACTCTTTCCTCAGCATCGCTGAAGTTGCGCGCCCCCGCGCCATTCCCCGGAATGGTTGCGGGGGCGTTGTCGTTCAGTCGAGCGAAACGCCTGCGGAACAAATCCGGCCGGTCATGAGTCTTTGAAGTCCGAACCCGGGCTAGCCGGGAGCAACGGAGGGAAACATGGTCGGTCTTATTGTTTGGCTCGTAGTTGGTGGCGTCGTCGGCTGGCTCGCCAGCATGGTCATGCGCACTGACGGGCAGCAGGGCATCGTCCTGAACGTCGTCGTGGGCATTATCGGTTCGGTGATCGCATCCTTCCTCTTCGGAGGCGGGATCAATCAGGTCATCACCATCACGACCTTCGTCTATTCGCTGATCGGCGCGATCATCCTGCTCGCGATCGTCAACCTGATCCGTCGCGGCTCAGTCCGCTAAACGCCGGACAGCTGCGGAAATGCGGGCCGCCCGGGCAACCGGGCGGCCCGTTTTCGTTTACTTCAGCAGGAAACGGACGGTGACCGACACCGTCACGTCGGTTTCGCCGGGCACGACCCGGGTCGAGGCATCCATGCCCGCCGCCCGGGCGAACATGACCGGCTGCGGCGTGCTGCCGTCATTCTGGCCGGCTTCGGAGATCGAGACGATCCGCGACACCGAAAGGCCGGCGGCGCGCGCATAGAGCTCGGCGCGGGCGCGGGCGATCTTCACCGCATCGGCGCGCGCTTCGTCCAGCGCCGCCTCGGGCTGGTCGATCGACAGCGTCGGCCCGTCGATCTGATTCGCGCCCTGCGCCACCAGCGCGTCGAGGATCGTGCCAGCCTTGGCGATATCGCGGAAACGGATCGCGACGCTGTTGCTCGCCTGGTAGCCGGTGACGACCGGCGGCTGGCCGTCGGCATAGCGATATTGCGGGCTGAGCGAGACGTTCGCCGTCCGGTTGTCGCGGGGGGCCACGCCGGCGCGCTTCAGCGCGTCGAGGACCCCTGCCATGCGCTTGGCATTCTCCGCCAGCGCCAGGGCCGCCGTCGCGCCCTGAGTCACCACGCCAGCGCGAATCGTCGCGACGTCGGGGACACGGCTCGTCTGGCCCTGCGCGGTCACATCAAGGAGCGCGCCATCGGCCACGATGGTCGGGGTCACCTGCGCCGCGGCTGGCGACAGGGTGAGCGGCAGGGCGGCGAGCGCCACGGCGGTCGCAAGGAAACGCATCAATATTACTCCTGTATCGAACCGGGCCGGCTGGCCCGCACACGCCTCATGCGGATGCGCAGGCCAACCTAAGCTGAACGGCTCGACGGCTCAACGCACCCGGCGCGCCATCACCAGGCGATAGAGCGCCAGCAGGACGACGGCACCCACCGTCGCCGCGGCATAGCTCTGCCAGCCGGCCTCGATATGCAGCCCGATCATCGGCGAGAGATAGCCGGCGAGCAGGGCGCCCGCGATACCGATCAGGATCGTGACGATGAACCCGCCCGGGTCCTTGCCGGGCATGATCATCTTGCCGAGAACGCCGGCGACAAGGCCGATCAGAATCCAGCCCAAGAAGCTGTTGTGCAAAAGCATCGCTTCACTCCCCTCGATTACGGCCCGCTGGCGCGTGGCCGCGGGGAAGGTCGCCTTCATACCGGCGATATGCAACCGTTTCTTTACCACAACGATATGCTGCGCTTGCGAAAACGGCCCGAAACGGCCATGAGCGCAACCGTAAAAACGACCCCTTGAGGTCGGTGACTTATTTCTATAATACAGTCGGACGATAACGACGACGCCGACAAGGGCGGGACGGGGAAAGTGACGCACATGAATTACGGCCAGCCGTCCTTCGGCACTGACGACCACCTCGCCCTGCCGGGCGCGGAGGGCCGTTCGAATCGCCGGTGGTGGATCATCGGCGCGGCGATCCTCGCTGTCCTCGTCATCGTCGGCGTTTATCTCGCAATGTCCGGCGGCAAGGGGGCCGCCCCGGCCGGTGCCGACACCGGTGCCGGCGGCAAGAACGAGCAGCTCCCGACCGTGTCGGTCGCGGTTCCCGGCCGCCAGTCGTCCGCGCGCATCATCTCCGCGACGGGCTCGCTCGCCGCCAAGCGTGAGATGCCGATCGGCGTCGCCGGCGAAGGCGGCATGGTCACGCGAGTCCTCGTCGAACCCGGTCAGTGGGTCAGCGCGGGCCAGGTGCTCGCGACGGTCGATCGTGCGGTGCAGACCCAGACCGGCGCCTCGCTGGCCGCCCAGGTCAACGTCGCCCGCTCCGACGCGGCGATCGCCCAGTCCGAGCTCGACCGCGCCCAGGCGCTGGTCAATCGCGGCTTCATCTCCAAGGCCGATCTCGAGCGCAAGGCGGCAACCCGCGACGCCGCGGTGGCACGCGTCCGCGTCGCCCAGGCGCAGCTGGCCGAGCAGAATGCCCGCACCGGTCGCCTCGACATCCGCGCGCCCGCCGCCGGCCTCGTGCTGACCCGCAGCGTCGAGCCCGGCATGGTGATAAGCTCCGGCTCCGGCACGCTTTTCCGCATGGCCAAGGGTGGCGAGATGGAAATGCGCGCCCAGCTCAGCGAAGCCGATCTCACCGGCCTGCCGACCGGCGTCTCGGCGCAGGTCACGCCGGTCGGCGGCGACCAGGCCTTCACCGGCACGGTCTGGCAGGTCTCGCCGGTGATCGACCCGCAAACCCGCCAGGGCATTGCGCGCATCGCCCTGAGCTATAACCCGGCGCTCCGTCCCGGCGGCTTCGCCTCGGCGACGATCCGTCGCGGCTCGAGCGACATGCCGCAATTGCCCAACTCGGCGATCCAGAGCGACACGCAGGGCAATTTCGTCTACGTGGTCGGCAACGACAACAAGGTCGTCCGCCGCCCGATCAAGCTCGGCGAAGTCTCCGACACCGGCGTCGCGATCACCGAAGGCCTGACCGGTACCGAGCAGGTCGTGCTCTCGGCCGGGGCATTCCTCAACGCCGGACAGAAGATCAAGCCGGTCCTCCAGAACAAGCCCGTCCTCCAGAAAACGCAAGGCTGAGCGCCATGAGCTTTCGCAACATCTCGGCATGGTCGATCCGGAACCCCGTTCCGTCGATCGTGCTGTTCTTCATGCTGACGGTCGCCGGCATCGTCAGCTTCTGGACGATGGAAGTGAACAACGACCCAGACATCGATTTCCCGGTCGTGATCGTTCAGATCAGCCAGCCCGGCGCGGCACCGACCGAGCTGGAGAACCAGGTCACCCAGAAGGTCGAGGCCGCGGTCCGCAGCCTTCAGGGCATCGACGAGATCAACTCGACGGTTACCGAAGGCAGTTCGGTCACCGTGGTCCAGCTCAACATCGGCACGCCGATCGACCGCGCGGTCGAGGACGTGCGCAGCGCGGTGCAGCAGATCAGGTCCGACCTGCCCGACGGCATTCTGGAACCGCAGGTCTCCCGCGCCAACACGTCGGGCAACGATCTCGCCAGCTATGCCGCCGTCAGCACCGACATGACGATCGAGCAGCTGAGCTGGTACATCGACAATAATGTGTCGAAGGAACTGCTCTCGGTTCCCGGCATGGCGACGGTCAGCCGCAACGGCGGCGTCACCCGCGAGATCCGCATCATCCTCGATCCGGCCAAGCTCCAGTCGCAGGGCCTGACCGCGAGCCAGGTCAACCTTCAGCTCCGCCAGGTGAACCTCAACGCAGCGGGCGGCCGCGCCGAGATCGCCGGGTCCGAGCAATCGGTGCGCGTGCTCGGCAACGCCAAGAACGCCTATGAGCTGGGCCAGACCCAGATCGCCGTCGGCGGCGGCCGCACGGTCAAGCTGTCGGATATCGCGCAGGTCCGCGATCTCTATGCCGAGCAGCGCTCCGCCTCGGAAATGAACGGCCGCCAGGTGCTGAGCTTCGACTTCCAGCGCTCAAAGGGCGCGTCGGACGTCTCGGTCTATCACGGCGCCAAGGAGAAGCTGGCCGCGCTTGAGAAGCGCAATCCGAAGGTCCATTTCCAGCTGATCTTCAACCAGGTCAAATATGCCGAGCAGCAATATCACTCGGCGATGGAGGCGATGGTCGAGGGCGCGGTGCTCGCCGTGCTCGTCGTCTTCCTGTTCCTGCGCGACTGGCGCTCGACGATCATCTCGGCCCTCGCCATCCCGCTGTCGGCGATCCCGACCTTCTGGTTCATGGAACTGCTCGGCTTCAACCTGAACCAGATGACGCTGCTCGCGCTCAGCCTGGTGGCCGGCGTGCTGGTCGACGACGCGATCGTCGAGATCGAGAATATCGTCAGGCACATGCGGATGGGCAAATCCGCCTATCAGGCATCGATCGACGCAGCCGACGAGATCGGCCTCGCGGTGCTCGCCACGACCATGTCGATCGTCGCCGTGTTCCTGCCGGTCGGCCTGATGCCGGGCGTCTCGGGCCAGTTCTTCAAGAATTTCGGCCTGACCGTCGTCGTCTCGGTGCTGATGAGCCTTGCCGTCGCGCGCCTCGTGACGCCGATGATCGCCGCCTATTTCCTCAAGGCGCATGGCGAGGCCAAGCATGGCGAGGGGCGCCTGATGGACATGTACATGTCCACGCTGAAATGGACCCTGAGCCATCGCTGGTCGGCCGTGGTCGGCGGCATCATTTCGTTCGCGCTTACCATCGTCCTGTTCACGACGCTGCCCGCCACCTTCCAGCCCGACCAGGACCAGGATTCGAGCACGGCCACGATCGAGATGGTGCCCGGCACCACGCTCGACGATACCAAGCTGGTGGTCCGCCGCGTGGCTGACTTCCTGGGCAAGCAGCCCGATGTCGAATCGGTCTATTCGCGCGCCTTTGTCGGCAATGGCCGGGTCACCGCCATCTTCAAGGAGAAGAAGGCGAAGAAGAGCATCGATTTCGAACGGTCGCTCGCACCCGAGCTGGCGAAGATCCCGGATGCCCGGGTCTCGTTCCGGTCGAACAATGGCTGGGGCGGCAGCGGCCGTGACCTGACCGTCACGCTCGGCGGCGACGATCCGGCGCTGCTGACCGCAACGGCGGTCAAGATCGTCGAGCAGATGGGCAAGCTGCCCTCGCTCGTCGCGCCGCGCATCACCGGCGACCTGAAACGACCCGAGATCGTCATCTCGCCGCGGATGGACCTTGCCGCCAATCTCGGCGTGACGACCCAGGCCCTGTCCTCGGCGATCCGAATCGCGACGCTTGGCGACATCGACCAGAACAGCGCCAAATTCTCGCTGTCCGATCGCCAGATCCCGATCCGCGTCGCGCTCGACCAGAATGCGCGCCAGCGGCTGTCGACGATCCAGAACCTGCCGGTGCAGACCGCGAGCGGCGGCTCGGTGCCGCTCAGCCTCGTCGCCGAGATCGGCTTCGGCGCCGGCCCGACCAAGATCGACCGGGTCGCGCAGCAACGCCAGATCACGATCGGCGCCGACCGCGGCAACGACAAGAACGGCAAGCAGATCGTCTCGAGCGAGGCGATGAAGCAGATCCACGCCCTGCCGGCGATGAAGAACCTCCCGGTCGGCATCAGCGAGCTGACGCTCGGCCAGGCCAAATGGCAGGGGGAGATGATCAATAACTTCATCGTCGCGGTGGTGGCGGGCATCTTCCTCGTCTTCGCCGTGCTGGTGCTGCTCTACCGCCGGCTGCTGCCGCCCTTCGTCAACATGCTGTCGCTGCTGGTCGCGCCGCTCGGCGGGCTGCTCGGCCTGCTGGTGACCGGCAATCCGGTGTCGATGCCAGTCTATATCGGCATCCTGATGCTGCTCGGCATCGTCGCCAAGAACTCGATCCTGCTGATCGATTTCGCGCTGGAGGAAATGCAGAAGGGCGTCGATACGGCGGTCGCGATCATCGATGCCGGGCACAAGCGCGCCCAGCCGATCGTCATGACGACGGTTGCCATGGTCGCCGGCATGGTGCCGACCGCCCTCTCGCTGAGCGGTGACGGATCGTGGCGTGCGCCGATGGGCATCGTCGTGATCGGCGGCCTGACCCTCTCGACCGTGCTGACCCTGCTGATCGTTCCGGCCAGCTTCAGCCTCGCCGTCGGCATCGAGAAGTGGATCGGACCGAAGCTCGGTCGCCGCCTGCTGACCTATCGTCCGGGTGACGATGGCCGGCCGGTGATCGACCATGACCCCACCCCGCAGATCGGGCGGAAGCCGGTGACGATCACTCAGCGGTCGGGCGACGACGAGCCCCAGCCTGCTGAATAAGGTCCCTGTCCGGCCCCGCGCGATAGCGGGGCCGGACATCAAATCGACTCAGCACTTGAACAATCCCGGGTTTCGGGGATTGTTTCGCATATGAAGCTGCTCGCCCGCGCAACCGGCAACGGGGAAACCATCCCAACGGGCCTGCGCCGGATGCGCTGGATCGCGACGGGGTTGCTCGTTCTGATGGCGGCGACCTTCCTCGCCGCCCGGGCATTCGACCATGTCCATCCTGCGATCGGCTTCGTCCGTGCCTTTGCCGAGGCAGCGATGGTCGGCGGCCTGGCCGACTGGTTCGCTGTCACCGCGCTGTTCCGCCATCCGCTCGGCCTACCGATCCCGCACACCGCCATCATCCCGCGCAACAAGGATCGTATCGGCGAGACGCTCGCCGCCTTCCTCCGCGACAATTTCCTCGTGCCGGGTGTCGTCGCACGGCGCATGCGCCAACTCGATGTCGCCGGTGCCGCCGGCCGCTGGCTCGCAAGCCCGGCAGGGACCCAGGGCCGCTTGCGCAAAGGCGCCTCGCGCCTTGTCGCCAACATGCTCGAAGCGTTCGACCCGCAACGGCTCGGCGGCATGGTCAAGACGACGATCGGCCAGCGTCTTCGCGCCCTCGATATATCGCCGTTGCTCGGCCAGGCCCTGACCGCCGCGATTGCCGAAGGACGGCACGCCCCCCTGCTCGACGGCATCATCCGCTGGGCAGCCAAGGTGCTGTCGGCGAACGAACATATGATTCGCGCGATGGTGCATGAGCGCGCCGGGTCGGTGATGCGCTGGACCGGGCTGGACGAGACGCTCGCCAACAAGATCATCGATGGCCTCGACAACCTCCTCCACGACATGGCCGCGGATTCGGACCATCCACTTCGGGCAAAGGCCGAGGAGGGCCTCACCGCGCTGGCTTACGACCTGCAGCATGACGAGAAGATGCGCCTTCGGGTCGAGGCCCTGAAGGCCGAGATCATCGAGAACCCGGCGATGCAGCGCTGGCTCGACGGATTATGGGAGAGTGCGCGCGCCGGCATGCTGCGGATCGCCCGCGATCCGGACGCGGCGCTGACCGGCCAGCTTGGCGAAGCGTTGCGCCAGTTGGGCGACACGCTGCAGCATGACGACATGCTGCGCGCGACGATCAACCGCTTCGTGCGCCGCACCGCCGTGGGCATGGCGGCTGACTATGGCGACGGCATCGTCCGCCTTGTGTCGGAAACCGTGCGCGGCTGGGATGCCCGCACGATCACCCGCCGGCTGGAGAATGCGGTCGGCAAGGACCTCCAATATATCCGGGTGAACGGCACGCTGGTCGGCGGCCTGGTCGGGCTGATCATCCACGCCGTGGACGTGTCGCTATGAGCCGCTATCGCTCCCAGTCGACGATCGGCCAGCCTTTTTCCCGGGCGAGCGCGCGGAGCGGCCCATGCGCATTGACGGCGAATGCCTCGTCAGCCCAGTCGAGCACGGGCGCGTCCGAAACGTGATCGGAATAGAAACGGATCGCCGTGTCCGCCCGATCGATGCCGTTCGCCGCCATCCAGGCCTGGATCATGCGCAGCTTGGCGGGACCGTAGCAATTCTCCCCGGCGATTCGCGCGCGCAGCCGGTCGCCGGCACGCTCCACCTCGGTACCGATCACGTCGTCGAAGCCGAGCCGGTCGGCAATCTCGCTCGCGTAGAAGCGATAGGATGCGGTCGCCATCACCAGCCGGTATCCCGCCGCCTTGTCGGCCGCGATCTGCGCGCGCGCGCCGGCGAAGACGCCCGAGGCGACGACGGATTCGGCGAAACGCGCCGCAGCCCGCTTCGCCTGCGCGTCGCGCATCGCGCGGCCGAGCAGCAGGCGCTGCGTGACCTGTTTAAGCCGTGCCCGATCGATCGCCTTCATCGCATAGGCGCCGGTCGCGACCGCGGCGAGCGGGAGCAGGGCAAGCCGCCACGGCGCCTGGCGTCGCGCGGTGCTGATCAGGAACGACGTCCAGGTCGGCGCGTGCGTGATCGTCTTGTCCATGTCGTAGATGGCGAGCTTGTGCGGGGCGGACTTCTGCATCGTCTCACCCTAGTCACGGTGCGGCTTGCCGATCCAGTGCGATTGCACCAATGGTGCCGGATATGAACGAGATGGCCGCCTTCTCGCACGAACGCGCCGATGACGGCGACGTTCTGCGTTTCACCGGCAACCTCTCGCTCGCGCGGATCGGCGATCTGCCCGAGCGGTTGCGTGGTTATGACGGATCGGTCGACGTGATCGACCTGAGCGGGATCGACCGAATCGACACGATCGGCGCCTGGCTGGTCCATCGCTTCGCCGCCAAGCACAGCGCCCGGATCGAAGGGCTGAACCCCGACAGCAAGCACCTCCTCCAGCAGGTCGAGGCGGCGGACCAGCCGGTCGCGATGCGGCCTGCCGTCGATTCGGGGCTTGTCCGCGTGGTCGGCGAGGTCGGCGACGCCATCGTCATTGGCCTGAAGACCTTGTACGGCCTGCTCGGCTTTCTCGGCGCGACCGTGATCGCCTTCGGCAACGTCATTCGCTATCGCCGCTTCCGCTTCAACGCGACGGTCCAGCGTTTCGAGGTGGTTGGGGTCACCGCGCTCGGCATCATCGGGCTGATGAGTTTCCTGATCGGCATCGTCATCGGGCAGCAGGGCGCGGTCCAGCTGCGCCAGTTCGGCGCCGAGGTGTTCACCATCAACCTGATCGGCCGGATCACGCTGCGCGAGCTGGGCGTGCTGATGACCGCGATCATGGTCGCCGGCAGGTCAGGCTCCGCCTTCGCCGCGCAGATCGGCACGATGAAGCTGACTGAAGAGATCGACGCGATGCGCACGATCGGCGTGTCGCCGATGGAGGCGCTGGTCCTGCCCCGCGTCATCGCGGCGGTGGTGATGATGCCGCTGCTCGGCTTCTATGCCTCGCTGATCTCGATCATCGGCGGCGGGCTGTTCTGCTGGATATCGCTCGGCATCCCCCCGATCACCTTCGTCCAGCGAATCCGCGAGGTCGTGCCGATCACTGATCTCTGGGTCGGCCTCGTCAAGGCGCCGGTATTCGGTGCGATCATCGCCATCGCCGGCTGCTTCCAGGGCATGCAGGTCGAGGCCGATGCCGAGCAGGTCGGCATGCGCACCACCGCCGCGGTGGTCCAGGCGATCTTCCTGGTAATCGTGCTCGACGCTTTCTTCGCTGTGTTCTTCACCTGGATCGGCTGGACATGAGCCCGGGCAAGAGCGGCGAGACAGTCATCTGCGTTCGCGGGCTGAAGAACAGCTTCGGCGAGCAGATCGTGCATGACGGGCTCGACCTGGACGTGAAGCGCGGCGAGATCTTCGGCGTGGTCGGCGGATCGGGCACCGGCAAGTCAGTGCTGATGCGATCGATCATCGGGCTCCAGGTGCCCGACGAGGGCGAGATCACGGTGTTCGACGAGAACACGGTCAATCTCGACGAGAATGAGGCGGTCAATATCCGCAAGCGCTGGGGCGTGCTGTTCCAGGGCGGCGCCCTGTTCTCAACTCTGACCGTCGCCGAGAATACCCAGGTTCCCCTGCGCGAATTCTATGCCGATCTCGACCAGGCGCTGCTCGACGAGATCGCCGCGTACAAGGTGGTGATGACCGGCCTGCCCGCCGATGCCGGCCCGAAATATCCGGCCGAGCTCTCGGGCGGCATGCGCAAGCGCGCCGGCCTTGCCCGCGCGCTGGCGCTCGACCCCGAATTGCTGTTCCTCGACGAACCGACCGCCGGGCTCGATCCGATCGGTGCCGCCGCATTCGACGAGCTGATCGCGTCGCTCCAGAAGACGATGGGGCTGACGGTCTTCCTGATCACGCACGATCTGGATACGCTCTACGCAATCTGCGACCGCGTCGCGGTCCTCGCCGACCAGAAGGTGATCGCGGTCGGCACCATCGACGAGCTTCTCGCGTTGGATCACCCGTGGATCCAGGAATATTTCAAGGGGCCGCGCGGCCGGGCGGCCACGGCGACGCTCGAACACAAGCAGCGCACGGAACGGACCGCTCGACAGGCGGCCGACAAGGCGACCGAAGAAGCAGGGGCTGACGACTGATGGAAACCCGATCGAACCATGTCCTGGTGGGCGCCGTCGTGCTGATCCTGCTTGCCGTGCTCGCGATCTTCACGGTGTGGATCGCCCGGCTCAGCGGCAGCTCCGAGAAGGAATATGACATCTTCTTCAAGCAGTCGGTCGACGGCCTGAACAAGGGTTCAGCGGTCGCCTTTTCGGGCGTGCCGTCGGGCCAGGTGAAGGAGATCGCGCTGTGGAAGCCCGATCCCCAGTTCGTCCGTGTCCGAATCAGCGTGAACGACGAGACGCCCGTACTGCAGGGCACGACGGCGACGATCCAGGGCGTCGGGTTTACCGGCGTGAGCCAGATTCAGCTCGACGGCGCGGTCAAGGGCGCGCCGCCGATTCGCTGCCCCGAGGTGCACCCCGAGGCCGATTGCCCGTTCGGCGTCCCGGTCATTCCGCCCAAGCAGGGCGGGCTGGGCGCGCTGCTCAATTCGGCGCCGAAACTGCTCGAGCGGCTCTCGACCCTGACCGAGCGGCTGACCGAAATGCTGTCCGACAAGAACCAGGCATCGATCAGCGGCATCCTGGCCAACACCAACCGGCTGACCGGCGCCCTCGCCGATCGCGGGCCGGAAATCGCGGCGACCATCGCCGAGACGCGGGTCGCGATCCAGAAGGCCGGCGACGCTGCGCAGCAGATCGGCCAGCTCGCCGACACGACCAATGGCGTGATGGCGAACGATGTCCGCCCGGCGATGCAGAACCTCAACAAGGCGGTCGCTTCGGCGCAGCACAGCATGGAAACGCTCGATTCGGCGATCGGCGACGCGCGGCCCGGCATCCAGTCCTTCTCGAAACAGACGATGCCGGAGATCGGGCAGCTAGTGCGCGATCTGCGCGTGATGTCGGCCGCGCTCACCTCGGTGGCTGAGAAGATCGACCAGGGTGGGGCCGGCTCGCTCGTCGGCGCGCCGAAGCTTCCGGACTACAAGGGCAAGAAGAAGTGAGAGGGCAAGACGCAATGAGCTCGATGATGCGCATCCGTACCCTCAGGCCCGCGCTGGCGCTGCTGGCGATGGCGCCGCTTGCCGGCTGCATCAGCTTCGGCGCGAAGCCGCCGCCCTCGCTGCTGACCATCACGTCAGCCGCATCGATCCCGGCCGGCCAGACTCAGTCCTCGGCGACGGCGCCGACCATCGTCATCCTTGTCCCGGCGGTCTCGCAGGCGCTCGCCACGCCGCGCGTGCCGGTGCAGACCAGTACCACCGACCTTGCCTATATCGCCAACGCGCAATGGGTCGAACCCCCTGCCCGGCTGTTCGCGCGGCTGCTGTCGGATACGATCAGCGCGAAGACGGGCCGGGTCGTGATCGGCCTCCAGTCGTCGGTCGATCCGGCAGCGCGCCTGTCCGGCGAGCTGCGCGCCTTCGGCGTCGATGCCGGCTCGCTCCAGGCGGTGGTGAGCTATGACGCGGCGCTGATACGCAAGGACGGCAATGTCGTGGAGAAGCGGCGCTTCGAGGCACGAGTCCCGGTTTCAGCGATCGAACCGGGCCCGGCCGGCATCGCGATCAACCGGGCCGCCAACCAGGTCGCGGCGGAGGTCGCCGACTGGGTCGGCCGCTGAGCGACGTTATCGCGCGCCGGCCCTGCGGGTGGCGAGCGGCAGATCGCAGATGTCGACGCCGCCAAGCCCGACGGTCGGTGCCGCTGGATTCTCCCGCAGCCTGATCAGCGCGGCAAAGCGCGGGTTGTCGGTCGAGCGATAGTCGAACCTGGGTCGCTCGGCCGCCGGCATGTCGCTGGCCAGCCGCACCGAGACGATACCGGTGCGCTCCGCCTCGGTCGCATAGACGCCCAGTGCCGCATCGCTGCGCGGCATCGCCGACATGTACTTCATGCCCTCGATGATTCGTCCGACGATCGTATAGTTGCGGTCGAGCCGACGCGCCGCGCCGCTGATCGGGGTGAACAGCTCGGCACCGCTGCCGGTGTTGGGCAAAGCATCGCGCGCCACGCCCACGGTGGCATAGCAATGCGGTATCCAGGCCGCCTTGCCGTCAGTCACGATTGGCCAGCCGTCCGCGGTGACGCCGGATGTGGTTGAATAGGCGTCGCTCCGGCTGAGCCGCTGCGACGCATCGAACGCCGCGATATCGAATTCCGGTGCCGGTGAAGGCACCACGCCGGGGGCAAGCGGCTTTTTCTCCGTGGCGTCGCCCCATTGCGTCACCCAATTCTCCTGCACCCGGTAGACGCTCGTTTCGTCCCACCAATGCGCCAGCGCCAGGGCGCGGACGTTCGCGACATGCTCGGGGGCGAAACGCGGGGCGAGCCGGATCACGACGCTGCGGTTGCCGGTGAGCGTGACGACCATCACCTCGTCATCCGGGATTGGGCGCCAGTCGGCGGCGATGGCGTCCGAGGGCAGCAGCGGGGCCGGCGCGGCCTGGGCACCGGCGAGCAACGCGAGGAGGGGGATCAGCATGCGGCAATCTTGGCATGAAGACCGATCGCCCGGCAATCGCCCATGGCTTGCGCGGCTGACCGTCACCCTCTAGGGGGCAACGTCCAGCGAATGCGGAGCGGTGGCCGAGTGGTCGAAGGCGCTCGCCTGGAAAGTGAGTATACGTCAAAAGCGTATCGAGGGTTCGAATCCCTCCCGCTCCGCCAAAACCTATTGAAATTATTGTATTTTTTTAGGATTTTGGCCCAGCGTCCGGGTCTCCGTCCGGGTTTTGATGGCGGATTTCTGCGAACCGCTGCGACCAACCGTTGCACTTCTACGACCAGTGCCAGTCAACGACGCGCGATTGCCGTATCCAGGACCCAGATCGCGGCAGGCCGGTCACGGGCGGGCACCGCCAAGAATAGCTTTCCGAGTTCGGGTGAAAACAGGCCGGTGCGAGCGCCTGATGCTGTGACCACGCGCAGGCTTACCTCCCGAGGCCGCGATCGCACCGAGACATCAATGTGGCCCGCACCGCAAATCAGATAACGTCGGTCGCCATCAAGGAAGAGATCGTCCGCGTCGCCGCAGGCAGGCAGCGTATCGATGACGACTCCCGTATCGGCATCCCGGCGCTGAAGCGCGGCGGGCAATCGATAGGCGACAACCACTTCGCGACCGGACGGGTCGATTGCCAAGGGAAAGTTCAGGCGGTGCATTCCCGTCGACCATGACGAAAGGACCCGGCTTGAATCGATGTCAGCCACCACGATCGCTCCGCGATCGGGGATGTTAATCCAGGCACGGGAACCCCTCAGCCGGAACCCCTCGGGGTGGCCGGCGAGCGATACCCGGTTGAGGATCCGAGCTTGCGCCGGATCGACGAGCGCCAGTCCGCCGCCGCCGTAGCCGACAATGACATGCCCGTTGCGGCCGTCGATCCGGACATTGTCGGCGTCGTCGCCGAGGTCCAGATGTGCCACCTCACGACGATCGGACGCGGCATAGAAATGGACCGATCCATCTCCGCAAGCGACGACGATCTCATCCAGCCGATCGAGATAGGCGACGCCCTGTGGCTCGCGCAGGCCCGCGATCCGGCCGATCCGGCGCCCGCTGGCCAGATCGATCTCATCGACCGAGCCATTGCCATATTCTGCCACGAACAGCCGACCATGGGTCGTGTCGAGCGCCAGATGGTCAATCCGCCCGGAAACACCGGGTAGCGGAATGACCCGCTCAAGCTTCAGCGGCGAGGCGGGATCGTTTGGACTGAACGTCCTGGGCGCCGCGCTGCACGCTGTTGTCGCGGTCAAGACGACGAGCATCAGGACAGAGCGCATCGTGGTCTTGGCAATGTCCGTCATCGAGCTGTCCCGCCGTTCGGCGCTCCGATTCAATTCGTCAATTTCACATGCCGAAGGGCATCCGCGAGGCCACGGGCAAGCTTGATGGCATCGTCATTGGCCCAGAAATGCATGAAGAAGAGCCTGGGTTCGTCGTCTAGCATGTGGTTGTGCAATGCTGTGACCTCGATTCCGTTGGAGCGGAGACTCCGTAGAACCGGGTTGACCTCGTCGGCAGTCAGGACCAGGTCGCCAGCGATTGCTGCCTTTCCGCCGCCGGTTGGCTGAAAGTTGATGGCAATCGCAGACCCCATGGCTTCGGGAATGGTCATGCCGCCGGCACTTGGGGTTACCGCGCGAGGAATGCTGAAGGCGTAGACGCCGTTGTTGACCTTGCCTTTGTGCCCGAGTGTCTGGTCGAGGGCGGCCGTATCGATTTCGAGCGCGGGCGCGGGTGTGGCGGGTGCTGCGGTTGCCGTCGACGGGCTCGGAAACGGCGTGTGGCTCAAGGCAAGGGCGGCATGCAACGCGGCAGCGAGTTTCGCGCCGTCGCCCGTGCCGCCAACGTGCATGTACATGGTGTGGGGCGTCGCGCGCAGCAGGTGATTGTGCAGGGCCGTGATGGTCAAGCCGCCTTCCAGGAGGCGCTTCATGACCGGGTTCACCTCGTCATCGGTCAGGACAAGGTCACCCATGACCATCACCTCATTTCCGTGTCGCATGAACGCGACCCATGATCCCAGCGCGAGAGTGGGTTTCACGGTGATGCCATCGAGCACGACCTTCAGGTCGGTCCTTGGAAAACCGACACGATAAACGCCGCCTGGCATCTCGGTTCCGGGCTTGCCCAGCGCGACCGCGACCGCATCTTCCCAAGGTTCGCTCGCGTGGGCCGCTCCTGCGATTTGCGACAGCGCGGCAAGGGCAAGCAAAGACGATAAGATGCGCATGAGTCTACTCCTTCATTCAATCGATTTCAGCTCAAAATACCCGCCACGTAGAGGCCGATGCCCGCTGCCGAGGCTCCCCCAAGCGTCATGAATATTCCGACCTTCAAGCGGAACATGGCGACGACCGCAGCGATCGAGATGGCGAGCGCCCAAAGATCGATGCTGCCGGGAACGGGCATGTCGAAGTGGATAGGACCCCACTTCAGAGGCTGCACTACGCGAAAGATCGTATGGATCGCGAACCAGATGGCGAGGTTGAGCACGACGCCGACGACGGCGGCCGTGATCGCCGACAGCGCGCCCGACAGCGCCTTGTTGCCGCGCATCCGCTCGATGAACGGCGCGCCGAGGAAGATCCACAGGAAACAGGGGATGAACGTCACCCAGGTGGCGAGCAGTCCGCCCAGCGTTCCCGCAAGCAGCGGCGAAAGCATGCCCGGATGGCGATAGGCGCCCATGAAGCCGACGAACTGCAGCACCATGATCAGCGGCCCGGGCGTGGTCTCGGCCATGCCGAGCCCGTCGAGCATCTCCTTTGGCTGAAGCCAGTGATAGTTCTCGACTGCCTGCTGCGCGACATAGGCGAGCACCGCATAGGCACCGCCGAACGTCACAACCGCCATCGTCGAGAAGAAGGTCGCGATCTGGGTGAAGACGCTGCCTTGCCCTGCTATCAGCAGCAGCGCAGCGACGGGGGTGAGCCAGAGCGTCAGCCACACCGCGGCTTGGCGCAACGACTGGCCGATGGTGGGATTGGCATGCGCGGGCAGTTCCTCGCCGAGCAGCGTGTCGGCATCCTCGACGATGGCGCCCTTGGCCGCCCCGTGCCCGCCGCCGACCTGGAAGGCCGGGATGCCGGCGCGGCCACCGAAGTAGCCGATCAGCCCGGCGCCAAGCACGATGATGGGGAACGGCGCGCTGAGGAAGAAGATGAGCACGAACGCTGCCGCCGCCAAGCCGCGCATGATGGTGTTCTTGAGCGCCCGGCTGCCGATCCGCACGACCGCCTGCAAGACGACCGCGAGCACCGCGCACTTCAGCCCGAAGAATAGCGCCGAGACGATTCCTACCCGTCCATAGAGGGCATAGATCCAGCTCAGCGCCATGATCGAGATCGCTCCGGGCAGGACAAACAGGGCACCTGCGACGATGCCCCCACGGGTCTTGTGCATCAGCCAGCCGATATAGGTGGCGAGTTGCTGCGCCTCGGGTCCTGGCAGGAGCATGCAATAGTTGAGCGCGTGGAGGAACCGGTGCTCGCCGATCCAGCGCTTCTCGTCGACGAGGATGCGGTGCATCACCGCGATCTGGCCGGCGGGCCCGCCAAACGACAGGGCAGCGATCCTGAGCCAGACCCAGAAGGCTTGTCCAAGCGATACCGGGGCAACGGCGGTCGACGTAGACGCGACTGCTATGTCGATCGGGGCCGTGCTCATGCCGGCACCGGCTTGGCGCGTGCGCCCTTGGGCTGGTGCGACCCCCAGTCGTGCGTCTCGCCGGTCGCATCGCGGCACCAGCGATACAGCGCATCGTAGACGAGCATGCCGGCGTCGAGCTGCTCGAGATCGTCGGCGAATATGCGGGACAGGCCGAGCGACAGCGCAACGAGCCCCGCCGCCTCTGGCACAAGATCGGGCCGCGCCGTATCGGCGCCGCGGACGATCAGCGCGAGATGGGTGAGCGGCTTGAGCCCACCCAGGCCGAAGCCGTCCACCATCACGTCGAAGGTGCAGCGCTCGCCATCATGGCTCCAGGTGACGCCGTCACCCTCCACATCGAACGGCGTGGCGCCAAACCGCTCGGCGACGCCCGCGACCTCGGCTGGCGCGACGAACAGGAAGACGGCGTTCGGATCGACGAAGCGCCGGATCAGCCAGGGGCACGCGATACGATCGACCTTGGGCCGCGCGCGGGTGACCCACACCGTCCGGCCCTGTGCATCGCGCGCCGGCAAGGCCGCTTCCGGCACCATGGGATGGCCCGCCTGGATCCAGGCGTGGACACCGCCATCCAGCGCCTCCGCGTCGGCCCCGGCCTGGCGCAGCCATGCGGCCGCGCCCTGGCTGAGCTTGTGACCCTCGCGGCAGACGACGACCACATCCTTGCCGCGATAGTCTGTCGCCCAGTTGGCGACCTCGGCCCATGGCCGGCGGACCGCGCCCGGGATCAGCCGGGCGTCGGCGGTAAAATCCTCGTCCGTCCGGACGTCGATGATCGCCGGCCCCTTGGCGGTGCCAACGAGACGAACAAGCTTGTCGATGGGAATCGTGTTGAGAGCAGGCATGCGGCGTCCTCGATGAAAGCAGGACGCGATACTTCAGCATGTCGCCTCATGGGGTGATCGCGATCCCCATGGCGCCGATCTAATGCCTGTGTGACCGAGTCTGTCAACCGTGTGTTCGCGCTACTGTTGTTATTGCTACAAATATTTGGAGATCGTCCGGAACTCCTCGACTGCCGAACCGACCCCTTCGGTCTGTTCCGCATGAGCGAGGCAGTGGTCGATATGGTCGTTGATCAGCGCCTTCTTCGCGTTGGTGATCGCCTTCTCGACCGCGTGGAGCTGCTGGGCGATGTCGATGCAGGGCCGTCCGCCCTCGATCATCTCGACGATGCTGCGCAGATGGCCGCCCGCACGATTGAGCCGCTTGACGATCGCGGGGTGACTGTCGTGCCTGTGGTCCGTCATCGCGCATATCCCGCCAGCCGTTCGCCTCGGGTTTACTTATCCTCCCCGGGAGGATAGCTCAAGCGAGCCTATATCCCCCCAGGGGGATAGATTGGGGTCAATCGGGACATCTCGCAAAAATGCTCTCCGTTCTTGCCAACCGGACCTATCGCCACCTGTTTCTGGCACAGGTCATCGCGCTCGTCGGCACGGGGCTTGCGACGGTGGCGCTCGGCCTGCTCGCCTATGACATCGCCGGCGGCAGCGCGGGTGCGGTGCTCGGGACTGCGCTTGCGATCAAGATGGTGGCCTATATCGGCGTCGCGCCCGTGGTCGGCGCCTTTGCCGACAGGCTGCCGCGCCGCGCCTTCCTCGTCAGTATGGACCTGATACGCGCGGGCGTCGCAATCTGCCTGCCGTTCGTCGATCAGGTCTGGCAAGTCTATGTCCTGATCTTCGTCCTGCAATCGGCCTCGGCCGCGTTCACCCCGACCTTTCAGGCGACCATTCCCGACGTGCTTCCGGAGGAGCGCGACTATACCCGTGCGCTGTCGCTCTCGCGGCTCGCTTACGACATGGAAAGCCTGACCAGCCCTATCCTGGCCGCCGGACTGCTGACGGTCATCAACTTCCATTGGCTGTTCTCGGGAACCGCGATCGGCTTCCTCTGCTCGGCCGCGCTGGTCGTCTCGACCGTGCTGCCGAAGGCGGCGGCATCAGCGCCGCGCGAGGGCGGCATCTATGCCAAGACCACGCGGGGCACGCGCATCTACTTGAAGACGCCGCGCCTACGCGGACTGCTCGCGCTGACGCTTGCATCCGCCGCGGCGAGTTCGATGGTGATCGTCAACACGGTCGTGATCGTGCGCGGCAATCTCGGCCTGTCGCAGCGCGATGTCGCGTTCACGCTGGCGGCGTTCGGCGGCGGTTCGATCCTTGCCGCCCTGACCCTGCCGCGGATCCTCGACCGGGTTGCCGACCGCACGATCATGATCGGCGCGGCTGCGGCGATGACGATCGGCCTGGGCCTGCTCGCAGTGCTGACCGCAAGCCTCGGCCAGGGTACCGGCTACTGGCATGTCATCCTGGCGGGCTGGTTCGTGCTCGGCATCGCCTATTCGATGAGCGTGACCCCCTCTGGCCGGCTGCTCAAGCGCTCGGCCAATGCCGATGACCGGCCCGCCCTGTTCGCCGCGCAATTTGCGCTCAGCCACTGCTGCTGGCTGATTTGCTATCCGCTGGTCGGACAGCTCGGCGCGGGAGCGGGCCAGGCAGCGGCGTTAGGTGCCATGGCGGCGATTGCCCTGATCGGTACGATCGGCGCGCTTTGGGTCTGGCCGCAGGGCGATCCCGATGCGGTCGAGCATGATCATGCCGACCTGTCGCCCGACCATCCGCATCTGCGTGAACATCATCGCGCTGCGCAGCCGCACGCCTTCGTCATCGACGATCTTCATCATCACTGGCCCCGGCAGTGATGGCGGACATTTTCACATTTGCTGCACCGCATCAGCGATATGCTTGTCGATCTGCACCAGGCGCGATAGGTTCGCCGGCATGACGGCATCGCCGGCCAGATCGCGCCTTCCCGCGCCGGGGGGCATTCACATGCGCTTTTCGGCGCTATTGGCGATTCTGGCGCTGTTCGGAATGCTGGCGCTCGCCAACTGGCACGACGCGATGCCGCATGTTCATGACGGGGACCATGTCGTCAGTCTCGAGACCGACCATCATGATCGTGCCCCCGGCCAGCAGCCCGATCAGGCCGACCTCATGCACATGGCCGCCCATGTCGTACTCCAGACCATCGTTGTGCCGGCACCGCCGGTGGTGACGGGCGCATTGGCACCGGCTCTTGCGAGCTGGACCCTCGGCACGACCGAGGGCTCGCGCTCCATCGCCCCTGTGTCGATTCTCCGTCCCCCCCGAGGCTGACCGCACGCGCTGGACCGGCGCGTCGCCATTGCAGCCTTCAAGGGGACAAGAACATGAAAGCCTTTATGGGCCGGCTGCCGCGTCGCGCGGTGTCCGGCATGATGGCCGCGACCTGCGTCGTGGCCCTGTGCGCGACCGCACGCGCACAGGAAAGTGGCGCGCCCGCGCGCGCGCAGGCAGCGCCACCTTATGCGACGCTGCTCCAGCAAAGCGCGGACGCGCCGCGCCTCGAGCTGAGCGAAGCCGAACTCCGGCGTGCGGAGGGCTTGTCGCAGCAGACCCGGTCGCGGCCCAATCCGAGCGTGAGCATACTCACGGAGAATATCGCCGGCTCCTCACCCTATCGGGGGTTCGACCGGGCCGAGACGACGCTGCAATATAGCCAGCCGATCGAGATCGGCGGCAAACGCTCGGCGCGGATCGCCGCGGGCGAGGCCGGGGTCGTCGCGGCGCGAGCCCGCGACCGCGACGCCCGGATCGCCTATGCCTATGATCTGGCCCGTGCCTATGCCGCCGCCGAGATTGCCGACCGACGGATTGCGTTGGCGGAAGACGAGGTCGAGGAAGCGCAGAACGACCTGCGCGCCGCACGCGCATTGGTCGGCGCAGGCAAGGAAGCCCGGTTGCGGGCACTCCAGGCGGAATCGTCGCTGAATGCGGTCAACGCCGAACTCGAACTCGCCAAGGCCAATCGCATCGCTGCCTTCGCCCGGCTTTCCGCGCTCGCCGGGGTCGACCAGCCGTTCACCAGTCTCTCGGAATCGCTGCTCGATCGGCCCGTCACGGCTCCGGCCATTGGGCCGGTCGATCCGCTGGCCAGTTCCGCCTATCTCGCGGCACGGGCGGAACGCGAGGCGGCCGACCGCCGTCTCACCGCCGAGCGCAAACGGACCATCCCCGATATCACCGCCAATATCGGCGTGCGTCGGCTCGACTATGAAAACTCCACTGCGCTCGTTGGCGGCGTGTCGATCCCGCTCCATATTTTCGATCGGAATCGCGGCAATATCGCCGCCTCGCAGGCCGACGTGCAGGCGGCCGAAGCCCGCCTGGCGATGGCCCGCTATGATGCCCAGGCCGAAGCCCAGGCCGTGCAGGCGCAGCTTGCCGCCGCAGATGCCCGCGTCTCGGCAGCCGAGACGGCGCAGGCAACCGCCGACGAGACCTATCGCCTCGCCCGCATCGCCTATGAGGCGGGAAAATCGCCGCTCGTTGAACTGCTCGCTGCCCGTCACGGCCTTGGCGCCGCACGCGGCATCGTTCTCGATGCGCGCACCGCCCGGTTCGAGGCGCGCGCGCAACTGGCCCACTTGCAGGGCCGCACGATTTTCGGAGATCCGATCCAATGACCCCCGACCGAAACAAGCTCTATGCCGGCGCCGCGCTTGGCCTTGTTCTCGCCGCCCTTGCCGGTTTCGGCATCGCGCGCCTGACTGGACCGTCCGCACCGGTTGTCGAGACAGCGACCGAAGCACCGGGAGACAAAGATAGCGTCGCCATTTCGGCAGACGGTATCAAGACCTCGGACATCGGCGTCGCGCCCGCCACGGCCGGCAACGTCGCCGGCCTCATTCTTGCGAGCGCGACCGTAGAGGCGACGCCCGACGCGCAGGCTGTGCTCACCGCCCGAGCGCCGGGTACGGTCACCCGCATCTTCAAGCGGATCGGCGATACGGTCGGCGCGGGCGAGACGATCGCGCTGGTCGAAAGCCGCGATGCCTCGGCGATCGCCGCCGATCGCGGCACCGCATCGGCGCGGGTGACGCTGGCAAGCCGCCAGCTCGCACGCGAGCGGACCCTGCTGGCGCAGGGGGTATCGCCGCGCGCCGACTATGAAACCGCCGAGGCCAATCTCGCGGTGGCGCAAGCCGAGGCGCGGCAGGCGAATGCGGCCGCGAGCGCGGCCCGCGTTGCCGGCGATGGCCGCTCGGTCGCGGTCGTCAGCTCGATATCGGGACGGATCACGTCGGCACCGGCAAGTCTCGGCTCGTTCGTCCAGGCCGAGACCGAACTGTTCCGTGTCGCCGATCCCCGCCGGCTCCAGATCGAAGCCAGCGTGCCCGCAGGCGACGCCGCGCGTGTGCGGCCCGGCGATCGGGTAGAACTGACCACGATCGACGGACAGACGATCGAAGGCCGGGTGCGCTCCGCGACCGGGGTTGTCGATCCGGAATCCCGGCAGGCGACGGTGGTGGTCAGCCCCAGCGGCGGCGCCAGCGGAATTGCACCTGGGCAGCTCGTCCAGGCACGCATCTACGCAAGCGGCAGCGTGACAACCGGCGGCGTGATGGTGCCGCAGGATGCAGTGCAGACGATCGGCGACCGGACGGTGGTGTTCGTGCGCACGCGCAGCGGGTTCAGAGCGCAGGCGGTGCAGATCGGCAGCCGCAGCGGCGGTCTGGTGGCAGTGACCTCCGGCCTCGCCGCCGGGACGCCGATCGCGACGTCCAACGCCTTCCTGCTCAAGGCCGAACTCGGCAAGGAGTCGGCAGAATGATCGCGCGCATCCTTGGCCTCTCGGTGCGCGGCCGCTGGTTGGTCGCGTTCCTCACGCTGCTCGTCGTCGGCTTTGGCGCGTGGCAGATCACCAGGCTGCCGATCGACGCGGTGCCCGACGTCACCAACCGACAGGTCCAGATCAACGCCTTTGTGCCGACCCTTGGCCCGGTCGACATGGAGAAGCAGGTGACCTTCCCGGTCGAAACCGCGCTGGCCGGCATTCCAGGGCTGGAGATGACCCGCTCGCTCACTCGCAACGGCTTCAGCCAGGTGACGGCGGTGTTCGAGGACTCGACCAGCATCTACTTCGCGAGGGCGCAGGTCACCGAGCGGCTGGCGCAGGCGAAGGACAGCCTGCCCGCCGGCGTCCAGCCCCAGCTCGCGCCGCTGACCACGGGGCTCGGCGAGATCTTCATGTATTCGGTGGCGTTCAGGCATCCCGATGGGAAGGGCGTGCAGGCCAATGCCGGCAAGCCCGGCTGGCAGCCCGATGGCAGCTATCTGACGCCCGAGGGCGAACGGCTGACCACCGAACTCGCCAAGGCGGCCTATCTGCGCACCGTGCAGGATTGGGTGATCCGGCCGCAGATGCGTACCGTGATCGGCGTCGCCGGTGTCGATTCCAACGGCGGCTATGTGAAGCAATATGTCGTCGAACCCAAGCTGAGCGCGCTCGCCGCCTACGGCCTGTCGGTCACCGAACTGGCCGATGCGCTGGAGCGCGCCAACCTGTCGGCAGGCTCCAACTATGTCCGCCGTGCGGGCGAGAGCTTCCTGGTCCGCGCCGACGCGCGGCTGAAGTCGATCGCCGATATCGAGGAGGCTGTTGTCGCCACGCGGGCCGGAGTTCCGGTACGCGTGCGCGACGTGGGCGACGTCGTCATTGGCGGCGCGGTCCGCACCGGCTCGGGCAGCCGCATGGGCTCCGAAGCGGTCATCTCGACGATCCTGATGCTGACCGGCGAGAACAGCCGCATCGTCGCGACCCGCGTCGCTGACAAGCTCACCGAGATCAACCGGGCGCTGCCGCCCGACGTGATCGCCGAGTCGGTCTATAACCGTTCGAAACTGGTCAATGCCACCATCGCCACGGTCGAGAAGAACCTCGTCGAGGGCGCGCTGCTGGTCATCGTCATTCTGTTCCTGCTGCTCGGCAACGTCCGCGCGGCATTGATCACGGCGGCGGTGATCCCGATCACCATGCTGATGACGGCGGCGGGCATGAACGGCCTTGGCGTCTCCGGCAATCTGATGAGCCTGGGCGCACTCGACTTCGGCCTGATCGTCGACGGCGCGGTCATCATCGTCGAGAACACGCTGCGGCGCCTCGCCGAGCGCCAGCATCGCGAGGGCCGGCTGCTCACCCGGCTGGAGCGGCTGACCGAGACTGCGGAAGCCGCGCGCGAGATGGTCAAGCCCACCGTCTACGGCCAGGCGATCATCTTCCTCGTGTTCGTGCCGCTGCTCACCTTCCAGGGCGTCGAGGGCAAGACCTTCGCGCCGATGGCGACTACGCTGATGGTCGCGCTCGCCTCGGCCTTCGTGCTGTCGATCACCTTCGTGCCCGCGATGATCGCGCTCGCGATCACCGGCAAGGTCAGCGAGACCGAGGTCAAGCCGATCCGCTGGTTCAAGGAGAAATACGCGCCCTTGCTGGCCAAGGCGGTGGCGCATCCGCTGCCGTTCGTGGCGGGCGGCGCGGGCGTGTTCCTGGCGGCGGTGCTGCTGTTCGGCGCGCTCGGCGAGGAGTTCATGCCCCAACTCGACGAGAAGGACATCACCGTCACCAACTTCCGTATCCCCTCGGCTTCGATCGACCAGTCGACGCAGATGCAGCTTCGCATCGAGGATGCCCTCAAATCGCTGCCGGAGGTGGCCTTGGTCTTCTCCAAGAACGGCAATGCCGACCTCGGCACCGATCCGATGCCGCCCAATGCGTCCGACACCTATGTCATTCCCAGGCCCGAGAAGGAGTGGCCGGCCGACGTCCACAGCAAGGCGGATATCCTCAAGCGCATCGAAGCGAAGATGAAGCCGCTGATCGGCAACAGGACGGAAATCCAGCAACCGATCCAGATGCGTTTCAACGAGCTGATCGCCGGCGTGCGCTCGGACGTGGCGGTCAAGCTCTATGGCGACGATCTCGACAGCATGAGCCAGACCGCGGGGCGGATCGCGGCGGTGCTGCGCACCATCCCCGGCGCAGCGGACGTCCAGGCCGAGCAGACCTCGGGCGCGCCGACGTTCGACATCCAGGTCGATCGCCAGGCGGCGGGACGCTACGGCCTGTCGGTCGAGGAAGTGGCGAACACCGTCGCCGCCGCACTAGGCGGGCGCGAGGCCGGAATGCTCTATGAAGGCGACCGCCGGTTCAACGTGGTCGTGCGCCTGCCCGACGCGCAGCGTGATGACATCGAGACGCTGGGTTCGTTGCCGGTGATGCTGCCGTCGGTCAATGGCGCGGCATCGCGCTCGATCCCGCTCAGCGAAGTGGCGCGGTTCCGCTATACCGAGGGGCTCAACCAGATCAGCCGCGAGAACGGCAAGCGGATGGTGGTCGTCCAGACTAATGTTCGCGGGCGCGATCTTGGCGGGTTCGTCACCGAGGCGCAGGAGAAGATCGAGGCGATGTCCTTGCCCTCGGGCATGTACACGCAATGGGGCGGCACGTTCGAGAGCCTGCAATCCGCGCGGATGCGGCTGCTGATCGTGGTGCCGCTGTGCTTCGTGCTGATCTTCGCGTTGCTCTACATGGCGCTGGGCGGTGCCATGCCGGCGCTGATCGTGTTCAGCGCGGTGCCGATGGCACTGGCAGGCGGCGTGTTCGCCCTGCTGCTGCGCGGCATTCCCTTCTCGATTACTGCCGCGGTCGGGTTCATCGCCTTGTCCGGCGTCGCCGTGCTCAATGGCCTCGTCATGATGAGCGCGATCCGCAAGCGGCGCGAGGACGGCGCGGGCGATGAGGACGCGATCATCGGCGGCGCGATGGAGCGCGTGCGGCCGGTGCTGATGACTGCGCTCGTTGCCAGCCTTGGCTTCGTGCCGATGGCCTTGGCGACCGGCACCGGCGCCGAAGTGCAGCGTCCGCTCGCGACAGTGGTCATCGGCGGCCTGATCACCTCAACCGCACTCACCCTCCTGGTGCTCCCCGCGATCTCGGCATTGATGTTCCGCTTCGTGGGCAGGCGTCGGGAGGGCGAGCATGATAGGGTCGACGTGCCCGCGACTCCGTGAGGGTGAGGCAGGGACGATCGGTGGTCAGGAGGCCATGCGATGGCGCAGAAAGATCGATCGAGACTGGTGGCCATCGCGATGGCAGTCCTTCTGGCCATCGCGTTGATCGCGTTCGCCCTCTATGGCCTCGCGCGCCTCGTCGAGCGCATTCCCTGGAGCGGCCTTGGCTAGTCGCGACTAGATATGAACGCCGACGGCGGTTGTTCGAGGCGACCGGGCAGATACCCAGCCCACGCATGATGTTGGTATTGCTTCTGCGAATCAGCGCGTTAGTCTGACCACGCGCCGCGAGGGCGGCGCCGAGGCTTGAGAACCTCGCTTGGGAAAGTCTGACCCGCCATCGACGCGGCCGGGTGGCCGACGCGCATGTCCAAGCCGCTTGCGGCCAAAGGCGTCGGCGCATGTCTCAAGCATGTTCTCTACACCCGGCTTCCGCCGGCTCGCCTCGAACGACTGGGCGAGCCGGGCATGGGTGTTGGATTGAGAAGATTCCGTCGCGCGAACGACCAGAGCTGCATCATGGATTGCGGATCCCGATGCGACTGATTCCCGATGTCCTGAAATCGCTGGTCTCGCCAAGGCTGGTCGAAGGCGACCCATTGCCCCCCGACGACCGCGTGGTGGCTGGATCGGTGCTCGCCTTGAACGATCTCTACCAGACCCAGGCGCCGAAGCTGCTTCGCTACTTCGCGCGGCGAGCCGACCGTCAGGACGCGAACGACCTCATGCAGGAGAGCTTCGCCCGCTTCGTGGATGCAACGGCGGCCGCGGACCGCGTGATCGAACAGCCCGAAGCCTATCTCAACCGGATCGCGACGAACCTGCTTCGCGACCGCGCCAAGACGGCCCTGCAGCGCTCGCTCGCGCGGCATGTGCCCGCCGACGAGGAGTCGCTGGCCGGACCGGACATCGTCGCGGCACTCGAAGCTCGCGACCTGCTTAACCGGATCCAGAACGCCCTGATGCGGCTCGGCCCGAAGACCCGCGACATATTCCTGGCGCATCGTGTCGACGGCTTCAGCTATAGCGACATCGCCAAGCGCACGGGATTAAGCGTAAAAGGCGTCGAGTGGCACATGACAAAGGCGATAACCCATCTCGACCGCGTGCTGAGGTCCCGTTGATGTCCGAAGCCGGGAGAGAAGCCCGCACGGACGAGATCGTGCGCGCGGAGGCCATTGCCTGGCTGACGAGACTGCGCTCGCCGGACGGTGCGGAAGATCACGAAACCTTCCAGGACTGGTACGCCGCCGATCCTCGACATGCCGACATCTATGATGATGTTCTCGGCACCTGGGACAGCACGGCCTTGGCGGCCCGTACGCCGGCTGGCGAGATGCCGCGGCGGCTCGACTCAAAGCCAGATACCCGGCCGCGGTTCCGGATGGCGGTCGCCGCTGTTGCCGCCCTTGTCCTGGTGGTGCTTTCGGGCGTCGGCTTGCACCGGTTCGGCGCCTTTGGGCCAGGCCGGACGGACCCGGCCGAAGTCGCCAGCCGGACAGGCGAGATCCGCACCGTCACGCTGACCGACGGCACGCGCGTCACGCTCGACACGAACAGTGCCCTGGCAATCGCCTACACCGCCGGGGAACGCAGATTGACGCTCGAGCATGGGCGTGCCCGCTTCGATGTGGCGCATGATCCAGCGCGCCCGTTCGTCGTCACGGCCGGGGGCGGCATGATCATTGCGCATGGGACGATCTTCGACGTCGACCTGCAGCAACATCGCGTGACGGTGTCGCTGCTTCGAGGGTCGGTCGAAGTGAGAAACGAAGCGGCCGGTCAAGTCGGGACGGCAAGGACCGGACGGCTACTCAAGCCCGGCCAGCGGCTGGAACTGGAACAGCGCGCACCGACGGGTTCTCCGGTAGCGCTCCGCGCCAGCGAAACGCGATGGCCCTCCGGGATGTTGTCGTTCGAGGACGCGCCGCTGGCCGAGGTCGTGGCAGCCGCGAACCGCTATAATTCCGTGCAGATCATTCTTGCGGACCCAGGCGTCGGAGCCCTCCGGTTCACCGGCACTTTCGCCGCGAGGGATGCACAAGGTCTGACCCGGATGCTGTCCGCGACGTTCAATCTGGACCTGTCCCACGACGATCACGGCAACCTGATCCTTGCGCCGCGTCGATAGCCGAAAAAAATCCCAGGGTAGAACGCGCCTCAGTTGTCGAGGTCCCCAAGCGATGCCGCGTCGGTGTGTCGCAAGGGGAGTTCGTAATGGGGATATTGCGCTATGCGGTGATTGCCGCCTCGATGTCGACGAGCGTGGCAGCGGTCATTCTGGGAGCGGGGGCCGCCCAGGCCAGCGAAGTCGAACGGCACAGCTACCAACTTCCGTCGCAGCCGCTGGCAGCGTCGCTGCGCGCGGTCGCGATCGCCTCCGGCCGCAGCATCGTCGCCCCGGCGAACCTCGTGAAGGGCAAGCGCGCGCCGGCGCTCGATGGCGATTTCACGGTGGAGGATGCCGTCGCATTCCTGCTTTCCGGGTCTGGCCTGCAGCAGCGTGCCGTGGCCGATGGCCTGATCATCGAGCGGAATTCCTCGGTCGATCCCCAGGACGCGGCAGCCGTTTCCGATGGATCGGACATCGTCGTGACAGGAAGCCGCATCCGCGGCTCGTCGGTCGCCTCCCCGGTCATTCGGCTGAGCGCGGAGGATATCCGGGATTCGGGACAGGCCGGCCTGGGCGAAGTCGTGCGCCGGATTCCGCAGAGCTTCGGCGGAGGACAGAATCCGGGCCTCGGCATGAACGTGCCGACCGCCAGCGGAGTGGATGTTGGCGGCGGCTCGTCAGTCAATCTGCGCGGCCTCGGCAGCGACGCGACGCTTACCCTGCTCAACGGCCATCGACTGGCCTATACGGCGGTCAAGCAGAGCGTCGACGTGTCGGGCATCCCGGCGAGTGCCGTCGACCGCATCGAAATCGTGCCCGACGGCGCGTCGGCAATCTATGGCTCGGACGCGGTCGCCGGCGTCGCCAACATCATCCTGCGGCGCGATTATGACGGGCTGGAAACCAGCGCGCGCCTCGCGGCCACGACCGACGGCGGAGATTTTCAGCAGCAGTATGGCGCGGTCGCGGGCAGGACATGGTCGAGCGGCGGGCTGATCGCGGCGTATGAATATGGCAGCAACACCGCAATCCGGGCGAGCCAGCGCTCTTATGCCGCCAATCGCTCGCCGGGCCTCGACCTGTTCCCGGCGTTGCGCCACCACAGTGTCCTCGCGAGCGCGCACCAGGCGCTTGGCGGGGGCCTCTCCTTCGAGATCGACGGTCTCTACAATATTCGCTGGAGCGACCTCACCTTTCCGACAGTCGCGGGCGGCAATCTCGACGAAGGCAAGGCGACCTTCTCCTCGGTCGACAAGTCCTTTGGCATCGCCCCGTCACTAAAGCTTCAACTCCCCGGCAACTGGCGGATCGCGCTGACGGGCACCTACGGCAAGGAGCGGGTCGACTATCATCAGGTCGAATGCGCGTTCGCCGCATGCTCTGACTCCGGGAACAGTTTCTATCGCAATACCGCCAAGTCGATCGAGATCGACGGCGATGGCGACCTGTTCCGGCTTCCCGGCGGGATCGCGAAGCTCGCGCTGGGCGCGGGCTATCGCGACATCGGCTTCCGACGCTTTGTCGGCGCGGGCAGCGCGGTCAATACCGCGCACTCGCAGGCCAGTCATTTCGCATTCGGCGAACTCAACCTTCCCCTGATCGGCCCGGACCAGAACCTGCGCTTCGCCAACCGCATCGATCTCAGCGCGGCTGTCCGCTACGAGCGCTATCCGGGCATCGGCGAGGTCGCCACGCCCAAGCTGGGGCTTTCCTGGGCGCTGAGCCCGGACATCGCGATCAAGGGCAGCTGGGGCAAGTCCTTCCGGGCACCGACACTCTACCAGCAATATCAGCCGCGCGCCGTGTATCTGTTCCCGCCTGCGGCGCTGGGCGCGACCGGCGTGCCCGCGACCGCCGGCGCCATCCTGATCCTGGGCGGCAATCCCGATCTCAAGCCCGAACGCGCAACGACCTGGTCGGCGACCGTGGCGCTTCATCCCCGATCACTGGCCGGGGCAAGCCTTGAGATCAGCTATTTCAATGTCGCCTATCGGAACCGCATCGTCGCGCCGATCACGCTCACCCAGCAGGCGCTGAGCAATCCGATCTACCGGGACCAGATCATTCTCAACCCGAGCGCCAGCGCCCAGGCCGCGGCGATCGCGAGCGCGGGCACGTTCCTCAACATCACCGGCGTGCCTTATGATCCGGCCAATGTGATCGCGATCGTCGACGACGCCAACGTCAATGCCGGCCGCCAGACCGCGCGGGGCGTGGACGTCCTCGCCAGCTACACCGCGTCGATCGCAAACGGCCAGCAGCTCCGATTGTCGGCCGACATTGCCTATCTGACCAGCGACCAGCAGCTAAGCGCCGGCCAGCCCGTATCGCCGCTCGCCGGCGTGATCTTCAATCCGCCGCATTGGCGAGGCCAGGCGGGCATCGGCTGGACCGGCGGGCCGCTGACGCTGACGGCCAACGGAAACTATACGGGCGGCGTCAGCGATGTCCGCTCCAGCCCGGCGGTCCGGGTCGGCGCGATGACGACGGTCGACCTGACGGTGCGCTACCGAGTGGAAGCGGCGTCGTCCGCCCTGCGCGGCATCGAGGTGACGCTTTCGGTCCAGAATCTGTTCAACGCCAAGCCCGACCCGATCGCCACGTCGATCCCCTATGACACACCCTACGACTCCACCAACTATTCACCGGTCGGACGCCTGATCGCCTTCGGGCTGACCAAGAAATGGTGAGGCTATCCGGAGTGCGCACGATGTCCGCTTTCGCGATCCTGCTGGCGTTCCCGGCGGTCGCGCACGCGCGATGCGACGATATCATCCCGGCGCCGACGCCGGAAACGGGGGCGAAGCGCCCGATCACGGCGGTCGACCTGATCGGACTGCGCGATATCGGCGATCCGGATTCCGCATCCTATGCGGGTCCGAGCCCGTTCGCGGTCTCGCCCGACGGCAGCCGCGTGGCCTACATCATCAATCGCGCGGACCTTGCCACCAACGGCTATTGCCGAGCGCTGGTCGTGAACGAGCTCCGGGCGCCCGGGCCGCCGGCAGTGCTCGATCGTGGCGGCGAACTCATCAAGATCCTCGACGTCCAGCGCGGATTCTATCTACCGAGCGGGGCGACCCAGACGATCGTTCCCAAATGGTCGCCGGATGGACGAGCGCTCGCCTATCTGCGCCGGGACAATGGCGTGACCCAGGTATGGGTGGCCAATGCCGATGGCAGCGGCACGCGCGCTGTTTCCCGTTCAAGCATTGACGTTGATGTGCTCGCCTGGAGCCAGGACGGCGCGCGCCTGCTCTTCGCCAGCCGTCGGGACGGGGCCGCCGCGGACGCGGCGATCGACCGCGAAGGCGAGGCCGGATGGCTTTACGACAGGCGCGTTTCGCCGGAAATCTCGGCACGGCCGCTGACACCAGCGACCGACGAACTGGATGTCGTTGCAGTGGAGGTCCAGTCCGGACGGACCATGGCGGCCGATTCCGTCGATCGTGCCGCGCTTCGGGCGGCCGTCGCGCCCGATCTGCCCGCCGACCCCGTGGCGGTCGCGGCCGACGGTCGCAGGGCATGGGCCGAGCGCGCGGTTTCGTCGCCCTTGGCGCCCGCAAGACTGATGGCGTCCGGGCATAACGGCGAGACGATGCAGTGCCCCGCCGCCGCATGTGCCGGCGGCGCCCTCTCCATCTGGTGGGACGGCGATGCGGTGCTGTTCCTGCGGCGCGAGGGCTGGGACAAGGGTGACACCGCGCTCTACCGCTGGTCGGTCGACGCCCGGGCGCCCGTGACCGTGCTGCGGACCGACGACGTTCTTCACGGCTGCGTGAAGGCGACCACCGCGCTGGTCTGCACGCGGGAGAATAGCGTGACACCGCGCCGGGTGGTGACGATCGACGTGACGACCGGCGCGGTTCGCGAGATTTTCGACCCGAACCCCGAATTTGCGGGCATCCGGCTCGGGCAGGTCGTCCGGCTGCGATGGCGCAACGATCTCGGTCTCGAAGCGTGGGGCGACCTTGTCCTGCCGCCGGACTATCGTGCCGGCACGAAGCTGCCGATGGTCGTCGTCCAGTATCACAGCGACGGCTTTCTTCGCGGCGGGACCGGGGATGACTACCCGATCTACCTCCTGGCCGAGCGCGGGTTCGCCGTCCTCAGTACCGAGCGCCCGACCTTCTTCGCCGCAGCGTTTCCCAAATTGAAGACATGGTACGACATCAATGCCGCCAACCAGAAGAATTGGGGTGAGCGACGCAGCCTCCTGTCTTCTGTCCTGACCGGAGTCAGCCTCGCCGTCGATCGCGGCTTCGCCGATCCCGCGCGGGTCGGAATCACCGGCCTCAGCGACGGTGCGTCGACCGCGGCTTTCGCGCTGATCAATGCGCGCACCTTCGCCGCTGCCGCCATGAGCACCTGCTGCATGGAGCCCAACACGACCGCAACCTATGGCGGCATCGCCTGGGCCGACTGGCTGCGTGGCATGGGCTATCCGCCGGCAACCGCCAACAATCGCGCCTTCTGGCGCGAAACGTCGCTTGCCCAGAATGCCGCACGGATCGACACGCCGCTTCTTTTGCAGCTTGCGGACAATGAGTTTCGGCTTGCGCTCGAAGCGTTCAGCGCGCTGCGCGAGCAGCGCAAGCCGGTGGAAATGTACGTCTATCCCGACGAATATCATGTGAAATGGCAGCCTGTGCATCGCCGGGCCGTCTACGAGCGCAATCTCGACTGGTTCTCCTTCTGGTTGCAGCACGAGGAAGATTCCGACCCCGCCAAGGCCGCCCAATATGCCCGCTGGCGCGCGCTGCGGTCGCCTGCCCGGAGCACGCCGCAACCGCGCCCGACCCGCTAGCCCTGCGCGCTGGCCCAGGCCTCGGCGTCGACCAGTTCCATGATCCGCACGAAGCGAAGGTCACGGACGGGTCCGGCGATATCCAGCGCCCGTTCGACCGCGTTCACATCGAGGATTCCGAGCGCCGCGAGCCTTCCGCCGAGCAGCATGTCGCGGATGGCCGGGCGGTTCCGGTCGAAGATCGTCGCAACGAAACTGGTCGGCGTCCCCTTCGAGCGTCGATGGATGATCGCTTGTGGCAGGGCGGACTGGAACGCATGGCGCGCAGCGGCCCGGTCCTGGCCCGGCGCCAGCCACAGCCAGCTCGGTACGCGCAGGCATGCCTCGGCCACCGGCTGGGTGATCAGGGGTGAAATCGCCTGCGCCGGCGCCTGGGCGTTGATCGCCTCCGCGAGATTTTGGGCCGGTACGAGCAGCGCCGCGTGGCTCGCGCGGCCCGGCAGAATTCGTGGCGGCGGCAGGAACCAGGGGTGCGGAGCCCCTTCCGCGACGGCTGCCCTGGCTGCCCTGGTCAGGAAAGCCGTCCCCGCCGCCAGCCGCGGCGCCCACGATCGAAACCACGCACGGTAGGCGGCCTTGCGCGCGAGCGCGAGCATGCCCGTCTGGCCAAGGTCGCCGAGCGCCCGGGTCGCGGCCCAGAAGCGTCGATCGAAGCCACCCGCGATCAGGCAATCCGCAAGAATTGTGACCGTGCGCGAGGCGAAGAAGACATTGTCGCCGCCGCCGCCGTCGAGAATGGCCTGGGCGCCCTCCTCGTTGGCGACCTCCATCGCCATGCTGTCCTGCGCCTGGGTAAAGCAGCGATGGACGGGATAGGGCATGTGCGCGGCGCCGGATCGCCGCACGTCGATCCGCTCCAGTTCGAACCGCCGCGTCAGCCGCCTGGCACCGACGGAATCGGCGACCTGGCCGGCATAATGCTGCTCGTCGCTGGCGGGGTCGTCGCCGACAAGGTTGAGGCAGGCAAAGTCCGCACCGATACGGGCCAGGCTTGCCGCCACGATCGCAGAATCCAGGCCACCGGACAGCAGGAGCAGGCTACGGTCCTGGGAGGCGGCGCGCGCGCGGACCCCAAGGTGGACCGCGTTCCTGATTGCCCGCGCGGCTTCGTCGGAATCGTCGATCATCCGTTCGTCCGCGACGAATGCCCAGGGCGACCACAAGGTCTCGCAGCGCATGCCGGCCGCCGAGACGGTAAGCCGGTCTCCGCCGCGAAGCTCACCGACGCCATCGATGCAGGTTTCCCCCGACCGCCACTCCGGATAGGCGATATGGCGCGCCAGCGCCGGCATGCTGATGCGCCGCGCCCGACCGGACGCGGCGAGGAGCAATGCAAGATCGGATGCGACGATCAGCATGTCGCCGGACTGCGCATAATAGCATCCCACGTCGCCAAGCGGCGCGCGCAAGATGCTCACCTCGCCGTCGCCGACGATGAACGCGACATAGGCACCCCAATATCGTTCGACGAGGGCCAGCCCGCGCGACTGGCGGATGCCGGTCCATTCGGTTTCCGTGAGCGCATGCGCGGGTTGCGTGCTGCCGCGGCCGAAGAGTTCGCCGACGACCGCCTCTCCGGCTGTGTCGGGACCAGCCATTCCGAAGTTGCTCGAGACCGTGAGACGGTCGCCGCGGACCAGAACCGGAAGCGGCTCGGCGGTCGCTGCCGCACTGTCCGGCCGTTCGACCACCCCCGCGTCCGGCCCAGCGAGGCGAATGACGGCGAGGAAGCGCGCGTGCATCAGATCACGAGGATCGGCGTGAAGGTACGAACCATGTCGAAGCGGTCGTTGACCAGGCGGTTCTCGCACTGGACCCAGCAATGGGCATTGAACGGACCGAGCCGCACGCCCAGCACGACGTCCGGCCTGAGCCCGCGCGCCAGCATGTCGTGGGCAATCGCGATCGACTGGCCAAGGCAGTTGTCGAGGATCGTCGCGATCCCGGTTGCCCGACCGAAGCCGGCCATTGTCCGGCAGAGCAGCATGTCCTGGTTGCCCCTAACCGGCTCCAGGCGCGCCTTCATCACGCTGATCGCGAACAGGGTTCGCGCCAGCCCGGCGATCTTCAGGCGCAGTTGGACCGCCGTAAGACGACCCAGGGCTCCGACCGCTTGCCGCAAGCTTCCGCGCGGCAGCGGCTGGTCGAGCACGCTCTCCTCGGGAAGCGCTGGGAGCGTGCATGGCTTGAGCGGAACGGGCGCCTCGACGAGCATGCCGCGTGAGATGAGCGAATCGAGCGCATCCTCGCGGTCAGCGACCCTGCCGCCGGCCTCGACGAGCCCGAGAAAGCATTTCTCGGCGGGTTCCGACAGGCAGAAATAGCGATCGGCGATTACGTCCAGGAATAGCAGGCGCCCATCGACGCAGCAGAAGGAAATGCCGGTTCGCAGGGCGAGGTGCATGGCTGGATCTTGCTGATCGACGCGCGGCCCCGGACGGGACCGCGCGTCAACAGGGTCAGTCGTCAGCGATGCCGAACGGCTGCTGGCCGTTCTTGGCATCGATGACCAGGCCTGCGCCGCCCTTGGTCTCGACGCTCGCGGTGCCGAGTTCGATCACGTCGTCTTCGCGTTCCATGATGCACTCCTTCTGTCATGCTGCGAAATGCAGCCATGGCAGTCTATGGAGCGCGGTCGGCTATCCGAACTTTATACGGATTCTATATCGAGTTTGTTTGACGCACCGGGGCGGTCGTCCTTCAGTCGGCGCGGTACACGGCGCGCACGATATCGGCTGCGGCGCGGCGGCGGCGGCGGTGATAGGACGTGCTGAGGCGGCGGAGCGTGTCGCGCGCGCCCTCGGCTACTGCCGATGCCACTGCGGCGAGTTCCTCATCCACCTGGTCGAGTACGTGCGGTTCAACGGTCCGGATCGCGTGCAGGCGTGCGTTGAGACGATCAACAGCGCCTCGGTGCTCGCCATTTGGCGAACGCCGGACGATGGACAGAAATATCGCCGCGGTGCGATCGGCAATCGATCGATCGTCCTGACCGCCGGGCTCGGCGGTCGCGGTCTCTGGGCGCGGCCATCCACGGATGGCGAGCGCAAGCAGTTCCGCCGACCAGTCATAGAGGTCCTTCAGCGCCGGCTCGTCGAGCGCGGGAATGTGGAAGCCGCCGCTGGTGCGGGTCTCGACCAGTCCCTCTCCGGTCAGCAGGTGGAGCGCGTCACGTACCGGGGTCACGCTCGACGCCAATGGTGCCGCCAGCACCGCCGGGTCGAGCCGGTCGCCCGGCCGGAATTCCCGGCCCATGATGCGGCGCTTCAGTGCCTCATGGACGCGCTCGGCGGTTGCGCCCGAGTTCACGACACCGCTCGCCGTTCTTGTTCATAAGCCTCGACCATCGCCTGCTGATCCGGGCGGAGTGCGTCGATCGCGCCGAGCGGGCGGTCGGCTCCATCGCCGAGCAGCACCGACGGACACTGGCCTTCATAATTGCCGAGATTGGGACGATGCTGGCGATAGCCGACCAGCGCGGCCAGCTCCGGCGCAAAATGGCGCGCGACCTCGGGCGGATAGGCGAGCCATTGGTTCTCATAGGGCTTGAGCCAGCCGAGCGAATAACCGACAACCAGACCGCGCCGCACTGCGCCCGTCAGATTGGCGCCGGCACCATGCAGGGTCGAGCCGAGGAAAATGAGCGCCGCGCCCGGTGCCATCTCGGCCGCGAGCGGCGACTCGTCCGGCTCAGGCTTGAGCGCGCTGGAGCCGTGGCTCCGCGGCCACACGATTGTCGCGCCATTGTCGCACGTGAAGGGCGTCAGCGGCCACATCACGTTGACGAGATATTCTATCTCGCCGACCGGCCCGCGCCACATATCCTGGTCGCGGTGGGGAAGCTGCGCCGGGGCGCCGGGATGCACGGCGATCGCCTGGGTGGTGTTGAGCTGGATCCGGTCGCACCAGGGGGACAGCACCGCCTCGACGATACCGAGAATCAAACGATGTTGAACCAGCGCCGCCGCGCGGGGCGACCGGATGAGAAGGCGGCCGAACCGCTTCGTCGTCGTGCCGTAGAAGCCGCCCTGACCGAACGGCGTGCGGGCGAAACCGTCGGCGAGGTCGTCATCGAGCGCGCCGATCGTCGCCGGCGCCAGCGCGCCAGGGATAATGCAATAGCCATCGGCAAGGAGGTCGGCGGCGTGGCGCACGATCTCGTTCGAAAGGTCGAGGGTGTCGGTCATGCTCCGTCTCCGCTCGTCAGGCCGCAACGCGTCGGTCGACGCGCAGCGCGGCTGCCGTGGCACGTCCGGACTCAAGCAGGCTCGGCGTTTCCGGCGTGATCTCGATGCGGAGCGCCGCCAGCATCGTGCCGTCGATGACGCGCGGAAGCCCGAGCGGCATGCAGCGCCAGCCAAAGGCGAGGATCTGCTGGAACCAGCCCATCTCGGCGATCGCGCTATAGGCCGCGACGCCCGTCGCAAGCGCATGGTCGACGAGCGCGCTCACCAGCGTGTCGCGAACCTGGCGTCGCTCGTGCGCGCACAGCCGGCGATCGAGGCAGAAGCGGGTGATCTCGAAAATATCGGCGTCGCGGGGCGGAGCATCCTCGCACAGATCGGCATAGAAGCTGTCGAGGATGTGCGGCCGGGTCGTCGGCAGCAATCGGGCCGAACCGAGATGCGTGCCGTCCGGCTCGGCGAGGATCAGATAGGTGGCGTGGACGTCGTCGAACTGGTCGACCTCATAGGCGCCGTCGAGGACGGGAACGTCCCATTTGAGCAGGTCGACGAAGACCGACTTGCGAGCGGCGAACATCGCCCGGAGGACCGCGTCAGATGCCGGGCGCGCGGCGGATTGAAGGACATGCAGCATGGGTCTGGCTCCCTGACCGTTATCGGCCAAGGGTCAGCGAGAAGCCGGCTGCGCCGCTATACTGGAAAAGGGGTATATCAGCGGCGGAAGAGATCGGTGAAGGTCAGAGTTCCGTCGAACAGTGCCCGGATCACCAGCAATGTCCGCTTGTTCACTCCGTAGCGTTCGCAGGCGTCCCTGACATGGCGGGCGACCGTCTCCTCGCTGATGCCCAGGATGATGGCGATCTCCCAGTCGCCCTTTCCTCGGGCGACCCACAGCAGGCAGTCGCGCTGGCGGTCGGTCAGGACCCGCGGCTGCGGCACCGGCAGATGGCCGCGCTTGCTCCACAGGCGCCGGGCCGCCTCGAAGGCGAAGTTGCCGGCGAGCTGGGCGAGCGGCAGGTTCGTGTCGGGCATGGGCCGTCCCGCCTGGTTGGCGAACGAGCACGACCCGCGCGCCTCGCCCGGGACATTCGCGGGCACCGTGAAGCCGTCGCCGATTCCCTGGTCACGCCCAAGCGCCAGCATGCGCTGGTCGGCCGCCGTCAGCGGGATCATGAAGGGCATGCGCGACCAGCAAAATCCCGCGCTGGTCACATGGCTCGCGCGGTGCACCGGATCGCTGACGCCAAGTGCGTTGCCGTCATAATAGTCGGCCCATTGCGCGGGGTAATTGTGCAGCCGGATCGCGTTGCCGCTCGCCGCGACGATGTCGACATGGTGCGTCAGCGCGAAATATTGGAAGCCGATCTCGGCCGTTATCGCGGCCATCGCCAAGGCGAGATCATCGGCGCTTCCGACCGCTTCGACGACATGCATGAAATGCGTCGCCAGTGCGTGAAGGCGCATCGTCCAGCATTGCGACCGCGGGCGGCGTCTCAAGCCACCGGATACCCGACGGTCGCCCTTTCCCGTTCGTACAGGCCAAACGACGGGTTCTCAGGCCGTCGCGGGGCGACTCCAGTAATAAAAGCGCAATATCACAGAGACTTTGGACACAAAAGTGGCAGATTATCGGGATCAAGGTGCACACCGCGTAAAGCCTCAGGCGATACAACCATTTTGGTTGCTCTTTGTGGCGACAGATTACGGCCAGCCGGAGCCCGCCGGTGAGCGATTCCGCCGGGGAATACCCTTTGTCGGACTGGCGCAAGGCGACGGGCTATCTGCAATTGCGCGGAATCGACCGCGCGGGACTCATGTGGGAATGGCTGCGCCGTGATCCCGACTATATTGCCTGGCACGTGCGCGCGAGTACCGCCACGCGCGGGGTGGCCCAGGATCCGCTTCAATGGGGGCTTCACTTTCGCCGAGCAGCCGGACCGCGCAGCACCCGCGGCCCGGATCATCTGGCATGCCGATCTCGATCCCGAAACGATCGGCGTCGCCGCGGTGCCCGCCGACCCGTCCGACCCCGACAGCCTTCGTATCGACCGGATTTCATCCTGGCTCGCCATGGCGGTCGACGCGGAGGGCCGCGAGCACGTGGTCCTGTCCGATGGCTGGCACCATATCCGGCTCGACATCGAGGAAGGTCGGCTGACCGGCCAGGAGGCGGTCCTTCTCCACTATCGGCTGTGCGGACTGGCTTCCGCAGAGAACCGGGTGCTGCCGCTGCGCCGTCTTCTCGACCTGTGCCGGCATCGCCGTTTCGCGCGATCACTGTTCCCATGCGATCCTCGCACCGACCGTTGGATCAACATGCTACGGGTGCATGATGCTGTCAGGGACGGCGCGAGCCAGCGCGAGATTGGCGCGGCGCTGTTCGGCGATGAGCGGGTGGCGCGCGACTGGGGCGGGGAATCGGATTCGCTGCGATCGCGTGTCCGTCGATTGGTGCGCGAGGCGCACGCCATGGCGCGGGGCGGATACCGGCACTTAATGCGGCGAAAGTCCTGACGGATCCACGCTACCTTCGGAGGTGCTCCATGGTGGGTTCTGCGTCGGCCCCTTGCGGTCGGAATTCGTGAGAAGGTGCCTTTGTCTTTCTGGCCAAGGCTGGGACTCTTTGCTGCCATTCACAGAAGCCGTGCTGAATGGCGGTATTCGGCAGGAGCGGACATTCTCGAATGGGGCGGAAGCCGGCCGCATATGCCCGACGCTGGGCCGAAAGCGGAATGTCTTTTTTGGACCGGGCTGCCGAGCGCGGCGACTATCTCGAAAGCGTCGACGAAATCCCCGAACCGCACGCGTTCGCCGCGCGGCTGAGCCTGGGGCATGCCGGTCACAGCCACGATTACGACCTGACCCTCACCGAGGATCACGACCATGGCGAGAGTGGGGTATTGCTAGATGACGGCAGTTATATGGACGCGCACGAACGCGCCCATGCCAGCGATATCGAACGGCGCTTCGGCGGACGGAGCGTGTCGACGGGTCAGATCATATTGTTCGGACTGACCGGCGGCCTGATCCCATGTCCGGCGGCGATCACGGTGCTGCTGCTCTGCCTTCAGCTCAAGCAACTTGCGCTCGGTGCCGTGCTTGTACTGTCGTTCAGCGTCGGCCTTGCGATCACGATGGTGCTGGTCGGCGTCGCCGCCTCGCTCAGCGCGCCATATCCAGAAGCGCTGGTCGGGCTTCAACACCTTCGCGCGCCGCGCGCCCTACGCTTCGGGCGCGTTGATGCTGGTGATCGCGCTGTACATGGGTGTGTCGGGCTGGATCGGGCTGACCGGCGGGCACATGCCGCAGGTCTGAACCGCGTTAGCCGGTGCGCAGCAGCCACAGCGCGGCGACGAACAGGGTCTTCAGTTCGGGCAGGAACAGGCCGCTGGGCCAGCGACCGAGAAAACGCGTTCCATATGATTGACACGTCAGTGGAAATTTGCTGAGCGAAAACCATGGGGCTTGCGATCACCCCACGAGGCGACATGCTGAAGTATCGCGTCCTGCCTATTCAGTGGACGCGTCATGCCTGCTTGCAATTCGCTCTCATCCGATGATCTCGATCGCTTGCCAAGCGTATCCGCGATAGTTGTTACCCGAAGGGCCGATGATTTCGCAAAAAAGGATAAGTCCGCGAGCCGCGGACGGGTTCTAGCCCGACGCGTCTCCACTTGCTCATTCTCGGGAATCGCCCAGTGATTCGTACGATTACTCGCGCGATGACGCTCTCCACATTTGCCGCATCGCTCATTCTCGCGCCGGTTTCTGGATTGAGCGCGCAAGAACGCATGCCTGCGCCCGCCGCCGATGTCATCACTTTGGGAGAGGCGCTGGACTATGCGGATTCCAATTATCCAGCCATAAAAGCAGCGCTCAACGAGCGCCTATCTGCGGCGCGGCAGATCGATGTCGCGCGAACCGCCTACCTACCGCAAATCAACCTATTGGCGCAGATCAATCGCGCGACCGCGAACAACATCACCGGTGTGCTCCTTCCGCAATCGACGCTTCCCGCGATTTCCGGACCCGTCCTGCCGGAATCCGGCCGGAGCGACTGGAACAGCGCCGCTGGCGTTCTCGCGTCATGGCGCGTTTTCGACGCGGGCCAGCGCGCGGCGCGGGTGGACGCAGAGCGCCAGAACGCCGCGGCCGCTGACGCCGATCTCAACCTGACGAGGCTTGAGGTCGCCAGGGCCACATTGGGCGCCTATCTCAACACCCTGGCGTCCAGCGCGTTGGTGGCCGCGGCTCAGGCCAATGTCGATCGACTGCAAACCTTCAGCAATGCGGTGCATGTTCTTGTTGCCAACCAGCTGCGGCCCGGCGTTGAAGCGCAACAGGCGGACGCCGCGCTCGCTTTGGGGCAAACCCGTTTGATCTCGGCGCAAGCGGATCTCGAAAGTCAGAAAGCGACCCTCGCGCGGTTGCTTGGCCGATCGGTCGATGGTCTGCGACTATCCTCGCCGGCCATTCCGAGCGTACCGGACAGTCTGATCTCACCGGCTCAATACGCCAAGGATCATCCCGCAGCGATTGCCGAACAGGCCCGGGTAAATCGAGAACGAGCTCGCCTCTCCGCGATTTCCCGCAGCTATGCCCCTTCGGTCGATGCGCTTGCCAGCGCCTACACGCGCGGATCGGGGCGCGATGCCAACGGAACATATTCTGGAGGAACGTCAGGTCTGACGCCGAACACAAGCAACTGGGCGCTCGGACTTCAAATCACGCTGCCGCTGGGGTCCTATCCGACGATCCGGGCTCAAGAGCAGGCGCAGCGAGCTTCGCTCGGCGCGGAACGGGATCGCTACGACGAAACCTTGCGACTGATCACAGAACGACAGCAGCAAACGCGCGCTGCACTGGTCGCCGCCATCGCCATCGCCAGGATCACGCCTGCCGAACTTCAGGCTGCGCAAACGGCCGAGGTCCAGCAGCGGGCGCGTTTCCAGTCGGGATTGGCGAGTGCCGTGGACGTAACGGTCGCCGAGGCCGCGCTTGCGCAGGCCGAAGCCCAGGAAGCGATCGCCAAGCTCAACGTGTGGCGCGCGCTTGGCGATTATGCGGTGGCGATGGGCGACCTCGCGCCGGTCCGCACCGCCTTGGCCGATCAGTAGGACGGCGACCCTATGTGGCTCATCCGCACGGCCTTGCGCCACCCGATCTCGATGGCCGTCCTCGCCGTCGCGCTGACCTTTGCGTCGTTGCTTTCGCTTACCCGAACGCGGATCGACATCCTGCCGGATCTCAACGCGCCCGTTATCTATGTCGCGCAGCCTTATGGCGGCATGAGCCCGCAGCAGATCGAGGGCTTCGTCTCTTATTATTACGAATACCATTTCCTCTATATCGACGGCATCGACACCGTTCAGGCCAAGTCGATCCAGGGTGCTTCGCTCCTGCGTCTCACCTTCCATCCCGGCACGAACATGAGCGAGGCGCTCGCCGAGACGGTCTCCTACGTGAATCGCGCCCGGGCCTTCATGCCGCCCGGAACGGTCGCGCCGTTTGTCGTGCGGTATGACGCGGGCACGCTCCCCGTCGGCTATCTCGTCTTTTCGAGCCCGACCAAGACGCTCGGCGAGATCCAGGATGTCGCTCTCAACAAGGTACGACCGGTTTTCGGGACATTGCCCGGCGTGTCGTCGCCTCCGCCGTTCGGCGGCAATCAACGCACCATCCTTCTCAATGTCGACCCGAACAAGCTCCGCGGCTTTGGCCTTTCGTCCGATGAACTGCTTCAGGCACTGGTATCCGGCAACAGCATCCAGCCCGCGGGCTCGGTCAATATCGGCACGACCCAGACGCTGGTGACGACCGACTCGACCGCGACCTCGATCGATACGTTGCTCGACATTCCAGTGCGATCCGGCCCCAGCGGCGCGGTCTATATGCGGGATGTCGCGGCGGTCGCGGACGGCTCCGACCTGCCGGCCGGTTACGCGCTGATCAATGGCAAGCGCACCGTCTACATCCCGGTCACCAAACGCGCCAGCGCATCGACGATCAGCGTCGTCAACGAGGTCAAGAGCAATCTGGCCAAGTTCCAGTCGCTGCTGCCGGACGATGTCACGGTGAGTTACCAGCTCGACCAATCGAAATATGTAACCGACGCCCTGTGGGCCGTGGTGCGCGAGGGCGCATTGGGCGCTGGTCTCGTGGGCCTCACGATCCTCCTCTTCCTGGGCAGTTGGCGGAGTGCGGTGATCGTCGTCGCGATCATACCCGTCGTGCTGCTTACGGCCGTCATCGGACTCTGGCTTGCCGGGCAGACGATCAACATCATGACGCTCGGCGGACTGGCGCTTGCCATCGGCATTCTCGTCGATGAAGGCGTGGTCCTGCTCGAACATATCGATTTCCACCGCGCTGGCGGAAAGCCGCTGGCGCGTGCGGTGCTTGATGCCAGCGGCGAAGTCGCCGTGCCCCGATTGCTCGCCATGATGTGTATCGTAGCGGTGTTCCTGCCCGCCTTCTTCATGAGTGGCCCGGCCCAAGCGCTCTTCCTGCCGCTCTCTCTCGCCGTCGCGTTCGCCATGGCAGCATCCTACCTTCTCTTCACGATCTTCGTGCCGATCCTGTCCAACTGGCTGGGGGACGACCGGAAGGCGCGCGAAGAGGCGCATTGGTATCAGCGGATTCGGGGACGCTATGCCGCGGTGCAGAAGCGCTTGGACGGTCGGCGATCCGCTCTCCTGATCGCTTACGCGATGTCGGCCGTGCTGGTGGTCGCAGGCGCGAGTTTCGTCCTGCGAACGGAGTTGTTCCCGTCCAGCGCCGCCAATGAAGTCCGGCTCCGGATGGATGCGCCCGACGGTACTCGGATCGCGATGACCGAACGACAGGCACAAGATGTCCTGAAGATCGTCGATCAAGAAGCCGGCGCCGGCAACGTCGACCTATCGCTCTCCTATATCGGTGGGCAGCCCTCATCCTACCCCGTCAATCTCGTCTTCCTGTGGACCGCGGGTTCGCATGAGGCGATCATGAACATCTCGCTGAAGCCAGGCTCCAGCATTGCGCTTGCGCCGCTGATCGCGCGCCTGCGACAAGTGCTGCCCCAGCGCTTCCCCGGGAGCACTTTCTCGTTCGAGCCGGGCGATCTCGTCAGCCAGATCCTTGGCTTCGGCTCAAGCACCGTCGCCGATGTTGCGGTGATGGGCGGGCAATATAAGGACGTCGCCGGCTTCGCGCAGAAATTGAAGGAGCGTCTCGCGGCCGCCCCCGAACTTGCGGACGTCAAGTTTGGCCAGTCGCTTCACTATCCCAATGTCGACGTTCGCATCGACCGTGTTGCTGCCGGGGACGTCGGCGTGACAGCGGACAAGGTCGCGCGGGCGGTCGCCGCCGGAACAGCTTCCAGCCGTTTCATTACACCAAACTATTGGCGCGATCCCAAATCGGGCATCAGCTACCAGGTCCAGCTCCAGGTTCCCCAACCCAAGATGACGTCGGTCGCGGATGTCGGGAACCTGCCGGTGACCGGCACCGACGGATCGTCTGTTCTTCTGTCGCAAGTGGCCCAGTTGCGCCAGCAGGCCGTTCCCGGTGAGCTCGATCGCCAGAACGGACAATGGGTCGTCAGCGTGACCGCCAACCTGGCAAAGGCGGATGTCGGCCGTGCGGCCAGCGCGATCGATCGGGCGATCGCCGACATCGGCGCGCCACCCAAGGGGGTCTCGGTCCAGGTGCGCGGTCAGGTCGATGTCATGAGAGGCGTTTTCGGCAATCTCGGCATCGGACTCGGGGCGGCGATCCTCGTGATGCTGCTCCTGCTGACCGCCAATTTTCAGTCGATCCGCCTGGCGCTCATCGCCCTGTCCGCGGTTCCGGCCGGCCTCATGGGCTCTCTCGTGATGCTCGCGGTGACGGGCACGAGCCTCAATCTCGAAAGCTTCATGGGCATCATCATGGTGGTGGGCGTGGCACTGGCGAACGCAATCCTCCTGGTCACCTTCGCCGAGCACAATCGCCGTGCCGGCAAGACATCGTTCGAGGCCGCCTACCTGGCAGCCGATGAACGGCTCCGGCCGATCCTGATGACCAGCCTCGCGATGATCGCGGGCATGGTGCCGATGGCGCTTGCGATTGGCCAGGGCGCGCAGGAAACCGCGCCGCTCGGGCGCGCCGTGATCGGTGGCCTGCTATTCGCGACCGCCGCGACGCTCATCGTCCTCCCCATCGTGTTCGGTCTGGTTCAGCGCGGCGCCGCTCTGGCTTCTGTGTCCCTCCACCCGGACGATCATCCTGACGCCCAGCTTGTGGAGCAGCCGCAATGAAGTTTTCGGTGCCCGCCTTCCTGTCGATCTGCCTCGCTCTCGCAGGGTGTGGTCGCGATCAAAGCCAGACCGCGCCAGTCGTCAAGCCCGACCAGGTCGAAGTGGTCAGCGTCCAGAGTTCGAACCTCTCGACGACGGTGTCCTTGCCAGCGCAGCTCCAGCCTTATGAAACGGTCGATATCTTTCCGCGCGTGGCGGGCTTCATCCGCGATATCACGGTCGATCGAGGCTCTGTCGTCCGCCGAGGACAGCCGCTTGTCCGTCTGACCGCACCCGAACTCGGTGCTCAGCGCGAGCAGGCGCAAGGCGTTCTTCGTGCCGCACTAGCCAAGGCGGCGGCGGACAATGCGACCTATGCGCGCTTGGCGAATGCGGCGAAAACCCCGGGCGTCGTCGCTGAAAACGACGTGAATATTGCGCGCCAGACAGCGGCTGCCGACAACGCGCAGGTCGCCTCGGCGCGGGAATCGCTTCGCAATGTCGGACAGCAGGAAGCCTATTTGACCATCACCGCGCCGTTCGATGGGGTCATTACCGCGCGCAACCTTCATCCCGGGGCGCTGGTTGGACCATCCTCGAGCAGTCCCGGCGCCCAGCCTATCCTGCAAATGGCGAACGTGAGGCGGCTTCGCCTCGTCATCGCGGTGCCGGTGGTCGATGTTCAGGACGTGCGGGTGGGGCAGATCGTCAGTTTTACGGTACCCAGCGTCCCCGGCCGCAAATTCGAGGCGCCGGTCGCCCGCATCGCCGATGCGCTCGATAATCGTACCCGGACAATGGCGATCGAATTGGACGTACAGAATTCGGAGGCAGTCTTGACGGCCGGTGAATTTGCGACGGTGCAATGGCCGGTACGGCGCCCAATGCCGACCATGCAAGTTCCGCAGACAGCCATCGCCAACGATCAGCAGACGCAGTTCGTCATCAAGGTTGCAAACGGAACCGCCCACTGGATCACCGTGACAACCGGCATGACGGTCGACGGCAAAACCGAAATCTTCGGCACGATCAATCCGGGCGATTTTGTCGTCAAGCGCGCGAGCGACGCGCTCCACGATGGAGCGACGGTGCGAGCGAAAAAGGCGCCACCAGAACCATCCGCCAAGGCTGCTTGATTTCCCAGGCTCAGCTGGTCTTTAGCTCCCGCAAGGTGGCGGGGACGCCGCCACGAGCGGGTGCGGCGACGAACAGCGTTTTGAGGTCAGGCACGAACAGACCCGTACGTGCGCCGGCAGCGGTCGAGACGCGCACCGGTTCACCGCCGGCGTCCTTCGTCGACGACACGTCCACATGGCCTGCGCCGCAGATCAGCAGGAAGCGATCGCCGTCGATGTACAGATCATCGGCGTCGCCGCAAGCCGAACGAGTCGAGATCACGTCGCCCTTGGCGGCATCACGAACCTGAAGCGCCGCCGGGAGCCGATAGGCGAGCGCGAACGACTGCAATTGGCGCTCTGCTGATGGTCCGGCCTGTCGTGCGTGAACGACCGCTTGGGTCAGGAGCGGACGTTCGCGTGCCGCCCGGCAAACGGCGAGAATTGGTCGGTTCTTGCCGGAACGGTGGCCCGGTGAACGACCGATTTCAGGATCGCAAAATGGACGCCGGAAGGTTCGCGACTGGCTGGGGAGCAGGCGCCTCGCGCCGGTGAAGCGGCGCGACCGCGCTCTACGGCTCGAAGCCAGGCTTCTCGCCGCCGAGCCCCGTTTCCGCGTCTCGGCCTGGCGGTGACGATCGGCTGGCGCGGGTCAGCGCTGCTGACCTGATGGAGCGGGGCTGAGGACGCACACTGCCGGACTGCTGCGCAGCCGGACAGGGTGCGGCGCCTGATGGCGGCCCCGCAGGCACTCCGGCCTCTCGGTCGGGCGGTGCGCCCGGTTTCGCAAAGCCGGCGACAAGTGCCGCCCTGGCCTTGCGAAGCCCGACCCAGCACCGCTCATCCGCCCGCGCCGGCCGGGGGTCCATCTTTTGTTGGCGGCGGCTTTGCCGCCGGGAAGTGCTGCGGTCGCCGCTCGCGCGGCGGCGCTGTTTGTGGCCTCTCCCGGTGGCGCGGGAGTGGGCGGCGCTCCCTGCTAGGCCCGCTCGCGTCCCCGGCAAGCCGTGCTGCGCCCGGCTCCTTCACTGCGTTGCGGCCCTTTGGGTGCCGGGGCCGCTCAAGCGGTCCTCTCCGGTTCGCATCTTGCCGCCCACCCCCGCTTCCGGGGGAGGCCATGGTGGTTTTGGGGCGGTGCAGGAGGTGAACGATGCGTGCTCCCACGACCGTCCGCACGCGCGGCAAGGGCCGGAAATCCCCGGCTTCCAGCGCCGGAACGCCAACCCCGGCCGAGGCCCGGACCAAACCCGAAACGGCTCGCACCAGTCTTTATGACGAGGTGACGGGGCGGATCATCGCCGAACTGGAGGCGGGCCGCTTTCCGTGGGTTCAGCCTTGGGGGCGTCCCGATGGTGGTGGCAGCGCGGTAAGCCCCGGCCTGCCGCGCAACGCGCTTACCGCGCGCCGTTACTCTGGCGTGAACGTCCTTATCCTGTGGGGCGCGGTCATCGAGCAGGGCTTTCCCTCGCAGGGCTGGCTTACTTTCAAGCAGGCGCTTGAGGCGGGCGGCTGCGTCCGCAAGGGCGAACGCGGCACCACCGTCGTCTATGCCGACCGCTTCACACCCGAGGCCGAGAAGGCGCGCGCCGTCGAAACCGGCGGCGACGCCAAGACAATTCCGTTCCTGAAACGCTTTACCGTGTTCAACGTCGCGCAGTGCGAGGGGCTGCGCCCCGGCCTCGCGCCCGAGGCGATCCCCTTGCCCGAACGCCAAATCGTGCCGGTCGCCGAGGAAGTGATCGCGGCGAGCGGCATCGAGTTCCGCGTCGGCGGCAACCAAGCCTTCTATGTCCCCGCGCAGGATTATGTGCAGGTGCCGCCGCAACCGGCCTTTTTCGAGCAGATCAATTATTACCGGACCTGCCTGCACGAACTTTGTCACGGCAGCGGCCACAAGTCGCGGCTGAACCGCAACCTCGTCAACAGCTTCGGGTCGAAGGATTATGCCCGCGAGGAATTGATTGCCGAATTGGGTTCGGCCTTTCTCTGCGCGGCCCTCGGCATCGTCCCGACCGTCCGTCATGCCGATTACCTTGGCAGTTGGCTCGCCGTACTGCGTGAGGATAACCGCGCGATCTTCCGCGCCGCCAGCGCCGCCAGCAAGGCCGCCGACTGGCTGCTGGCCCGGCACGCCGCCGCCCAAGCCGAGGCAGCCCAAGGCGACGCTGGCGAACGGAGGGCGGCATGATCCTGTTGACCCCCGAGCTTCACGCCGCGCTGCGCGTGAATTCCGACCGCTCCGCCGAGAGCGATCATGATCCCGTGCCCGTGGTCAAATTCTTCAACCCGCTGGGCGCGGCGACATGGCTTGCGACCGAGCTTTACGACGATGGTGACACGCTGTTCGGATTGGCCGACCTTGGGTTCGGCTGTCCCGAGCTTGGCTGTTTCAGCCTGTCCGAAGTGGCGAGCATCCGCCTGTCGTTCGGCCTCGGCATCGAGCGCGATATCGGCTTTGCGACGACCGCCAGCCTGTCGGTCTGGGCCGACACCGCGCGCCGGGCCGGTTCGATCCAGCAAGCCCAATCCATCATCTGGCGCATCGAGTCCGCGCCGGTCCCCGAGCTTCCGACCGATCCCGAAGGCGGGAAAGGCGGATGACGCGCGGCGCGTAACGCCGCCTATCGTAAGCCGGTCCGCCTACCCGCAAAGATCGACGGACCGGCACTCACAAGGAGTGCTGACCATGAAACTCGATTTTATCCCGCTCGACAAGCTGGTCGTGAGCAAGGCCAACATGCGCTACGGCAAAAAGGCCCCGGACGTGTCCGATATCCTGCCGACCGTGCGCAGCCGTGGCGTCATCCAGCCGGTCATTGTCCGCCCCAATTGTGCGCCTGATGGGTTCGAAATCGTCGCCGGAAGCCGCCGCTTCCATGCCGCGAAGATCGTCGCCGAGGAACGGCGCGCGGCGGGCGACATGGCACCGGAACCGATGCCGTGCGCGATCCTCGACGAGGGCGACGATGCCGCCGCCATCGAGGCGTCGATGATCGAGAACATGGCGCGGCTCGATCCCGACGAGGTGACGCAATGGGAGAATTTCACCCGCCTCGTACGCGAGGGCCGCAAGGTGGAGGATATCGCTGCGACGTTCGGATTGCCCGACCTCACCGTCAAGCGCGTGCTGGCGCTTGGCAATCTGCTCCCCGCGATCCGCGACCTCTACCGAAAGGAGCGGATCGACGCGGCGACCGTGCGCCATCTGACGATGGCGTCCAAGAGCCAGCAAAAGGCATGGCTGGCGCTGGCCGACGACGAGAATGCCTATCTGCCGACCGGCCACCAGTTGAAATCATGGCTTTTCGGCGGGCAGTCGATCCCGGTCAAACATGCGCTGTTCGACGTGGACGCGAGCGGGCTTGCGACTATCGCCGACCTGTTCGGCGAGGACCGCTATGTCGCCGATGCCGATGCCTTCTGGACGGCGCAGAATGCCGAGATCGACGCGCGCCGCGCGGCCTATGTCGAACAGGGCTGGGCCGATGCGATCATCGTGCCGCCGTCCGATCATTTCTCGACATGGGAATATGAGAAGGCGGGCAAGCGCAAGGGCGGGCGCGTCTATATCGACGTGCGCGCGAACGGCGAGGTGATCGTCCATGAAGGCTATGTCTCCGGCAAGGAAGCCCGCCGGATCGCCAAGGCCGAGGGGTCGGAGAACGGGAACGGGACCGGCCAGAAAGCGGCGCGGCCCGAGGTGACATCGACCATGCAGACCTATGTCGACCTGCATCGCCACGCTGCCGTCCGCGCCGCGCTGACCGGCCATCCGGCGGTCGCGCTACGCCTGATGGTGGCCCATGTCATCGGCGGTTCCCATCTCTGGAATGTGAAGGCCGAGCCGCAGTCCACCCGCAACGACGAGGTGCGCGACAGCCTCGACAACAGCAAGGCCGAGGCGGATTTCGACGAGCGCCGCCGCGCGGTTCTGGCGGTTCTCGGCTTCTCCGCCGAGGAACCGACCGTGACCGGAGGAAACGGCGACGATTATGGCGTCGTCGGCATCTTCCAGCGGCTGCTCGACCTTCCCGATGCGGTCGTCATGGAGGTGATCGCCATCGTCATGGGCGAAACACTGGCGTCGGGCAGCGCCGCCGTCGAGGCGGTGGGCATGGAGATCGGCGTCGATATGGCCCGCTGCTGGCAGGCCGACGATGCCTTTTTCGGGCTGATCCGCGACCGGGAAGTGCTGACCCGGATTGTCGCCGAGGTGGCGGGCGAAACCGTCGCCAGCGCCAATGCGGGGGAAAAGACCAAGACCCTGAAACGCATCGTCCGCGATCATCTCGACGGCGCCAACGGGCGCGACCGGCGCGAAAGCTGGGTGCCGCGCTGGATGGCGTTCCCGCCCGCCGCCTATACGGCGCGCGGCGGCGTCGGCACCGTCGCGGCCCATGCCAAGGCGCAGGCGGCACGCGAGATCGAGCGGCTCCGCCCAAGCGACGACGAGCCTGATCCGACCGCACCCGGCGCGGTGATGGCCCCGCCGGACCCCGACGAGGAGGCTGACCGCCTCGCCGCCTGATCCCTTGCGGGCGGCGGGAAACCGCCGCCCGCATCCTTCCATTCTCGAAAATTCGGCCGCGCGCCCTCGCCCTGGCGGGCTCGGCCGCGCGGGAAAGGAGACCATCATGGCCGACCGCGTATCCGCGAGCATCACTATCGGCGGCACCCTGCCGCGATCCCTGCTGCCCGATCTCGCCGCTCTCGTTCAGGAGCAGGGACTGTCCACCGAATGGGATGGCGAAACCTTCACGCCCGCGATGTTTCGCGAGGGCGTGCCGCTCGAACTCATGGCGCATGAAGTGGCCTGGGGCCGGTTCGAGGGCCTCGAAAGCTGGTGTATTACGCATGGCTTGCCCTTCGCCCGCTGGTCGGGCGCCTATTCCGGCCAGTGGGGCGCCGAGCGTGCCGTGTTCACCGGCGAGGGCGAGGTGCAGTGCTATGCCGCCGACGAGGACGATTATCTCCTGATCGGCCGCTGCACCGTCGAACGTCTCGGCAGCTACGAAGCGATCCTCGCCCACTTCGCGGCGGGCGATTTCGCCGTCCCGCCGCTGCGGCTGATACCTTGAAACGGCAGGAAAATGGGTCTGGTTCGCCCGCTCCCGCGCGGCGCGGCGGTCAACAGAGTTGCCCGCCGCCGCTCATGCGGCGGCGCGATGCTCGCGCCGCGCCGCGCCCCAGACCTCGCGCGCGGCGTCGGCGTTCATCGCGGCGATACCCAATCCCACGATCAGGTCGGGCCAGGCCGATCGCCAAACCGACGCCGTAACAACCGCCGCCGCAATGATCGCCAGATTGGCGAACGCATCGTTACGCGCCGACAGGAACGCAGCCTTGGTCAGGCTCCCGCCATGATGCCGGTAGCGCGCGAGCATGACAGCGCAGCTCAGATTGACCGCGAGCGCGCCAAGCCCGGTCAGTGACAACGACACGGCGTCTGGCGCGACCGGAACGCTGAATTTCTCCCATGCCATCCAGAGCGTCGCAACGCCCGGAATTAGCAGGATTGCAGCTAGCGCCATGCCAAGTCGCGCCCGGTTTCGGACCGTCCAGCCAAGCGCGATCAGGATCAGCAGATTGACCGACGTGTCTTCGAGAAAGTCGATCGAATCGGCGAATAGCGACACCGATCCGATCGTCAGCGCGACCACGAACTCGACCGCGAAATATCCGAGATTGAGCACCGCGACCGCGCCGATCACGCGGCGCAGACCGCTGTTTTCGGTTCCGGTCTGATCGTTCATCGCGGCATTTCCTTTTCATCCTCCCGCGGCGGAAGGCGTGCGGCGAAGCTTGGCGGCAGGCGGACGACGATCATCGACATAGTGCTGGCTCTACGTCCTTTCGCGCCAGACCCGAAACCCTGACCGTCGTCATCGGCTACGCCGACGGCAATGTCGGCGGCCTCGCCGTTTGTGTGTTTGGACGGTCGATCCGATAGCGTGCTGGTGCGTCCCGTCCGCGCTGTGTTCGCCTGATCCCTCGCGCGGGATGTACCGGCGGAATGGTCGTCATCATTGCTGCCGTGCCTTGAACCGTTTCGGCTCCTCGGGCGCATGACCTGGGACGGCCGCGACCCTGCGAAACCATCGCCGCGCGGCTTATTTCCCCGCCCGCCAGGGCGGGCTCCTCGCGGTCGCTGCGCTTCAAATAAGCCGCCGGCTCCGGTCCTCCGCTTCGCTCCGGCCTACCGGTTCGCAGGCCCGCTTTGACCGTCCCTCCGGTCCGCCCATCGCCCGGAAACGGTTCGGGGCGACTTTTCAGGAGACGAACAATGCCCGCCATCGGTTATGTCACTCGCGAAGGAGAAGGCTTCAAGGGCCAGCTCAAGACGCTCTCGATCCGCACCGACATCGAGATCATTCCCAACACCCGCAAGTCCGGCGACACCCAGCCCGACTATCGCGTATCGGCGGCCGGCGTCGAGGTCGGAGCCGGATGGGTCCGGCGCGGCGAAATGAGCGGCAAGGACTATGTGTCGCTGTCGCTCGCCGCCCCCGAATTCGGCCCGCGCCGGCTCTACGCCAACCTCGGCCGCGCCGCCGGGCAGGATGACGACGACGCCTTTGCGATCATCTGGAACCCGGCCGATTGAGCGAACCGCCCCGCGTCCCGCAAGGGCGCGGGGCATGAAGCGGTGCGCCGGATTTGCCATAGCTCGCGAGGGACTCTGCAGGCGGGGGCGTCTGCACCGTCAGCTTACCGTCGCACGGACGAAAGCCCGTGCCACCCGGTTCAACCCACGCCGCTTTTTTTGCGAAATTAGCCTCGGGACATCGTGTTTCGGGGCGCTGCGAGGCGCCTTCGGGATCATCTCGAACCTCGCCAATGAGCAGACCGCCCCGCGTCCCGCAAGGGCGCGGGGCATCACCGCTGGCCCGAAACGAGGGGGGTCGGAATCGCATGGGTCGATTTGCGACCCTGCCGAAGATGGCCGGATCGATCCAATCCGCGCTCATCAGCCGACGCACGATGCATTGGCCCAGATGGACCGAAATCATGGACGATATCGCCGAACGCGCGCAGGCCGCGCGCGAGACCTGCCCCTTCCTCACCGCCAAGCAGGCGGCCTTTCATCTCGGCCTCGCCTACTCGACGCTGAAGCGCCTTCGCCAGACGGGCAATGGTCCGAAATGCCGCCTGCATGGCCGCACTTGGCGCTATCATATCGCCGATATCGAGGCATGGTCGGCGGCCCGTGCGCGTGGAGGCCATCATGGTTGAGCGCCGCGACCTGCCGCTCTTCGCCTGGGGCAACGCGCTACGCGCCGCCCGCGCACGCCGCACAAGGTTGCGCCACCGCGCCGTCCTGCTCGGCGCCGGGATCGCGTGCCTCGGCCTCACGATCGCGTTGCCGCCGCTGCCCCGGCTGGTCTGGAATGCGAGCGCCAGCGCACCTATCGGCCTCTATGCCGTGTCGCCCGGCGCGACGCTCAGGCGCGGCGACATGGTGATCGCCTGGCCACCGGCCGAAGCGCGGCAACTGGCCGCGAACCGCCACTATCTGCCCAGCAACGTGCCGCTGGTGAAGCGCGTCGCCGGTATTGCCGGGGACATGATCTGCGGGGTGGATCGCGTGGTGACGGTGAACGGCCGACCGGTTGCAACGCGACGTGTCGCCGATGCAGCGGGCCGACCGCTGCCCGCGTGGCAGGGATGCGTCCGGCTGGGGCCGGGAATGCTGTTCCTGCTCATGAGCGAAACGCCGGACTCGTTCGATGGACGCTATTTTGGGCCAACCTTGGCGCAGGATGTCATCGGCAAGGCGACCCCGTTGTGGCTACGCTGAGGACGGTCGCGCTCACCATCGCGCTGCTGTTTGCAACCCCCGCCGCCGCCGATCCACTTGATCGCTGGCGAGCGGAGATCGCCGAGGCGTCCGCTCGGTTCGGCGTGCCGGTGGCTTGGATCGAACGGGTGATGCGGGCTGAAAGTGGTGGCCAGACCATGCTCAACGGGCGGCCGATCACCAGTAGGGCGGGCGCATTGGGCCTCATGCAATTGATGCCCGCGACCTGGACAGCGATGCGGGCAGCGCTCGGCTTAGGCGGCAATCCGCATGATCCGCACGACAATATTCTCGCAGGCACGGCCTATTTGCGCGCGATGTATGACCGCTTCGGTTATCCCGGCTTGTTCGCCGCCTACAATGCCGGTCCCGGCCGATATGCCGCGCATCTGGCGTCGGGCCGTGCGCTTCCAGGCGAAACCCGCGCCTATCTTGCCGAGGTCACGAGCGACCGGCCGAGGGTGATCAGCAATGAGCCCAGACCGTCGGCCGGCATGTTTGTTGTGCTCGCAACCGCAACGCAGCCTTCCGGCCAAACAAATGCTGACGCGCCGGCACCGAGCCTGTTCGTCGCCTTGACCTCGACCGTCCCTGGCCGAGAAACAGGGGCGCGCTAGTGCGGGCGACTGCCGAGGAATCGTTTCGTGTTTGAGCGGCCTTCCGCAGTCTCAACAGCCTGTTCGGCATGGGCGCACTCGTCGCCGCGAACCGAGCCGTCGCGGCAGCCGACGATGATCTTGCGGGCCTCATCGAGATTCGCGGCGAAATACTGTGTGCCGCGCGGCCCCGCGATCGCGGCCGGAACGAGTCCCGAACCGACGCTGGTCGGAGGCGCCGTAACCGGATCGATGACGGGCCGCAGAACGAACCCGATCGCAAATCCTGCGACCAGCACGACAGAAGAAATGACGACGGATTTACGCTGCATCATGACGACGAAACTCGGCTGACGGTCAACCGTATCATACCAGATTCGCTGGCTTTTCGCAAAACGCAGATGCCGCACAATCGGATGAAGAAGGGGCCGAGGCAGCACGCAATGATCGGCAGCGCGCTGCGGTGAGGTGGGGGGGCTCGTCTCGGCAAGGCCCAGCATGACGGGCGGCGAAGCGGCTGTGCAAGGCCGGCGGCCCCTCCAATTTTGCCGCGAAATTGAGCGTGCTTCGCACGCGCTTTTGTTCGTTTTGCGCGCAACAAAATCGGTTCCTCCGCCGCCGCTGCGCGGCGCTTCCGGCTTCGCCTCCAGCGGCCCTGACAGCCACTCCGCCACCCGTCTTCGGAGGGCTGTCCTCAATGAGGAGGATTTCAAGCGAAGGAGGCGATCATGACCATGTTTCAACCCATTGGTGCGGCGTCGGACCGCGTGATGGCGACGCTCGTGGCAGGGCTCGAAATCGAGTTCGGACGGGGCGCAGGCGAGGCGCTGGCACAGCGGTTCATGGAGGCCGAGGAGAGCGATTTCCTGTGGGATGCGAGGGTGTCGGAGCGGTGGCTCGGGGCGTATGAGAGCATCGACGAGGAGGATTTCGAACTCGATCGGGTGGCGATTATCGGGCGGCTGGATGGCCGTTGGTTCGTCGCGGTGAGCATCGTCGATGGAGACGGAAACGCGCATGGATTGATGGGGCGGCGCAGCTTCAGGAGCGAAAGCCAGGCACGCGAAGCCTTTGAAGCGACACATTGATCGGAGCATCGGAAACGCCGGGACAGGGTGCCGGGCAGGCATCGTGTCCCGGCTTCTTTTTGCCTCGGCTCGGGCGAAATGGACGGGCAACAGGAAGGCGGAAATAGGCGGCAGGAGCGGTTGTATCCGTCCGGCGGATGCACGTCAGGCGGTGGCGCCGTGATTGAGCGCCCAGTTCCACGGCAGCAGTTCATCGAGTCGGTTCGCGGGATGGCCGTCGATCATTCGCTGCAACACGTCGCGGAGATAGGCGTAGGGTTCGACGTCGTTCAGGCGGCAGGTTTCGATCAGCGAGCACACCGTCGCCCAGCGCGCGCCGCCGCCATCGGAGCCCGCGAACAGGTGGTTCTTGCGTCCGAGCGCGACCGGCCGGATCGCCCGTTCGACCGGGTTGGTATCGAGCTCGACCCTACCATCGTCGAGGAACCGGCACAGCGCTTCCCAGCGGCCGAGGGCATAACGGATCGCCTCGGCCAGGCGGCTACGCGCCGCGAGCTGCGGCAGCTGCGCCTCGAGCCAGACCTTCAGCGAGCGCACCAGCGGCTTGGACAACGACTGCCGCCAGGCCAGCCGATCGGCCGGGGTTTTCCCGCGAACGCGGGTCTCGATCGCATAGATCTCGGCGATGCGGCGCACCGCTTCGATCGCGATCGGCGCCTTGTCGGCCTCGGCGATCTCGTAAAATTTGCGCCGCGTATGCGCCCAGCAGGCGGCGAGCTTCACGTCACCGCGCGCCGTCAGCCGCTCGAACCCGGCATAGCCATCGACGTGCACCACGCCCTTGAACCGAGCCAGATGCGACTGCGGTCGCTCGGCACGGCGGTCGGGTTCGTAATAGTAGATGGCGGCCGGCGGAGCAGGCCCGGACCATCCTCGCTCGTCGCGCGCATAGACCCACAGCCTGCCAGTTTTCGTGCGGCCACGCCCCGGATCGAGCACCGGGATCGGCGTGTCGTCCGCGAACAGCCGGTCCGATGCGAGGATATGATTGCCGAGCCTCTCGTGCAGCGCGTCCAGCCACCAGCACGCCCCGCCGACCCATCCGGCAAGCGTCGATCGCTCCAGTTCCATGCCGTGTCGGGCGAAGATCCGCGACTGCCGGTAGAGTGGCGTGTGATCGCAGTATTTGCTGACGATCACCTGTGCGAGCAGGCCCGGCGTGGCGAGCCCGCCGGCGATCACACGCTCCGGCGCAGGCGCCTGGGCGACCGTTTCGCACGCCCGGCAGGCATATTTCGGGCGACGGATGCGCAGCACGCGGAGCCGCGCCGGCACCCAGTCGAGCATCTCGCTGACGCTTTCGCCGATCGGATGGAGCGCGCCGCCACAGCCCACGCAGGCGTCGGATTGAACGTCGAGCAGCTGCTCTTCGCGTTCCAGATGCTCCGGCAGCGCCTTGCGCCTGGGACCGGCACGATCCGCTTTCTCGATGACCGGCTGCTCTTCGACGATTGCTGCGATATCGGCGTCGAGATCCTCCAGCGCCAGGCCAAGTTGGTCTGGATCGAGCCGTTCGGAGCGCCGCCCGAACTGGGCGCGTTGCAACTGCTTGATGATCTGCTGGAGCCGCTCGATCTCACCCTGATGCTGGGTAACGGCGGACGCGATATCGCGCACCAACTGGTGCAGAACGCCGACATCCGACGGCAGATTTTCAAGATCGAGCCGCATGCCCGATCATACTATAAAGGGGTCGTTTTCCCAAGCATTTTGGGCGGTTTTCCGCCAGCTTCAGCCCGCTTTTGCGGGCCGCCACACGCGTTCCGGATGCCGCCAGTCGATCCCTTCGATCAGCATCGCCAGCTGCGCCGTGGTCAGCGGGATCGTGTCGCCGGGAACAGCTATGCGCGGCCATACGAAGTACCCGCGATCGATGCGCTTGGTGAACAGGCACAGGCCCGTTCCATCCCAGAACAGGATCTTGATCATGTTCGCCCGCTGCCCGCGGAACGCGAACAGATGTCCAGAGAACGGGTCCTTCTTCAACGTCTCCTGCACGAGGGTGGCGAGCCCATCGAGCCCCTTGCGCATGTCGGTCACGCCCAGCGCCAGATGCACTTTCACACCCGCCGGCATCAGCATCATGGCTGCTGCTCCCGGGCCGTAACCTCGCGCTGGACGGCCTGCGCGTCGCTGCCTTCCGGCGCGAACACGAGCCGGCCATCGGCGAGCGCGACCTCGATCATGCCTTCCGGTCTGGGCAGCAGGTCGGCGAGCAAGCTAGGCGCGCCGGAGCTTGTCCGGTCGCGCCCTTCGGCAACGCGGACCGGCATGATCACTGCCGGTTTTTCCTTCCCCATGCCAAGCTGGTCGCGCCACCGGAACAGCACGCTGGTGGATATTCCATGCGCCTGACCCACCGACGATATCGTCGATCCGTGACGCTCCGCCTGGAGCAGCAGCGCGATCTTTTCCTCGGTCGACCATCGCCGGCGCGTGGCTCTTCGGGGTGGCGGCGCATCGGCTTCGATCGCCGCTGTCAAGCGCGCAGCCTCCGCTTTTTCCTTAGCACTAGGACCTATTTCGGTGCTTATCAGCGGCAGCGCGGATGGATGCAGATGCGTCCGCCAGTCGACCACGACCTCCTCATTGTCGAAGATATTGCGCCACCGTTTGAGGCTGTGCGTCGACAGCCGATGGGTCGCCGCATAGTCGCGCAGATGGAGTCCGCTCCACGTCCACGCCTCGACATGCATGGCCCAGAATGCCTGGGTCGCCTGCCGCCTTTTGTCCTTGGAGATCGGCTTCCACTGGCCTCTCCGACGGCTTGCAGCGGCGGATTTCTGCGCTTCCCAGTCGGTAAGCTCGCGCCGCCATTTGTTGAACGTCCACCGCACCAGCCCGTGCGTGACGCAGTATTTCGTGACCGTCAGGCCGCTCTTCCGATGTGCCTCAACATGGACCGACCACCATGCCCGCTTCGCCGGATTGTCGAACGCTCGCCGTGCCATCGCTCACCCCTCGCATTGGAAAGGTCACGACATGGTTTGTCAGGGTCACAGAGAACAATGTGCGAACTTCGGACGGTTACGAGCGGTTCAGGCGGGAGAGCGGCGTAAGGCAAGATAAAGCTATGGCACTGGCGCGCCATAAGCCTTTGTCTGCACATCGTTTTTTCGGCCTATTCCTGGCACTGTCCTTTTCCGGCCAGTGCCGTTCCGCGTCGAAAGGACGGCATTCCGCCCTGTTCGGCGGCACCGGTTTTCATATCACCGGCTGCGGGTCATGATCGCCGTTCCACACCGCCGGAATCAGGAAAATGGACGACGACGACAGCTTCTTGCCCACCCTTGGGCGCCAGCGCCAGCAGGGCGGCAAGCGCGCCCGGCGCTATCTCGGCCGCGTCCTCGCCGCCGCCAATCTTGCGCGCGGCGGCACGGCGGCTGTGGGTCTCGCGCGGGGAGTGTTCTCGGGCACCCGGATCGGGCGCGGCGCGGGTGTCGGGCGGATGCTCGCCAGCCGCGGCGGACATGCAGCGTCGAACAGCCGCCGCGTCATCGTCAAGGCAAGCATCGTCAAGCTCGCCGGCAAGGGCGCGTCGGCCGCTGCCGCGCACCTGCGCTATCTCCAGCGCGACGGCACCACGCGCGAGGGCGAACGCGGCACACTCTATGGGCGCGATGCCGATACCATCGACGGCAAGGCGTTCGGCGAGCGCGGGTCTGGTGATCGCCACCAGTTCCGCTTCATCGTCTCACCCGAGGACGGCGATCAATATGAGGATCTGAAACCCCTGACCCGCCGGCTGATGGCGCGCATGGAAGAGGATCTCGGGACGAAGCTCGACTGGGTCGCGGTCGACCACTTCAACACCGGCCATCCGCACACCCATATCGTCGTGCGCGGTAAGGATGATCGGGGCGCCGATCTCGTCATCGCCCGCGACTATATGACGACCGGCATCCGCGAGCGCGCCGCCGAGCTCGTTGATCTCGATCTCGGCCCCCGCACCCACCGCGAAATCGCGCAGACGCTACGCGCCGAAGTCGAGCAGGAGCGGCTGACCTCGATCGACCGGGCCTTGCTGAAGGGGGCGGACGCCGAGCGAGTAGTGGCGACCAACGGTCGCGACGCCTTCGACCAGACGCTGCGCGCCGGCCGGCTGGCGAAGCTGTCGCGCCTGGGCCTGGCCGAGCCGCTCGGCGCCGGGCGCTTCCGGCTTTCGCCCGACCTCGCCGACACGCTCCGCGCGCTGGGTGAGCGCGGCGACATCATCCGCACGATGCAGCGCGAATTTTCCCGCGCCGCGATTGCCCGGGCGCAGGCCGACCAGGCGATCTACGATCCAGCCGCACCCGATGCCCGCCCGCTGGTTGGTCGCGTGCTGGCGCGCGGACTCGCCAACGAACATACCGACCGCCATTATCTGATCATCGACGGCGTGGACGGGCGCAGCCATTATGTGGCGATCGGCAAGGGTGCTGAAACCGACGTCAGCGTGCCGCGTGGTGCGATTGTGCGGATCGATCCGGTCAGGCCGACAGTACGGGAGGTGGATCGGACCATCGCCGCAGTCGCCGCCGGCAATGGTGGGCGATACGATGTGGATGCCCATCTTCGCCACGATCCGACCGCCACGCAGGCCTTCGCTGAAACCCATGTCCGGCGGCTCGAGGCGATGCGACGGATATCGGGTATGGTCGAGCGCGAGCCGTCGGGCCGCTGGATCGTCGCGCCGGACCATCTCGATCGCGTGACAGCCCATGAGACGGCGAAGCTGCGGGACCGTCCCGTCGCGATCACCATGCTGTCGCCGCAGCCGCTCGATCGGTTGATCGATGCCGAGGCTGCGACCTGGATCGACCGGGAGCTGGTTTCGGCCGCGCCCGAGCCTGCTCGCGATGCCGGGTTCGGCCACGATCTGCGCGATGCCCAGGCGCGTCGGCGGCAGTGGCTGGCGGCGCAGGGTTTTGCTGAGGAAACCGGGGGCAGCACTACGTTTTCGAACGGCATGATCGCGGTTCTCCAGCGGCGTGAGTTGCTTCGGGTTGCAGGCCAGCTCGCCGACGAGCTGAAAATGCCGTACCGGGAAGCTGCCGAAGGTGCCCGGATCGAGGGCATCTATCGCCGCCCGGTCGATCTCGTCAGCGGGCGTTTTGTGCTGATCGAACGCGCCCGGGATTTCACGCTCGTGCCGTGGCGTCCGGTGCTCGAGCGGCAGGTCGGCAAATCAGTTTCGGGCCTCATGCGCGGCGACGGCATCAGTTGGTCGATTGGGCGCGGCCGAAGTGGACCGAGCATTTCGTGAATTGCCTGTTCTCGCTCATGGCCTTGCGAATGCTCGATCCTCGGGAGGCGGCGACAGATCGACCAAGAGTGCGGTTCGCCCACCGCTTATCCCATCGGACCCTGACTACTGGAGCCAGCGATGGCTGGGCCTCGAACGCACTGAAGGCCTCATACGGAACAGCGGCAAGGCGGAGCATCGCAAGCGTCGGGATCGATTTGTACCGAGGGTTGGCGGTACGACGCACAACGCCCTATACAAATCGACCTGCGCACCTGGTCGCTCGGGGGCGATCGGAGCGGGCCGACGATTTCCTAAATCGGTGCCGCTGAGGCCGCCAGCGCAAGGACGAATTCGGCCAGCTCAGCATATTCATCTGCGGAGCTCACGGGGATCACGCGGATCTTGAAATCCTTGAACCAGCGCTCCTTCTCGACCTCGTTGATCTTTTCTTTGGTCAGAAGCGCATAGTGCGTCGGACCGGAGTCAGGAGCAAATGTGCTGGCGACGTAGTTCAACATCAGATTGACTTCGGGATCTGTCATTGACGCGCCCGCGAAGATGACCGTGTACATGGAAAACATGGTCGCCAGCATGTGCTGGTACGCAGGCTCCTTAAACAGGATGTTGCGATAATCCTGCTCAGTTAGGATGATCCCGTCGCCGCTCTTCGTCGCGTCGCCATGCGCTTTTAGGATGAAGAATTCTCGGCTCGACAGGCTACGTCGGACTTCACCAGCATCTTTGAACGTACACACGGTAACGTCTGGATCGTTCTTCCGGAACGTCCGTTCGATCAAAGTGTCATAGTTGGTGGTCAAAACAAATTGGAGCTGAGCTAGCTGGGCGATGGCCTCGTGAAGCTCGGTCGGAGCAGGCTTCGAGTCGACGAAGACTCGCCGAATGAAGCCGGCGAAAAAGCTGCCGAGATCGGTCTTGAGGCCGGACGCCGCCATCAAGTAGCGGCCCTGATCAATCAGGGACTCATAGTCGGAAACTTTCTCATCGGAGATGCCGACATTGTCTTTTGCTTCCGCGACCATTTGACGAAGAAGGTCGCCCCATTGCGGCAAGCCTGCTCCAACTGATGCGCCAGCACCGACGAGCAGGCCGCAACGCCCCTTGGCATATTCCTGCAGGAGTGAGCCGGGGATAGTTCCTGGGTCGAAAGCCACTATCGCACCTCCACACGTCGGAAGAACTTGGCGAGCGCCTTGTTCCGCTTTTGAAGGCTGGCTGCCTTGGCGCCTTCGGTTCGGAAGGCATAGAGATAGTCATAAAGCGCGCGATCGTTGGGCGCCGCGTCGCGCCGCCGACCGTTCAGAAGCAGATCGGGTTCGGACGTATATTGCTGCCGCCGCTCCTCGAAGGCGTCATAGGCAATCGTAAAACGAGTGATGTCGATCGCCTTGCCAGCCGCCTGATACTGCATGATCAGCAACAGCAGATCGACGAAGATCCATTTTCTGATGATTCGATAACTGGTCTCCTGATCGACTTCGGCCAGGATGTTGAGCGCCGCGCCCACCTTGGCCGACAGTGCCGTGATCTCATCCATCGGCTTGGCGTTATATTCGCGCTGCAGTTCGCGCAGATCAGGCGATTTCATGTCGCTGGTGCCATTGCTGGCGCCGATCGCAAATGCGTAGCTTGCGAAATCGAAGTGGCGGGTTCGATCGTCCTTGATCCTGGTGCCGGTGAAGAATTCGTGAGATGTCGCCATTAGCTGGATCACGTTGCGCATCGGACCCAGATCGGCATTGCGCAGCTCGGCTGGGTTGAGCGGCATGCCCATTTGCAAACGTGCGAACAACACCGTGATCTCGTCATTTGTGGATTCGACGATCTCTCCGACGCCGATTTTGAACGCCTTGAATCGATCTTTCAGCGGCTTGTCGAGCTTGGCGAGTGTCTTTCCAGCGATCACGCATCCGCCAATGGGTGGCAACGCGTCGGGACCATTCAGCGCGAAAGCCTTGGACTTGTCCGCTGCCATCGGCGCGGCAGCGAAGTCCCAAATGGCACGGAGGCGCTGCTGGCCATCGACGGCCTCATATTTGAAGAGTCCGCCTGCCGGGAGCTTGCGGAGATAAATTTTCGGGACATCCATGTCGCGCAGGATCGAGTCGATAAGCAGGACGCGGCGTGCATCCTTCCACGCAGGGCCACGCTGCCATGCCGGATTCAAATTGATCTCCGCCTTCAGGTCTATCAGCTTTTCAATAGTCCATAACCGTTGTTCGACTTTCATCGTCAGGCAGCTTTCTTGGTACGAAGCATGCCTTCGATTGATTCGCTGAGATAATCCAATGCGGTGTCACCTTCTCGTTCGTTGAGCAGCGTCAACAGTTCAGGCAAGCCCGCCATCGCGTATCCACTGGCGATGCGCAGCATTTCTCCCGGCCGATCGACGATCGACACGTCACCTGTTTCACCAATCGCGAGCAGCGTCAGTGCCGTTGGCCTCCAGGGATCGGCGTTGAGAACGACGCCCTCTGCGGCTTTGTAGGACTTGCCGGCATGCGTGGTCGGTGTGAGGCCCTTCTTCACCGCTAAACAGATTGCGAAAAACCACATGTCGATATTTCGACCGAATGGCTGATGGATCGGCTGGGCGCTCTTTCCCTCTTTCTTTTGCACGAACGAGTCAAAATGCTCGCGGAAATCATCGGGAATCATGATATCGCTGCCGGCGAATGGGTTGTTCATTACGCGGCCTCCAGTTCGGCTGCGCCGGTCGGTAGACGCTCGCATTCGTCGCACACTGACCGATGATCGCAGCCGCATTGGATCGCTCGCGCGTCCGTTGTGCCAGGGTCATTCTTGAGCATGCGCGGGTAGTGCATTGGGTTGGTGATCGTGAGCACCTTTCCAGCCCGTGCGTCTAAGATCGCCTCGCAGCCGTTGATCTCGTCATGAGTGAGAAAGAGGATCAGTTGGGAGCTGGCTTCAGAGGCGACGCGCACGACCTCGGTTTTGACGAACCCGCTCATCATGCCTAGCGGCGTATCGATGACATTGGGCGCTTCGACGCCACTTACTTCCGTGAGAGCCAGCACAAATGCGATGGTCAGAGCACGGCGCGAAGCGCCGTTCAAGTCCATCGAAGGATCAAGCTTCTTATCGTTGCGTCCATGCACGACGATGTGAAATTCAGGAGTAATCTCGGCGCGCTGGATCAGGGCATTGTCGGGATGGGCACCGATCATTCGCAGGAAATACTGGTTCATCTTCTGCGAGACCGCCTCAACCTCCCGGGTCTTCATAATCTCCAGCGCACGCTCGACGACGCCCCGAATATCGCGCGCGACGATCAGCTCGCAGGTGAAGCGACGGGCCTTATCCTCACGAGCGGAAAGGGCTTGAAACTTTCGATCGAGTTCAACGCGCCTCTCCCGACGATCGCGGATCTGGTGATCAAGGCGCGCGGCGAGCGGTATTTTCTCGTCGAGACGCTGACGGTAGGTGTCGCGCATATCCCGTGCGCGCTGGACATTGTCATCCTTGACCTTGTCAAGGCGAGCTTCAAGGTCGGCCTCTGCTTGGCCGAGCTCCTCATAAGTCCGTTGTTCGTTGTTCCGGTCACCAAAGGCAGCTGTATAGTCGTCTATCCAGGTCGATGCGGCCGGAATGAACAACTCTCGGCCTTCGAAATACAGATCAGACACCTTCGATTTCAGCGCGTCGGCATCTCGGCTGTCCTCGATCAGCTGCTGGATATGCGCGCGGCGGCGGGCACCATCGGTCTGCGCCGCATCGAGACTCTCACCACATATGCAATCGCTATGCTGCAGTCGGTCCTCAAGAATCGGAATGGTCTTGTTGGGGATCGCGCCCTTTTTCCGAAGATCGTCCAACAGCGCACCGGCGGCTCTGAACTTGTCACCGAGCATCTCGCGCGCGAAACCTTTGCTCGAAAGAAGTGCGGCCTGGCGAAGTTCTGCCGCCCTGATTCGCCCTTCGGAAGCGATCCGCTGCTTCTGGGCACGGGCCAGTTCGATGGCGATCTCCTCGCGATTGCCGCGTTTCAACGCCTCCTGCAGCTCCCGGTCGGCCTTGGTGTGAAGGTCATTGAGATTGGCGATCTCATCCTGCGCTTCCTTCAGCTTGCCTTCGAGTTCCGGGATCGACTGATCGATCGACTCAAGCTCGACGCGGATACGTCGGAGCTCGTCGCTCCCGGCGGCAGCGTCTGCCTTGGCGCGAACGTCGCGTTCGACCTTCTTGACGTGGTCGACCGCTTCCTCAAGCATTGGGAGGCCCATTAGCTGCTCGATCGCTTTCTTCACCCGCCGCTGTTGCTCTGTGCGAAGCCCCTCGATGAAACTGAGCGCCCGATCTCCGTCGGTGAAGAACACTTCGCGCAGCTCACCGGGCATATGGACCGCGAGATGTGCCTCCACGTTCGGCACTTCCTTGGCGCCGCTGGGCAGGATTTCATAAAGTTGCGGAACGGATCGGCTTCGGACGGCCGATCCAACATGCTCCGTCAGGCTACGAATCAGGCGAAAGCGCTTGGCTCCAGTCTTGCCGCTTACCTCGTATATTACTTCGCAAACGGTGTCGGACAACTCGCCCGGTTTCTTGTCCATCGAGTGGGGGCTGTATCCGGATGGGAGTGCATCCTCGCCAAACAGGCACCATTGGAGCGCGGTCAGCATCGTCGTCTTGCCGCTTTCATTCGCGGCGCGGATGACGGTAATGTTCTTGTCTGGATCGTTCGAAAATTCGAAGTCGATACCGTCGAGCAAGCGGAAGCCTTCGAAACGAGCGCGGATCAACCTCATGACTTATCCCTCGCTCGGCAATGTGTCGCGATCGAGAAAGGTGCCGACGCGGCCCACCAGATCCCCGATCTTGGACACGATATTCGTTCGGGCAAACTGATGCTGGCGCTCAGCTTGGAGAATCTCGGCTAGCGCTTGTTGCACCTCGTCACGATAGCCCGGGCAGCGTTCTTCGACACTGCCAAGCTGCTCCATTATGATCGTGACGATCTTCTCGTCCTTATATGCCATCCTGCCTCACCCCCTCAAAAGCGCACGAAGCTCCTCGACCTTCGCGAATGGCCCCCCGATTGCCGCTCCGTTTCGACTGAGCCGCGCGAACTCCCAGGCGCGATCCAGCTCGGAGTTAACAATCTTTTTCGCCTCCGAGTCCAGGGTTCCGCCCTCATAAGCTTCGGGCGGTAGCGCCACGAGATCGTGAATTACCGCATGTGTCTTGCCAATGGCTTTACAAGTGCGAAGCAAACGCCCGCGCCGCTGAACCCACTGGCGCCTGACTGTTGTACTCGCGAGGATGAAGGCGCGCTCGATCTGCGGTACGTTGACCCCTTCATCGAGAACTCGCTTGGCGGTCAAAACTTGAAGATCGCCGCTTTGGAAGCGACTGAGGATTCTCTGCGTCCTGACCTTGTCACCGCTCTCTTCGGCTGTCAGTTGATGGAAAAGAATACGCCGCTCATTGAGGGCAGCATTTACTTGATCGAGCTGCGCAGGATCTTTATCGGTCGCGTAGATGAGCGTGTATCGCAGCGCCCTCGCGTTCTCTTCGTCTAGTAACTCCCCGAGCTTGTCGAGCTTGGAGCGCGCGGTCTCTAGCACACGCCGTCGTTTCAGAAACAAGTTATTGAGCCGATCGTCCTTTATGCCCGCCTGAATCTTCCAGGCTAGCTTCGCAATCTGTTCGCTCAGGTCGCGCCAATCGGCCATTTCGTCGGCGCTGAGGGGGACAAAGTGGACGTGATAGTCATAAGGCGTGAGACAACGCCCGATCGCTTGCTCGAGTAGAAAGCTAAAGCAGGGATCACCGAAGAAATCGAACAGAGCAGCAGTGCCCTCGTCGTCATATTGCCGGACAGGCGTCGCCGACAATCCAAGTCGGTAGTCGAAGAAGGTCGGTGGATTGGCCATGAAGCCAGCGGCGCCAAGATTGTGGCACTCGTCGGCGATCAACAGCTTTGGCCCGTCATGCTTGGCGATTTGCGCGGCAAACTCGGGCGTGCAGAGGGTGTCGTTGGAGACCACGAGCGCCTCTGAAGTGCTGAGACCCAGCCTGAGGCGCCGGCGGGCGTTCGCAATCGCACGCTCTCTGCCCTTGGCGCCGGCCTCGGCCGTGAGATCGACCGCTTTCAAGCCGAACAGGCCGATCTCGCCGCACCATTGTTGGACAAGAACCTTGTATGGGGCCGCTACCACAATCAACAGCGGCCCGACTTCGACATGAAGTTGGTGCGCGCCGATCATCGCTGTCAGCGTCTTACCCGACCCCGTGCACATTTCGAGGACACCGCGCCATCCGGTAGCGCGCCACGCGTCGACCGCCTCTCCCTGGTGGGCATATTCGCCTACTCGATATTCAAGCCACTCAGGGATTGCGAAGCGCAGAGGTTCGCGCGAGTCACTGGCCGCTAGCTCGGCCACAGACTCCTCGGGCAGGCCATGGGCTTTCCTCCAGAGCCGCCGAAAATCATCCTCATCTGGCAGACGGTCGGATTTGTAATCACGCAGAAGCCGCTCTTCGAGCGCTTTGGGCAAGTCTACGATCACGCAATCATTATCGCCGCCGCGCCAGAGCATTTCAAATTCTTCGGACAGGCGAGCGCAGGTTCGCGCGCCATCGTCGCTCATCCAGGAGCGCGAAAGGCTAAGCTGTTCCCGATTTTTTCCCAAACCGGCTCCCGTCATATTGGCCGAGCCATGAAGGGTGGCGACGTCATCGCCATCGCGGAATAGCCAAACCTTGGGATGGAAGAGCGCATCGCGCATCAGCGCGATCTGCATCTGGAGACGCCCTTGGGCGACCAGCCAAGCTAGGCAGGACAACGTATGGCGGCTCAAAGCATCGGCGTCGGGCAGGCTGTCGATAATCTTCGCGCTTGCCAAACTTTCTGACGGCATCGTGCCAGCAGCCAATGCCAATTGATCGGCGGCGGTCAGATAAGGGCTGACGATCAGCCGGAGCGGTGCCTGGGTCGAGCGGAGATAGGTTGCAAGGCCCGGTGCGATTTCCGCCAGCGATTGACTCGCGAAGAAGCCGATCATCACGTCGGCACTGTTGCACGACGACAAGGCCGGCGAGATAACCCCGTTCGCCACGTCGTCTTTTGGGAGAAGGTAGATAGGTTCGCCGGCGCGCAGCGCATCACTCAGCCCGCGCGAGGCTGGCGCTCCTTCTGCGAGTGGAAGGGCGGTCATTTGTGACAAATCACGCAGCCCCCGCTGACCTCGTCAACTCCATAGATGTCGTCAATCGATACTTCGAGGCCATCCCGCAGGGGATTGAGCCGGCGCTTGCGACGCAATCGCTCAAGACGCTTGTCATAATCGCTTTCGATCTGCGCGACGCGTTCGGGCTGCGATAGTTCTTCAAGGCTCTCGGCATCGGACCAGGTGAACGGTGATCCATGTTCGACCGCATTTTTCTCGTAGGCTTTCGCTTCGGCAAATGAGTCTGGATGTTCTCGCATGAGGCGAACCCATTCGATCTTCTGCTGGAAGAAGCAGAAGGTGCATCCCGAGCGCGAGCGCCAGCTATAATAGGCGGGCTCGCCCACGCCTGACGAATCGAGCAGCTCGATGACACCGGTCTTGTCGATCCCTGCTTCCCGAAGCGGGAAATGGACTACCATGTTCGCGTGCGTGGCCTGATATCCCGCTCGGTCTTCATCCGCGCGAATGGCAACATAAGAATGGACCTTGACGCCAGCATCGAGGCTTGGGCGCAGCCATTGCTCGAGCGGCCGCAATTTCAACTGGCGTGTGCACCAGCGCGTGCGCGGCGAAGGCAGAAAGCTCTTATACTCGCGGAGCCAAAAGTCGAAGTCGCGGTCGGGATTGAGACGCAGAATTGGTCGGCCGAGATAACCTTCGAGCCGGTCGAGGAATTCATGGACTTCCGGAAGTTCCTTGCCGGTATCGGTAAAGAAATACTCCAGTTCCACCTCGGGGCGGTTCTCACGCATCCAGATCGCAAGCGAAGCAGAATCGCGCCCGCCGGAGAGGCCGAGAATATGGCGTTCTATGGTCATTCAGCGGCCTCGCAATCGCCAGGCTGCGCCAGCTCAAGCCGCCTGAACGCCTCGGCAAGTGCTGCGAACTGGACACGGTAGTCGATATTATCGAGGCGAGACATAAGGTCGTCTGCCAACGCCTTTGCGTGGATGGATTCGTCGGCATTGATGTCGAAGCTGTGCACAACGGGCTCACCGCCCCGTCCCGCCACAACTAAGCTCAGCGCTTCGGCACCGGTCGAACGGCCGCGTGCGACCGCCATGGCTTCAGCTTCACGCATGCGGCGGGCAAAGCGCACGAGTTCGGCATGGGCCATGTCGACATCCTGATCAGTCCATTGCTGGGCGGGCTTGTGTATAAGAAAGCTGCCCAGCCCCTCGACTTCCGCATAGGGATCCTGCCCGATTTCAAGCGTACCCACGCGCTGGGCAAAGGCATCGAGGCGCAAGTCGCCTGACACACCTTGGACAGCTGCAGCGCGGCGCTGCAATCCCGCGAAGGACGCGATATCACAACCCAAGGCGACGGCTAGCGCGCGGCGCAATCCGTCAAGCATCGCATGATAGCCGACGTCGAGTTCCAGCAGGGCTGCATGCACTGCCTCGACGCGTGCAGCGGGCGTTTTGCCCAAGAAGGTGAGGTCTTTGAAAAGCAGGCGGTGGGGGTCGTCGGCATGGAGGAGAAGGTCACGCAGTTTACGCGTATTCGCCTCGATCGAGCGCGTCCGCTGTGTCCATTTCGGCAGGCTGGCAACGATGCGGACTAAGCCCTTCGCGACAAGAAGCGGGCTAGCCTCCGCGGTCACAAGCCCGCGCTGTCTCAGAATGGACGCAAGGCCGTTCAACAACACATCCTTTTCACGGCCCATTTCGATGCGCCGCACCGTCAGTGCTTCGGGCGTCTGCAGGAGACGATCCGCCACCAATTCGTCGATCACCGGCACGAAATAGCCGTCCAGATAGACAGCAGTGCTGGATTCATTAGCCAACATCCAAGCGAATGCGAGCAGAGGCATGGCCCCTGCGCGCATGCCGATCGGCGCCTTGCTCCAGATCTCGTACAGATCGGCGATCGTCGCATCCATCGGGAGTGCCTGCGCGGCTTCCCATGCGGGCACGTAGCTTCGGCCCACTTCGCTATTATCGGGCGCGCAGAACACCCATTCATCATTCTTCCCGATCCGGTGCAGTCCCGCCTGTTCCAACACTGTCGCATAGAGGGCATATTCTGGCGGGAAATTTACGAGCCCAAGCCGCGCGACGTCACGGTGGTTGGTCATGGCGTGGAGCAGGGCACGAACTGCAGCCATCGCATTTGACGATGGGCGCTCGCGGTTGATCAGCTCGTTTCGGATAAGCGGAGTCTCGATGAACAGGGCGTCCGCCTCTGCTGACGCGATCGCGCTGAGTGGTGCGCCATCATATTGCCTGGCGCGGGTGCCGTGTGCATACCATTTGGCGCGCTCGAAGGCGCGATGCACTTCCTGTTCGAGCGCGCTCCCGACTTCGGAGACCCGAGCAGCTACTTCCCGACGGGCAATCATATCTCCTTCGAGCTGGGGGTTCTGCCGCGCGACACGTTCAAGTGCATCAAGCTCTGCGGCCAGTTCTCGGATCATATAGCTCGATTTGGGCAATCCGATTGTGACGCTGGCATGTTCGTCACGTCGGGCAAGCGCGATGGCGATGGCCTCAGCTTCGGCCTCCGACATCTCGGGCGGCTTAACGCCGAGGACGAGCGTCGGGTTCTTGCGCCGTGACCCGCGCCATTCCGCAAAGGCCGCAATATGGGCGCTGGCGAACGCCGCCACACGATCGCCGCGACTGGCCTCGACTGTTAATTCAATCTCGGGCAGCGGATAGATCGCCACGTCGGACCAGCGCAAATTTCCGGTGCGATAATAATGGCGTTTGGCGACAATCGCGGGCAGTGCGAGCCGGTCGGCCAAGTCCGCGCGGCCTGATTGTGTTCTCTCAGCGGAGACGGCGGCATCGAGATCGAAATCTGATCCAGAATATATGACAAATGCGCCCTGGTGCCGACGGTGGATCAGCACCGACCAGGCAACGAGATCCTCAAGTGCGCCTGCTACCTCACGTTCCGACATGGCGGGAACGCATGCCGCAAGTAGCAGATCGCTTCCGATTAGCCCAGTACCGGCGCCGAACAACTCTATGACCGCGGCAGATTTTGCGACCGCGATGTGCAGTGGCCCACCGCGTGCTGCCGCTCTATCGACCGCGTCCAGACTGGTCGAAAAGCGGTGGCCCTCGCTTGAGGCAAGAATGGCCGGTCCGAGATTAGCGACGAGATAATCAAAGAGCATTGCGGGGTCGTAGACGCCGCCACGCGGCTGCTCATCTGCTCCAAGGAATTCCTGAAAACCAAACGGCTCTGCTGATCCAAGAAACCCGAATACGCTCCGTTCATTCTGGCCAAAACGATGCCGCGCCAGCTGTCCGAGGAGCAACGCGACGACCGGGTGGAGCGGCCAGCATTGCTCAAGCGTGGTGGCAAGATTGGGGGATGCGCTGCCACGACGCTGGAGCACTTCATGGGCGACGCGCGAGGCTAAGGGCGCCGCCGCCACGGGCGGAGCCTTGGCTGTAATCGCCTTGGAAATGAGATCGAGGGTCTCATCGGTGGCGCTTGCCAGCGGAATGTCCTGGAACCGGCCTTGGATCTTAGCCCATTCGTCTCGGGCCATGCGCGAGAGCTTCGCAGCGTAACGCTCGAATGATTGATGCAATATGCCGACGATCAAGAGGCGGCCCTGGCTGCGAGCCGAGAGTTCCGCCAGATCTTGAAGTATATGCGCGTCGCCACCGTCCAAAGCGGCGTGCTCAAGATACTTGCCAAGCTCGTCGATGATAATGACGAGACCATCAGCATCTTTGCTAAGGGCAGCTACGCCAATCTGGCTGACCAGCCTGTCGCCATTAGGGAGATCAAACGCCTGCGCTATATCCTCGGCAAGGGCTGCGCGCCGTCCTGAGAGCGCAACGACGCGCCACCCACGCTTCGTTCTGGGCAGGCAGGCGCCAACAATCTCAAGCGCGTCATTGTCAAATAGCGCGACCGCCGATGCCTGCGCCGCCGGACTCTTTCCTAACAAACCGGCGAGAACGAGCGCCGCTGACGATTTGCCACCGCCATAGGGGCCAGTCCATGTAAATGCCCCTTGGCCCGCCTGCTGAAAGGATTGCGCAAGCGTGATGAATGCTTGTCGAACAGAGGGCTGCAGCACATAGCCGTCGAGTGCCTCCGCTTTGCCGATATCAGCGTCGACCCGCGCCGAGCGCGCAAAGCGGCGGCTGACGCCAACGGTTTCGGCAAGCTTCATGCCGCGCGTCTCCGGATTCCAAAGGCGTGCTGAAGTACCGCCACCTCATCGATGGCGCGGTGTCGGACGACCTGCTTCAATCCAGCGGTTTCCGACCATGCTAGGGCACCGCCGGTTATCTCACCGATACGGATCATTCGCTCGATCACACTGTCTTCGTCGAGTTTGAAGACACGCCCGGGCGAGCCGCGCCCGTAACACGCAGCTTCCGCCGAGAGCGTTGCGGCCTCGCCATGGGCATCACGCCAGAAGCGATCAAGGGCGATCACGAAGACTGCGTCAGGCAGGCTAGCTTTTGGACCGCGCACGAATTCAAAGGCATCTCCGATGGGCGATGGACGGATCAGACCAAGCTCAACGAGGATAGGTTCGATCGCATCCTCGGTCGCTCCGCCGCGTGAACGCGCGACATAGGAGCGAATGAAACAATCGACATCACGTTTGATCGTGACGGGAGCGACACGTTTCCAACCGCGTTCTTGGGCAATATCAAGCAGACCGCGCGTCAGTGCCTCGCGGTCGAATGCGAGGCTCCCGAAGACGTTGAATGCCCAATACCATGTTGTGGACATTTCAGGCGATCCGGCGAGCGCCAAATGGATCAGCCATAACGTGGCCGGGTGCTCGAGATAGGGATCGAGACCGCCGTCATTAGCAAAGATTGCTGATCCGAGCGGTGATGGGAGGCATTGCGTCTCCACATCCTCAATAATACCAGTCGCCACGCTCCAATGACGCATTGCTTGCGCCATGTTTTTACCCACACCAAATCGAACGATTGCGTCAGCGGCAACGAAGATATTACGATCGGCACCGTCTTTTACGGCCTCGAACGCCTTTTTTAGCCAAAGCGTTCTGAGAGGAAAGGTTTCATGTCCCGCAAATTGCGGGCGAAAATCTTTCGCCGTGAACCTTTCCACCGTCGCTACCCCGCTGCTGGACGCCTCCTCCAGTGGGCTTCTCGCATGAGGCTACTGCTTCTGCAAGCAGTTTGGCGGCAACAATCGCGTCTGATTCGGTATGTTCACGCCCAAAACATATGCGGAACGAAGAAGCAACGTCTTGATCCGACAGACCGAGCGCCCGCAACACATGGGATCCTTGAAGCTCGCCCGATTGACAGGCCGATCCGGTCGACAGATGCAGATCATCGCCAAGGCGCAGAACGACATCGTCAGCGTCGACGCCGTCAATCAGCAGGTTCAGACTGCCTGGCAAACGGGGTGAAGGAGCACCATTGAGGCGCGCCGCGATCCCCAGCAATCTGAGATTGCTCACAAAAAGATGAGCGATTTCGGTAAGATGCCTGGCGTCTGCCTCCATCCGTTCCGCCGCGATCGCTGCAGCTTTACCAAAGCCGACGATCAAAGGGACGGCCAGCGTACCCGGTCGGAGTCCTTGCTCCTGTCCCCCTCCAAACATGATCGGTCGAGGCTTTAGCTCGGCTGCGGATGACACAAAGAGCGCCCCGATCCCATTGGGGCCGTACATTTTGTGGCCAGAGAAACTCGCGAGGTCGCAGCGGAGGGCAAATACGTCAAACGGCACGCGTCCCACCGCCTGCGCGGCATCGACATGGAAAATTGCTCCATAATCCCCAGCTAGTTCGCCAATTTGAGCCAGAGGCTGGATGACGCCGATTTCGTTGCTCGCCGCCATCACGCTGACGAGGAGGACTTCCTCATCGAGCATTTCGCTCAGGACGGCGAGGTCGATAAGCCCTTCTGCGGTTACGGGTATCAGTTCGTGTACGAAGCCAACACTCGACAGGTGGCCAGCCGCTTCGAGAACGCATTTGTGTTCGATTGTCGAGGTGAGGATGCGTCGCCGAATAGACCCGGAATGGGTCGCGGCGGCTGCCGTACCAAGAATGGCGATATTATTCGCTTCGGTGGCACCAGAGGTGAAGATGATCTCGCTTGGAGCACTTCCAACCAGGTCTGCCACCTGCGCGCGGGCGACGGCGACGGCGCTCGCAACGATCGCGCCGCCCGCATGTGCAGAATGGGCGTTCCAAGAGGTGTCCGAGAAGAATGGGATCATCGCGGCGACGACCTCAGGCGCGACCGGCGTCGTGGCATGGTAATCCAGCGAGATTGTTCCAACACGGTCTTTGCTAGAATCGCCGCGTATCACACCCATTGCCGCCCTCTTTTTCGAATGCTGTCAGGTAACACACAGTCGCACGTTTCGCGAGATGAGGTACAATTGCGGTGGCCGTCGATTATCCAATGGCCGGCCGATCAGCCGACGGCCGGGAGGGGCGCGGTGCCCTCGCTCAATATAGCCAAATACCTTCGATAGCCGAAGACGCGGCTTCGCTTTTTGCCCGTGATCTCTTCGACCACACCCAGCCGTTCAAGATCAGCAAGGACAGCATTGACGGTCGGGGCGGATAGGCCGGTCCGCTGAACCAACTGATTGGCGCTGAGAAAGGGATTCTGTTGGAAAAGGTCGTGAACACGCAGCGCTGACCCGGCGCGATCGCTGTTCGCAGTGACGTTTTCCCGGTCCTCCTTGAAGAGCTCGACGATGCGCGTGGCCGCATCGAAGGCCTGGTTGGCAGTGTCGGCAACGCCGGCGAGAAAGAAATCAAGCCACGCCTCCCATGCTCCATGCTCCCGCACCTCCTGCAGCAGCCTGTAATAGTCGGCTCGGTGGGTTTTCAGATAGAGGCTGAGATAGAGCAGCGGCTTGCGCAGGACGCCGTTGACGCAAAGGTACAGCGTCACCAGCAGACGGCCGATGCGGCCATTGCCATCAAGGAACGGGTGAATTGTCTCGAACTGGACGTGGAGGAGGCCCGCCTTGATCAGTGCGGGCAGGCGAGATTCACTCTCGTGCATGAAGCGTTCGAGAGCATCCAGGCAGCCATCGAGTTCCGTAATCGGCGGTGGCACAAACAGCGCGTTGCCTGGGCGCGTGCCGCCGATCCAATTCTGCGAACGGCGGAATTCGCCGGGGCTCTTGGTGCCGCCCCGGCCGCTTTGCAGCAAGCGTTCGTGCATCTCTCGGATGAGACGGAGCGACAGCGGCAGCTCTTCCAGCCGATCGAGCCCGTACATCATGGCGTCGACATAGTTCGAGACCTCGCGGATATCGTCGATCGGCTGGCCAGCCTGCGCCTCGGTTTCGAAGCGGAGCAGGTCCGACAAGGTCGATTGCGTGCCCTCGATCTGAGAGGACAGCACCGCTTCCTTTCGCACGTACATGTAGAGGAAGAGTTCCTGGCGCGGCAGCAGCATGGTGATACCGTCGAGGCGCCCCAAGGCGCGCTCGGCCAGACTGAGACGGTCGAGGAGGCCCAGCACGTCGATGGGTGGCGCTGGTGGAAGCGGTGGTGGCACGAAGGCTCGCACAACCTCGCCCGCAACGGGGGTCTCGACGAAGCGGCCCAGCCGCAGATTCGGTTCAGGATCGACCATGCGGACCCAATATGCGGAAAACCTCTTATTTAAGCAACTGGCACTTGGCTTAATTAGCAAACAAGCTAAGGTAAGCGGGCTTAAATAAGGGAGACGACGGGGCGATGCGCAGGCGTGTACGATATCTACGAGGCTGTGCTCGTGCGTGAGGCGGGACCATCGACGTGTCCATGCACGCGGTCAAGGCTTGCCAAGCGCCTGGTCTCTCGCGAGAATCGTCGCCGTGCGCTCTGATGTTGATCATCTGCCCTCGGTCCAGCAAGGCGAACTGGATCGGGTGAAGCAATTGCTGATGGGCGAGTTTGCCGAGGCGACGGCGCGCGCGACCCAGCCCTGGAAGAAAAACGGGAGCATCCTCAAAGTCGTCCTGTTCGGCAGCTATGCGCGGGACGATTGGGTTGATGAACCCGAAAATGGCTACCAGTCCGACTATGATCTGCTGGTCATCGTCAGCCATCCCGATCTCACTGATATCGCCGATTACTGGTACGTTGCCGAAGACAAGATCCTGCGCGACACCGCAATCGCGCGACCCGTGAATATCATCGTCCACACGCTGGAGGAGGTGAACCAAGCGCTAAGCCGGGGCGAATATTTCTGGGTTGATATCGCCCGCGACGGGATCGTTCTCTACGAATTGCCCGGGAGCGCACTTGCCACCCCGCAGCCACTGACGGCCGCCGATGCTTATGAGATGGCCTCCACCTACTTCCAAGACTGGCTCGCCAAGATCGACAGCGGGATCAAACTGGCAGCATTCGCACTTCAGGAGGGCGAATTGAAAGATGCGGCTTTCCTGCTCCATCAAGCGACCGAGCGGGCCTATATTTGCTTCCTGCTTGTTCGCACCCTGTATTTTCCGCGCTCGCACAACATCAAATTCCTGCGCTCGCTCGCTGAGGATAGCGAACCCCGCCTGATCGAGGCATGGCCGCGTGCGACCCGGGTCGACCGCCGCCGCTTTGAACTTCTGAAGCGCGCCTATGTCGAGGCGCGTTATTCGGCGAGCTATGAGATCGGCAATGACGACCTCTGCGCCCTCTCACAGTCGGTCCGCGACCTTCGCGACATCGTCGAGACCGTTTCGCGCGAACGCATCGAAACGCTCCGAACAGACGCAGGCCTCTAACCGCCGGACGACGCCTGCCGGATAGCTTCCGGTTCCACCTTTCGGCCAAAGCAGGCCGACGCGAGCCCATCAGCGCCCATCAGCGCCGTTCCGTTTTTCGAGCCTGTCACCGAGTCTGAGACCGCCCCAGCCGATCCTGTTCGGCGGGCGGGAGCTTCGACGTGACACCCACCAAATTGCTCATCGGCCAGATCCTTGTCGTCTTCGCGATCGTCATCGCGGGGGTGTGGGCGGCGACACAGTGGGCGGCGGCGATGCTGGCCTATCAACCCGAACTGGGGTTGCCGTGGTTCCGGCTCGGTCGCGTGCCGGTCTATCATCCCTGGGCGTTATTCGGCTGGTGGTATCACTATGATGCCTACGCCCCGATCGTCTTCGACAAGGCGGGCATGCTCGCCGGCGCCAGCGGCTTCGTCGGCTGTGCGGCGGCAATCTTCGGATCGCTGTGGCGCGCGCGCCAGTCGAGCAACGTCACCACCTATGGTTCGGCTCGCTGGGCAAGCCCCCGCGAGGTCGAGCGCGCCGGGCTGCATCGCGACGCTGGCGTCATGCTCGGCACGCTCGCTGGCCGTTATCTGCGCCATGACGGCCCCGAGCACATCATGGCGTTCGCGCCAACGCGATCGGGCAAGGGCGTCGGCCTCGTCGTCCCTACCTTGCTGTCCTGGACCGGCTCAACCGTCGTCCATGATATCAAGGGTGAGAACTGGACGCTGACCGCGGGCTGGCGCGCGCGGTTCTCGCACTGCCTGCTGTTCAACCCGACTGACGCCGCCTCGGCGCATTATAATCCGCTGCTCGAGGTCCGGCGCGGTATCGACGAAGTGCGCGACGTCCAGAACATCGCCGATATCCTGGTCGATCCCGAAGGCGCGCTCGAACGCCGCAACCATTGGGAAAAGACCAGCCACTCGCTGCTGGTCGGCGCGATCCTCCACATCCTCTATGCCGAGGAGGATAAGACGCTCGCGCGCGTCGCGACCTTCCTCTCCGATCCGCAGCGCAGTTTCGTCGCCACGCTCCGCCGGATGATGACCACCAATCATCTCGGCGACGACAAGAACCCGAGGGTCCATCCCGTCGTCGCCTCCGCCGCGCGCGAACTGCTCAACAAGAGCGAGAACGAGCGTTCGGGCGTGCTGTCGACGGCCATGTCCTTCCTCGGCCTGTATCGCGATCCGACCGTCGCGGAGGTCACCTCGCGCTGCGACTGGCGAATTGCCGACCTGATCGAGGCCGAGCGCCCCTTGTCGCTCTACCTCGTCATCCCGCCATCGGACATCAGCCGCACCAAGCCGCTGATCCGCCTCGTGCTCAACCAGATCGGCCGTCGGCTCACCGAGCGACTCGACCAGCCCGGCACATCCTCGCGCCGGCACCAACTTCTGATGATGCTCGACGAGTTTCCGGCACTGGGCCGCCTCGATTTCTTCGAGACCAGCCTCGCCTTCATGGCCGGCTACGGCATCCGCGCCTTCCTGATCGCGCAGAGCCTCAACCAGATCGAGAAGGCGTATGGTGACCACAACGCCATCCTCGACAACTGCCATGTCCGCGTCGCCTTCGCGACCAATGACGAGCGGACCGCCAAGCGCATTTCCGATGCGCTCGGCACCGCGACCGAGCAGCGCGCCATGCGCAACTATGCCGGTCACCGGCTCGCGCCCTGGCTCGCGCACGTCATGGTCAGCCGCCAGGAGACCGCCCGCCAGCTCCTGACGCCTGGTGAGGTGATGCAGCTTTCGCCCGACGAGGAACTCGTGCTCGTATCGGGGCTCGCGCCGATCCGGGCGCGCAAGCTGCGCTACTTCCGCGATCGCAACTTTGCCGCGCGCGTGGCACCCGCGCCGGTGTTGGCATCGGGCCAATATGTCGACCGCCCGAAGTCGCGCGGCGACGACTGGTCCAACCAGGTGCGCAGCACCGATGACCGACTGCACCAGGCGGAGGACGCCGCCGGCGGCGAGGACGATGGCGGGATGCAGCAGCAGCGCCATCCCGGCCTTCCCGAGCAGGTTTCCAAGGCGACCGACGCCGCCGAAACGCGCGATCCCCAGATCGTGCCCGACGACGACGATGTCGCCGCCGACAAGCGCGCCATGGACCAGGCGCAAGGGCAAAACGCCGTCGTCCGGGGGCATGCCATCAACGAGGGCGCGAAGCGCGACCTCATACCGGATTTCTGAGGTCGCGATGAAGATCCGCCAGAACCTCTATATCGACCGCGAACTCAGCGATGCGCTGGAAGCGCTCGCTGCCGGTCCGCGCGGCAACAAGAGCCACCTCGTCAACGATGCGCTGAAAGACTGGCTGGCGCGCCGGGGGACCAAGGAAATCGACGACCTCCTCAAGGTTCGCCTCGACCGCCTGACACGCGAACTCGCCGGCGCGCGGCGCGACATCGACGTGCTGCTGGAAAGCCTGTCGCTGTTCGTCCGCTACCAGTTGATGGTGACGGCGCCGCTGCCCGAAGCCGATGCCGCAGCCCGCGCCATCGGTCGGGATCGTTTCGAGGCGTTCGTCTCGCAGGTCGGCCGCCACATCGCCGGCGGCACCCGCACGCTGGCGCCTATCGACCCCGCTGGAGGCGCATCGTGATGTCCGCCCAGACGACAAGCGTCTCCGCGGAACGCCGCCGCGCCATGCTGCGCACCGCGATGGGGCCGGCGATTGCCGCCGCGCTCGCCGACCCGCGGGTGATCGAGATCATGGTCAATCCCGACGGCGCACTTCGCGTCGATATCCTCGGCGAGGGCCGTGTCGATACCGACGTGAAGCTCGATGCGCCCCAGGTCGAGCGGATCATCCGGCTGGTCGCGTCCCATGTCCGAACCGAGGTGCACGGCGACAAGCCCATCGTGTCTGCCGAACTGCCACCGCTCGGCACCGGCGCGGGCGAGCGGTTCGAGGGAATCCTCCCGCCCGTTTCGACGGCTCCGTGCTTTTCGATCCGCAAGCCCGCAGCCCGGATCTACACGCTGATGGACTATGTGACCGACGGCATCATGTCGGCGGAGGCCGCGCGCCTGCTGTCGCTCGCCGTCGTCGATCGCCGCAACATCCTCGTCGCCGGCGGGACCAGTTCGGGCAAGACCACGCTCGCGAACGCGCTGCTCGCCGAGATGGCGCATCTCGACGAACGGGTGATCCTGATCGAGGATACCCGCGAGCTGCAATCGCCGGCGCGCGACACGGTGGCGCTCAGGACCCGGCCCGGCGCCGTCACCATGGGCGATCTCGTGCGCTCGACGCTGCGGCTTCGGCCCGATCGAATCATCGTCGGCGAGGTGCGCGGCGGCGAGGCACTCGACATGCTCAAGGCCTGGAACACCGGCCATCCCGGCGGGATCGCTACCGTCCACGCCAACAGCGCCGCGTCCGCGCTCTACCGGATCGAGCAGCTCATCCAGGAGGCCGTGGTCACCGTGCCGCGCCGCCTGGTCGCCGAGGCAATCGACATGATCGTCTTCATCGCCGGGCGCGGCACCGCGCGGCGCATCGAGACGATCGTCCGCGTCGCCGGGCTCGACCCGCAGGGCGACTACGTCGTCGTGGATCTCACCCCAACCCTGACCCCTGACCATGAAGGAGACTGACATGACCACCGTTCGTATTCCCAACCGCGACCGCTTCTTCGTCACCGGGCTGATGCTCGGCCTGTCGATCACCATGACCAGCCGCGCTTATGCCAGCGGCGCGGGCATGCCCTGGGAACAGCCGCTCCAGCAGGTGCTGGAATCGGTCCAGGGACCGGTCGCCAAGATCGTCGCGGTGCTGATCATCATTTCCACCGGGCTCGCGCTCGCGTTCGGCGAGACCGCCGGCGGCTTCCGCAAGCTCATCCAGATCATCTTCGGCCTGTCGATCGCGTTCGCCGCCTCGAGCTTCTTCCTGTCCTTCTTCAGCTTCGGCGGCGGGGCGCTCGTCGCGTGAGCCACATCGAGGGATTCGAGGCGCCGATCCACGCCAGCCTGGGGCAAGCCATCCTGCTGGGTGGTGCGCCGCGCGGTATCGCGATCGTCAACGGCACGATCGCGGCCGCGGTCGGTCTGGGTCTCCAGCAGTGGCTGGTCGGTATCGCGATCTGGGCGATCGGCCACAGCATCGCCGTCTTCGCGGCCCGCCGCGACCCGGACTTCGTGCCCGTGCTGCTCCGCCATCTGCGCCAGAAGGGATATCTGGCATGTTGAACCTTGCCGAATATCGCTCGCGCGCGGACCGGCTCGCCGACCATCTGCCCTGGGCAGCTTTGGTCGCGCCCGGCGTCGTCCTCAATAAGGACGGCAGCTTCCAGCGTAGCTTCGCCTTTCGCGGTCCCGATCTCGAAAGCGCGACCGAGGCGGAACTGGTGTCGGCCTGCGCGCGGGCTAACAATGTCCTCAAACGTCTCGGCTCGGGCTGGGCCTTGTTCTTCGAGGCCGAACGGCGCGAGGCACTCGGTTATCCCGATGGCGCCTTTCCCGACGCGGCGTCCTGGATGGTCGAGCAGGAACGGCGTGCCGGGTTCGAAGCCGAGGGGCAGCATTTCGAAAGCCTGTTCCACGGCACGCTGGTTTGGTTGCCACCCGCCGACAGCAGCGACGCGGCGGGACGGACACTGGTCGAGCGGCCGGATGACGCCAAGGGCCGGGACTGGCGCGCCAGCCTCGCCGGCTTCATCGCCGAGAGTGATCGCGTGCTCGATCTCCTGTCGGGATTCATGCCCGAGGTGCGCCCCTTAAGCGACGCCGAGACGCTGACCTATCTCCACGGCACCGTTTCAAGCCGCCGTCATCCGGTCGCGGTGCCGGAGACACCGATCTATCTCGACGCGCTGCTCGCCGATACACCGCTGGTCGGCGGGCTGGAGCCCATGCTCGGAGCGAACCATCTTCGCACGCTGACGGTGCTGGGATTCCCGAACCTCAGCCGACCGGGCATCCTCGATGCGCTCAACCATCAGGATTTCGGCTACCGCTGGGTCACGCGCTTCATCGCGCTCGACAAGACCGACGCGGCCAAGGCGCTGACGAAGATCAGGCGGCAATGGTTCAACAAGCGTAAGTCGATCACCGCGTTGCTGCGCGAGGTGATGTACAATCAGCCGGTCCAGCTTCTCGACACCGACGCCGACAACAAGGTGGTCGATGCCGATCTCGCGCTGCAGGCGCTCGGCGGCGATCATGTGGCTTTCGGCTATCTGACGACGACGATCACCGTCGCCGATACCGATCGTGCCCGCGCCGAGGACAAGGTCCGCGCCGTCGAGCGGATCGTCAATGGCCTCGGGTTCACAGCCAAGCGCGAGGGCGTCAACGCGGTCGAGGCGTGGCTGTCATCGCTGCCCGGCCAGGCCTACGCGAATGTGCGCCAGCCGCTGGTCCATACCCTCAACCTTGCCCATCTCATGCCGCTGTCGTCGGTCTGGGCAGGACCAACGGAAAACCGGCATCTCGGCGGGCCGCCGCTGCTGTACGCCCAGACCAGCGGATCGACGCCATTCCGCCTCTCGACCCATGTCGGCGATGTCGGTCACATGCTCGTCGTCGGCCCGACCGGTGCGGGCAAGTCCGTTCTGCTGGCGCTGATCGCGCTGCAGTTCCGGCGCTACGGCGGTTCCCAGCTCTATATCTTCGACAAGGGCTATTCGGCGCGCGCGGCGGTGCTGGCGATGGGCGGCGCTCATCATGCGCTGGGGCTCGGCGCGGACAGCGGCGAAACCCTGGCGTTCCAGCCGCTGCGCCGGATCGACGATGCGAGCGAGCGGAGTTGGGCAGCGGAATGGATCGCGGCGCTGCTGGCGCACGAGAAAGTCATCGTCACCCCCGAAGTGAAGGATGCCGTCTGGTCGGCATTGGCCAGTCTCGCATCTGCACCCCCGGAGGAGCGCACGCTGACCGGGCTCGCCATGCTGCTCCAGTCCAATGCGCTGCGCGTCGCGCTCACCGCCTACACGCTCGACGGCCCCTATGGCCGGCTCCTCGACGCCGCCGAGCAGCATCTCGCCCTCGCCGACGTCCAGTGCTTCGAGACCGAGTCGCTGATGGGACAGGCCGGCGTCGTCGCCCCGGTACTGACCTATCTCTTCCACCGCCTCGAGGAGCGGTTTGACGGCCGGCCAACGCTGCTGGTGCTCGACGAGGCCTGGATCTTCCTCGATCACCCGCTCTTCGCTGCGCGCATCCGTGAATGGCTGAAGACGCTGCGCAAGAAGAATGTCGCGGTGCTGTTCGCAACGCAGAGTCTGGCGGACATCGCAGACAGCAGCATTGCGCCGGCCATCATCGAAAGCTGCCCGCAGCGCATATTGCTTCCCAACGACCGGGCGATCGAACCGCAGTCACGCGCCGCTTATGAGCGGTTCGGCCTCAACGAGCGGCAGATCGAGCTGGTCAGCCGTGCCACCCCCAAGCGGCATTATTATCTGCAATCCGCACGCGGCAATCGCCTGTTTGAGTTGGGCCTTGGCCCGATCGCGCTGGCGCTGTGCGGCGCCTCCGATCCCGCGACCCAGGCGCGGATCGACGCTCTGCTGGCCGAGCACGGCCCCGAGAATTTCGCGGCCCGCTTCCTTGAAGGAAGCGGCCTCGACTGGGCCGCCAATCTCCTCGCCGATTTTCCCGTCCCCCAAGCCAAGGAGTAAAGTGTGATGCGTTTCCCAACCCGCAAATATCTGATCGCGACCGCGCTCGGCGCCGGCGCCATCGGCTCGCTCGCAGTCGCGTTGATCGTGCCGAGTGCGCCCGCCCATGCGCAGTTCACCGTGTTCGATCCCAGCAACTACAGCCAGAACCTGCTCACCGCCGCGCGAACCCTCCAGCAGATCAACAACCAGATCCGCTCGCTTCAGAACCAGGCCCAGAGCCTGGTCAACCAGGCGAAGAATCTCACGACGATCGGCTTTCCCGAGATCCAGGCGATCACGAGCACGCTCCAGCAGATCGACCAGTTGATGGGTCAGGCGCAGGGCATCCAGTTCCGTGTCGACGGTCTCGACCAGCAATTCCGCCAGCTCTTTCCCCAGAGCTTCAATCAGGCGCTGACCATGAACGGCCAGGTTGTTGCCGCTCGGACCCGGCTCGACACCGAGATGGCGGCCTACAAACAGACGATGGGTGTACAGGCGCAGGTCGTCGAGAATGTCCAGGCTGACGCGCAGACCCTCAATGGCATCGTTTCGCGAAGCCAGGGCGCCGAGGGCGCGCTGCAAGCGCAACAGGCGACCAACCAGTTGCTCGCGCTGACCGCCAAGCAGCAGTTTCAGATCCAGAACCTGATGGCGGCCCAATACCGCGCCGAAGCCACGGAAGCGGCCCGCCGTGCCCAGGCCGAGGCCGAAGGACGCGCCGCCACGACGAAGTTCCTCGGTACCGGCACCGCCTACACGCCCCAGTAGTCGGACGCCGGACAGGCGGCGGCGGTTTCGCCTCCCGCCGCCGTCGCCGCGGGGGGCGTGATGCTCCCCTTGCGCTCCCCGCGGCACCCCTCTTGATGGAAAAGTCATGTGAACGACCTCAGCGTCATCGACCGGTTCATGCAGGCCTTCATCCGCTACATCGACAGCGGGTTTGGGCTGCTGGGCGGCGACGTCCACTTCCTGACCGTCACGCTGATCGGCATCGACATCACGCTGGCCGGTCTGTTCTGGGCGATGGGCGGCGAAGACAATGTCATCGGTCGCTTCATCAAGAAGATCCTCTACATCGGCGCGTTTGCGTTCATCCTGAACAGCTTCTCGACCCTTGCCGACATCATCTTCAAGTCATTCGCACAGGCCGGCCTCACCGCCGGGGGCGGGACCCTATCGGCGGACGATCTGCTCAGGCCCGGCCGCGTCGCCTCGACCGGATTCTCGGCCGCCTGGCCGCTGCTCCAGCAGGCATCGAGCATGATGGGGTTCGTCAGCTTCTTCGAGAATTTCCTGACGATCGCGGTGCTGCTGTTCGCCTGGGTGATCGTCATCCTCGCCTTCTTCATCCTCGCCGTGCAGATGTTCGTGACGATCATCGAGTTCAAATTGACCTCGCTGGCCGGCTTCATCCTCGTGCCCTTCGCGCTCTGGAATCGCACCAGCTTCCTCGCCGAACGCGTGCTCGGCAACGTCGTCTCGTCGGGTATCAAGGTCATGGTGCTCGCCGTGATCGTCGGCATCGGCTCCAATTTCTTCGCCGAGTTCACGACCTCGATGCAGGGGCAGGAACCCGATCTCGGCGCCGCGATGAGCCTGACGCTCGGCGCGCTCTCGCTGTTCGGCCTCGGTATCTTCGGTCCCGGCATCGCCTCGGGCCTCGTGGCTGGCGCGCCGCAATTGGGCGCAGGCGCCGCGCTCGGTACAGCCGTCGGCGCGGCGGGCGTTACCATGCTTGCAGGCGGCGCAACGATCGGCGCGGCTCGTGCGGTCGGCGGTGCTGCGCTCGGTGCGATCCGGGCCGGCACGACCATGGGTTCGGCGGCTTCGGCTTCCTACCAGCTCGGCCAGACTGCGGCCGGATCGTCGAGCGTGGGCGCCGGGATTGGCGGCATGGCGCAGGCGGCCGGCAACGCAGTCCGCCAGAAAGCATCGGCGGCGCTGGGATTGTCAGAAGCCGCCGAGCGCGGCCGCGACGCCGCCTGGTCCGCTCTCAATGGCGGCACCGGTTCTAAAGGATCAGCTCCCGATGCCGGCAGCGATGGTGCGCCGTCCTGGGCACGCTCGCTGCGCGCGCAGCAGACCTCTCGCCACCACCGTCAAGTCGCGTTGCACACTCTCCAGCAGGGCGATCGCGGCGGCGCATCCGCCACCCCCGACATCAAGGAAAGGGAAGATTGAGCCATGATCTTCAAGCCCCATGTTCTTTAAGCGCGCCGTCCAGCGCTACGCGCAGACGCCCGAGCCCGAGACGCCCTATCAACGCGCCGGCCAGGCCTGGGATGACCGCATCGGGTCGGCCCGTGTCCAGGCCCGCAACTGGCGCCTGATGGCGTTCGGCACGCTGTCGCTGTCGACCGCCATGTCGGGCGCGCTCATCTGGCAATCGCTGCAGAGCCGTGTCACGCCCTATGTCGTCGAGGTCGATCGCCTGGGCGAGGCCCGGGCGGTGACCGAAGCCGAAGCGGGCTATCACCCCACCGACCCCCAGATCGCCTGGCATCTGGCGAAGTTCATCGAGAATGTCCGCGGGGTCTCGCTCGATCCTGTGCTGATGCGCCGCGACTGGCTGTCCGCCTATGACTTTACCACCACGCGGGGAAGCCAGTTCCTCGGCGACTATGCCCGTGCTGCTGACCCCTTCGCCAAAATCGGCGAGCGCACCGTGTCGGTCCAGGTGACCAGCGTCGTCCGGGCATCGGACCGCTCATTCCAGGTCAAATGGACCGAGACGGCCTATGAGCGTGGGAGCGCGGCTGGCTCCTCCCACTGGACCGGCATCCTGACGATCCTAACGAAGCCACCGGCATCCGCCGACACACTCCGCAAGAACCCGCTCGGCATCTACATCGACGCGATCGACTGGAGCCGCGAACTCGAGCCCGCGGCGTCGACTGCTCCCGCGCGCACCACTCAGCCGCCCAGCAACGTGCCGCTCGGCTCGCCGCTCGACCCGAACCTTGCCGCTCAACCGACCGTCAATACGGAGACCCAGCCATGACTAGAACTCTCGCAGCCGCCGCGCTGCTGGCGCCTTGCCTGATCCTTGCTGCCCAACCCGCGGAGGCGACCACACACAAAACCACGCCGGTCGCCGCGGCCAACCGCGCGGCGACGATCGAGCCGGTCGCGCAAGGCTTCATCAACGCCGTGCAGGTATATCCGTTCGCCGATGGCGCCATCTATCACGTCATCACCGCGCCCGAGCGGGTGACCGACATCGCGCTCCAGCCGGGCGAAACGCTGGTTGCCGTGGCAAGCGGCGACACGGTGCGCTGGGTGATCGGCGATACCACCAGCGGATCGGGCGCGGAGAAGCGAACCCATGTGCTGGTCAAGCCGTTCAGCGCCGGCCTGTCCACCAATCTCGTCATCACCACCGACCGGCGCAGCTATCATATCGCGCTGACCAGCATGGCGAAGACAGCGATGGCCGCGCTCTCCTGGACCTATCCCCAGGATGCGCTGATCGCATTGAAGAGCGCCGCAGCGGCGACCGAGGCGGCGGCTCCGGTGGCGGCCGGGATCGAGGTCGAGCAGCTTCACTTCAATTATGCCATCTCCGGTGATCGACCGGCCTGGCGACCATTTCGTGCTTTCGACGACGGGCGCCAGACCTTCATCGAGTTCCCGGCAACGCTCGCCGTCGTCGAGGCGCCGCCGATTTTCCTGGTGGACGGGAAAGGCGAGGCCCAGCTCGTCAACTATCGCGTGAAGGGGCGATTCTATGTCGTCGATCGCATCTTCGACGTCGCCGAGCTTCGCCTCGGCACGAAGCACCAGCAGGTCGTCCGCATCAGTCGGGTAGCGGACGGCGCGCCCAAGCGGAGGGGATCATGACCGTCGAAGCGGCAGCGCCACCGGCGCCCGAGGCCCCCGCCGCACCGGGCAAGCTGGACCCGGAAACGCTCGCGCTTCGCGCCCAACCGGCGCGCGCGATCCGTTTCAAGCGGGGCGCCGTGGTGGCGATCGCAGCACTCGGCTCCGTCAGCCTGATCGCGACAGCCTGGGTCGCGCTGCGGCCATCCGCATTGCACCTCGCTGGACAAGCCGATGACCAGACGGTCGCGGCGAAGGCGCCGGCCGATACGCTGAGCGGACTGCCGGGGAGCTATGGCGACGTGCCCAAGCTGGGACCGCCATTGCCGGGCGATCTCGGCCGGCCGATCCTCGATCATCAGCGCGCGATGGGCGTCGCGCCGGCGAGCGGCGAAACCGGTCGCGCGGAACAGGCCGCCGCGACCGAACGCGATCGGCGCGCGGCGGAGCTGAAGGCGGCGCGCGAGTCGGGATTGCTGGTGCAATCCGGCAATCGCACCGATCCGAGCCGCGACGCCGCTGCGACGCCATCCTCGCCACCGGTCGCAGCCACCGATGCGTCGCGGATCGCTATCGATCCTGATCGCGATCCCAATGCCCAGCAGCGCAAGGCCGACTTCGTCGCGGCGCGCGACACCGGCGGCGACGTCAACGAGCATCGGTTGAGCCCGCCGGCGTCGCCGAACATGCTATCCGCCGGCAGTGTCCTCGCGGCGAGCCTGATCACCGGGCTTCGATCCGACCTCCCTGGCCTCGTCACCGCTCAAGTGACCGAACGCGTCTTCGACAGCGCAACGGGCAACATCCTTCTCATTCCGCAGGGCGCGCGGTTGATCGGCAGCTACGATAGCGTAGTCGCCTTCGGACAGAAGCGCGCGCTTGTGGTGTGGCAGCGGATCATCTTGCCGGACGGCAGCTCGATTCGGCTCGACAACGTGCCCGCGACGGACCCATCTGGCTATGCCGGGCTCGCCGACAAGGTCGATTTCCACACCTGGACCCTCCTCAAGGGCGTCGCGATCTCGACGCTGCTGGGCGTGGGCGCGAACGTGACCTTCTCCGGGGAGAGCGATCTCGTCCAGGCGATCCGGGAATCGACGCAGCAGAACGTGTCGCGCGCCGGCGACCAGATCACGTCCCGCAACCTTCAGATCCAACCGACCATCACGATCCGGCCCGGCGCGCCCGTCCGGCTAGTGGTGCATCGCGATCTCATTCTCGTGCCCTGGAAGGAATAGGAGCCCGATATGACAGACCTCAAGCTCGCACGACTGCCAGACAGGACGCCGATCAAGTTGACCATCAGTGTCGCGCCGGACCTTCAACGAGCCTTGGCGGACTACGCCGCGATCTATCAGCAAGCTTATGGCGAAGAGCAAACGATTGCTGATCTGGTCCCGCACATGCTGGCCGCCTTCCTTGCGAGTGACCGCGCCTTTGCAAAAGCGCGTGAAAGGCTAGCGGAGCGGCGCAAATGACGACCGACGCCGATGCAGCGCAGCCGGAGAGATTGCTCAGGCTGGCGGAAGTTCGCCACCGTGTAGGTCTGGGCAAGACCATGATCTACGCCATGATCGGCGATGGGCGCTTCCCGAAACCATACAAGATCACCGCCGCCGCCGCACGATGGAGCGAACGCGAGGTCGAAGCGTGGATCGAGGGCGTCGTTCGCGACTCTCGGGCAAACTGATCGCCGTCAGGCGGCCTCCAGCATGGCGACATCAGAGCTAGCACGCCCGGCATTACTGCGCTTCGCACGGGCATTTCGTTTCTGGACGGGCATCAGATAATCCTGCCATTCCTGCATAAGCGCGCGTCGCTTGAGGAACGCGTCGCCGCGCCGATAGGCCCGGGTCGTCTCATCACCGATCTGGTGGGCCAGCGCCTGCTCGACGAGCGACTCCGGATGATCGGTCATGTCCCCCATGTAATCGCGGAAACAGCTTCGCATGCCATGGACAGTGAATTGCCCAAGCTTCATCCTGCGCAGCACCATCGTCATCGCCATCTGCGACAATGGCCTCCCCGGCTTTTCACCTGGGAAGACATAAGTACCCGGTGCCTGGTTTGACGTTCGAGCCTGTGCCTTGATGAGTTCGACGGCGTGGCTGGGCAACGGCACGCGATGCTCTATCCCCATCTTCATCCGCTCGCCCGGCACCGTCCACACGGCCTGTTCGAGATCAACCTCCGACCACGTCATCTGCAGCGTTTCGTTGGTCCGGGTTGCGCACAATATCGTCAGTTCGAGCGCCCGCGCAGCCGTTGCGGGACGCCGCCGCAGTTTGCCGAAAAAATCAGGCAGATCATCAAACGGCATCGCCGCGTGATGCTTGACCTGGGATTTCTTGGGCGGGCGGGGCAGGAGATGTATCAGATTACCACGCCACCGCGCAGGGTTCTCCCAAGGGCTGACGATGTGCTTGGACGCCTTTGCCGCATCCAGGATGTTCTCGATCCGGCCTCGAAGGCGACCGGCCGTCTCGGGAACCTTGCGCCAGATGGGACGAAGGACGGCAACCACGTCATCCGACGTGATCGTGTCTACAGGCATGTTCAGAAGCGACTTGGCATGCGTCTTGATCGTGTTGCGCCACTGCTGCCGATGCTTGGGATTCTTCCAGCCGTCCTCGTGGGCATCGATGTACGTATCGGCGAACTGGCCGAAGGTCGGGACGCTGGGAATTTCGTCCGCGGCATCGTCAGTGGCTGCGGGAGCTTCCTGCTCAGCCTCTTTCGCACGACGCTCTTCGATTGGATCAAGACCCTGCGCCAATAAGGCACGAGCCTCGGCAGCGAGTTCGCGTGCCGTCGCTAGTGTTATATCGGAGGCGGCACCCAGCCCCATCTCTCGGCGGCGTTTGGATCGCTCCCAGGCGAACACCCATTTCCGGGAGCCGCCGTTGTCAATGCGCAGCCAAAGCCCGCCGCCGTCACCGTGCCAGCCTGACGCCTTGATCGTCTCCACGCGACGGGCGCTCAGCTTGTGCATTGCGCGAGACATTCGAATCCTCCTTCGCCCGTCGAAGCCGTCCTTCCGTCCGGGTTTGCGTCCGGGTTTGAGTCGCGGAATGGGGCGGAACGCAGCGAACTGGAGCGATCTGCCAAACTGCTTCGAGCGACTTAAAACCCTTGATTTTCCAAGGGATAGGTAGCAGAAAACGGTGGAATTTGAAAGCGATGCCAGGGGTGGGTTCGAATCCCTCCCGCTCCGCCAGCTCTCGATCTTGTGCGACCTTCCCCGAA
>JAZKCJ010000007.1:0-216978 GCA_040388155.1 Pseudomonadota bacterium
TGATCCTCACCGGCGACGGTGGCAAGAAGATCAACGTCATCAAGGAAGTCCGCGCGATCACCTCGCTCGGCCTGACCGAAGCCAAGACGCTGGTCGAGTCGGCTCCCAAGGCCGTCAAGGAAGGCGTGTCGAAGGACGAGGCAGCGAAGATCAAGGCTCAGCTCGAAGCCGCTGGCGCGACCGTCGAGATCAAGTGATTTTCGCGCAAGCGTAAATCATTCCGGGACAAAACCGGGATCAGAGACAAGAGAAAGGGCGGCTCCGCAAGGAGGCCGCCCTTTTTCTTGATCCGAATCAATAAGAAAGACGCCTCTCCTGGAGCACCCCTGTCTGCGCGACGACTGCGCCGTTCGAATCCTTTTCAATGGAACAGATCGTTAAATTCGGGTAACGATGTCCCAACAGGTTGCTCGTCGCTCGCGTCCCCGCCCCTGGCATCGATCGAGCATCGTTCTGGCCTGGTAGAGATCAACAGATACAAAGGGGGATGATTCCATGACCAGTATGATCAGAATGTTCAGCCTCGCCGTGACGGCGATGCTGTTCGGCCTGTGCTTCGCGGCTCCGGCCAGCGCCCAGGCGACTCGCACCTGGATTTCGGGCGTCGGCGACGACGTCAATCCGTGCAGCCGCACCGCACCGTGCAAGACCTGGGCAGGCGCGATCTCCAAGACCGCAGCCGGCGGTGAGATCGACTGCCTCGATCCGGGCGGCTTCGGCTCGGTCACCATCACTAAGTCGATCACGCTCGATTGCGCCGAAGGCATCGGCGGCGCGGCCGGCGGCATCCTGAACTCTGGTGTTCCCGGCGTCACCATCAACGATCCGAACGGCGGAACGGCACCGACCATCAAGGTGACCCTGCGTAACCTGACCATCGATGGCGCGGGCGTGACCCAGGGCACCTATGGCGTCCGGTTCCTCAGCGGCAAGTCGCTGACGATGCAGAATGTCAGCATCATGAACCAGGGCACCGGTGCGGTACCCGCCGTCAGCTTCGAGCCGTCGGCCGCAAGCGTCGGCGCGACCCTGCATATGACTGACGTGGACATCGTGAACGTCCAGAACCAGGGCGTGTATGTGGTTCCGGTCAGCGGCGTAGCGGTCTCCGCGTTCCTGAACCGGGTCACGATTACGCAGGCAGCGATCGGCTTCAAGGTCGAGGCCGGCGGCACCGCGACCCTCATCGACAGCAACCTCTCGAACAATGGCCGCGCCCTGTGGACTGCCTCGGGCGCAGCAACGGCCAATCTCGAGGGTGTGACGATCGCCGGCAGCCTGGAGGCCGCGGTTTTCGCGACCAACGGCACCACGGTGCGCCTGTCGAACGTCGGGCTCTACAACAACGCGTTCGGCATCAAGACGACGGGTTCCGGTATCGTCCAGTCGTTCGGCAACAACCGGCTTGGCCCGGATGCCGGCAGCATCGGCCTGCCGACCGCGACCGTTACGCAGAAGTAAGTAAAGACCCTGCCGGGGCGGGCATCCCGCCCCGGCAACCAATCCGATCCGCGCAGGCCTATCGCCGGACGGAAACCGTGTAGGGCAGACTGCTCACGCCCTCATGCATGCGCGGCCCGGCATCGAGCCGGAACGGCGCCATCTTGACCCCCTCGCCCCGATCGATCCCGATCACGTGCGAGATCGCGGTCTGGCCCGTGCCGCCCTCCCAATCGTACAGCATATTGATCGCCAGGACGGGCACGAACAGGATCCTGTCCTGCACCGTCATCACGCTCAGCATGTCCTTCGGCATCATCGCCATGCCGCTGAGTTCGATCGCCCCGCGCGATGGCAGTTCGAACGATGGCGTGATCGGCCGCTCGATCGGACTCGAGAACAGGGTCGCGATCCAGCCGTCCTGCTCGACACCGGCACTGAGCAAGCGGACATCGACCTGAATGGCGCGAGCGACCGCCTGCCCCACATTGCGCACGACGATATCATATTCGACCGCAGCACTTAGCAGATTGGTGCCCGCGCGCTTCACCCGCACCTCGATATCCAGCGTTGCCCGAGCAGATACCGCAGGCGTGGGTGGTACCGGTGGGACGATCTCGACAGCAGGCAGCGGAGGTGCCGTCGGCGGTTCCTGGGGAGCCGACGCCGCTTCTTCCACGGGCCTCCGTGGTGCTTCCGTCGCTCCCGCTGACGGCGCGGGCATATCCGAGGCCACCGCCCCAAGGTCGAATATCGCGTGTGCCCCGCGCTTCGGGGGCAAGCCGAAATCGGGCGTTGCTTGAGCAGGCGTCGCGGACGACGGCGCGACCGGGTCCGGAACTGCCGGCGGCGACCGTCGCGTTGTGGGCTCCGGAACTGCTTCGGGCGCGTCCGCGACCAGATCGAAACGGGCATGCGATCTACGCTCGGCAGTGGGCTCCTCGCTGCCTTCTTCGGTCTCGCGCCGCTGCAGGAACCAGTATCCCAATCCGGCCAGCAACAGGACGATCGCCCCACCCCCGCCGACGAGCGACCAGGAAGAACCTCCCGGTGCAGCCGCCGCATTTGTCACTGGTGCCGCGAGAGGGCCGGCAGCGGGCGTCGGCACGGATGCCGGAGACGCGAGCGCGACTGGCTCGGCGGAAAGCGGCGAAGCGATCGGCGTCGGCGTCACCACCGGCACCCGGGGAGCCGGCGTCGGCGCAGGTGCCGGAGACACACGCGGCGCCGGCGTTGCACGTGTCCGTGGTGTTGCACTCGCTCGCGGCGTCGGAGTCGTCGTCGGGGTGGGCCGCAGCGTCACCGCGGGGCGGGACGCTGTCGGAGTCGGGCTCGGTACCGTGCGGACGACGGGCGGGGGAGTAGCGGTGCGGGTCACCGTCGATCCCTGGCGTGGCGTCAGGCTGAACGTCTCTAGGCCTGGAATCAGGTTCGGTGTAGTCGGCGGCGTAGGCGTGGGAGTCGGTGCGCTTTGTGCCCATATCGGCGCGGCGAGGCCGGCCAACGGCAGCAATGGAAGCGTCATTGCCCGCACCCGGCGAGCGGCAAATTTGGACATCAACCCCACTCTGCCGCCTTAGCGCGGCTTGGCTGAACGCGATAGGACAGCTTTTCCCCCTGCGATAGATCGTTTGACTGATGCGACCGGGCCTGTCTCCCGCGATCGGTTGACAGGCCCGGAACACCTCAGCGATCAGGTATCAGGCGTGCTCGGGCACGCCGTGCAGCCGGGCCTCGACCTCATCGTGCATCGCCCGCTCGGTCAGCTTGATCGGCGACATGGCCGGGGCACCATCCTCGCTGACCCCGATGGTGAACGATGCCGAAGTGCGGCCCTCGGTTCCGTCTGCGAGCGTATAGCGGGCATCGGCGACGATAATCGGCAGGATCGAACCATTGCTGTTCTCGATCAGCGCCGCTTTGGACAAGGCCAGCGTCGCGTCGATCCGGGTCCCCTCGCCCGGCTTGATCGTCACGGGCGACACACCGTCCTCGCCACGCTCGATCAGCATGCGCTCCATCTCGCTGCCATTGACTGGCTCGGACGCGAACATGAAGGTCGAGATGCGGACATCCTCAGCCGCGATCGACCCGGCATTGCCAACGGTGAGTTCGATCTCGACCAGTGCTTCGTCGACATTGGTGCCGGCGCGCACCGGGCGCAGCGACATCTCGAGCCACGGACGATCTGCCACCGGCGCATCGGCCTGGGTCAGCGATGCGACCTCCTCAGCTTCGGGCTTCACCAGCGTCGCGTCCTCGGCAGCAACCGGTACGAGCGGCTCGTCGACCGCAGTCAGCGGTGCCGCGCGCAGGAATTGCGGCTCAGGATCGGGCGCGAAAGGTGCCGGATCGGTGCGGATCGGTGCAGCCTCCCCTGCCCCGGTCTCGATATAGGGTTCCTCGGAATAGGCATCCTCATAGACGCGACGGCGGCGCATCATCGCGAAGCCGATCGCCGCCATCAGCACCACCAGTCCACCAAGCACCCAGGGCCAGATCGCAGAGGATTGTTGCTCTGTCGTGCTTTGGGCCACTGCCGTTTCAGCAACCGGGGCCGGCGTCGTCGCCTCGACAGGCGGCGGCGTTACGGGCGCGGGCGTGACGTCTGCCGGGGCCGGGGCTGGAACGGGGACTGCAGTGACAGGCGCAGGCGCGGCCCGAACCGGTGCTGGCGTTCGAACGACTCGCGTCGAACGGGCTTCCGTACGAGTCGTGGTGGTGCGGGTCGCGGCGCGTGGCGCAGGCGCCTCGGCCTCCGGCGCTGCAGCCTCAACGGGCGCCACGACAGGCGGCGGCTCGACTGCGGCAGCGGGCGGCGCGATCGTCGGGACGACGGGCGACGGCGCTACCGTCTGCTGCACCGGCGGAGACGGTGGCGTGGCTGGTTGAACCTCTTGTGCATGGCCCGGAACGGCCAGCAACAAGGTGGCGGGGACAAGCGCGACGAACGCGCGGCTGGTTGCGGGTTTGTTTTTCATGACGCATACTCAATGAAGGGAACCCGCAATCGGACCCGCCCTGACACCGGAATCGCGCCGAACCGTTTCGTCGCGCCGATGAGGCGACTTTTGCGGACGCATTTGACAGTTTCCAACACGCTCCCTATATGGCGCATTCCACCACAGCTTTCGGGAAATGACGTGCCGTCGCGCAGCGTGTCGATCGAATTGGAGGCTGTGGGTTCATAAGACGCCAGGAGCTGCTGTTTTCCGAAAAGGAGAGCTAGCGGCTTTTTGCGTCTTCATGCGTGCCCGCCCGGTGGATTCCGGGCACGATATTATCAGCTGTTAAGGCGAAAAACTCCATGGCGACCAAGGCAATCGAGGGCGGCACGCTTAAGCGCCGCATCCGCAAGGTGTTCGGCAACATCCACGAAGTGGTGCAGATGCCGAACCTGATCGAGGTTCAGCGCGAATCCTACGAACAGTTCCTTCGGTCCGATCCCTCGATCGGCTATGTGTCCGGCCTGGAAAAGACGCTGCGCTCGGTCTTCCCGATCCGCGATTTCGCCGGCACCGCCGAGCTCGACTTCGTGAACTACGAACTCGAGCCCCCGAAGTTCGACACCGACGAGTGCCGCCAGCGCGGCATCACCTATGCGGCGCCGATGCGCGTTACCCTCCGCCTGATCGTGTTCGAGGTGGACGCCGATACCGAGGCCCGGTCGGTCCTCGATATCAAGGAGCAGGACGTGTACATGGGCGACATGCCGCTCATGACGCAGAACGGCACCTTCATTATCAACGGCACCGAGCGCGTGATCGTCTCGCAGATGCACCGCTCGCCGGGCGTGCTGTTCGACCATGACCGCGGCAAGACCCACGCCTCGGGCAAGTATCTCTTCGCTGCGCGCGTCATCCCCTATCGTGGTTCGTGGCTCGATTTCGAGTTCGACGCGAAGGACATCGTCAACGTCCGTATCGACCGCAAGCGCAAGCTGCCGGTCACGGCGCTGCTGTACGCGCTCGGCCTGAACTCCGAGGAAATCCTCAACTATTTCTACAACCGCGTGACCTTCGTCCGCGGCCAGGGCGGCTGGATCATCCCGTTCCAGGCCGAGAACTGGCGCGGCCAGAAGCCGATGTTCGACATCATCGATGCGAAGACCGGCGAGGTCGTGTTCGCCTCGGGCCAGAAGATTTCCCCGCGCGCTGCCAACAAGGCGGCCAAGGACGGCCTGACCGACCTGCTGATCCCGACCGAAGAGATCTTCGGCCGCTATTCGGCTTATGACCTGATCAACGAAGCGACCGGCGAGATCTATATCGAGGCGGGCGACGAAGTGTCGGCCGAGAATCTCGAAGCGCTCGACAAGGCCGGTATCGACCGGATCGAGCTGCTCGACATCGATCACGTCACCACCGGTCCGTGGATCCGCAACACGCTCAAGGCCGACAAGGCCGAGGAGCGCGAGCAGGCGCTGTCCGACATCTACCGCGTCATGCGCCCCGGCGAGCCGCCGACGCTCGAGACCGCGGAGTCGCTGTTCAGCGGCCTGTTTTTCGATCCCGACCGCTACGACCTGTCGGCCGTCGGCCGCGTCAAGCTCAACATGCGCCTCGACCTCGACGCCGAGGACACCGTCACCACGCTCCGCACCGAGGATATCCTGGCGGTCGTGAAGACCCTGGTCGACCTGAAGGACGGCAAGGGCGAGATCGACGACATCGACAATCTCGGCAACCGCCGCGTGCGTTCGGTGGGCGAGCTGCTCGAGAACCAGTATCGCGTCGGCCTGCTCCGCATGGAGCGCGCCGTGAAGGAGCGCATGTCCTCGGTCGACGTGTCGACCGTGATGCCGAACGACCTGATCAACGCAAAGCCTGCGGTCGCTGCGGTGCGCGAGTTCTTCGGTTCGTCGCAGCTTTCTCAGTTCATGGATCAGACCAACCCGCTCTCCGAAGTGACGCACAAGCGTCGCGTTTCGGCGCTCGGGCCGGGCGGTCTCACCCGTGAGCGCGCAGGCTTCGAAGTCCGCGACGTTCACCCGACGCATTATGGCCGCATCTGCCCGATCGAGACGCCGGAAGGCCCGAACATCGGCCTTATCAACTCGCTCGCCAGCTTCAGCCGCGTCAACAAGTACGGCTTCATCGAAACGCCGTACCGCAAGGTCGTCGACCACAAGGTCACCGACGACGTCGTCTATCTGTCGGCGATGGAAGAGGCCAAGCACACCATCGCGCAGGCGAACGCCGAGCTCGACGGCACGAAGGGCTTTGTCGAGGATCTCGTCTCGTCGCGTCAGGCGGGCGAATTCCTGATGGCGATCCCGGACAACATCACGCTGATGGACGTCTCGCCGAAGCAGCTCGTCTCGGTCGCGGCATCGCTCATTCCGTTCCTGGAAAACGATGACGCCAACCGCGCGCTGATGGGCTCGAACATGCAGCGTCAGGCAGTGCCGCTGGTTCGCGCCGAGGCACCGTTCGTCGGCACCGGCATGGAAGAGACCGTTGCGCGCGATTCCGGCGCAGCGATCTCGGCCAAGCGGTCGGGCATCGTCGACCAGGTCGACGCAGCCCGTATCGTGGTTCGCGCCACGGGTGAGGTCGAGGCCGGCCAGTCGGGCGTCGACATCTACACGCTGATGAAGTTCCAGCGCTCCAACCAGAACACCTGCATCAACCAGCGTCCGCTGGTGAAGGTCGGTGACTCGGTCCGCGCCGGCGACATCATCGCAGACGGCCCGTCGACCGAGTTCGGCGAGCTGGCCCTGGGCCGCAACGCGCTCGTCGCGTTCATGCCCTGGAACGGCTACAATTATGAGGATTCGATCCTCATTTCCGAGCGTATCGTGAAGGACGACGTCTTCACCTCGATCCATATCGAGGAATTCGAAGTCATGGCGCGCGACACCAAGCTCGGGCCGGAAGACATCACGCGCGATATCCCGAACGTCGGCGAGGAAGCACTCCGCAACCTCGACGAAGCGGGCATCGTCTATATCGGCGCCGAAGTGGAGCCGGGCGACATCCTGGCCGGCAAGATCACCCCCAAGGGTGAATCGCCGATGACGCCGGAGGAAAAGCTCCTCCGCGCCATCTTCGGCGAAAAGGCGTCGGACGTGCGCGACACCTCGCTCCGCCTGCCGCCGGGCGTTGCCGGCACCGTCGTCGAGGTCCGGGTGTTCAACCGCCACGGCATCGACAAGGACGAGCGCGCGATGGCGATCGAGCGCGAGGAAATCGAGCGCCTGAAGAAGGACTCGGACGACGAACGCTCCATCGTGAACCGCGCGACCTGGTCGCGCCTTCGCGAGATGCTGCTCGGCCAGACCGCCACCGCCACGCCGAAGGGCCTGAAGAAGGGCGCCGAGATCGACGCCGACCTGCTCGACAGCGTCGACCGCCACGAGTGGTGGAAGTTCGCCGTCGCCGACGACAAGACCCAGAGCGATCTGGAGGCGGTCAAGGCGCAGTATGACGATGCAGTGAAGCTGATCACGGACAAGTTCCACGATCGTCGCGAGAAGCTGGAGCGCGGCGACGAGCTGCCCCCGGGCGTGCTCAAGATGGTCAAGGTCTTCGTCGCGGTGAAGCGCAAGCTGCAGCCGGGCGACAAGATGGCCGGCCGTCACGGCAACAAGGGCGTGATCAGCCGCATCCTGCCGGCGGAGGACATGCCGTTCCTCGCCGACGGGACGCCGGTCGATCTCGTGCTGAACCCGCTGGGCGTGCCGTCGCGCATGAACGTCGGTCAGATCTTCGAGACCCATCTCGGCTGGGCCGCACGCGGCCTGGGCGGGCAGATCTCGCAGGCCCTGGAAGACTGGCGCGAGGCCAATCCGAACCCCACCGCGGGCGCCATGCCCGAAGTGGTCAAGGATCGCCTCAAGACCGTCTATGGCGAGCAGTATCATGCCGAGATCGACGCCCGTTCGGGCGCCGAGATCATCGAACTGGCGCAGAACCTGCGCGGCGGCGTGCCGATGGCCACGCCGGTGTTCGACGGTGCCCGCGAGGCTGACGTCTCGGCGATGCTCACGCTCGCCGGGCTCGACACCTCGGGTCAGTCGGACCTGTTCGACGGCCGCACCGGCGACCAGTTCGATCGCAAGGTGACGGTGGGCTACATCTACATGCTGAAGCTGCACCATCTCGTGGACGACAAGATCCACGCGCGGTCGATCGGCCCGTACAGCCTCGTCACCCAGCAGCCGCTGGGCGGCAAGGCCCAGTTCGGCGGTCAGCGCTTCGGCGAGATGGAGGTCTGGGCGCTCCAGGCGTACGGCGCTGCCTATACGCTGCAGGAAATGCTCACGGTGAAGTCCGACGACGTGGTCGGCCGCACCAAGGTCTATGAGGCGATCGTCAAGGGTGACGACACGTTCGAGGCCGGCATCCCGGAGAGCTTCAACGTGCTGGTCAAGGAAATGCGGTCACTGGGCCTGAACGTCGAGCTGAAGAGCGTCGAGCAGTTCGACAGCGACGGCGTCGCGATCGCGGCGGAGTAAAGGATAGAGCGCTGCACTCCGAAGGCAGCGCTCCCTCCCCCGCCCCGCATATTTTTCCCTGGAGGGAATTGAGACATGAACGAACTGACCAACTTCGCCAATCCGGTGGCCAAGCCGGAGACCTTCGACCAGATCCAGATCGGGATCGCCTCGCCAGAGCGCATCCGGTCCTGGTCGTTCGGCGAGATCAAGAAGCCCGAGACCATCAACTATCGCACGTTCAAGCCCGAGCGTGACGGCCTGTTCTGCGCGCGCATCTTCGGTCCGATCAAGGACTACGAGTGCCTGTGCGGCAAGTACAAGCGCATGAAGTACAAGGGCATCGTCTGCGAGAAGTGCGGCGTCGAGGTTACCGTCTCGAAGGTCCGCCGTGAGCGGATGGGCCATATCGAGCTCGCCGCTCCGGTCGCGCACATCTGGTTCCTGAAGTCGCTGCCGTCGCGCATCGGCCTGCTGCTCGACATGCAGCTCAAGCAGCTCGAGCGCGTGCTGTACTTCGAGGCCTATATCGTGATCGAGCCGGGCCTCACCCCGCTCGAGAAGTACCAGCTTCTCACCGAGGACGAACTGCTCGACGCGCAGGATGAATATGGCGAGGACGCGTTCTCGGCCGGCATCGGCGCCGAGGCGGTCCGCATCATGCTCGAGAGCCTCGACCTCGAAGGCGAGCGCAAGGACCTGCTGGAAGAGCTGGCAGTCACCAAGTCCGAGCTGAAGCCGAAGAAGATCATCAAGCGCCTGAAGGTCGTCGAGAGCTTCATCGATTCGGGCAACCGCCCCGAGTGGATGATCCTCGAGGTCGTTCCGGTCATCCCGCCCGAGCTGCGCCCGCTGGTGCCGCTCGACGGCGGCCGCTTCGCGACGTCGGATCTGAACGATCTGTATCGCCGCGTGATCAACCGCAACAACCGCCTGAAGCGCCTGATGGAGCTTCGTGCGCCGGACATCATCGTCCGCAACGAGAAGCGCATGCTCCAGGAGGCCGTCGACGCATTGTTCGACAACGGCCGCCGCGGTCGCACGATCACGGGCGCCAACAAGCGTCCGCTGAAGTCGCTGTCCGACATGCTCAAGGGCAAGCAGGGCCGCTTCCGCCAGAATCTGCTCGGCAAGCGCGTCGACTATTCGGGCCGTTCGGTCATCGTGACCGGTCCCGAACTCAAGCTGCACCAGTGCGGCCTGCCGAAGAAGATGGCGCTCGAGCTGTTCAAGCCGTTCATCTACGCCCGCCTCGACGCCAAGGGTCTCTCGATGACCCTGAAGCAGGCCAAGAAGTGGGTCGAGAAGGAGCGCAAGGAAGTCTGGGACATCCTCGACGAAGTCATTCGCGAGCACCCGGTCATGCTCAACCGCGCGCCGACGCTTCACCGCCTGGGCATCCAGGCGTTCGAGCCGGTGCTGATCGAGGGCAAGGCGATCCAGCTTCACCCGCTGGTCTGCTCGGCCTTCAACGCCGACTTCGACGGTGACCAGATGGCCGTGCACGTCCCGCTGAGCCTCGAGGCCCAGCTTGAAGCGCGCGTCCTGATGATGTCGACCAACAACATCCTGTCGCCCGCGAACGGCAAGCCGATCATCGTGCCGTCGCAGGACATGGTCCTCGGCCTCTATTATCTGTCGATGATGAAGGAGGACGAGCCTGGCCAGGGCATGATGATCTCCGACATGCAGGAGGTCCATCAGGCGATCGAGGCTGGCGCGGTGACGCTCCACACCAAGATCATCAGCCGCGTTCCGCAGACCGACGAGGCGGGCAACCAGTATCTCAAGCGCTACGAGACCACCCCGGGCCGCATGCTGCTCGGCGAGTGCCTCCCGAAGAGCTCGAAGGTGCCGTTCGACACCGTCAACCGCCTCCTCACCAAGAAGGACGTGGGCGACGTGATCGACGAGGTCTATCGCCACACCGGCCAGAAGGAGACCGTGCTGTTCGCCGACGCGATCATGGCGCTTGGCTTCAAGCACGCCTTCAAGGCAGGCATCTCGTTCGGCAAGGACGACATGATCATTCCGGACGCGAAGGTGCCGCTGGTCGACGAGACCCGCGCCCTCGTGAAGGACTTCGAGCAGCAGTATCAGGACGGCCTGATCACGCAGCAGGAGAAGTACAACAAGGTGATCGACGCCTGGAGCCGTTGCGGCGACCAGGTGGCGAAGGCCATGATGGACGAGATCAAGTCGGTGAAGAAGCTGCCCAACGGCCGCGAAGCCCCGATCAATTCGATCTACATGATGGCCCACTCCGGTGCCCGCGGTTCGCAGGCCCAGATCAAGCAGCTTGCCGGCATGCGCGGCCTGATGGCCAAGCCGTCGGGCGAGATCATCGAAACGCCGATCATCTCGAACTTCAAGGAAGGCCTGACCGTCCTTGAGTATTTCAACTCCACCCACGGCGCCCGCAAGGGTCTCGCGGATACGGCGTTGAAGACCGCGAACTCGGGATACCTGACCCGTCGTCTGGTCGATGTGTCGCAGGATTGCGTCATCATCGAGAATGATTGCGGCACCGAACGTGCGCTTGAAATGCGCGCGATCGTCCAGGGCGGCTCGACCATCGCGTCGCTCGGCGAGCGAATCCTCGGTCGCACGACCGCGGAGGACATCGTCGACACCAAGACCGGCGAGATCGTCATCCCCTCGGGCACGCTGCTCGACGAGCCGATGATCGTGCAGATCGAGGCGATCGGCACCCAGGCGGTGAAGATCCGTTCGCCGCTGGTCTGCGAGACCAAGATCGGTGTCTGCGGCAAGTGCTACGGACGCGATCTGGCCCGCGGTACCCCGGTCAATATCGGTGAGGCTGTCGGCGTCATCGCCGCCCAGTCGATCGGTGAGCCGGGCACCCAGCTGACGATGCGTACCTTCCACATCGGCGGCGCGGCGCAGCTCAACGAGCAGTCGAACCTCGAGGCGGTTGCCGACGGCACGATGGAATATCGCGACCTTCGCATCATCATGGATCAGCGCGGCCGCCGCGTCGTGCTGAGCCGTTCGGGTGAAGTCGCGATCGTCGATGCCGATGGCCGCGAGCGTGCGGTGCACCGTATTCCGTACGGCGCGTACGTCATGTTCGACGACGGTCATATCGTCTCGAAGGGCGACCGGATGGCCGAATGGGATCCGTTCACCATGCCGGTGATCACGGAGAACCCCGGTATCGTGAAGTATGTCGACCTGGTCGAGGGCAAGACCCTCACCGAGCAGGCAGACGAAGCGACCGGCATCTCGCAGCGTGTCGTCACCGAATATCGCGCCGCGACCAAGTCGAAGGAGGATCTGCGTCCGCGCCTGACCCTGCTCGACTCGGGTTCGGGCGAGGCCGGCCGCTATATGCTCGCACCGGGGGCAACGCTCTCGGTCGAGGACGGTGCGCAGGTTTCGGGTGGTGACGTTCTGGCTCGTGTCAGCCGCGAGGCTGCCAAGACCCGTGACATCACCGGCGGTCTGCCGCGCGTCGCCGAGCTGTTCGAGGCACGCAAGCCCAAGGAAAACGCGATCATCGCGAAGGTCTCGGGCCGAGTCGTGTTCGGCAAGGACTACAAGGCCAAGCGCAAGATCGGCATCCAGCCGGACGATGGCAGCGAGGTCGTGGAGTATCTGGTACCGAAGTCGAAGGTGATCGACGTCCAGGAAGGCGACTACGTCAAGCGTGGCGACAACCTGATCGGCGGCTCGCCCGATCCGCACGACATTCTCGAGGTGCTCGGTATCGAGCCGCTCGCTGAATATCTCGTGTCGGAAATCCAGGAGGTCTATCGTCTCCAAGGCGTGAAGATCAACGACAAGCACATCGAGGTGATCGTTCGCCAGATGCTGCAGAAGGTCGAGATCACCGACGGCGGCGACACCACGCTGCTGGCCGGCGAGCAGGTCGATCGCGACGAGATGGACGACATCAACTCGAAGATCGCCAAGAACCAGACCCCTGCACAGGGCAAGCCGGTTCTGCTCGGCATCACCAAGGCGTCGCTGCAGACCCGCAGCTTCATCTCGGCGGCGTCGTTTCAGGAGACCACCCGCGTCCTCACCGAGGCTGCGGTTCAGGGCAAGCAGGACACGCTGATCGGCCTGAAGGAAAACGTCATCGTCGGCCGCCTCATCCCGGCAGGCACCGGTGCCGGCATGAACCGCCTGCGGGTCGCGGCCTCAAGCCGTGACGCAGCCCTCCGCGTCCAGCAGCGTCGTCTGCAGGAAGTGCTCGTCGCCCCGAATTCGGCGGCGGAAGAGCATGCGGCTGAACTGGCGCGTGACGTGCGCGACGACACGGGCAGCGATGCCCTGGCGTCGGTCACGCCCTCGGGTCACGGCACCGACGAGGATGCCGGCGAGTATCTGAACAGCTGATCCAGCCGTTCGGCGCTGAACTGAAAGATCGCCGTCCGGGGATGCCCGGGCGGCGGTTTTTCGTTGCGATTGCCGCGGAGGAAAGGACAGGCATCCTCTCCGGTCGCGGCGAAAACTAGCCCCTGCCCAATAGGAAAGAGCCGCCGCCCGGTTCGGCCGGGCAGCGGCTCCTGGTTCGCACGCGGGGCAGAACATTTATTTCGTCTGGAAGATCACGCCCCGCGTTTCCCACTCAGCCTTGGTGCGGCAGACGCGCTTGCCAAGCATCGATCCGGTCACGACGGGATCACCGGTAACGGTCGGGAACAGGCAGACCCTGCGAGGGGTCTGCGCCGGCCCTGCTGCCCGGGCGCTGCCCGCAGTGGAGATCACGGAGCGCGTACCCGCCATCGCCGGTGCGGCAAAGGCAATGACCAGAGCGAAGGCGGCGGCAAGGGAAACGGGGCGAGACACAGTCGGGCGAGTCATTCCAGGGTCCTCCATGAGCAACATCACAAGCGGGATTGCTACCCGCCGCCTCCCATTGCATTACCCATGCCAACCACGTCGTTACGTAGAATCAATGACTTACAACGAGAAAATAGTCCTATAGTGACTAAATACTACGAAAAATGGGTATAAACAGCCAAAAATCGGCGAGAAACCCCATTTAGCGTGCTGATAGGAAACATCGGGCTGGGGCGGATCGCACGCTGCACGCCGACGACCACCAAGGCGCGTACAGAAAAACATGGAAAAGCCGCCACCCCCGGGTGAGGGCGGCGGCTTCGCAATTCCGGTCCGGGCGCGGACGCGATCGGTTCAGTCGCCCTTTGGCTTCCAGAGATTCAGGCCCTTTGCCTTCTTTGCGAATTCAGCCCGATCGGACGGCGAGATATTCGGACGGCCAGCGACGATGCCCATGCCGATCTTGCACTTCACATAATAGGTCTCGTCGGGCTCGATCTCGAGATTGAGCGTGTCCTTGTTCTCGGCTTCGGTGTTGTAGGTGTGCTTGCCGGGTTCGGCATTGTGCACCCAGTATTTGCCTGAACCGAGGCGCGCGATTTCGGCATCGCCTTCATGCACGGTGCAGCCCAGCGCCATGCCCATCATCGATCCCGGCCGATAGAAGATGATCTGGCCCTTGCCGGGCTGCGGTGCGGGGATTGGCCCGGCCTTGGTGACCAGCGGCGCCTGCTGCGCTTCCTGTGCCGGCAGGGCCGTGGCGGCGAGCGAAAGCGCGCCCACGACAAGAAAGGAAACAATACGAACTTTCATGAAGGACATCCTCACTTTGCTTGAACGGGAACCGGCGTCGCTGTTGCGCTCTCCGGCGGGATGGGCACCGGTGCGATGGCCGGCACAATGGGATCGGTGGCTGCGGCGGGTGACGCGCAGGCGGGCGCGGGTTCGACCCGGAGATCTACCGCGCTCATCAGTCGAGCCTGGGCGAGACTGCCCGGCGGTACGATCAGATCGCCCCCACTCATGAACATGAAGGGCGTCGCCACGACAATGGTCAGCGCAGCGACCTTGTCGATCTTGTCCTCGCCCGTGCTGCCGAGACCGAGCTTGAAGCCGCGTAGTCTGACGCGCGTATCGCCGCACTCGATATAGCGCGCTGCCAGGATCAACTCGCCCGCCTTACCCATGGCGCGAGCCTTCGCGGCATGGACGACCTGCCCCTGCCCCATCGTGCCGGCCGGCACGATGGTCCTGCCACCGATGACGATGGCGGAGTGGAGGCGGATCGCGAATGTCTCGTCGATCTTGCTGGTCTTGGAACTCAGTGCGCCGGCAATTTCGAGCTCGACCGGGGTATTGGCGGGAAGGCGCACAAAGCCCTCCGCGGGCGCTGGTGCGTCTGTCGTCGCAGCCGGTGCCGCCTGTGCGTCAGGCGGAGGCGCGACCGATTGCGCCGCTGCAATCGTGGAAAGGCCGGCAAAGCACAGCAGGAAAGCGGACGATGTCCGCGCCAGATTTTTCATGATACCCCCCGGTATTGGCACTCTTGTGCCGCACCCGGCTGCCGGGCGCAAGATCGTCCGTCACCGGGTCCCGGGCATTCCGATCCGCCAACTGTTGCGGCAGAAGTTTACATCCGCACGATCCGGGTACCGATCCGCTCAGCCTCTTCGGGGTCGTGCGTGACCATCAGGATCGGCAGCCCCAGATCGTCGCGGATATGTTCGACGGCGCGCATGGTTTCCTCGCGGCGCGGGCGGTCGAGCGAGGACAATGGCTCGTCGAGCAGCAGGAAACGTGGCGCGCTCAGCAACGCCCGTCCGATCGCCACCCGCCGCGCCTCCCCGCCTGACAGCGTGCGCGGCCAGCGATCGAGCAGATGGCCGATCCCCAGGAAATCGGTCGGTTCGCCGATCACGGCCCCGGCGGGCGCACCGTACAGCAGGTTGGCACGCACCTTCAGATGCGGGAAAAGCCTGGGTTCCTGGAACACATAGCCCGCGCGGCGTCGCTCGGGCGGCAGGTCGACACCGTCGCCTGCATCGAACAGCGTTTCGCCCGCGACGCGGACATGGCCGTCATCGGGTACCAGCAGGCCAGCGACCATGTTGAGCACGCTGGTCTTGCCGATGCCCGAGGGACCGAACAGCACGGTCGCCCCCTCCCCGGCCGTGAACTCGACGGCGATCCTGCTATCGCCGAGTTGCTTCGACAGGGCGACGTCAAAGGACATGCATGCCCCTTCCCGCGCGCCGCGCCAGCAGTTCGGATGCGATCAGCGCGACCAGCGACAAGCCGACCGAGATTGCCGACAGCCGCCACACCATCGCCTCGCCGCCCGGCTGCTGAAGTGCCGAATAGATGGCGAGCGGCAGGGTCTGGGTCTGCCCCGGCACATTGGAGACGAAGGTGATGGTCGCCCCGAACTCGCCGATCGACCGCGCGAAGCCGAGGACCGCGCCGGCCAGGATGCCCGGAACACTCAGCGGCAGCGTGATCGTCCGGAACACCTTTCCCGGTCCTGCGCCGAGCGTCCGCGCCGCGCCTTCAAGCCGCCGGTCTACCGCCTCGATCGACAGGCGCATCGCGCGCACCATCAGCGGCAGCGCCATCACCCCCGCGGCGATGGCGGCCCCGGTCCAGCGGAACAGCACCGAGACGCCGAACCAGTTAATCAGCCAGCCGCCGATCGGCCCGCCCGGCGCAAAGGCGATCAGCAGCAGCCAGCCAGTCACCACCGGCGGTACCACCAGCGGCAGATGGACCAGCGCGTCGAGCAGTATCTTGCCCGGAAAGCGCCAGCGCGCGAGCACCCAGGCCAGGGCAAAGGCGATCGGCAGGGTCACCCCCATCGCGACGGCCCCGACCTTCAGCGACAGCAGGATGATGGTCCATTCGTCAGGGCTCAGCATGAAGCCACCGCCCCTTCTCCAGCACGCCAGGTCTCCGATCCGCTCGTCACCGGGCGGAGAAACCATATCGAACGAAGATCGCCTTGCCCTCGTGCGACACCAGGAAGTGCCGGAACGCCTCCCCTTCCGGATTGGCCGACGCCTTCAATCGCGCGATCGGATAGGTGATCGGCGGGTGCGACGACGTCGGGAACACCCCGGCGATCCGCACTTTCGCCGATGCCTTCGCATCGGTGGCGTAAACGATGCCCAGCGGCGCAGCACCGCGTTCGACCAGCGCCAGCGCCGCCCGCACATTCTCGGCGCGCACCACTTTCGGGCTGACTGCCTCCCACACGCCGAGCCGGGTCAGCGCCGCCTTGCCATATTTCCCGGCCGGTACGCTTTCCGTATCCGCCATCGCCAACGGCCCCGCCCCCAGCACGCGCGCCAGCGGCCCGCGTGCCAGCGGAATCGTCACGCTGCTCGCCACCGGCGCCACGATCACCAGCCGGTTGCCGAGAAAGTCGCTCCGCGTACCCGGAACGATCAACCCCTTCGCCGCCAGCGCGTCCATCCATTCCTCGTCGGCCGAAACGAACAGGTCGGCTGCACCCCCTGCCTCCACCTGCCGGGCGAGCGCCGAGGATGCGGCGAAGGAGATCACCGGCCTTGGATGCCCCTTGCGCGCCCACGCATCGGCCGCGGCGGTCATCGATTCCTGCAGCGACGCGGCGGCCAGCACCAACGGCGCGCTGGCCGGGGCAGCCCAGGCCGGGCCAGCCGCCAGCACCAGCAGCAACCACAGGGTGAAGGTCCGGGCGATCCGTAATGTCATTGTTGGGCGTCCCTCTGGCGATCCGTCTCTCTATAGCCTAGCCCCGGTCCCGCGCCATTGGCCGGGGGAGGGCTGATTGAAGGGGGGAATATGCTGTTCCGCGGCAATCGTCGGGTTGTGCCTTGCCGCCCAGGCATGGGCCGATAACGGGAACCTCAGGCTTGAGGGAAATTTCCGCGCCCGCGGGGAAGTGATCGACGGGCAATATCGCGCCGGCCTTCCCGCGGACGATACCGCCCTGTTCACCCGGCTCGACCTGCTCGGCGAATATAGCGGCGGTCCGTTCCGCCTCGGCGCAGAGATCCTCGATTCACGCGCGCATTTCCACCGACGGCACGGATCGGTCGGCGTCAACGACGTCGACGCGATCGAGCCGATCCAGGCTTATGTCTCCGCCGATGTCGCGCCCGGCACGTCAATCCAGGCAGGCCGCTTCACCATGGACCTCGGCTCGCGACGCCTTGCCGCGCGACCGATCAACCGCAACAGCTTCAACAGCTTCACCGGGCTGCGCGCCGACTGGAAGACGAAGGGCGGCGACAAGCTGACCCTGTTCTGGACTCTGCCGCAGATCAGGCTTCCGGAGGATCAGGACGGCATCTACGGTAATCGTTTCGAGCTCGACCGCGAAACCACGCACCGCCAGTTCTTCGGCATCACCGACACCAGACCTGGCGTGTTGAACGACACCGTTGAACTCTACCTCTATCGCTTCGTCGAATCCGATGCACCGCATCTCGCCACCCGCGACCGGAGGCTGTGGACCCCCGGCATTCGCCTGTTCCGTGCACCAAGGTCGGGCACGCTCGACTATGATGTCGAAGGCGCCTGGCAGACCGGCACCACGCGATCGAGCGCAAGCGCCGCCGACATCGCCGATCGTAGGGTTTCCGCATGGCTGGTCCACGGCGCTGCCGGCTGGAGCTTCCCAGGTCGCGGCTGGATGCCGCGCCTCGCGGTGCTCGGAGACTATGCTTCAGGCGACGGTCCGGGCGCCACCTTTGGCAGGTTCGATACGCTGATCGGGGATTCAGCGTTCGAGTTCAGCCCCTCCGGCCTGTTTGCCGCCGTTTCCCGCACCAATCTGGCCAGCGCGGCGGTACGGGCCGAGTTCAATCCCTCGACGCGCCTCGATGCCCATCTCACGCTGCGCGGCGTCTGGCTGGCGAGCGCGACCGATGCCTTCGCCAATTCGGGCGTGCGCGATCCTTCAGGCGCCGCGGGTGACCATGTCGGCACGCAGATCGACGGCAGGGTCCGCTACTGGCTGGCGCCCGGGCGGTTGCAGCTCGGTGCGGGCTTCGCGGTGCTGGTCAAGGGCCGCTTCCTGCGCGACGCCCCTAACGCCCCGACCACCGGCGACACGCATTACGGGTTCACTGACCTGACCGTCAGCTTCTGACGCTCCGTCGGCGCGCCGGAGGGCGGCCCCTAATTCGCCGTGACCCGGCCCGTCCTTTGCAGCTTGCCCCAGCCGACATGCGGGCCGCGCAGCGCCTGGGCGATCGCTTTCAGCACGACATAATACATCACCTGGCGATAGCCGATGCGTTGCGGGATCAGCAGCCACAACAGCCGCCATTTCTCCCGGCGCTCGAGCGCGAAGGCAATGACCGCGGCGAGCAGGTCGATCGCGGTGAAGACCAGCCAATAGACCAGCATCCTCTCGACATCATGCTGGGTCTGCGCCCATCCATGGGCCTGGACCGCGATCCAGGTGGTCACGAAACTGACGATCAGCGCCAGGTCGATGATCGGCGAAATCGATGCGAGCAGGATCTGGAACACGATCGCCTGCGGCAGCCCGACGCGTGCGAGCCCCGGGGGACGGCCGTGCAGCATCACCGCGCGGTGCTTCCACAGGCATTGCAGGGTGCCATAAGCCCAGCGGAAACGCTGCTTGGCCAGGCCGCCAAAGCTCTCCGGGCTTTCCGTCCAGGCAACGGCATATTGATCGTACGTCACCTTCCAGCCGGCGCGCTGGATCGCGATGGTCAGGTCCTGGTCCTCGGCCAGCGTATCGTCGGGATAGCCGCCGACGCTCTGGATCGCCGACAGCCGCCAGGCGCCGACCGCGCCCGGCACCACGGTCATCGCGTTCAGGCGAGCGAGCGCGCGCCGTTCGAGATTCTGCGCGGTGATATATTCGAGCGCCTGCCATTTCGTGACGAGGTTCACCCGGTTGCCGACCTTGGCATTGCCCGCCACCGCGCCAAGCGCCGGATCGACGAACCAGCGCGCCAGCCGGGAGATGGTCCGCGGCTCGAACTGGGTATCGGCGTCAAGCGCGATGACGATCTCGCCGGTCGCCAGCTTCAGCCCCTCGTTGAGCGCCCGCGCCTTGCCCCCGTTGTGCAGGGTGAGCAGTCGCACGCGCGGCTCGTCGGCAAAGGCTTCGGTCACCACAGCGCTTGTGCCGTCGCTCGACCCGTCGTCGATCACGATCACCTCGATCCGCACGTCGACGCTGGCGAGAACGCCCTGCACTGCCCTGACGATCACCTTCTCCTCGTTGAACGCGGGGATCATCACGGTGACGAAGCGGTTCGGGTCGACTGACGGGAAGATCGTCTTTCCCTCGCGCCGCGCCTGGATCAGCGCGAGGGCCGACAACGTGATGGCCCGGGCGATGCCGATGGTGATCGCGAACAGGAAGATCCAGCCGAGCGCCGTGATCGTCGCACCGATCGCACCGAAGATGAACAGGTTGGTCTCGGCGGCGACCCGGTCGCTCTCGGAGATCACCGGCATGGCCACGTCGCGCGGAATCCCGGCCAGGCTCGACACGGAGACGAATTTATATCCCTTGGCGCGGAGCTGGTCGATGATCACCGGCAGCGCCGCGACCGTCTCCGCGCGATTGCCGCCGGCATCGTGCAGCAGGACGACATTGCCACTGCGCTCGACGTTCGACGCCTCGACGCCGGCGATCGTCTGGTCGATGATCGTCTGCACGCCGGGCCGTTTCCAGTCGCCCGGATCGACATGCAGGCCGACCGAGATATAGCCGCGGTCCTGCGCCTGGAGCGCCGGATCGATTTCGTCGGCCGTGGTCGGCTCGGCGTCCCCGAAATAGGGCGCGCGGAACAGGCGGAGCGAGCGCCCGGTAAAAGCCTGGAACAGCCGCTGGGTCGTGTTGAGCTGGAACGCCGTCTCGTTGTCGGTCGCGCCGGCCAGGTTCGGATGGGTATAGGTGTGGTTGCCCACCTCATGCCCCTCGGCCACCATGCGCTCGAGCAGCGGGCGCTCGGTCAGCGCATTCTCGCCGATGATGAAGAAGGTGGCCGGCACATGCTCGCGCTTCAGGATATCGAGGATTCGCGGCGTCCAGATCGCGTCGGGGCCGTCGTCGAAGGTCAGTGCGACCTCGCCCGGCCGATAGCCGGTTCGCGACACGACATAGGGCGAGGGCAACCGGGTGAAATCGACCGCCGCGATCGATCCGTCCTTCGCTGCGATCGTCCGCCTGATTCCCTCGACCGGTACGCCCGAAATCTTGAGGATCTCACCGCTGCCCTCGATATCGACATCGGTGCCCGCCGGAATCGCGTTGATCGTCGAGGGCGATGGCAGGGTACGATGGGTTCGCCCGAAGATCGACCACAGGCCCGGATCCTCCGATCCGAGCCGCCACACCGCCACCGCGCCGATCCCCGCGCGCGACAGGAAGCGCATCTGGTTATAGGCGGAAGCTGCGTCGAGCATCCACACCACATGCCGCTCGGTGCCATCGTCATAGGCGAAACCGCTATTGCCGCTCGACCGGTCGAATGTCGGCATCGCGCTCGATTCCCGCGCCGCCTGCCAGCCCTCGTCGATCGCCAGTGAATCGCCGCCCTTGCCGTGCCAGTCATAGCCGTAGTTGCCGATCGCCACGACCAGCTTGGCCGGCGGCACGCCGCGCGACGCCCGCTCCACCGCCTGCTCGAACCAGGCCTGGGAGGCGATCGGGCCGGGCACGCCGCTCAGTTCATGCTCGTCATAGGCCATCAGGAAGACCCGATCGACGATCGCTGCATAAGCGGCCACGTCCCAGCCCGAATCCTCGCCCACCGGCACCGCGATGGCGACGATCCAGCCATGCCGCCCGAAACGCGCCTTCGCCTCGCGCAGGAAAGCCCGGTAGTCAGGCTGGGCGCTGGGCGGCAATTCCTCGAAATCGAAGAACGCGCCACCGGCCTGGTTCGCGGCCAGCCAGGGCTCGAGCTTGTCGAGCAGCGCGCGCCGCTGCGCCGGGCTGTCGAGCAGGGCCGCCATGCCCTTGCCGTCCCAGTTCCCCTGGATCGCGTTCTGGATCATCGGCAGCAGCAGCGGACGGCGCGGCGCGCGATTGAGGATCGCCCGCCCCGCCTGGTCGCGGAACACGGTGATGCGGTGGTCGGCGCCCGTTACCGAGACCCAGCCGGGGATCAGCCAGTCGAGATCGTCGATATGCCGCCGCAGCGAGGCGGCGCTGGATTCGTCCCACGGCACGTGGAAACCGATCGCCAGCGGCGCATTCTCGCGCACCCCGCGCGCCGGACGCCCGGTGAGCAGCCGGGCATAATGGTTCAGGCTGTGCCGCGCGCGCTTCAGCAGCGGCTCGTGCGGCGGCGGCAGGCGGGTGAGCGCGGGGTGCTCGGCTTCGATCGGCAACAGCGGCGCACGCGGCACCGCCCCAATCGACAGGGCCAGCGCCGCGCAGGAAAGCAGCACCAGCGCCACGAATGCGCCGACCGCGAACGCGAACCGCCGGCGCCGTCGACCGGAAGCATCGTAGAAGATCGGAGTCAGATTCATGGGGTTCCCGGTGCGGTCGTCAGTATCGGATGGCGGCTATTTCATCTTAGGCATGGCGTACGTAGTTCCGTCTCATGACAAATCTGTCACGCTTCTCATTGCTCCGCCACCGATTCCCTCGCGATATTGACGTTGGCCAATATCCGGACGTACCGTCGGGCTGAAACGCAGGCGTGACGACCTGCGCTCTGCCTGCCCGGGATTCCGGCGCAAACCGGCATCGCGTCAGCATGGTACCAGATGGCTGCCTGCGGGTGACGGAAGGAGCGACATGCTCAACCTGACGGTGAATGGCGTTGCGCACGACGTTGAGGCCCCGGCCGACATGCCGCTACTATGGGTGCTGCGCGATCTCCTTGGCCTGACCGGCACGAAATTCGGCTGCGGCATCGCCCAGTGCGGCGCCTGCACTGTCCATGTCGACGGCGCCCCGTTGCGGTCCTGCCAGTTACCCGTCGGCACGCTCGGCACCCGTGCCGTCACCACCATCGAGGCGATCGGCGAGACCCCCGCCGGGGCGAGGGTCCAGCGTGCCTGGCTCGATCACGAGGTGATCCAGTGCGGCTATTGCCAGTCGGGCCAGATCATGGCCGCCACGGCGCTGCTCGCCGGCACGCCGAGGCCCGACGACGCCGATATCGACGCCGCCATGTCCGGCAATATCTGTCGCTGCGGCACCTATGTGCGCATCCGCGAGGCGATCAAGAAAGCAGCCGCCACACCCTGACGTACTTCGACCTTCGCGCTCCTGCCCGCTTCCACAAGGTCCTTCGCCAATGTCAGTTGCCACTGCTTCTTCGCCAGCCGGCCCTGTCCTCTCCCGCCGCACCCTGCTCCAGGTCGGCGCTGCGGTCGGCGGCGGGCTGATCGTCGGCTTCATCGCTCCCGGCGGCATGGCGGCGGAACCGGCCGCGACAGGCTCGGCGCCCGCCGGCTTCGCACCCAACGCCTTCATCCGCATCGACCGCGCCGGCAAGATCACCCTGGTGATGCCCCAGGTGGAGATGGGCCAGGGAGTCTATACCTCGATCTCCATGATCCTCGCCGAGGAACTCGATGCCGACTGGCGGCAGGTCAGCTACGAGCATGCCCCGCCGAGCGACGCGCTCTACGGCAACCCGGTGTTCGGTCTTCAGGCGACGGGCAACTCCAATTCGATCCGCGCCTTCTGGCTCCCGCTGCGCAAGGCTGGCGCAGGCACGCGCGCGATCCTGGTCCAGGCAGCCGCCGCCGGCTGGAAAGTCGATCCGGCAAGTTGCCGGACCGAGGCGAGCGAAGTCATCCACGACTCGACCGGCCGCCGGATCGGCTATGGCGCGCTGACCGGCCGCGCCGCCGGGTTGAAGCCGCCCGCCGATCCGGTGCTGAAGGAGCCCGGGGCGTTCCGGCTGATCGGCAAGCCGCTCCGCCGGCTCGACACGCCGGAAAAGGTCAACGGCCAAGCCAGATACGGTATCGACGCGATGCCGCCGGGGGTGAAGTTCGCCACCTTCGCCCATTCGCCGGTGTTCGGCGGCAAGGTCGGCCATGTCGACGACAGCGCGGCGAAACTGGTGCCCGGCTTCCGCAAGGTGGTGGTGCTCGACGATCTGGTCGCGGTCGTGGGCGATCATATGTGGGCCGCGCTTCAGGGCCTCGCCGCGCTGAACATCACCTGGAGCGAGGGGAGCAATGCCGGCGTCGACACCGCCCAGGTTCGCGCCAGCCTGGTCAAGGCAAGCCAGCGTCCCGGCGTCAACGCCAAGAAGGTCGGCGACGTCGCCAAGGCGCTCGGCAAGGACCCGGTCGAGGTCACCTACGACGTGCCGTTCCTCGCCCATGCGCCGATGGAACCGATGAACTGTACCGTCCATGTCACCCCCGCCGGCTGCGAGATCTGGACCGGCATCCAGGTGATGAGCCGCGCCCAGGCCGCCGCCGCCAGGGTCACCGGACTGCCGCTCGACAAGGTGGTCGTGCATAATCACCTGCTCGGCGGCGGCTTCGGTCGCCGGCTCGAGGTCGACCAGGTCGAGAAGGCGGTGCGCATCGCGCAGCAGGTCGACTCACCGGTAAAAGTGGTGTGGAGCCGCGAGGAGGATATCCAGCACGACGTCTATCGCCCCGCGTGGCACGACCGGCTGAGCGCCCGGCTTGAGGACGGCAGGATCGCCGCATGGCATCACATCATCACCGGATCGTCGGTACTGGCGCGCTGGCTGCCGCCCGCCTTCGTCAACGGGCAGGATTTCGACGCGGTCGATTGCGCGGCCGACATGCCGTACGACATCCCCAACTTCCAGGTCGATTTCGTCCGCGAGGAACCGCCCGCCGTGCCGACCGGCTTCTGGCGCGGTGTCGGCCCGGCGCACAATGTCTTCGTCATCGAAAGCTTCATCGACGAGCTGGCGCACAAGGCCGGTATCGACCCGATCCAGTTCCGCATGAACATGCTCGGCAAGGCGCCCCGGCTCCAGGCAGCGCTTCGCGTCGCCGCGCAGAAATCCGGCTGGGGCACGCCCCTGCCCCCGCGCGTCGGCCGGGGCGTCGCGGTCCAGCCTGCCTTCGCGAGCTGGATCGCCACCGTCGCCGAGGCCGGGGTATCGGAGGACGGCGAGGTCACGCTGCGCCGGATGGTCTGCGTCGTCGATACCGGCATCGTCGTGAACCCCGACACGATCATCGCCCAGCTCCAGGGCGGCCTGGTCTTCGGGCTCACCGCCGCGCTCTATGGCGAGATCACGATCGACAAGGGCCGGGTCCAGCAAAGCAATTTCCACGACTATCGCATGCTTCGCATGAACGAGACCCCGCCGATCGAGGTCCATATCATGCGCAGCGGCGAGGCGCCGGGCGGCATCGGCGAGGCCGGCACCGTCGCGGCGATGGCCCCGCTCGCCAATGCGATCTTCGCCGCCACCGGCACGCGCCTGCGCCGCCTGCCGATCGACCGCGACGTGCTTGCCGGAAGGAAGCAGGCATGAGCCGCCGTCGCATCATGCTGATCGTCATCGCCGCCGTCGCCGTGGTCGGCGCCGGCATATTCGGCTGGATCGCGTTCGGCCCTGGCGCGATGGATTTCGCCGGTGGGCACCGGGTGGCTCTCGCCGACTATAAGGGCCCGGCACCGACCGGCGTGCCGGCCGACTTCGTCTCGGCCGATCCGGTCGCACGCGGCAGATATCTGACGCTCGCCGCCGATTGCCAGGCCTGCCACACCGCCAAAGGCGGCGTGCCCTTCGCCGGCGGCCTCGCCTTCAAGCTGCCCTTCGGCACGATCTGGTCGCCCAACATTACGCCCGACAAGGCAACCGGAATCGGCGGCTGGAGCGACGCCCAGTTCCTCGCCGCGCTGCGCGAGGGCAAGGGGCCGAAGGGGCGCCTCTACCCGGCAATGCCCTATGCATCCTATAGCTGGATGACCGATGCCGACGCCCTGGCGATCCGCGCCTATCTGGCCACGCTCGCGCCGGTCGACCGGCAGGCTCCGGCGACCGCCCTTTCCTTCCCGTTCAACCAGCGCTGGCTGATGTCGGTCTGGGGCGCGCTGTTCAACCCGAACCGCCGCTTCGAACCCAACACCGATCGCAGCCCGACCTGGAACCGCGGGGCCTATCTCTCCGAGGCGATGGCACATTGCGGCGAATGCCACACGCCGCGCAACCTGATGCAGGCGCTCGACAACCGCCGCAAATATGCCGGCGCGGTTGCCGCCGGCTGGCGCGCCTTCAACATCACCGCCGACAAGACGACCGGCGTCGGCGACTGGAGCGACGCGGAACTCGTCCAATATCTATCCCAGGGCCACGCGCCCGGGCGCGGCACCGCCACCGGCCCGATGGGCGAGGCAGTCGATCTCAGCCTGCGCCACCTGACGCCGTCGGACATCGCGGCGATGGTCACCTACCTCCGCAGCATCCCCGCGGTCTCGACGCCCGGCCAGCCCCACCCGGCTCCCGGCCCGGCCCCGGCCGGCCATCGCATGGCCGCCGCCGACCAGGCCGCCCCGCTCGGCAAGAAGATCTTCGAGGGCGCCTGTATCGGCTGCCACGCCTGGAACGGGAACGGCGCGCTGACCGGCCTCGCAACCCTCAACGGCTCGAGCGCAGTCAACGATCCGGCCGCGATCAACGTGGCGCAGGTCGTGATCCTCGGCGCCCGGCGCGCAACGGCTCAGGGCGAAGCGGTCATGCCGGCGTTCGGCCACGCCTATACCGACGCGGAGATTGCCGCGGTCGCCAACTATGTCACCGCCCGCTTCGGTGCCAGGCCGTCGAGCGTGACCCCGAAGCAGGTCGCGGCGCTGCGCAAGGCAAGCTGAGATGCCCTTCCCGCACACCAGCGCCTGCTCCGCTGGCCGACAGATTCAGGACGGAGCGACATATTATTACGTACGCGCTTTTCCCACTGCCCCAGAACGGGGCATCCGCTTCAAGGGAACGGCAGATAACTGCCGACTTGTAAGGTTCGAGTAAGTGAAGGGTCGCAGGAAGATACATCCAAAGCTGTGATACTTTCTGCCTTGGTCGTGTCGATGTGAAGCAATTCGCATCGATTGCAAGCAACCGCCCGGAAGGAACCAACGATGTCACGCCAACCTTGTCCGTTCGATCATCTCACTCCACGGGAACTGGATGCGCTTCGACTTGTGATCCTGGGACTCTCGGCGAAAGAAATCGCCGGCCGTCTGGGCATCGGGTGGCGCACCGTCGACAAACATATCGAAAGCATCAAGCTCAAGCTCCGGGCGAGGAACCGCAGCCACATGGTCGGCCTGGCCCTTGCCGCTGGACTGGTGGAACCCGGCTCGTTCGCAACCATGACCTTCGAAGCCACCGCCGCCGCGACGATGAAGCAGCATCCTTCATCGCAGCCGTTGCGGGTGGCGTAGCAATTCGCGGACGGAAAGCCATGCCATGAAGCAGGTCATCAGATGGGGCGCGCGCGCTGCCTTTGCGACGTTGATTGTCTCGCTGGTGTGCGTCTGCAGCGCGCTGGCCGCACCGACGAGCCCGGCGCCTGCCCTGGCGTTCCTGTGCTTCGCCTTCGCCGTGCTGGCGGTCCTTGGCGGGCGCGGCGCGGTGCTGGTCGGGGTGGCTGTCGGCGCGCTTGAGCTCGCCCTGCTCCTGCCCGGCGAGGGCTTTGCGATCTCCCGCCCGGAAGACGCGCTCGGCGTCATCGGGACGATCGGCGCCGGCCTGACCATTGCCTGGCAGACTGGGCGGGCCGACAGCTGGATCACCGAACTTGACCGGGAATCAAGACAGGCCAGGGCTGATCGCGACAGGATCTCCGCTTTCTTCGACGAGATTTCGCACCGGGTGGCGAACGACCTGGCAATGCTGGTTTCACTGGCCTCGATACGATCGCGCGAGGCGATCGAACCTGAAACGCGCGCGGCCCTTGGCGACCTGTCGAGCCGGATGATCGTGCTCGGGCGGGTGTATCGCCGCCTGCGTGTGCGCGCTGCGGACAGGCAGGAAATGAACGCGCGGGGGTTTCTTGAGGAACTTTGCGCTGAATTGCAGCAAGCCACTCTTGGCCTGAGACCGATAGCGCTTCGACTCGAAATCGATCCGATCACGTTGCCGCTCGGCCAGATGGTCATCGTCGGGCTGATCGTGAACGAATTGATGACCAACGTGTACAAGCACGCCTTTCCCGATGACCGGCATGGCGAGATATGCGTCGCGCTGCGACGGCACAAGTTCAGGCCCGGCATGCTCGAACTGCTCGTGACGGACAATGGCGTTGGCTTTGTCCAGCATAGCCGCGATCAGGCCCAATTGGGCAAGCGGTTGCTTGCCTCTCTCGCAGCCCAGATCCGGGGCGACCTCTCCTATGCCCGGATGAACGGCCTGACGATGGCCCGACTCGATTTCCCGATGTCCGGCGCGTCGCCCGGTCCCGATGAGAACGTTGCCGATGATCCGATCCATGCCGATCGCCCGGCGCATGATGGGGAAATCGGCGCCCCACCCAGCCTCCATAGGGTCCAGGCCTCAGCCACCTGACGCCGTCAACGCGGGATTGCTCTCTCCCGACGTCAGCCGCGAACGCTGGCACGTCTCCCCTTCATCGAGTGTTCCCTCGCACACAAGAACGGCGACGCTCGCGTTCGAAAGAGCAACCAGCAACACACTTGACAGCAAGAAAGTCGAACCACCCCAATTCCAGGGTAAATTCAATCTCACCCGGCGAATTTTACGGGGGGCAATTACGCGAACGACGAAATGTCACCATGATATGATCGGTGATATTTGGCAAATTTACTTGAAAATGAATCGAGGTCTTTCTTGTCGTCCCGGGAATCATACCGGGACGAGGAGATTGATCATGAGGAATACCACTGCAACCGCACTGGCGCTGCTCTCCGCGCTCGTGACGGCATCCCCGGCGCTCGCCCAATCATCGGGCTCGGCCAATATCGGTGGAGCAATCGGTGTAGGCCTTGGCGGCTTTTCGGACGGCTCCGTCAACACGGCATCCGTCAGCGGAACGTCGGCGAATTCTCTCAACGGCTCGATAAACAACGAGCTGTCGGGATCCTCCGGTAGCGGCTTCGCAGGGACGATGGACATCAACAGCCTTCCCGGCGGAACCAGCTATGCTGTCGTCGGCGGCCTTGGCCAGGCGGGCACCGTGATCAACACCTCGGTCGGCCCGAATGCCGTGGGCGACATCAGTAGCTACAGCTTCAATTCGGGAATCTATGGCGGGCTGACCGGCGGCAACGCGGCCCTCAGCTTCCAGGTCCTGAATTTCGGCCAGAGCTCCGCCGACTACAAGTTCAACGTGAACTTCGCCCAGAACAACACGCTGAACTTCGACGCCAATTCCGCCGACTGGAACGTCGCGGGAGCAGCCGGAGAGGCGCTGTTCGGCTTCGGCACGCTTGGCTGGAGTGCCCAGTGACGTTGATTGCGGGGTGGCTTGCCCACCCCGCTTTTTTGTGGACCCAGGAGAACTCCGATGAAAGCAGTATTGATTGCCTCCGCCGTGTGCGCCGCATGGTGCGCCGCGCCCGTCGCCGCACAACAGGCCCTGACCGATGCGGCCCAGTCCAATAGTGCCGTCACGGTCGAAGCGATCACCGGCCCTGTGTCCGAAGCCCCCGCCAACGAACATGTCACCTATAGCGGGCACGAATGGACCACTCCCAGTGCTCAGGGGAGCTATTTCGGGGGTGCCAATCCCTGCCTGATCGGAACGGGCGGTGGCGCTGCGGGCGGCCCCGTCGCCTTCAGTCTCAATCTCGGCAGGAACGACGAAGGCTGCAATCGTCGGTCCGATGCAGCCGCATGGCATGCGATGGGATTCGACAATGTCGCGGTTTCCCGGATGTGCCAGGACATCAAGAGCGCCGACGCCTTCTTCGCGGCGACGGGGAGCATCTGCCCCGGCGCTGATCGTAGCCGCTATCACATGGCGGATGGCAGCACCGCTCCCGTGGCCAGCCTCGTGTCCAACAGCAGGGCCATTGCCGCCAACCCCTATTCGGGTCCGGTCGATTTCTCCAATCCTGCCGTCCAGGCCGCCATCCATCAGGAGGCAATGCGCATGCTCGCAGCCGGCGCCGTGCCCGGATATCCCGCCACGACCACACCGGTCGACCCGCGCTCGGGAACCCCGCTCCGGCGTTAAGCACGCGAGTCAATGACGAGGACCGGAATCGCAGGCCAGGATTCCGGGCTCCTCCGCCCCGAACCGCCGGGGCGTCGTCCTTCTTCAGCTTTTCGGGCGTGATGTCGTTTCGGTTGCCGCCAGCAGGCGGATCGCGAACCTGGCGCCGCCCGACGGGCGATTGCCGATCTCGATGAGGCCGCCACATACCGTCACGATACGCTCGACGATCGAGAGGCCAAGGCCGGCGCTGTCGCTGCGGTTGGTGCCTTCCCGTCGATAGCGCCGGCTTTCGCTCCGGTCCGTCTCCACCGCCAGCCCCGGCCCGTCATCCTCCACCACGATGCCGCCATCCGGTTCGACGCTCACGGTGATCGTGCAGCCGGCCGGCGTATGCCGCACGGCATTGTCGATCAGGTTGGTGAGCGCGATCTGAAGGAGGCCCGGAACGCCCTGCACCAGAGGCGCGCGCGCAACCGGCTCGACAAAGGCAATGACATGGTCGGCGCGGAAGACCAGCGGCGCCATCAGGCCGACGATATCGCGCACCAGCACGCAGGCATCGATCGACTCGATTTCGGGATAATGGCGGTCGATCGCCGCCAGTTCCATCAATTGCCTGACCACATGGTTGGCACGCTCCACTGCACGCAGGATCAGTTCGCGCTCGGGCGACGGATCGAGCGCCTCCGTCCGCAGCGAGATCAGCGCCAGCGGCGTTCGCAGCTCATGGGCGACATTGCCTACGAACTCGCCCTGATATCGATAGCCTGCTTCCAGCCGGTCGAGCACCCGGTTGATCGCGCTGGCAAGCGGGGCCGCCTCGGTCGGAAGATCGTCGGACGGAAGACGAACGTCGATGCGGTGCGTGCTGATCGCATCCACCTGTGCAGCGGTTCGACGAAACTTGTCGGTGACCTGGCGCACGACAAAAAGCCCGACGAGCAGCGACGCGAGCAGCGATGCCGGAACGATCCAGACGAAGCGCGAGAGAAACGAGGTCACGACATCGTCGACGATTTCCTCGGGGACGGTCCTGTCCTGAACCATCACGATCCATTGCGGCGCCGACCCGGCGCGGGCCAGCGGCAGGCTGAGCACATCGTATCGACCATGCCGCAGGAAGACCGGGCCCGGGCCCCGCGGCACGCCCGAAAGCGGGATCGGCATCGCATCGCCCCCCTGCCGGACGATGGTGCCACTGGCATCATAGACCACGAAGCGCCTGCCCGACCGTCCGGTGTCGCGGACGGCGTTGCCCTGGAGGAAAGCCGCTTCGTCGGAGGAACCGCCGAGTTCCCCCGGTCCCGGCGACGTACCGGCGGCGATCGCGCGCGCATCCCGGGCAAGCTCTGCCGAGATCAGCCCGTCAGCGGTCGAACTGAGGAAATAGACCAGCAGGATCGGCAATATCGTGGCTGTCGCGACCATCAGGATGACCTGCGACAGCATCAATTGCCCGAACAGGGATCGAGGTACCCCGGGCTTCAAGGCGCGGACAGGATATAGCCGATCCCGCGCACCGTCTGCAGCGTGGTCGCCGCGTCGACATCCTCCAGTTTCCGCCTGATACGGTGGACATAGACCTCGACCGCGTTCGACCCGAGCGCGTAGCCGGATCCGAACAGCTGGTCCTCGATCATGCGCTTGGACAGGACATGGCCCGACCGGCGCATCAGCAATTCAAGCAGTTCGACCTCGCGGATCGAGAGGTCGACCGCGCCGCCATCGACATGGACTTCGCGCGTCCGCGTATCGAGCGTGAGGTTGCCGGTCGTCAGCAGATGGTCGACATAACCGCCCTGCCGCCTGAGCACGGCGCAAAGCCGGGCATGGAGTTCGGGGAACAGGAACGGCTTCACGATATAATCGTCGGCACCGCTCTCGAGCCCCTGCACGCGCTTCTCGCCTTCGCCGCGCGCGGTGAGCACAAGGACTGGCTCGGTATAGCGTTGCGCGCGCAGGCGCCGCAGGAGACTCAATCCGTCCTCGTCCGGCAGGCCGAGATCGAGGATCACCGCTGCGTAACTGCCCGTCTCGATCAGCAATTGCGCGTCACCCGCGATGCCGGCCACGTCGCAGCGAATGTCCCGCTTGGCGAAGGCCGCAACCAGTGCATCGGCCAGTTCCCTGTCGTCCTCGACGATCAGCAACCGCACGGGAAGCTCTCCTTCGCTACCACCTTGCCGAGCCGGTCCGGCCTATCTCTTTCAGCTCGTGAGACCAGTCACGTCGCATTGCTGTTTCACGGCCGGAGATCGCCCGTGGAAACTTCGCAACCGAAGGAAACGGTCCGTAATTCCTTCATACCATTCTACGGAGCCAACGATAACCTTTTAAAATGCAGCCCTGATTTCCAAAAAAGGGACCGTCGCGGCCGTGGCGATTGGCTGGCGCCGATGAAAATCAGTCGTCCGGGCTCCACATTCCGTCCAACTCTACGCCCTAGTATCATATATGATATTATTGCACACAGTTCCGGACAGGCGCTGCGAAAGCGCCGGCCACGGAGAAATGCCTGATGCCTCCCCTGAAAATGCTGCGTACCCTTGGCCCCGCCCTGCTCGCCTTCATGATCGGCGCGGTACCCCTCGCCGCTCAGCAGGCCCCCGCGCCGGCCGCCCCCGCCTGGGCTCAGCCGGGATCGGAGACTCACCAGCAGGTCGGCCCGCCCGAGGGATTCAGCCGCCCGACCAGGACCTTTCCCGGCACGATCGGTATTTTCGAGGGGCAGTCAGACGTGGGCGGCGCGTTCGTGCCCGGCCGCGCCAGCTACGACGCGACCACCGGCAGCTACACCATCACCTCCGCCGGCTATAACGTCTGGTACACCCGCGACGAGTTTCGTTTCCTGTGGAAGAAGATGGACGGTGACATCAGCCTCGCCGCCGACATCGCCTATCCCGATTCCAGGGGTTTCTTCGATCGCAAGGCGGTGTTCGTCATCCGCCAGGATCTCGACGACAATGCCAAGGAGGCACTGGTCGCGCTGCATGGCGACGGCATGATCCACCTCGCCCAGCGCCCGGCCAAGGGCGCCCGGATCAACGATCTCGAATACCGCATCGGCGGCCGCGGCAGCCGCCCCGGCGGCAAGACTCCCGACGATCTGGTCGTGGTCAACGCAAGGCGCATCGGCATCGAGAAGCGTGGAGACAGCATCGCCCTGTTCGTCAGCCTGGAAGGCGAACCGATGCACCAATTCGGTCCCCCGATCAGGCTTGCATTCGACGGCCCCTTCTATGTCGGCATCGGCTTCTGCTCGCATCTGCCGACCACGGCCGACACGGCGGTGATCTCGAATGTGGTGCTGGAGAACGCAGCCGGGAAGATTCGGTAGCGTTCGAACCGTCCCCTCCACCTAGCGTCCTCCCGTCAAACCCATTATCCCCGGTGCATCGGGGCGGGGGCCAAGCATGATCGTCGGCATTGATCTGGGAACGACCAACAGCGCCGTGGGCGTCTGGCGAGACGGCAAGGCGGAACTGATTCCCAATGCGCTCGGCGATCTGCTGACGCCCTCCGCCGTCAGCATCAGCGATACCGGCGACCTGATCGTCGGCCTCGCGGCGCGCGACCGGCAATCGACTCATCCCAAACTGACCGCCAGCGCCTTCAAGCGCTGGATGGGCACGAAGCAGACGATTACGCTCGGCAAGCGAACCTTCACCGCCGAAGACCTGTCCGCCCTGGTCCTAGCCAGCCTCAAGGCGGATGCCGAAGCCTTTCTGGGCGAGCCCATCACCGGCGCGATTGTCACTGTCCCCGCTTATTTCAACGACCGGCAACGCAAGGCGACCCGGCGTGCGGGCGAGCTTGCGGGCCTGGTTGTCGAGCGCCTGGTCAACGAACCGACCGCCGCCGCGCTCGCCTTCGGCATCCAGACGCGGGAGGAGCGCGAACCCTTTCTCGTCTTCGATCTAGGTGGCGGCACCTTCGACGTCTCGATCGTCGAGATGTTCGACGGGGTGATCGAGGTGCGCGCCTCGGCCGGCGATAACCGGCTGGGCGGCGAGGATTTCAATGAGACGATCGTCGAGCTCGCCCGGCCGCGTATTGATCCTGAGGACCGCTTGGCCAAGGCCGACGCACTGAGTCTGCGAGAGTTGCTGCGCGCCGCTGCCGAACGCTGCCGCCGGGCGCTGAGCGATGCGGAGTCGGCACCCTTCTCGATCACCTGGGGCGGGCAGCAGTTCGAAACGGTCGTCACCGCGAACGAGTTCGAGACCCAGGCGGCACCGCTGCTCGCCCGCCTGCGCGATCCGGTGCTCCGATCGCTGCGCGACAGCGATATCCGCGTGGAATCGCTCAGCTCGGTCGTGCTGGTCGGCGGCGGTACGCGCATGCCGGTTGTCCGCCGCACCATCACCCGCATGTTCAGCCGCTTCCCGGATGCGGCCGTCCACCCCGATCATGCGGTCGCGCTGGGCGCCGCGGTCCAGGCAGGATTGAAGGCACGCGATGTCGCGCTGGACGAAATCAGGCTGACGGATGTCTGCCCCTTCACGCTCGGTGTCGACCACAGCGTGATGGATGCGCGCGGCATGCGGCGCGAGGGTATTTTTTCCCCGATCATCGAGCGCAACACGCCGATCCCGGCAAGCCGGGTCAAATATTACACGACAGTTTCCGACTATCAGAAGGTTGTCGAGTTCGGCATCTATCAGGGCGAAGCGCTTGAGGTCCGCGGCAATGTGAAGCTGGGGTCACTCCATGTGCCCGTGCCCCCGCTGCCGGCCGGGCATGTACAGGTCGAATGCCGGTTCAGCTACGATACCAGCGGCTTGCTCGAGGTGGATGTGCACGTCCCCCAGTCAGGGCTGGATCGCAATCTCGTCCTCTTCGAAGAGGACGAATCGCCCGATCAACGGCAGATCGCGGAACGCCGGGCGGTGCTCGCCGAATTGAAACGCCATCCGCGCGAGGACAGCGCAAATATGGCGGCGCTGGCACGCGCGGCTCGCTGCTACGAGAGCTTTGTCGGCGATCGACGTGACCAGATCGGTCACTGGATCATTACATTCGAGGGTGCGCTCGACCGGCAGGAACCTCACGGAATCGACCGCGCACGCGAAGAACTGACCGCCGCGCTGAACGAGTTGGAGGGCGAGCGTTACCTATGAGCGCGCCGCGTGCCGCATGGCGGCAGCTCGGCATTGCGCCGACAAAGGATAGCTCCGCGATCCGCTCCGCCTATGCGGCAGTACTGAAGAGCATCGATCCGGATACCGATCCAGCAAGGTTTCAGGCCTTGCGTCAGGCCCGCGAGCAAGCGCTGGCATATGCCCGCAGCAGCGACGATCAGCTAGCGGCAGCGCAGGAAGCGCTCCATTCTCACATCAAGATTCCGCTGACGTCCTGGTCCCCGGATCCAATCATTGCCCCGGGCCTCGCGAACGGCACCGTGCCTGGCAATGTCGGGGCCATCGTTCCATCGGTCAAAGGCGATTTTCTGTCGCTCGCTCGGCCAGCTCCCGTCGATGGCACAGAGCAACTGCTGCCGACTGCGCATGTCAACGGGTCGCTGACGCCGCCCGTGCTTGGCGGCGCAAGCATCTCGTCCACGATCGAAAGCCTGACACTGAATGATGGCGCCGTCGATGAGGCCCATTACCGGGCAGTGCTCGGCATTTTGTTCGGCGAAGACGGCCGGCAGCAGCCACTAAGCGATGAGACGGTCCGGCGCGAGTTGATCGTCCATGCCGAGGCCCTGCTCAACAATCCGCGCATGTCGGAGATCGCCTTTTATACCGAAGCGGAGCGATGGTTCGCCCAAGTTATCGCAGCCGCCGCACCGCGATCCGATCCCATCGCGCATCTCGCCCTTGATCATTTTGGGTGGCTTGCCGATCGTGGCCGGTTCGATCAGCGACCTGAGATCGCAGCGGTGGTCGCACGATATGATATGCTCGCCTTCCATGCCGCCGTGCAGAAAGAGGGGCATCCCTTACATCGCGCCTGGCGGGAACTGATAACACCCGCTGATGAACACAGTCGCCGCGGACATGCCAGCGGTAAGCAAGTCGCCAAATTGCTGGAATTGGTCCGCCGCGACTTTCCGGATCTTGAGCAGGCATTCGATTGGTATCGCGTCTCGCTGTGGGAAACGCAGCCGACTGTGTCCCGAGGCGGATCCAGGAACCTGTCCTGGCTTGGATGGCTCTGGCCTGCCCTGGTACTATTGAGCGCACTGGGCCGGTGTAGCGCGGAAACCCCGCGGCCACCCATCATCAGCGAAGCCAGCGACCCGGCACTCCCGACTGTAGGTCTCGTAGATGGCCTTCGCAGCAGTGATGACGACATCGAGGCGGCCGTGGCGATGGCCACCGATCGCGAGTTGAGCCTCCGCACGATCAAAGAAAACAATCCCGACCTGGCCAGGCTTCTGGCGGCCGATTGGGAGCGCGCCCGATCCGACAAGGAGCTCCGCTCCGCCTTCATCCAACGAACCAGCACCGGGCTACGCGACCGTTTCAATACCGGACTGGCCGAGGCGAGCTATCCGCTGATATCGGATTACAGGTCCTTCCAGCGCGACGAGGCCCGGCTTGCCGGCTCGCGCAGCATCTATGCCTGCGACGATTATTTCATCAAGGGCACCCTGCCCGGGTCGCGATCACCCCTCTATCGGCAGCGCCTGTCGAAGATGATCGCGCGCGGATTGATCGAAACAAACGTGGCGCCGCCCGAACGGGACCTGCCCCGCAGCTTCGTCATCCCCGGTGCCGCCTTTACCGACGCGGTAAAGCGGTCAGGCCTGAGCAAGGAAGAGTTCCGACAGGCGATGCAGGGGAAGGGATCTGCGGAGATGCGGTGCAAGGCACGCATCGGCCTGATCGAGGCAGCTCTCGCCCTGCCGCGCAATCCCGGACTGAAGCTATTGCGGGATATGTGATCCCCAGACGAACCGCAGCCAATGGAAATCCTGCCCCGCGCTCCTCATATGAACAAGCGTTGATCGAGAAGGATTCCCCATGCCCCGCCCGATGAAGATCGATTTCGTGTCAGACGTCTCCTGCCCCTGGTGCATCATCGGGCTTCGCGGGCTCGAGGAGGCGCTGGCGCGGACTGGCGACCTGGTCGATGCACACATCACCTTCCAGCCCTTCGAGCTCAATCCGGCCATGCCGCCCGAGGGCCAGAACATCGTCGAGCATGTCGCGCAGAAATACGGCTCGACGCCGGAACAGTCGGCCGCGAACCGCGAGATGATCCGCACCCGCGCCGCCGAGCTCGGCTTCGCCATGCGCGGCACCGACCGGAGCCGCATCTACAACACGTTCGACGCGCACCGCCTGCTTCACTGGGCAGAGATGGAAGGGCATCAGCCAGCGCTGAAGCGCGCTTTGTTCGACGCCTATTTCACTGACCAGCAGGCCCCGTCCAACCATGAGGTGCTGGTCGCTGCCGCGGAAAAGGCAGGCCTCGATCCCGAGGCCGCGCGCGAGGTCCTCGCCTCCGGGCGCTATGCTGAAGAGGTGCGCCAGGCCGAGCAGCTCTGGCAGTCGCGCGGTATCACCGCGGTGCCGGCCATCGTCATCGACGATCGCTATCTCATCTCGGGCGGCCAGCCGCCCGAGGCATTCGAGCAGGCGCTGCGCAAGATCGCGGCCGAGGCGTGACAGGCCATCTCACCGGCCCGGCGCCGGGCAAGAGGCCATCCGGACGGCATCCGCGCCATCTGCTCGTCAACAGACGCGCGACGGGTCTTTGCAGGTCTTCAGGATCATTGGGCATGGCGACCGGAAACGACGGACCGGCCGGCCCCGAGTCGCTCGAGGAAAATGAACCGGGGGTGAGCAGGCGGAAAAACGGGCAAAAGGCCGATCCAAGATCAATTCTCGCCCGACCGACACGGAGCCATGTCCAAGCCATTGAATATTCATGACTTCTAGTAAAAATCGCGCAGCACGGCCGCGAAACGTTTCGGACTGCTCCCGATCCGGCACAGCCGGCGGCAACGTCCTGTCGCGAATCTCCTGCCCGAGATTAACATTCTTTGGACTTCGGCGTGGTGAAGAATATATGACGTCGACATGACAACGCCTCCACCGGACGGGTCGCGGGATCGCCGGATAGAGGATCCTACCAACCTCTGGATCATCCACCCTGCCGGTCGCGCCCTTCTGCCCTGGGCGGTGGAGCATCGTGTCTCCGCCAATCTTGTTTCGGTGGTCGGGCTTGGCCTCGGCATCCTCGCTGCTTCGGCCTATGCCCAATGGCATGACTGGCACTTCGCGGTGGTCGGCCTGGCCCTTTCGATCGGCTGGCTGATCGCTGACGGACTCGACGGCATGGTCGCCCGCGCGACCAATACCGCCAGCGCGGTCGGACGCGTCCTCGACGGCGTGTGCGATCACGGCGTGTTCATCCTGATCTATGTCGTCATCGCCACCTCGATCGGGACCGGCGAAGGCTGGGCCTGGGCCCTGGGCGCCGGGGCAGCCCATGCCGTCCAGTCGAGCCTCTACGAGGGCGAGCGCGCCCGCTTCCACCGCCGCGCGCGTGGGCTCCCGCGCGGGCCTGCCTCGCCCGCTTCGGGCAACCCGGTGGTGCACGGCTATGACTGGCTCGCCACCTGGATCGACCGGGTTTCAACCCGCTTCGACAGCCTGTTCGACGACCGCGCCATCGCCCCGCAGCTCGCCACCGCCTATGCCGCCCGCGCCGCGGCGCCGATGCGGCTGATGATCCTGCTGACGGCCAATATCCGGGTCTACGCGATTTTCCTCGCGTGCCTGGCCGGTGATCCGCGCTGGTTCTGGTGGTTCGAACTCGTACCTTTGTCTATCGTCACCATCATCGGCATCGCCTGGCATCGCCAGGTCGAGTCCTCTTTGTTGCGTCAATTCTCGGCCGCCACCCCCGTGACGGCAGTTCCTTCATTTTCTTTTCACTCCAAGGATAGCAATCGACCATGAACAGCATTCGGATCGCCCTGGTGGGCGTAGGCAACTGCGCAAGCTCGCTGGTGCAGGGCCTGGAGCATTATCGGGACGGCGCCAACGACAATGTCGGCCTGATGCACTGGGAACTCGGCGGTTACCGTCCGAGCGATATCCAGGTGGTTGCCGCCTGGGACGTCGACAGGCGCAAGGTCGGCCGCGACGTGGCCGAGGCGATCTTCGCCAAGCCCAATTGCACCGCGATCTTCTCGCCGGTGGTCAAGCCGACCGGCACCAAGGTGAAGATGGGCAAGATCCTCGACGGCTTCGCCGAGCATATGGCTGACTATCCCGACGACCGCACCTTCATCCTCGCCGACATCGCCGAGCCGACCAAGGACGAGGTGGTCGCCGAACTGAAGGCTTCGGGCACCGACGTGCTGATGAACTATCTCCCGGTCGGCTCGCAGCAGGCCAGCGAATTCTATGCCGAATGCGCGCTCGAGGCGGGCGTTGCCTTCGTCAACAACATCCCGGTGTTCATCGCCAGCAACCCGGAATGGGCGCAGCGCTTCACTGACGCGAACGTGCCGATCATCGGCGACGACATCAAGGCGCAGCTCGGCGCGACGATCGTCCACCGCGTGCTGACCGACCTGTTCGCCAAGCGCGGCGTGAAGCTTGATCGCACCTATCAGCTCAACACCGGCGGCAATACCGACTTCCTCAACATGTCGAACCGCAAGCGGCTCGCCTCGAAGAAGGTCTCGAAGACCGAAGCCGTTCAGTCGGTCGCGGCCGAGCGGCTCGAGGACGAGAACATCCATGTCGGCCCGTCCGACTATGTCGCATGGCAGAACGACAACAAGATCTGCTTCCTGCGCATGGAAGGCCAGCTGTTCGGCGGCGTGCCGATGAACCTGGAACTGCGCCTGTCGGTCGAGGACAGCCCGAACTCGGCCGGTGTCGCGATCGACATGATCCGCTGCGCCAAGCTCGCGCTCGATCGCGGTCTGGGTGGTCCGATCGACGGTGCGTCGGCCTATTTCTGCAAGCATCCGCGCAAGCAGATGACCGACGACCTCGCCCAGCTCGCAGTCGAGGAATTCATCGCGGCGTGATCCACACTGCGATCCTGCTCGCAGCCGGCGAAGGCAGCCGGCTGCGGGCGCTGGCCCCCTACAAGCCGCTTTGCGTGGTGGCGGGCAAGACCTTGCTCGAACACGCCATCACCGGTTTTGCCGCGGCGGGCATCCGCCGCGTGATCGTCGTGCTCGGCTATGGCGCCGACGCCATCGCCGCCAGCCTCGCCGCGCGCGACTGGCCGGTGGCGGTCGAGACGGTCATGTCGGCCGATTACCGCAAGCCCAACGGCGTGTCGGTTCTCGCCGCGGAGGCAGCGACACAGGGCGGCGAGGCGCTGCTCGCGATGTGCGACCATCTGGTCGATCCGTCCCTGTACCGTCGCCTCGCCACCGTCGGCGCCCAGGGCGGCCTCACCCTCGGCATCGACCGGCTGCTCGAACAGGAAGCGGTCGACATGGAGGACGTCACGCGGGTCGAGACCAGCGGCGACTCCATCGTCGCGATCGGCAAGGGCATCGATATATTCGATTGCTTCGACACCGGCGTCTTCGCGATCGGCCCTGCCCTGTTCGAGGCGCTGAAGCGTTTCGACGCTCCCTCGCTCAGCGCGGGTGTCGGCTATCTCGCCGGCCAGGGCCTCGCGCATGTCGCTGACTGCACCGGGATCACCTGGATCGACGTTGACGATCCCAAGGCGCATGTCCTGGCCGAACGCTGGGCCGGCGCCCCGGCCGCCTGAGCGCGTCCGCACCGGGAAAGCATCAAGGTCGCACTGGCGCCGCCACCGGCGATGCGCCAGAACCCCGATGATGCCGAAAAACCGCTACCATACCGCATCGCCGGGCGACCATTTCGACGGCACCCGTTTCTTCAACCCCGGCCAGCCTGCCACGGACCGGTCGCTGGCGGACATCCTGCGCTGGAAATTCGGCGAGCGCCCCGCGCGCTGGCCAGCGACGGTGCCGGTGGAACAGGCCCGTCCCGATCCGGCGCCGCAGCGGCTGACCATCACCATGATCGGCCACGCGACGTTGCTGATCCAGGCCGCGGGCGTGAACATCCTGACCGATCCGGTCTGGTCCGACCGCGCGAGCCCGCTGTCCTTCGCCGGTCCGAAGCGGGTGACGGCACCCGGCATCGCGTTCGGGCATCTACCCCCGGTCCACGCCGTGCTGCTCAGCCACAATCATTACGACCATCTCGATCTCGCCACGCTGCAGCGGCTGCATGCCGGACACGCACCGCTGATGGTGATGCCGCTCGGCAACGATGCGATCGTCCGGCGCGCAATCCCGCAGGCCCGCATTGCGGTCGGCGACTGGCACGACCGGATCGACCTTCCGCAAGGCCTCGCCACGACCCTCACCCGCGCGAACCACTGGTCGGCGCGCGGCCTTGGCGACCGGCGCATGGCGCTGTGGGCAGGCCACTGGCTTGAGACCCCGGCGGGCTCGGTCTGGTTCGCCGGCGATACGGGCTATGGCGACGGCGCAATCTTCCGCGACATCCGCGCCCGCCACGGCACGCCCGACGTCGCGCTGATCCCGATCGGCGCCTATGAACCGCGCTGGTTCATGGCCAACCAGCACGTCAACCCGGCCGAGGCCGTAGCGATCCTGCAGGATGTCGGCGCGCGCCGAGCGCTCGGCATCCATTGGGGAGCCTTCCAGTTGACCGACGAGCCCCGCGACGCGCCGGTGGAGGCGCTGGCGGCAGCGCTTGACGCCGCGCAGGTGCCGGCGGAGCGTTTCGTCGCGGCGCAGGCTGGCGGGGTGTACCGGTTCTGAGAGAAGGCGCCGCGGCGGATCACGTCCGCCGCGGCAGGCCCCTTATTTCGGCAGCACCGCCGACCTGCTCACCTTGAAGCTGGTCTTCACCCCGGCCGCCTGCGCCATGCCCGACCGCGACACGGGCTGTCCGCCGCCGAGCCAGACATCCACCGTCCCCGGCACGACCTTCCGCTCACCCTTCGCGTCGACCACGCTCAGCGCGCGGTCATTCAGCGTGAACGAGACCGTGCGCTTCTCGCCCTTCGCCAGATGGATTCGCTTGAAGCCCTCCAGCGCGCGGACCGGCGCGCCGGCCACGCCCGGATGCGATACGTAAAGCTGCACCACCTCGTCGCCATCCTTCGCGCCGCTGTTGGTGACATCGACCGAGACCGTGACGTCGCCCTTCACCGCGACGCGCGGATTGGCATAGCCGAAGCTGGTGTAGCTCAGCCCATGCCCGAACGGGTACAGCGCCTCGCCCTTGAAGTAGCGATAGGTCCGCCCCGCCATGGCATAATCCTCGAATGGCGGAAGCTGGTCGGCGCTTTTGTAGAAGGTCACGGGAAGCCGCCCGGCCGGGCTGTAATCGCCCGCCAGCAGCCCGGCGACGGCATTGCCTCCCTCCTCGCCCGGATACCAGGCCTCGACGATCGCCGGCACATTCGCATCAGCCCAGTTGGTGCTCAGCGCGCTGCCGTTCATCAGCACCAGCACGGTCGGCTTGCCCGTCGCATGGACACGCTTCAGCAGCACCTCCTGAGGCGCCGGCAGGTCGAGGCTGGTGCGATCGCCACCGGCAAAGCCCGGCGCCTTGATCTTCATCTCCTCACCTTCGATCCGTGCGGAAAGGCCGCCGACGAATACCACCAGATCGGCCGATTTCGCCGCCGCGACGGCATCGTCGCCATTCTGGCTCGGCGGGCTCCACACCAGCCGCTGCTTGCCCCGCGCGCCGCGCTGGAATCCCTCGACCCGGATCGGATATTTCTTCCCCGCCTCAAGCGAGATCGCGCCCGACAGGATCGAGGGCGCATCGCCCACGCCCCATTCGTCCACGACGAGTTTGTCGCCCACGAACACGCGGTAGCCATTCTCGCTCGAGAAACGGAACCGGTATTCGCCCGTCTCCGGCGCGACGATCGTGCCGGTCCAGCGCGCCGATGCCGCCTTGTCGCCATTCCACTCGATGCCGGCATTGGGCACGGTGCGTGTCTCGACCGGCGCGCCCTCCAGGTTCGTGCCCGCAAAATATTCAACCTTCAGCCCCGGCGTCTTGCACTCGGCATCGACGCAGAACACGCTGTCGGGCACGACCGGCTCAGCCGGGCCGACCAGTCCGGTGCCTTCAGCGAACACGATGGTCGATTGCGGGAAGCGCGCGCGGATTCCGTCGAGCACCGTCACCGGTCGAGACGGCGTCCCGTAATAATTGCCGACCAGCGTATCCATGCTGTCCGCGTTCGGCCCGATCACCGCGATCGTCTTCGGCGCGCCCGCCAGCGGCAGCAGATTGCCCTGGTTCTTCAGCAACACCATCGATGCCTCGGCCATCTTGCGCGACAGCGCGCGATGCGCCTCGGTGTCGTTGTCAGCCGCGGTGATCGTGGCGAACGGCCTCACCGGCGTATCGATCAGCCCGAGCCTGATCCGCGCCGAGAACAGCCGCACCAGCGACCGGTCGACCGTCGCGATCGGCAGCAGCCCCTTGTTGACCGCCTCGACGATCGAATCCGCATCGGTCGTCATATGGTTGCGATAATCGCCGCAGATCAGGTCCATGCCTGCCTCGAACCCGGCGGCCACGCCCTCGGCCGGCGTCTTGCGGTAATGCAGGCTGTCCGGACGATAGATGTTCGCCGCCGCCCCGCAATCCGACACGACATAGCCGGTGAAACCCCAGTCCTTGCGCAGCCGCTGGTTCATCAGGAAATCGTTGGCGCAGCCCGGCACGCCGTCGATCGCATTGTATACGCACATGATCGACTGGACCTTGGCCTCGGTCACCGTCGCGCGGAATGCGGGGAGATAGGTGTCCTCCAGATCGTGCGCGCTCGGGTGCACGTCCTCGCGGTGCCGGTTCGATTCCGGCCCGCTATGCACCGCGAAATGCTTCGAGGTGGCGATCGTCTTGTAATGGAGCGGGTCGCTGCCCTGCAGGCCGTTGATGAAGGCGATCCCGATCCGCCCGGTCAGGAACGGGTCCTCGCCATAGGTCTCCTGCCCCCGGCCCCAGCGCGGATCGCGGAAGATGTTGATGTTCGGCGACCACACGGTCAGCCCGCGATAGAAATCGGTGCTGCCGTCGGGGTGAACGCGCTCGACATATTTCGCGCGGAATTCAGTGCCGATCGTGTCGGCCACCGTCCCCATGAGGTTGGTGTCCCAGGTTGCGGCCATGCCGATCGCCTGCGGGAATACGGTCGCGATCCCGGCCCGGGCGACACCGTGCAGCCCCTCGTTCCACCAGTTATAGCGCGGCACGCCCAGCCGGGGGATGGCGGGCGCGGTATGGCCGAGCTGCGCCGCCTTCTCCTCAAGCGTCATCTTCGCGACCAGGGCCGCGGCACGTTGCTCGACATTGCCGCCCCCAGCGCGAGTCGCCGGCACTTCTTGCGCGAAACCAGCCCCGGTCACGAGGAACGACACCGACGCAGCCGCCGCCAATAGCTTGAACTTCATGAGATCCTCTCCGCCTTTTCGAGAGGTCTAATCAAATTATGGTAGCGGTACCAGCCCTGGGTAGGGTCTCAGTTTGAAATTAGCCGCTGACATCATACCCTGATGTGCTGCTCTCATTCCTACCCGATGGCGGCCCGCCGCCCCTGAATAGCTGGACAACGCACCAGAGTATCAGAGCGCCAACCGGAATAATCCACCAAAGGCTGCTCATGCCACCGCCTCCCTGCTTTGCGTTAAGCATATAGGAGGGCGACGCGGCTGGCGACAGGGATCAGCGGCTAATTTGAAACTGAGACACTACCCAGCCCTGACCTAGCTGCGGGTGACCGATCGCCCGAGCACCCGTTGCCCCAGCAGCACCGTCGATAGCGCGATCGTGCCGGCCGCCACCGATACCCAGAAGCCGTTGCGCGCACCGAACGCATCCACCGTCAGGCCCGCGGCGAAGGAGCCGAGCGCCATACCGATGCCGATCCCGGTCATCACCCAGGTAACGCCTTCGGTCAGCATCGCCTCTGGCACATGCCGTTCGATCAGGCCGAACGCGGTGATGAAGGTCGGGGAGATTGCGATCCCGCTGAGGAATACCGCCAGCGCCAGCCACACCACCGTATTGGCGAGCAGCAGCGGCAGGGTCGTCAGCGCGGTGACCGCGACGGCGATCGCAAGCTGGCGCTGCAACGGCAGCTTGAGGCTCAGCGCGCCGATGATGATCCCCACCACGAAGGAGCCCATCGCATAGACGCCAATGACCAGGCTCGCGGCGCCGGGCTGGCCGAGTTCCTTGGTGATCGCCACCACGCTGACCTCGGCCGTGGCGAAGGTGGCGCCGATGAAGATCAGCGCGAAGGTGATGATCTGCACCGGCCGCAACAGGATCGCGGAGCCGCTATGCTCGCGGGAAACCGGCCGTACCTTCGGCTCGGTTGAGCGCTGCAGGATCAGCGCCGTCGATCCGAGGGCAAGGAAAATGGTGCTGACGAGCATCCCTGCTTCAGGGAACAGGGCGACGCTCAGGCCGACCGACAGCGACGCCCCGGCGATATAGACCAGTTCGTCGGCGGCCGATTCGAACGCGAAGGCAGTGGTGAGTTCCGGGCTGTCGCGGAAAATCTCGGTCCAGCGGGCGCGCACCATCGCCGGGATGCTCGGCATCGCCGCTGCGGGCAGCGCCGCGGCGAACAATGTCCAGACCGGCCAGTCCCGGTTCGCCGCAGTGATCAGCACCGCGAACGCCAACACCGAGACAAGGGTGGCCGGAACCACCACCCGGGTCTGTCCGAGGCGGTCGACCAGCCGCGAGATCTGCGGGGCAAGCAGTGCGTTGGTGAGCGCGAAGGTCGCCGCCACGGCGCCCGCCAGCCAATATTCGCCATAGGTCTGGGACAGCATGGTGACGAGGCCGATCGGCGCCATCGCGATCGGCAGGCGCGCGAAAAACCCCGCCGCGGCGAAACCCCTCGTTCCGGGCGCCTGGAATATCCTGCTGTACGGATTGGCCATGGTCGGTCCCTCGATCTCTCCACGGCCGCCACTTCCGTAAATGACATACCTGGCGTATGTTGTTTGAGGTAGGATCGTGCGGGGCGCCTGTCAATTGACATACGCAACGTATATTATTGGAGTGGAGCATGGCGCATCGCCCGCGCAAGGAGATGATCGCTGAAACGCGCGCGAAGCTGATCGCGGCAGGCCGCGAGGCGTTCGGCACGATCGGTTACACCGATGCATCGATGGATGATTTCACCGCCGGATGCGGCCTCACCCGCGGCGCGCTCTACCATCATTTCGGCGACAAGAAGGGCCTGATGGCGGCCGTCGTCGAGCAGATCGATGCTGAGATGACTCAGCGGCTCGACCGGCTGTCGGCGCGTGCCCCGACCCGCTGGCAGGGCTTTATCGACGAGAATCTCGGCTATCTGAAAATGGCGCTTGAACCGGAAATCCAGCGTATCGTGCTGCGCGACGGCCCGGCGGTGCTCGGCGACCCGTCGAGCTGGCCGACGTCCCAGGGCTGCGTTGCATCCATCTCCTCCAGCATCCGCGCGCTCCAGGCTGAAGGCGTGATCGTCGCCGACATGGATGCGGAGGCGGCCGCCCGCCTGGTCACCGGCGCCTCGACCCAGGCGGCGCAGTGGATCGCCAATTCGGACGATCCCGAAGCGACGTCGGAAAAGGCCGTGGCGGCGTTCAGGACGATGCTGGAAGGATTCCTCGCCTGAGGCGATGTTCGCGCGGCACAAAACCGAAGGTCGCCAATCCTGAAATTCTCGTCATAATCGGCACGGTCGTCACATCGCGGGGAACAAGAGAAAATCATGCGCGGACTCATCATCGCAACCACGGCCCTGCTGCTCGCCGCACCGGCGCTCGCAAAGGATGAAGCGGGCAAGCCCCCCACGGTCGATCCGGCCCGGCTGTCGGCCACGGTCAGGACACTTGCGTCCGATGCGTTCGAGGGCCGTGCGCCGGGTACGCCCGGCGAGCGCAAGACCATCGATTTCCTGGTCGCGCAGTTCAAGGCGATGGGGCTTCAACCCGGTGGCGACAAGGGTAGCTGGACTCAGGCGGTACCACTGATCCACACCCGTATCGGCACGGGCGGCTCGGTATCGTTCGCCACCGCGACCGGCAACCGCACGCCACTGGCACAGGGCACCGACATCAACCTCACCACGGTGCGCGACGCGCCGCGCATCGATATCGCCTCCGCGCCGATGGTGTTCGTCGGCTATGGCGTCCATGCGCCGGAGGCCGGCTGGGACGATTTCAAGGGCGTCGATCTGAAGGGCAAGGTCGCCGTCTTCCTGATCAACGACCCCGATTTCGAGGCGGTCCCCGGCGAGGACTCGGTCGGCCGCTTCGGCGGTCGTCGCATGACCTATTATGGACGCTGGACCTACAAGTTCGAGGAAGCGGCACGACGCGGGGCGATCGCCGCGCTGATCGTTCACGACACGGCCGGGGCAGGATATGGCTGGAGCACGGTGGCGGCGTCGAACGGTGAGAATTTCGACATCGTACGCGGCGCGGCCGACCAGCGCGTGCCGTTGCAGGGCTGGATCGAGCATGATCTCGCGACCCGCATCTTCGCCTCGGCCGGGCTCGATCTCGCCGCGCTGCGCAAACAGGCGCGCTCCACCACCTTCCGGCCGCTCGAGATGAACGGCCTGAGCTTCAGCGCCGCCCTTCCCGTCACCGTCGAGCACATCGAAAGCGCCAATGTGCTCGCGACCCTGCCAGGCAGGACCCGGCCCGACGAAAGCGTGATGTTCGCCGCGCATTGGGATGCCTATGGCGCGGGTCCGGTCGATGCCCAGGGCAGGACGATCCGCCCCGGCGCCAATGACGACGCGCTCGGCGTCGCCGGCGTGCTTGAGCTCGCCCGCCTGTTCAAGGCAGCCCCGCGCACTGACCGCTCGCTGGTCTTCGCGCTGTGGACCGCCGAGGAACGCGGCCTGCTTGGGTCGGAATATTATGCGACTCACCCGGTCAAGCCGCTCGCCACGACCGCCGCGAACCTGACGCTCGACATCCTGCAGACCGCCGGGCCCGCGCGCGACGTCATCCTTGTCGGCGCAGGCAATTCGACCCTCGATGCGGATCTGGCCGTCGCCGCCACGGCGCAGGGCCGGACGATCACGCCCGAGACCTTCTCCGAACGCGGCCTCTTCTACCGCGCCGACCATTTCTCGGTGGTGCGCAAGGGCGTGCCGTCGCTGCTGCTGATGGCGCTCGGCGGCGCGTCCGATCTTGCGACGGGCGGTCGTTCGGCCGGGCAGAAATGGCTCGATGACTATATGACCTGCTACCACAAGACCTGCGATTCCTGGTCGGCCGGCTGGGACCTGCGTGGCGCGGCGGCCGATGTCGCCCTGTTCCAGGCGATGGGCACCTCGCTCGCCAAGGGCGGCAACTGGCCTGCCTGGAGCAAGGGTTCCGAATTCGAGGCGGTCAGGGCGAAAACGGCGGCGGAACGGCGCTGAGCCAGCTCACCGGGCAACCGTCGACAACAAGCCGGATGGGACATGGGCGGCCCGGATTCGAGGCTCGATGCCGGGCTGGATCGCGAGTGTCCACATTCTCGGCCGGATGAATCATAGGGGAGATATTTCATGCATCGTCGCCACTTCATCGCTGGTGCGGCCGCCGTCACGGTCGCGGCAGGGCTTCCCGTCCGCGCGGCGACCCGCGCCGCAAAGGGCGACGCGGCGTTGCGCGCCATGCTCGACCGCTTCTTCTATGGCCGGCTCGATGAATCGCCTGAACTGGCGACTCGCCTCGGCCTGGATAGCGGCCCCCGTGCCGGCCTGAAGGCAAGGCTCAGCGACGAATCAGCGAAAGGCCAGGCGCGCGACCTTGCCCGCGCGAAGGCGGAATTCGCCGAATTGAGCCGTTTCGACACAAGCGGCCTGTCCCCGGAAGCGAAGCTCGACCATGAGGTGGTGACCTACCAGCTGACCCGCGCCATCGCCGGGGCTGAACGGTTCACCTATGGCAGCAGCCTCGGTCGATTTGCCCCTTATGTGCTGAGCCAGCTTACCGGGCCGTATCGCGACGTGCCGGATTTCCTGGAATCGCAGGCACGGGTCCGCGATGCCGCCGAGTCGGACGCCTATCTGGCCAGGCTCGAGGCGTTTCCCAAAAGCATTGACGACAGCACCGACCGCCAGCGCAGCGACGCGGCGCGCGGCGTGTTCGCACCCGATTATATCCTCGATACGACGCTCAGGCAGCTGGCCAGCGCACTTGAGCGGGCCGCCGACCAGACCGTCATGGTATCGACCTTCGCCACCAAGCTGAAGGCGGCGAACCTGCCGGCCGATGCCGCGGCCCGCGCAGCCTCGATCGTCGAGCAGAAGGTTTTCCCGGCACTCCAGCGTCAGCGCACGCTGGTGACTGAATTGCGCGCCAAGGCAGTCCACGACGCCGGTTGCTGGCGGCTGCCGGATGGCGACGCCTATTATGCGGCAGCGGCCGAAGCCGCGACGACCGTGGCGATGAGCGGCGATGAGATTCACCGCCTCGGCCTGGCCCAGGTCGCAGAGATCGGTGCGCGCATCGACTCCATCCTCAAGACTCAGGGGATGGCAAGCGGAACGGTCGGCGAGCGCCTGGTCGCGCTGAACGAGCGGCCCGATCAGCTCTACCCGAATACCGATGCCGGTCGCGATGCGCTGCTCGCCCAGCTCAACCGGCAGATCGTGGCGATGCACGCCCGCCTGCCCGAGACATTCGCGACCCTGCCCAAAGCACCGGTCGAGGTCCGCCGCGTGCCGCCGACGATCCAGGCCGGCGCGCCCGGCGGCTATTATGAGAACGCCTCGCTCGATGGGTCGCGACCGGCGATCTACTACATCAACCTGCGCGACACCTTCGACCGCCCGAAATTCGGCCTGGCGACATTGACTCATCACGAAGCGGTGCCGGGCCATCATCTCCAGGTCAGCTTGGCGCTCGAAAGCCCGGAAATCCCGCTGATCCGCCGCCGCGGCTTCTTCAGCGGCTATTCGGAAGGATGGGCGCTCTACTCGGAACAGCTCGCGGACGAGATGGGCATGTACGAAGGCGACCCGCTTGGGCAGGTCGGCTATCTCCAGTCCCTGCTCTTCAGGGCGACCCGTCTGGTCGTCGACAGCGGCATGCACGCGAAGCGATGGAGCCGCGAGCAGGCGACCGACTATCTGATCGCGACGACGGGTATCGCGCGCGGTCGAAGCCAGGGCGAAATCGATCGCTACACGGTCTGGCCGGGGCAAGCCTGCAGCTACAAGATCGGCCACACTGCCTGGGTCCGGTTGCGCACCGAGGCGCAGAAGCGGCCCGGATTCGACCTGAAGCAGTTCCATTCGGTGCTGCTGAAGGGCGCCATGCCCCTCGCGGTGCTTGAACGCGTCGTGCGGAAGCAATGGGGCATCGCCTGAACCCCGATCCGGTAGCGAGATAAACGGCGGCGAAGAGACGGCTGATCAAACCCGTTCACGCGCACGCCGATCCACGCTATCGTGCCGCACGATCAGGGAGATAGCGATGCGTATCCTCGTCTCGATCCTGTTGTCCGTGGCACTGGCGGTTCCCGTTCCGGCGAGCGCCGCGCCGCCGGGCACGCTCAGCGCCTTCGATCCGGTCACCGGTTCGCCGCCCGGCTCCCAGGCGTGGCGGGTACGCTACTGGACGACGAGCGACCGCGGTGCACCGATCGAGGTGACCGGCATGGTGGTCGCGCCGCGCGCAGCATCCCCTGCCCGCTCCCGCCCCGTGCTTGCCTGGACGCACGGTGCCTGGGGCGTGGTCGAGAAATGCGCGCCGTCGCTCAGCCCCAATTTCTTCAACGCCACCGCCGGCCTCGGCGATGCGATCCGGCGGGGCTATACCGTCGTCGCACCCGACTATCCCGGCCTCGGCACCGCGATGCCGCATGGCTTCCTCGCTGGCGTCGCCACTGGCCGCTCGGTACTTGACGCAGTACGCGCGGCGCGCAGCATCCCCGCCGCCGCAGCCGGCAGTTCCTTCGCCGTCTGGGGTGAATCCCAGGGCGGGCACGCCGCCCTGTGGACCGGGCAGCTCGCCCGGGCCTATGCGCCCGATCTTCGACTGGTCGGGGTCGCCGCCGCCGCGCCGACGACCGATCTCGTACAGAATCTGACGGCGGGGACCGACCCCTCGGTTCGCGCATTCCTCACCGCGTTCGCCGCCTATAGCTGGTCGCGACACTTCAATGCCCCGCTGTCGACCCTTGGCGGCAAGAGCACCCAGGGAGTCATCACCCGGCTGGCGCAGAACAACTGCGTCGAGCTGGGCAAGAAGCCGCGGCTCGGCACGATGCTCGGCATCCTGGTGCTGCGCCGGGATCTGAAGAATGTCGATCTGGGGCGAATCCAGCCCTGGGCCCGGATCGCGCGCGAGAACAGTCCCGCGGCCCGTCCCTATGGCGTTCCCTTCCTGATCGCGCAGAACCCCAACGATGCGATCGTCGGCGCCGCCGTGACGAAGGACTTCGCTCACCGGCTCTGCCGTGCGGGCGGCACGGTTCATTATGTGACGATCAGCGGCAAGGGCCATGAAACCAGCGCGGCGGACAGTGCCCGGCCCACGCTCGACTGGATCGACGCGCGCTTCGCTGGCCGACCGGCACGGAGCGATTGCGCGCGGCTATAGGTTGTCCGGACATCGCGGGAAGATTCCTGCGCCGGGCCTTTATGGGTGTCTCAAATACCGGGATCGGCAACCGGCCGGCGCCGCGCCGTCGCACGGTTCGGCGCAAACGCCGGAAGCAGCCGCACGAGGTGCGCGCCCGCGCCGCCGCGCTCCAGGGCAAGGGTGAGGCCGAGCACCGCAACCGCCAGCGACACCCCGCCGATCACGTCCACCAGATAATGCGCGCCGTCGATCGGGGTCGAGGCAAGCATGGTGAGGTTGAGCAGCAGCGCCGGGATGCGGGCGAAGCGGACACCCCAGAATCCCCAGATCAGCAGCACGGCGCCGCACGAATGGAAGCTCGGGAAGGTGATCAGGCCAGCGCCCTCGGCCGGGTTGAGCGTGGCAAGCGTCCCGTGACGCATCGCCTCGATGAACTTGATATGCTCGAACGTGCTGACCGGCTTCAGATTGTCGAACTGGTCGAGCGGCACCTGCAAACCGGCATAGACCGACACGGCCGGCACGAACACGAAGACCATGCAGGCGACGAACAGGCTCAAGGCGAAGGCGAAGGTGAACAGATGCAGTCGCCGCAGTTCGCGCTGCATGACAAGCAGGAACACCAGCACCAGCGGCTGCACCAGGAAGCTGCCATAGGCAAAGCGATACAGGATGACGAGCATCGGATGGGAATCGACCCAGCGGGCATAGGCGAACCAGTCGAACCCGAGCGCGCGATCGATCCCCAGCAGCAGCGAGTCGCGATAGGGAAAGCCGCTCGCCGCGGCCGCGAAGCTCAGGAACATGCCGAACATCATGATCAGCATGAACTGGAGGAAGGATTGCATGCCCCCCGCGATCATCGGGATCGGACGCACCAGCCGGTGATAGGCCACCAGCGCCAGCGCGATGAGGATCGGGAGCAGCGTGACGTTGGACAATGCCGGTCTCACGCCGAGCAGCGCGAGCGCTACGACAGTGACTGTCCCGAACAGCCCCAGCATCGTCCAGCTCAGCGCCGCGGCATGCGTGTGATCGGAATCTCCCACGTCGTATTGCTACGGAAGGCGTGGTTAACACTCCCCTAATTCACCGCGAAAGCCCGGCAATTTCCGGGGATTGCCGCGAGCGTAAAAAAAGGGGCGGCATCGCTGCCGCCCCTTCCTTGTCCGTCGATCGGTCGATCAGAAGCGGTAACCGAAGCCGATCAGGCCCTGGTGGCGCTGCAGGCCGATATCCGCACCGAAGTCGTTGCCGGTGCTGTAGTGGGTGTAGAGATACTCGATCTTGGCATAGGTGTTCGCCGAGACCGGCAGCTCGTAACCGGCACCTGCGTGCCAGCCGTCCAGGTTGCCGCTCGCTGAGCTGCTGGCTGCCGGCGTGATGCTGCGATACGTTCCGGTCGCACGGCCATTGGTATAGCCGCCCTTCACGTACAGCAGGCCGCTGCGCACGACGCCGCCGGCGCGCACGCCCGCGGTGATGTTGCGGCCGGCCTTCAGGCAGACCTCGTTATTGGTGGTTACGCGGGCGCACTTCTTGGTGGTCGCGCCTTCGATACCGGCATAGGCGCCGATGACGAAGCCCGAGTTGGTGGCATAGTCGTACCCGACCTCGCCGCCGAACGCGAAACCGACCTTCGAAGCGCTTTCGCCGCCGGCCTTCAGCACCACATCGTCGACGCCGATACGCGCCTCGACGCGCGCGCCGCCCTTGAATTCAGGCGCTTCGTCCTGCGCCATGGCGGGCGTGGCGATGACGAGTGCCGCGACGGACGCGAAAAGAAACTTGGTGTTCATATATTCCCCCGGTGGAGTTGCTTATAGAATTGGCCGCTCGTTGACAGCGGGGCGACCCCTATTTGTTCCGTGATGCAATGCAACAAAAATGCAACAACCTGATCCGCGACTTGCATGGTTTTCGAAAGTGTGTTGCCTGACTGCAACACCGGAGTTCCGGTTTCACCACCCGTGTCGGGCGCCCCTGTGCGGCACTACGTCGCCGAGGGCGGCGCAAGTGTCCCCAACCACGCGACAAGCGCCAGGATGATGGTCGCCGCCCCGGCTTCGAGCAGGATGCTGGTGCGCAAGGCTCGCGCTGCCTTCCCGATATCCGGGGGCGATTGCGCTGCAGCAAATTTCGGCACGAGACGCCAGCGATTGGCGCCCGCAAAGGCGAGCATCGCAGCGAACAGCAACAGCTTCGCGATCAGCAGTCGGCCATATGCCGTGTCCGGCAGGAGGAGCAGCGCTGCCGGGCCGACGATCATCCCGATGTTGATTGCGCCGGTCGCGACGATCAGCGCGACCAGCACCGAACCGGCGACCGCAAAACGGTCAAGGGCCAGCCGGGCATCGGCCACCGCGGCCTCGCCGTCAAAGGGTGACGCGAGCATCCCGAGCAGCATGGCAAGTGCCCCGACCCAGGCGGCGGCCGCCATCAGGTGCACCGCGTCCGACAGACGATGGATCGCACCCCACACCCCCTCGGCGACGGCGGCGTGCCCGGTCCAGGCGAGCGTGGCGAGCGCGAACGCCGCCATTGCGGCGACGGGCCAGCACGCCGCGCCGCTCCGTACCGCCAGGGCAAGCACGAGCAGGATGGCCAGTGCCGCCATCCGCAGAAGGAAGGCGCCGCCTGGCGCCGTATCCACCAGCACGAAGCGCAGTGTTTCGCGGTCGAGGCCGGTGATCGCCACGCCGGCCATCTCCGCGGTCATCGCGACGAAGGCGGCGGCGCTCAGGACCAGCCCGAGCCCCGCCAGCACAGCGAACATCCAATATGGTCGAAGGCGCAGAGACATGTGGGCGGCATGGAGCGGATACACCGCCAGCCCGAACAGCAGCATCAGGTCAGCATAAAGGCCGAACCTGAGCCCGATCTGCACCCAGCCGCTCACACCCTATTTCACGGAAAAGTTGTGCGTGCCAGTGATCCGGTGCGTGTCGGCGCTGACCACGATCCAGTCGGCGCGATAGGTGCCGGCGGGCAGCGGCTTCGCCATGGTGAGCACGATCGACTTGCCGTCGGCCGCGATCGCACTCGTCACGCCGGTCATCTTCATCGGCCCGTGATTGGCCATGCCCGGCATGCCCGTCATGGTCAGCGTCGCGCTCGACAGCGCCGGCATCAGCCGCTCGCTGAAGGTCAGCTTGACGGTGTTCGTCCGCGCGACCGTCGCGTCGGCGGCCGGCACCGCGGCGACCAGCCTGGGGTGCGCCAGGGCTGCGCCGGGCGCGATCGCCGAGACGAGGGCAGCAATGATCGCAAGGGCCGGATTGAACTTCATGTCGAACTCCTGTGGAATATACCTGGTCGATACGCGACAGCGGCACACACCCCTCAACCGAATCCGAGGGATTTTATCCTGCGGTGCGTATCGAGGGACAGAAAGGCAGATCATGGGCAACAATATCGACGACGCGCTGGCGCGCCTTTCCTCGGCCACGCCGCATGAGGGTCTTGCCGGGCTTGAAGACCGCGTGCTTGGCGCGATCTCGAGCCAGCCGGCGTCAGGCCTCGGCACGGGTGCGACCTTGGCGGCCACTGGCCTGGCGCTTGTCCTCGGACTGGTCAGCAACGTCATTCCGTCGTCCGCCGCGCGGGCCGCTCCTGCGCTGTCGCCTTTGGGCGCGCCGAGCCCGCTGGCGCCCTCGGCCTTGCTCGGCGGCACCCAATGACTCCGTTCCGCCTCGCCCTTGTCGCGATCCTCGCCTTTGTCGCCGCCCTCACCGGCGTGCTGGTCGGGCGGCATTTCGTTGCTGCCCCGGTGCAGTCCGGGGTGGACCTCCACGCCGTGCTGCACGACCAGCTGACGCTCGACGCTGATCAGGAACGTCGGCTGCACGTGCTGGAGGACGGTTTCGCAGTGCGCCGCCGCGCGCTCGAAGGGGAGATGCGCGCAGAGAATGCGCGCCTTGCCCGGGCGATCGCCGCTGAACACGGCAATGGTCCCGGCGTCTCGGCCGCGGTCGACGCCTCGCACCGCACCATGGGCGAGCTGCAGAAGGAGACGCTGGCACATATCTTCGCGATGCGGGGCTTGCTCCGGCCGGATCAGACGGCGACGTTCGACGCCGCAGTCACCAGGGCGCTGACCGAAGACGCGCGGTGAGCAACGGGATTGCCGACAGGTCGGACGGCGAGCTCGCCGCCCTGTGCCTGGCGGGCCAGCGCCGCGCCTTTGCGGAGATCGTGCGCCGGCACAAGGCGCCGCTCCACCGTCTGGTCGCGCGGCTCATCGGCGACGAGGAGGAAGCGCTCGATGTCGTCCAGGAAGCCTTCGTCTCGGCCCATAGCGCACTGCGCCGGTATGATTCGGCGCGACCGATGCGCGCCTGGCTGGCACGCATCGCGATCAACAAGGCGCGCGACTGGCGGCGGCGGCGCATGGTGCGCCGCCTGATCTCCGTGGTGCTGCCGCTCGACCATGCCCTCGACGCTGCGGACGATGTCCCGTCGATCGAGACCCAGGCCGCTGATCGGCAGGAACTCGATCGAGTCGCGGCGGCGCTCGCGACCCTGCCGGGCAATCTGCGCGAAGTGCTGGTGCTGCGCACGATCGAGGGCCTGACCCAGGCCGAGACATCCGGCATCCTCGCGATCAGCGAAAAGGCAGTCGAGACGCGCCTCTACCGCGCACGGCAGAAGCTCGCGGATCGGCTTGGCGACACGGCCTGACCCTCCCGGAATATCTCCCGGTTTTTTCGAGGGCTGACCGAAGGACCCGCGTATCTTCCATGACTCATCCACCCGCAGGACCTGAAATGACCGCATTGATCGACCGCCGGACCCTTTTGCGCGGCGGTGCCGCACTGGGCGGGACGGCAGCTCTCGCTCCCTGGTTCCCGGCCTGGGCTCAGCCGGTCTCCGCCGGCATCGTGCGGCCCCTGCCGACCGTTTCCGGCGACGACATCCATTTGCGCATCGCCCACCAGATGTTGACCATCGACGGCCGGACAAGCCACGCCATCGGCGTCAACGGCACCGTGCCGGCCCCGCTCATCCGCCTGCGCGAAGGGCAGACCGTCCGCCTGCATGTCGAGAACGCGCTCGACGAGGACAGCTCGATCCACTGGCACGGGCTCATCCTGCCGTTCCAGATGGACGGCGTCCCCGGTGTCAGCTTTCCCGGCATCAAACCCCGCTCGGCCTTCACCTATGAATTCCCGGTAAGGCAGGCCGGCACCTATTGGTATCACAGCCATTCGGGCCTGCAGGAGCAGCTCGGCCATTACGGTCCGATCGTCATCGATCCGGCGGGGGAGGACCCGATCCGGTCGGACCGCGAGCATGTCGTCCTGCTGTCCGACCACAGCCAGCTCCACCCTCATATGATCTTCAGGAAGCTCAAGCTTCAGGGCGGCTATTTCAACTACCAGAAACAGACGCTCGCCGGTCTCCTCTCCGGTAAGGACCAGCCGCTCAAGGAGCGCCTGGCCTGGGGCGGCATGCGCATGGATTCGACCGACGTCTCCGACGTGACGGGCTCGACCTATTCCTATCTGGTCAATGGCCACGGCCCGCAGGACAACTGGACTGCCCTGTTCACGCCGGGCGAGCGCGTGCGGCTGCGGATCATCAACGCCTCGGCGATGACGACCTTCAACGTCCGCATTCCCGGCCTCAGGCTGACCGTGGTGCAGGCCGACGGCCTGAACGTCCGCCCGGTCACCGTCGACGAGATCCAGGTCGCCGTCGCCGAGACCTATGACGTCATCGTCGAGCCAGTCGACGACCGCGCCTATACGCTGGTCGGCGAGACCGTCGACCGCTCGGGCATGGCCCGCGCCACGCTGGCGCCGCGCGCGGGAATGGCCGCCGAGGTGCCGCCCCTGCGCAAGCGCCCCATCGCTACCATGAAGGACATGGGCATGGATATGGGCGGTGGCGACATGGCGGCGATGCCCGGCATGGATCACGGCGCCTCCCCCGCCCCGGCGTCAACCTGCGCCCCCGAACATGCCGCGATGGGTCATTGCACCCCCACCCCTCCCGCGGGAGCACCTGCGGTCGACCATGCCGCCATGGGCCACGGCGCGGCCGGGTCGGGCGGCATGAAGCATTCGATGCGCGATTTCTCCAACGCGCCCGGCGTCAGCAAGACGCCGACCGTCCAGACCATCTCGCCGATGCCCGTCGACCGCACCGGGGAGCCGGGCCAGGGCCTGGGCAATGTCGGCCACAAGGTGCTGGTCTATCGCGACCTGGTCGCGGTCGACCGCAACCCCGATGTCCGCGCGCCCGATCGCGCGATGCAGATCCACCTCACCGGCAATATGGAACGCTATATGTGGGCGTTCGACGGCCAGAAACTGAACGAGGTGAAGCACCCGATCCCGTTCCTGAAGGACGAGCGGGTCCGGGTCACTCTGGTCAACGATACGATGATGGGCCACCCGATCCATCTCCACGGGCATTTCTTCGAACTCGTGACCGGGCATGGCGAATACGCCCCGCGCAAGCACACCGTGCAGGTCCAGCCCGGCGGCACCGTCACCTTCGACGTCACCACCGACGCCGTCGGCGACTGGGCGTTCCACTGCCACCTGCTCTACCACATGCATGCCGGCATGATGCAGGTCGTGACCGTTCGGCCACGCGGGGGAGACCAGGCATGAGCCCGCTCCTGCTCCTCGCCACCGCCCCGGCAATCGCCCTCGCCTCTCCCGTGGCGGCGCAGACCATGGATCATTCGAGCATGCCGGGCATGGCCATGCCGGCCAAGGTCAAGCCGAAGGCAAAACCGGCGGCCCGGACCGTAAAACCGAAGGCGAAGCCCGCCAGCAAGGCGGCCCGTAAACCCACATTGCCCGTCGCCACGCCCGATTGTCCGCCTGAACACGCGGCAATGGGGCATTGCACCCCCGCCGGATCGACTCCGCCGACACCCACCCCGAGCGATCCCCATGCCGGCCACGACATGTCCGCGATGCCCGGCATGAACCAGCCCGCCGCACCGGCGACGCCGGTGGTCACCGACCCCGATTGCCCGCCCGAACATGCGGCGATGGGCCATTGCACGCCGGCCAGCCCACCCCCTGCGGCGCCCTCTCCTGCCGGCCAGGACATGGCGTCGATGCCGGGCATGGAGCAGGCGGCGCCTGACCGGGGCACCGGCGGCACCGCCCTCCCCCCGGGCAACGCCCCCGCGCCGGCCGCCCCTGCGGCTGACTATGCCGATCGCATCTGGGGCAATGACTCGATGCGCGGCGCGCGCGAGACGGTGCGCCGCGAACATGGCGGCGCCACTTTCTCGCAGATCATGTTCAACCTCGCCGAATATCAGGTGAACAAGGGCCGCAACGGCTTCCGCTGGGATGCCGAGGGCTGGTTCGGCGGCGACATCGACCGGCTCGTCGTCAAGTCGGAAGGGTCGGGCAGCTTCGGCGAGGGCGTCGGGCATGCCGAGGTCCAGGCGCTCTACAGCCGTGCGGTCGGCCCCTATTTCAACCTTCAGGCCGGTATCCGCCACGACATCCGGCCCGATCCGTCGCGCACCTATGCGACCATCGGCGTCGAAGGACTCGCCCCCTATTGGTTCGAGGTCGAAGGCGCGCTGTTCCTCTCGAACAAGGGCGACCTGCTCGGGCGGGTCGAGGGCTATTATGATCAGCGCATCACCCAGCGCCTGATCCTTCAGCCCCGCGCCGAGATCAACCTGGCGGCGCAGGACGTGCCGGAAAACGGCATCGGCGCCGGCGTGTCGGACATCGAGCTTGGCCTTAGGCTCCGCTACGAGGTCGCGCGCGAATTCGCCCCCTATATCGGCATCTCCTGGGACCGCAGTCTCGGCCGCACCGCCGATTTCGCCCGCGCCGCCGGGGAACGCCCGTCCTCGACCAGCTTCGTCGCCGGCGTGCGCGCCTGGTTCTGACGGCACCGGAAGCCCCCCCCTTTGGAAGGAGACATGCAATGAAGTCGATCCGAATTCTGGCGACCGCCCTTGCCCTCGCGGCCCCCGCGGCGGCGGTGGCTGCGGGCCCGATCGTCGTCCATCGCGACCCGGGTTGCGGCTGCTGCGAGAAATGGGCCGCGCAGGTCAGGGCCGAATTCAAGCGCCAGATGCGCATGGTCGACGACGCCAACCGCGCGACGCTGACGGCACGCTACGGCATCCCTGCGCGACTCCTGTCATGCCACACAGCGATCGTCGACGGCATGGCGTTCGAGGGGCATGTCCCGATCGCCGAGATGAAGCGAGTCCTGGCCCAGCCCCCGCGCGGCGTCGCCGGGCTTGCGGTCGCCGGCATGCCGATCGGCTCGGCCGGGATGGAAGTGCCGGGCACGGCGCCGGAGGCCTATAGCGTCATGGCCTTCGGGCCGGCGGGGCAGAAAGTCTATTCCCGGCGCACCGGCGCACGATAACCCGGTCTCGCCGCGCCGCTATTTCCCGCTTCGCCGCTGGGCGATGTACCGATCGACCTGCTCCTCGAGAACGTCGAGTGGCAGCGCACCCTGGCTCAGCACCGCCTCGTGGAAATCGCGGATGTCAAAGCGCGAACCAAGCGTCGTCTCGGCGCGCTTGCGCAGTTCGGCGATCCTGAGCTGGCCGACCATGTAGCTCGTCGCCTGTCCCGGCCAGTTGAAATACCGGTCGACCTCCCGGGCGATGTCGGTGTCAGAGACGGAGCTGTTCGCGTGGAAATAGGCGATCGCCTGCTCGCGCGTCCATCGCTTGGAATGGATGCCGGTGTCGAGCACCAGCCGGATCGCCCGCCACCCCTGCAGGGACAGCATGCCGAACCGGGAATAGGGATCCTTGTAGACGCCCATCTCGTCCGCCAGCCGCTCCGAATAGAGGCCCCAGCCTTCCATATAGGCGCCATAGCCGCCGAACTTGCGGAACTTCGGGATGCCCGCCAGTTCCTGCTGGCGGGCGATCTGGAAATGATGCCCGGGCGCGCCCTCATGGCTTGCGATCGCCGCGACCTGCACCTTCTGCGTCTGGTTCATGTCGACCAGGTTGACGTAATAAATGCCCGGCCGCGATCCGTCGGCGGAGGGCTGGTTGTAGAAGGCGGTCGGCGCGGTCGCCTCGCGCCATTTCTCCACCGCGCGCACCTCGAGCGGCGCCTTGGGCAAGGTGCGGAAGAAGCGCGGCGCCACCACCATCACTGACGCGATCACCGCGCGGGCGTCGCTCAGATACTGTTCGCGGCCTGCATCCGTGTTCGGATATTTGAACTGCGGGTCGGTGCGGATATGGTCGAAGAACTGCTCGAGCGTGCCGTTGAAGCCGACCTGCCGCTTGATCGCCTCCATCTCCTGCCGGATCGCGGCGACCTGGCGCAGGCCGATCTCGTGGATCTGGTCGGCGGTCAGGCTGGTGCTGGTCGAGGCCTTGAGGCGGTCGGCATAATAGGCCGCGCCGTTCGGCAGGCTCCACGCACCGAAATTGCCCTTCGACTGCGGCTCGATCTCGTCGAGCGCCGCGATCAGCGTGTCATAGCCATGGCGGAACGGCCCGGTCAGCGCGGCGCGGGCATCGGTGAGCAGCCTGGCCTTCACGTCGGCCGGCGCGTTCAGGGCGGCGACCTTTTTGGAAAAGTCGGCCATCAGCGTCGAATCCGGGCCGGTGTCGAACGGCGCGCCGGTGATGATCTTGCGGGCATCGTTTCGTGCCGGGGCGAAATTCACCTTGTTCGGCACGATGCCGGCGGCCGCCTGCTCGCGCATGGTCGCCACGACCTCGCCCATCACCCGATCGGTATCGCGCAGCCGCGCGATATAGGCTTCGGCGTCAGCGACGCTGTCGATCTTGTGGTTGTTGATCAGCAGGACCGGAATCTCGCCCGCCGGACTGCCGTTGGTCGAGACGGGAAAGCGGAGGTTGCGGAACTGGAATTCCTCGCGGCCGCGCTCAGCCTCATATTCGAACAGGCGATAGCTGACGCGCGCGCTTTCGCTGAGCTGTTCGGGGCGGAAACCGGCATGCATGTCCTTCAGCTGCCGCTCGGTCAGCGCCCGCTGCCGCACCGCGGCTGCGTCGGTATAATCGTCAAGCCGGCCGTAGTCGGTCTTGAAGCCGAGCTGGGTCTGCCGTTCCGGGCTGAGCGCCACCTGCTCGTCGAACGCATGATCGAGGAACTCGAGCAGCGCCGAGTCCCTCACCCCGGCCTTCGCGGCCGGTGCCGGCGCGGGAGCGGCCGCCTGGACGAACGGCGTGGTCGAAAGCAGCAACAAGGCGAGAACGGTGCGCATTTAAGTCTCCCGATGAACGCGCGCTTGTCGCCTGATGCTTCGCCCGATGCAATGGCCGCGCCGCTGTCGGCTGCTCCGGCATTTTGGCCGGGAGAGGGCCACCATCGCAGCCTTCTGAGCGCTGCATCGCGCCCATGTCCTTTCAACTCAACGACACCGACTTCGCCGCACGAACATCTTGCATGCGGAAGGATGTCGACGTGCCGAACATATGCGAATCGCGATGGAGAGAAGCTGCCGTGCGGCAACCTATCGCTCCCTGACGGCGTCTCCTGACAGAAGCGGTCATTCGCTCATCGAACATAGGACGATTGGCCAGGCGCCCCAGTTGTTGCCGTTCAGCGTTGCCATCGTTGAACCCAAAAGCCGTCATTCCTGAGGTTGACGGTACGGCCTCCGCAAGCAGGCGTAAGGCGGTCACTGCCGGGACGGCGAAGCCTTTCAGGCAGACAAGCCACCTGCAGGACCGTCATGCGTAACGCGACCCGTCTACATTCTGCTCAGCAGCCGCCATTCCGACGACACAGGCCGACGGTTTTCAAATAGCTCACAATGTCCTGCTTTTGCGCGGAGTCCAGTTCGGCATACAGGGTGTAGCGGACCGTCAGGAAAATGGTCTCGCCCCTGACGCTTTTGATGAACTCCGTGCGCGGCTTGCCGCTATCGGCTTCCGCAGGACAGGTGCTCAACGTCACGGCCGTTTCGAACCCCTGTTCGCGGTCCGTGGAGATTGTCTCGGATTTGACCCCGGGGCAGTGCTGGTCCCGCTGGGACAGCAGCTTGGCGTTGAAGGCCACCGGCTCCCTCGGGGTTTGGTCGCGGAAAGCCTGAAAGGCCAAGGTCTTGGAAGGGCTCCTTTGCCCTTCGGATTTAAGACGATATTCGGTTGTGAAATAGGTGTCGTCGCCGGCGGCGTTGAACGTCACGAACCCGTCAGGCGCCTTGAAGTTCAGGGCTTCTTTTGTCGGCGGTGGACCTTCTGCGGTTTGCGCTACGGACGGACCGGCCAAAGCGACGACGCCAGCGATACCCAGTATGATCGAACGCAAGTTGCCCCCCCCGCATTAAAAAAACATCCTACCAAGATTTAGATGGATAGGCATTCGTTTTCCCTGCCGCGCATATTCACGATCAGAGTGAGATTTGTGACGGGCGGGTCAGGCATTCGCCGCCGACACTGCAAACGGAGCAACTCCCGATGAGCCTTGCTCAATAGCCAACCAGCAACAGATGAACGGATAGCTCATCCTCAGGCCCAGGCGAGCGTCGATCGCCCCGCATTGTCGCCGCTCGATTCACACTCTCGCTCCGCCATGTCACGCACCCGCCATGGACAATCCGGCTCCCTCAAGACCCGATCCCGGCACAACGTTGAATCAAACAGGGGTGATTCCCGCGCGGATTCGCGGCGCACAGGGGAAAGTTTCGCCGAATAACCGCGCTGTTTTCCGCTGTTATAGCGTAACAGGGAAAACGCATATCAAGCCGTTGGAACCGCGTGCAAATAACCGCGCGAAAATCCAACATAACAGCGGAAGAAAAAACGAAAGCCGGAAAACCGGGGTACATCGGCGGAGGCGCCACGGCAAAGCCGCGCCGTCGGACGACTCGATCGAGACCAGGCTCGACCGGTCGCCGCTCGGCCCGGCGCTGGTCCTCGTCCGGTTCGGCGATTGCCTGCGCAATCCCCTCCCCGGCCTCGAGGACTCAGGCGTCGTCGCCCATCCTCAGCGCTGCAATGAACGCCTCCTGCGGAATGCTCACCGAGCCATATTCCCGCATCCGTTTCTTGCCCTCTTTCTGCTTGTCGAGCAGCTTGCGCTTGCGGCTTGCGTCGCCGCCATAGCATTTCGCGGTCACGTCCTTGCGCATCGCCGCGATCGTCTCGCGCGCGATCACCTTGCCGCCGATGGCTGCCTGGATCGGGATCTTGAACAGGTGTCGCGGGATCAGGTCCTTCAGCCGCTCGCACATGCCGCGACCGCGTGCCTCGGCGGTGCCGCGATGGACGATCATGCTCAGCGCGTCGACCGGCTCGTTGTTGACCAGGATGCCCATCTTCACGAGGTCGCCCTCGCGATAGCCGATCTGGTGATAGTCGAAGCTGGCATAGCCGCGGCTGATGCTCTTCAGCCGGTCGTAGAAATCGAACACCACCTCGTTGAGCGGCAGCTCATAGGTCGCTTGCGCGCGGCCGCCGACATAGGTCAGGTTCTTCTGGATGCCGCGCCGGTCCTGGCACAGCTTCAGGATCGATCCGAGATACTCGTCAGGCACATAGATCACCGCCTCGATCCACGGCTCGGCGATGCTCTCGATCTTGTTGGGATCGGGCATGTCGGCCGGATTGTGCAGCTCGATATGCCCGCCACCGTGAGTCAGCTCGATCTGATAGACCACCGACGGCGCCGTGGTGATCAGGTCGAGATCATATTCGCGGGTCAGCCGCTCCTGGATGATCTCGAGGTGAAGCAGCCCGAGGAACCCGCAGCGGAAACCGAAACCGAGCGCGGCGCTGGTCTCCATCTCGAAGCTGAAGCTGGCATCGTTCAGCCGCAGCTTGGAAATGCTCTCGCGCAGTTTCTCGAAATCGTTGGCGTCCACCGGGAACAGCCCGCAGAACACCACCGGCTGCACTTCCTTGAAGCCGGGCAACGGCTCGGCGGCGGGGCGCTTGGCGTCGGTGATGGTGTCGCCGACCCGGGTCTGTGCCACTTCCTTGATCTGCGCGGTGATGAAGCCGATCTCGCCCACGCCAAGCTCGGTCAGCTGCTCTATCTTGGGGCGGAAGCAGCCGACCCGGTCGACCAGATGCAGCGTGCCCGTCTGCATGAACTTGATCTGCTGGCCCTTCTTCAGGACGCCGGCCATCACGCGGATCAGGATCACGACACCCAGATAGGGGTCGTACCAGCTGTCGATCAGCATCGCCTTGAGCGGCGCGTCGGCATCGCCCTTCGGCGGCGGGATTCGGGTGACCACCGCCTCGAGCACGTCCTGGATGCCGATGCCCGACTTGGCCGACGTAAGCACCGCATTGGACGCGTCGAGGCCGATCACTTCCTCGATCTCCGCCTTCACCTTGTCGGGGTCGGCGGCGGGCAGGTCGATCTTGTTGATGACCGGCACGATCTCATGGTCGTGCTCGATCGACTGATAGACGTTCGCCAGCGTCTGCGCCTCGACGCCCTGCGCCGCGTCGACGATCAGAAGCGCGCCTTCGCACGCGGCCAGGCTGCGGCTCACCTCATAGGCGAAGTCGACATGCCCCGGCGTGTCCATCAGGTTGAGCTCATACTCGATCCCATCCTTCGCCTTGTAGGCAAGGCGCACCGTCTGGGCCTTGATCGTGATGCCGCGCTCGCGCTCGATATCCATGTTGTCGAGCACCTGCTCGGACATCTCGCGGTCGCTGAGGCCGCCCGTCGCCTGGATCAGGCGATCGGCAAGCGTCGACTTGCCATGGTCGATATGGGCGATGATCGAAAAATTGCGGATTCGGGAAAGGTCGGTTGACATGATCGGACGCGCGTTAGCAGCCGCGGCGCCGGATGCGAAGGGGGTCTCGCTTCATGCCTCCCCCGAACGCCCGGCCGCGATTTCGTCGCTGCGATCGACTCAGCGTCGACTTTCCGTCGCACATGTCTTCGCCATGTCGCAAAATCGCCTACCGCATCGGAGAGGGCTTTGGTAGAAGCCGCGCACAAACGATGCCGGCGGGGGTCCTGGCCGGGCATTTTCATGGAGGATCGCCGTCGTCCGGGCATATCCGGGGCGGGATTGAATTCGCGCCTTTTGAAGGCATGAAGAATGGTGTTTGGGGAGAAAGTTCAATGCGTATTCTGATGATCGGTGTCGCGACTGTTGCGCTGGTGGCAACGGGAGCGCCGGCATTCGCCGGTGGCGGTCAGGCGCGGGCGTCGAAGACGCAGCGTACCCAAGAACAGATGATGACCGACGTGCCGCGCTGCACGCGCAAGCTCGGCACCGTCTCGGTGATGGACGGCGACGATCCCTCGGGCTGGACCCAGTTCCAGCTGGCCGCTCCGCAGAAACTGCTGAAGGTGCTGGTGCAGCGCTCGGGCTGCTTCAACCTGGTTGATCGCGGGTCCGGCCTCAGCGCGGCGCAGCGCGAGCGCGACATTGGCGGCGGCCTCGGGCTGCAGCGCCAGTCGAACGTCGGCCAGGGCCAGATCAAGGCGGCTGATTACGTACTGGTCGCCGAGGTTCAGGCCGCCAACAGGAATTCGAGCGGCAGCGGGATCGGCGCCGGAATCGGCGGCCTGCTGGGCGGCGGCCTGGGCGGCATCGTCGGCGGCATCAGCTCGCGCAAGATGGAGGCGAACACCGTTCTCTCGCTCACCAACGTCCGCACGACCGAAACGATCTCGACGACTGACGGCTATGCAGCCAAGAACAGCCTGTCCTTCGGCGGCGGTGGCGGCGGTTTCGGCGGCGGGATCGGCGGCGGTGTCGTCGGCGGCGGCTATGACAACACCGATATCGGGCGGATCGTGACGCTCGCGTTCATCCAGGCCTATGCGAAGATGGTCACCGAGCTTGGCTTGGTGACGCCGGGCGGCGCGAGCACCGCCCAGGCGGCACCGGCCAAGACCTATACCGCGCAGGCGCCCGTTGCCCTGCGCAGCACAGCCGCCGCGAACGGCAAGGTGCTCCGTACCTTGCCGGCCGGCGCGGTGATCTATCCTACCGGCAACAAGAACGGCTTGTGGTGGGAAGTCGCCGACGAGAACGACAATGTCGGATGGGTGCTGAATACCAAGCTCGCCCCCACCGGGCAGCCTTGCGGCCAGAGCGTCACCTATAAGTGTGAATAACGGGCAAGCGTGAATAACCGGCTGGCCCCTTCCCGCCCGACACGGCGCGAAGGGGCCTGTCCAGCGTTGCGCGCTGCCGCTACGATGGCGGCAATTCGCTTCTGGAGACGCCCGATGAAATCCGTCGCTTTCGCCCTTGCCGCTACGATACTCGCCACGGCGCCCGCCACTGCGGCGCTTCCGGTCGGCGCGAAGGCTCCCGACTTCACCACCCGCGCCGCGCTCGGCGGCAAGCAGTTCAACTTCGCGCTCAAAGCCGCCCTGCGCAAAGGCCCGGTGGTCCTTTATTTCTTCCCCGCCGCCTTCACCAAGGGCTGCACCATCGAGGCGCACGAGTTCGCCCTGGCAGCATCCGAATTCGAGAAGAACGGCGCGACCCTGATCGGCCTTTCAGCCGATCCGATCGACAAGCTCGCGGATTTCTCCAAGGTCGAATGCCGCGAGGCTTTCCCGGTCGGCGTCGCCCAGCCGGCGACCGTTGCCGGCTATGACGTGCACATCGCCAAGGGCAAGACGATGACCAACCGCACCTCCTATGTCATCGCGCCGAACGGCAAGATCATCTTCGTCCATTCGGAGATGAGCCCCGCCGGGCACGTCACCGGCACCATGGACGCGGTCAAGGCCTGGCGCGCCAAGCGCCGCGGGTGACGCCCCGGCCCTGCTTCGATTCAACTGCGCCCGCTCGTCCTGCATTGGGATGACGGGAACCGACTGAACCGCCTGAACACCCCGGCGTTTTTTCTCGATCGTCCCAGCCGGAACGTCGCGTGGCGGCTTGCCCCGCCGCGCACGTCCGCTAGCATCGGGCGAAAGACAGGAGAGCGGGCCTTGCGTCATATCGCGATCATCGGTTCGGGGCCGGCGGGCTATTACACCGCCGAGGCATGCCAGAAGACCTTCGGCGAGGACGTCCGCGTCGACATCATCGATCGCCTCCCTGTCCCCTATGGCCTGATCCGCACCGGCGTCGCGCCCGACCATCAGTCGATCAAGGGCGTCTCGCGCCGCTACGAAGCGGTAGCGCTGACCGACAATGTCCGCTTCGTCGGCAATGTCAGCGTCGGTCGCGACGTGACGATCGCAGAACTGGGTTCGCTGTACGATGCGGTGGTGCTGGCGACGGGCGCCCCGGCCGACAAGCCGCTTGGCGTGCCGGGTGACGACCTGCCCGGCGTGGTCGGATCGGCGGCGTTCGTCGGCTGGTACAATGGCCATCCCGACTTCGCCGGCCTCAACCCGCCGCTCCACGGGCCCGGCGCGGTGGTGGTGGGTGCCGGCAATGTCGCGCTCGACGTCGCGCGGATCCTCGCCAAGGCGGAGAGCGAGTTCGCCGGATCGGACATTGTCGGCCATGCGCTCGACCATCTCGGCACCGCCACGCACGACCGGATCACCATCCTGGCGCGGCGCGGACCGCATCAGATCGCGATGACGCCGAAGGAACTGGGCGAGCTTGGCCATCTCGACCGTGCCGTGCCGCACGTCGATCCCGCCGATCTGCCCCCGGTCGAGGAGGATGCGGCACTCGATCCGGGTCAGCGCAAGTCGGTCGCCCATCTGCGCGACTTCGCGACTCGGACTGACCGGAAGCAGATCGACGTTGATTTCGATTTCTACGCGATGCCGGTCAGGATCGAGGGCGACGGCAAGGCCGAACGGATGATCGTCGAACGCACCGCGATCGACGCCGAAGGCCGCGCCTCGGGTACGGGCGAGACCTATTCGGTGCCCGCCAGCCTCGTGATCAGTTGCATCGGCTATCGGACGCCGCCGATCGACGGCGTGCCCTATGACCAGAAGCTCGGCCGCTTCGCCAATCAGGACGGGCGCATCTCGCCCGGGCTCTACGCCGTCGGCTGGGCGCGGCGCGGGCCGACCGGGACGATCGGCACCAACCGGCCCGACGGCTTCCTGATCGCCGAGCATATCGCCGCCGACCAGGCCGGCGACAGCGGCAAGGCCGGGCGGCTCGGCCTCGATTCGCTGCTCGCGAGCCGGAACATCGACGTCGTCACTTTCCGCGACTGGCAGAAGATCGAGGCAGCCGAGATCGCGCGCGCGCGTGACGGCGCCCCGCGGGAGAAGTTCACCAGCATCGAGGAGATGCTCGGGGCACGTGGTTGAGGCCGGCTTCTTTTGCCGTGCGACGAATGTGGGGTTGATGCCCGCGAAACGCTCGGCTAAGGGCCGTCGCCTTGCCGCGCGAGACAGCGCGGCTCGATCCCTGGTCGGGGAATAGCTCAGCCTGGTAGAGCACTGCCTTCGGGAGGCAGGGGCCGGAGGTTCGAATCCTCTTTCCCCGACCAATGGGACACGCGGATTTCCGCCATGTTATGCTCCCCGCCGGACAGAGGCCACAGGTTCAGTTTGAGCCTCATCGGCTGAATTGAGTACATTCGCGACCGCCCAGGCAACGCTTGACCGTCCGCCGCCCTCCGCTGGGTTGAGCCCCGGGCGGAAAACTCACCTGCGAACAGCGCTCGGGGCCACGCAGAAGCGACCCCACCTAGGAATTGTTCGTACTGTTCGCGATGAGGATAGGCGACCGCCCAACCATTCCATCCCAGTAACTAATTTGGGATACATCGTTCCGTTACCGCAACGGATATGATGCCCTTAGAATAAGGATGCCGATGCGCGATTTTCTGCGACCTCGTCGAAAGACCGGACATAACCGGAGAGCAGCGGCGTGCCGGCGCGAAACCATGATGACAGACGGCTGATCTACGCGGACGGCGACTGCCCCGCATTGTTGCCAGCAAGCAACAGTAGCGCACGATAATACTGCATTAACCGATACAATCCCAAAACGGCCCTATCGGTACTTGACCTCCGCATATGCAGAGATAGCCTCGGCTCATCTAGATAAAACGCTTATATTTCTTATACAAATGGGGGATTACAGGATGGATTCTTGCGTCTCGCGCGCGCGAAAGCGCGCATTCTTGCTCGCCACCGCCGCAACAATGTCGATCGTCATCGGCAACAGCGCACGGGCGCAGGAACACCCTACCGACATGATCCTGGAAGCGCAGGACAACAGGGTTTCAGCGTCCATCATCGACCCTAACATCGTCATCGCCCCGCCTGGCACCTCGGTCACCGATCGCGACCCGGTGAACGTCACCGGTGTCGGCCAGATGGTCATCGACCAGAAGAACGGCTTTATCGGCCTGTGCACGGGCACGCTGATCAATCCACGTACCGTCATCTTCGCGGCGCATTGCGTGAACGAAAGTCCGGCCGGCACGGCGCAGGATCCCTGGGGTTACGGCACCGGGACTGGCCAGTTGCCGATCGGTTTCGGTTTCCAGGCCAACAACAATGTCGCGGGCAATTCGGCCTTCGGCCACTGGCTCAACGGCACCGCCGGCGGCGCGAAGTATCTGACGTCGATTTCCGAGTACATGTATAACGTCAACCAGGTGCAGTATAACCCGCACTCGCTCGACCTAGGGCTCGCCAACAATTTCATCCAGGGCGACGTCGCGGTGGCGTCGCTCGATACGCCTGCTGCGAACGTACCGACCTGGGCGCTGCTCTTCTCGGCACTTCCCGCACCTGCATCCATCAACGACACCACGGGCACCGGCTACCATGTCGTGCTCAACGGCTATGGCAATACCGGTACCGCAACGTCGGGCAGCAATGTCGGCGTCGACTATCGCCGCCGTGTGGCCGAGAATTATCTGGGCCTGCTCGGTTCGCTAGACGACATCGATATCGGCCTGTTCGGCATCACGCCGCGCGGCCGACCACAGAATCTGTATCAGATCGATTTCGACAGCGCCGGCCATTCCAACCAGTTCGATTTCAATATCTTCAAGGACAACGCGCTGCCGAAGGAAGGGATCACCGGTCCTGGCGATTCGGGCGGGCCGCTGATCCTCGACCAGGCCTATGCCAAGCAACTGGTGATCGCGGTGCTGTCTGGCGGCACGCGCTACTTCGCACAGCAGCCTTCGGGCAGCTACGGCACGAGCGCCTTCTATCAACCGCTCTATCTGTTCTGGGACTATATCGCCGCCGCCAATCCCTATCGCTATGTCAGCGCGGTGGCCGGTGATGGCGCTTGGACCGATCCAACTCATTGGGTCACCACGGTCGACCCCGCCTACAACGTCCTCGTCAACGGCAAGCTGGTGAACGGGGTACCGACAGCCCCTGGCGACGGCATCGCCGGCACCTCCGGCAAGTTCGGCCAGATCTGCGATCAGGAACCCGCCTTCCAGTATGACGTGTGCTATGACGTGAAGACCGGCGTTTATTACGATCATGGCGTCCCGCAAGGGGGTAGCAACTCAACCGCGACGGGCACGCAGACGGCCGATGCGACCAAGGTTGCCGATACGACCAATGACGGCACGCGGGCTACCAAGTCCTCGATCGAGGAAGCCCAGAATGGCGGCCAGGCGACCGGGGCCGTGCAGGCTGCGGCTGCCCTCCCCGCCGCTACCCTCGCCAATGGCCTGCCCGGCGCGACCAATTTCGTGCCGAACAATATTGATCCGAACGCGGCCAGCCACACCAATGCCCGATATTTCGACGTGACATTGTCCGCCGCCGGAACGACCACGCTAAGCTCCGCCGTCACGGTGGATCGCTTCACCATGAACGGCCCCGCCGCCAAGCTGACCGTCGCATCCGGCGGCTCGCTGACCAGCCTGATCAACATCAACCATTTCGATGGCCTGGTCACCAACAACGGCACGATCACCACGATCGGCGATTACCTGCTGCTCAGTGGCGGTATCACCGGCTCGGGCCGTTTCAACACGCCGTTCTTCACCAGCGTTTCGGGCACGATCGCACCGGGGACGATCGGCACCACCGGCACCATCACTATTGGCGGCAACCTGATCCTCGCATCAGGCAACCATTATCTGGTCGACCTCGGCCCGAACGGCGTGTCGGACAAGATCGTGGTGGTCCCGAACGGTTCCAGCACGGGCACCGCCAGCCTCGGCGGTTTCATCGGGTTCGCCCCGGCCACCGGCTACACCATCCGCGCAGGCGATACCTATACCGTCCTGACAACCACGGCACCGATCGACGGCACCACCAAATTCATCGATCCGGCACCGCTCAGCGCGATCCTGACACCCCGCCTCACCTATCAGGCAACCTCGGTGTCGGTCACCATCGATGCCGGTCTCTACGCCAATGTCGTGGGCAACACGCCGGTGCAGCAGGCTTATGCGAGGCTGCTCGACCAGGATCGTATCGTCTATAACCGGCTCACCGATCTCTACGGCATCCTGGACATGCAGAATGCCGCGACGATCCGGTCGACGCTCGAGGGTCTTGCCCCGCGCGCCGAGACGACTCGTCGGGCGCTGGGCACTGCCTCGGTCGACAATATGGGCCGCTTCTACCGCGACCGGCTCGCGTCGCTCGACCCCGGCAGTCTCGGTGGCACCGTCGCCATGATCGGCAAACCGTTCCAGATCGCTGCGCTTGCCTCGTCCGGCATGCCCGGCACGCCTGAGGTCCGCAGCGACGCCGGGGAAGGCATGGTCACCCAGGAAGGCAGACTGCCCGAAACGATGAGCGCGTTCGTGGCCGGGGGCTATATCGACGGCAACAGCAGTTCGATGCCGACGGCGGTTCCGGTGACAGGCCGTGACCAGTTCCACGGCTTCTTCGTGGCGACCGGTCTCGAAACCGAAATCGGGTCGCGCGGCTTGCTGGGCTTCTCCCTTGCCTATACCGACCTTGACGGCGCGCCGTCGCTGGCTAGCCACCAGGCGAGCAGCACGCTGTACCAGGGCACGCTGTACGGCAAGATCAAGACGACGAGCGGCGCCTTCATCGACGCTACATTCAGCGCCGGCGCGTTCAACTCCCGCACCGTGCGCAACGTCAACCTCGCGGGAACCAGCTATCGGCTGGTCGGCAAGGATCGGTCGCTCATGGTCTCGGGCGAAATCGGCGCCGGCACCACCGTCGCGCTCGGCAGTTCGGTCGCTCTCGATCCGCGCGTCTCGTTGCGCGGCACTCGGATCATGTTCGACACCATCGACGAGACGGGCGGCGGCCCTGCCATGGCCTACAAGCCAGGCAGCCTGGACAGCCTTCAGGCTCGTGCCGGCTTCAACGCCCACGGCAACAGCGCAACGGTCAAGCCTTATGTCTCGGCCTATTGGGTCCATGATTTCGCCAAGCAACCGGGCTTCATCGGTGCGAACTTCGTCGGCGGCGTCGGGCCAAACGCGCTGTTCGCGGTGGCCGGGTCGGACAATGACTGGGCCGAGGTCAGCGGCGGCGTAACCTTCTCGGCCAGCAAGAGGGTCGAACTGTCGGTGGGCGCGAACACCACGGTCGGCCGCAAGGACGTGACCAACCAGAGCTATCATGGGACGATCAGGATCAACTTCTGATCGGGCCGTATCTTGGGGCCGCTTCCATCCGGAAGCGGCCCCTTTTCTTTGTGCCGGATCTACGGAAAGACTCAGTCGAGAAACTGGAGGAGTGGGTAGATGACGGCTGACGAGATCGAAATCGGCAGGGTGCTCGAAGAGCTTTATGACACCGTTTCCGGACCGGCCGGTCCGCGCGACTGGTCGCGACAGTCGACAACGTTCCACGAGGACAGTCGGCAGATGCGCACCTGGATCGACGCCGACGGCAAGCCGGCAATCAGGATCATGAGCCGCGACGGATACGCCGCCGATACGGCACCCTTCTTCGCCGAAAACGATTTCTACGAGATCGAAACCGCGCGGAAGATCAACATCTTCGGCAACATCGCCCATGTGTGGAGCATCTACGAGGCCCGACGCGCGCCTGACGCGGACGAACTGGATCGGCGCGGTATAAACTCAATCCAGCTCTACAAGGATGAAAATGGCTGGCGGGTCATCAGCATGATCTGGGACAATGAACGCCCGGGCGTGGTTGCCAGCCTGTAGGCAGCGAGAACCACTCGCTCGTTCGATATCGGGGAAATGGCCGGCCTGTGGCCTGCTCAAATCGCGCAAGCTGCGTGCACGAAGCAGCAGACTTAGCCGGTCGCCTTCTGCCGATCGTCTCCCCGCGACCAGGCGATGAATGCCTCTTCGTCCATTGGCGCGGCGATCGCATAGCCCTGGATCACGTCGCAGCCGATCACGCGCATCACGTCCGCCTGCGCCTGGGTTTCGATCCCCTCCGCCACGGCTTCGCAACCGACACCATGGATCAGGCCGACCACGGCATGCGCGATCGTGCGCGCTTCCGCATTGTCCGCGATATGCTCGATCAGGCTGCGGTCCAGCTTGACCCGGTCGACCGGCAGGTCGCGCAGCCGCGCAAGGTTCGAATAGCCGGTCCCGAAATCGTCGATCGCGATCGTGGCCCCGTCAGCCCGCAACAGCCCGATCGCTTCGATCACCTCCTCGCTGCAGTGCATCGCCAGCGTCTCGGTGATCTCGAGCTCGAGCAGGCGTGCCGGCGCATTGGCCTCACGCATCGCCTCGCGCAGCCTGCGGAAGAAGCCGGCATGATCAAGCTGGCGCGGGCTGATATTGATCGCGAGTCGCTGCTCGATGCCGATCCGGCCCCAGCGTGCTATCGTCTCCGCCACGGTGTCGATCACCCATTCGCCGATCTCGACGATCATGCCAGTCTCTTCGGCACGCTGGATGAAGCTGCCCGGCAGCCTGACGCCGTCGCGCGGATGCCGCCAGCGGATCAGTGCCTCGGCCGCGACGATCTCGCCGCTAGACACCGCTACCTGCGGCTGGAAGACGAGGGTGAACTGATCCTGCTCGATCGCCTCGCGCAGGTCCCGCTCGAGCTGGGCGCGATCGGCGATCTGGCCGGCAAGCTCATCGGTGAAATGCTCGGCCCGGCCGCGTCCGTTCGCCTTCGCATGATACATGGCGGCATCGGCCGCGCGCATCAGGTCGGTCAGGTTCTCGCCATGTTGCGGGCGGAGCGCGATCCCGATCGACGCGCCGATCTCGACATCGTTGCCGACCAGGTCGAACGGCTCGCTGAGCGCAAACAGCACGCCGCGCCCGATCCTCGCCGCCTCGGCCGGATCGGCGACGCCGGAGAAGAACATGGTGAACTCGTCGCCAGCGAGGCGCCCGATCAGCGGTTGCGGCACACCCGTCTCGACCGTCACCCGATCGGCGACGGCGCGGATCCGATTGGCGACCATGCCGAGCAGCATGTCACCCATCGCGTGGCCCATCGTATCGTTGACACCCTTGAAGCGATCGAGATCGATGAAGAACAACGCCGCGCTCATCCCCGGCGCCATGTCAGTCAGCGCGCGCTCGCAGGTGCGGCGGAAATTGGTCCGGTTGGGCAGCGAGGTGACCGGATCGAACATGGCCAGCCGGTGGACGCTCTCCAGGTTCGCGCCGAGTTGCTGGAACAGCCCGTTCATCGCGCGCGCCAGTTCCGGCACATTCTCCTCGATCTCGGCGGGAATCTCTCCGTCGAGATCACCGTGCGCGGCACGGGTGAGACGGGCGATCGCTGCGTCGATGGCAGCCGCAGTCGAGGCGATCGAGCGTTCGGCGGAGGCCCAGCACATCACCGCGCACACCACTGCCGGGATGAGCGCGCGCGAAATATTGTCGATGCCGATCTGGCCGTTGGACGTCGCCACCAGCGCCAGGATGAAGGCGACCGCCCCCGCGCACATCGCGAACACGATTGCACGACTCTTGAGCGACACTCCTTCCATCGCGATCCTAGAGACTCCCCCGGGGGTGGCGGACAAGAATCGTCCGGTCGAACCGCGATCATCGCCGCTAGAGGTTAAGATTTCGATGGGCGCGGTCTGCGCAGGATGATGTAGAGTGCCCCCGCCCCGCCATGGCGGGGGTGCGCGCCGCGCACTGCGGCGATCGAGGTCGCATGACGAGATCCGGCCAGCCAGTCGCCCACCGCCGCCCGGATCGCCCCACGCGCGTGCGGCCGCTCGCTCTCGGCCCGCGGCGGCTTGCCGGTCACGAGCAGGACCAGGCGGTCGCCGCCCCGGATCGCCTGGTCGAGCGCGCTGTCGAGCAGCGCATAGGCCGAATTCAGCGTATGGCCGTGCAGGTCGATCGCGCAATCGGGCGACACGAGCCCGCGGGAAAGCTGTCGATCCCAGCTTCCGTCAAGCGTATTGCCCGGCGCACGATCCTGCTTCGACGGCGCTGGCGGCTTCTGCACCGGCGGCCTGGCCGCCACCACGCGCTGTGCCTTTGCCGACGGGGCCTTTGCCGGCGCGGGAGCGGCAGCCGCCACCGGCGGCGCCTTGACCGCCACGCGCGGCCGGATCGGCCGCACGCTCGCCATCACCCGCGCCCACAGCGCGGCTTCATCCGGGGTCAGCGGGCGGTCGGCCACTAGGGAAGCTGGGCGCCCCCGCCCCCCGTCAGGCGCGCCAGCGTGCCGACCGGCAGCAGCAGGAAGGCGGTGCCCCGCGCCGACATGCCCCCGGCGATCGCGCGGGCATCATCGCCCGCACCCCAGAAGGTGTCGAACCGGTTGCTGCCCCGGATCGCACCGCCGGTATCCTGCGCGATCCACAGCCCGGTAGCATCGGTACGGTCCATCGACAGGAAGACAGGGGCGCCGAGCGGCACGAACTTCGGATCGGCCGCCGCGCTCACGCCACCCGTGACCGGCAGGCCGAGCGCACCGAGCGGCGCGCCCTGCTGCTCTCGAAAGAACACATAGCTCTTGTTCTCGCGCATGATGGCGCGGCCTTCCTCGGGATGGGCATGGAGCCAGGCGACGATGCCCTGCATCGAGGTCTGTCCCGGCGCGAGCAGCCCGCGTTCGCGCATCAGCGCGCCGATCCCGGTATAGTCGCGGCCGTTCTGGCTGTCATAGCCGATCCGCATCACTGATCCGTCGGGCAGGCGCAGCCGCCCCGAGCCCTGGATCTGGAGAAAGAACAGCTCGACCGGATCGGCCGCCCACGCAATGATCGGGGCACGCTGCGCCAGCATGCCCTGTTCGATCGCGGTACGGTCGAAATAGGGCACGAAATTGCTGCCATCCACGCGCCCGCGAATCTTCTTGCCCTTCAGATCGGCGCTGAACTGGCCGAGATCGACGTCGACCAGGTCGGAGGGACGGCCATAGATGGGCACGTCATAGCCGCGACGCCGGTCGCGCGATCCCACGATCTCGGGCTCGTAATAGCCGGTCGCGAAGGCCTTGCCGTCGCCGACCTGAACGGTTTCGAACCATTGGGCGAAGAAGGCGCGCGCATCGCCCGACGCTGCCGTGCTGGCGGCCGCGCAGGCAGGCTGCCAGTCAGTGCCGCGGGTCAGGCCCGAGGCATCGGTGCGGCGCTGCAACGTCGCGCAGGAGATGCGGAAGGCGGCGAGCGCCCTTGCCGCCTGGGATTCGTTGATCGGCAGCGCATAAAGCGGCGGACCGGCGACGAGCCCGGCCTTGGCGGCAGTCGCCGAACCGGGCACGGCAACCACCGGAGCAGGCGCGATCGGCGTCGCGGCCACCGGTCGCCGAACCGGCGGCCCGGCGTGGGAGGAAGGAACACCCGGGGAGGAGGGAAAACCCGGCCGCGGCACGACCCCGCCACCACAGGCGCTCAGCATCAGGGCGAGCGCGACAATCCCCCAGCGGCGCACGGCTGTCACGCTTCGTCGGTGTCGGCGAGCTTCCAGTTCGGATCGCTGCTCTTCAGCGTGCGCGCGAAGGTCCAGACGTCATGTGTCTCGACTGCGTCGCTCATCGATCCCGCGACGAGATTGCCATCGGCGTCACGCGTCACCGCGGCGATATCAGCATCGAAGCGAACGGTGATGCGTGCCTGCTTGCCGTCGACCGAGGCATCGGAAATCACCGCGCGCTCGATCGAGACGAGGCGGTTGTCGAGCACGTGGCCGGCCGCGGCGCGCTCGGCGATCGCCTCGGCAAAGGCGCCGCGCACGTCATCGTTGACCAGCCAGGCGAGCGATTCCTCATCGCCCTTCCAATAGGCCTCCAGGATCATGCGATAGGCGGATTGCGCGCCTTCGAGGAATTGGCCGACGTCGAAGGTCGATTCGGCCGAAACGATCGAACGGAGGCCAGCCTCGGCACGCGGATCGATATTGCGATTCGCAATCTCACGCGGCTCCTGCGACACCTCGATCGGTCGCGGCAGCGACGTCACCGGCGCCCGCTCCTCGGCGGGCTTGGGCAGGACCTGCTCATGACCCGTCCGCTTGCCGAGCACCATGTAAAGACGCAACGCCAGAAATCCGGCGACCATCGCGAGAAGAACTACAAAGAGCACCTTGCCTCCACTATCGGCTAACCACCTACATAGGCGTAACGCGCCAACGTTTCAAATGGCACAAGTCATCGCACCGCCGGCAGCCGTTGAACTGCCCGTCGCCCCCTGCTAGGCGCGCGGTCGCCGGTACGCCACAGGGGGCGGCCGATATTTCGATCTTCAAGGAATGGACTTTCGATGAGCGAGCAGGACGATGGCATCATCACGGGCACCGAGCCCCTTCCCAATGGCGCCGATACCACGCCTGCGGCAGGGCTGATCTCGCAATATGTGAAGGACCTGTCGTTCGAGAATCCCAACGCGCCCGGCATCTTCCAGGTCCAGGTCGCGCCGCAGATCGACGTCCAGTTCAACATCGGCACCGCCCAGGTCGGCGAGGAGGTCCATGAGGTGGTGCTCCGCGTCGAAGTGCGCGCCGAGACCGAAGGCCAGGTCGCCTTCATCGTCGAGCTGACCTATGCCGGGCTGTTCGGCCTGCGCAACATCCCCGCCGAGCATGTCCAGCCCTTCCTGCTCGCCGAGGCTCCGCGCCTGCTCTTCCCGTTCGCGCGCCGCGTGCTCGCCGATGCAGTCCGTGACGGCGGCTTCCAGCCCCTGCTGCTCGAGCCGATCGACTTCGCCGCGATCTACATGCAGCAGACCGAGGCGCAGCAGGCCACGACCGGGGAAATCGGCACGGCCTGATCCTCGGGCCTGCGAGACCCAAGACAATGAACCTCACGCGCGCGCTGGGATCGGTGGGAGGCCTCACCCTGGCCAGCCGCGTGCTGGGGCTCGTGCGCGATTCGCTGTTCGTCCGCTTCGTCGGCGCCAGCTTCGCGTCGGATGCCTTCCTCGTCGCCTTCCGCCTGCCCAACCTGTTCCGCGCGCTGTTCGCCGAAGGAGCATTCTCGGCGGCGTTCATCCCGATGTTCAACCGCAAGATCACCGACAAGGACGGCCCCGGGCTGCCCGCCGGCGTGGCCTTTGCGGAGGACGCGCTGTCGGTGCTGCTGCCCGTCCTGATCGTGATGACGATCCTGGTCGAGATCTTCGCCTGGCCGGTGACCCTGGCGCTGTCCGGCAAGTTCAACGGGGTTACCAACGAACAATTCGCCTTCGCGGTCGGGCTGTCGCGCTTCACCTTCCCCTATCTGCTGTTCATCAGCCTGGTGTCGCTGCTCGGCGGCATCCTCAATTCGCTGCACAAATTCTGGGTCAATGCGGCGGCGCCGATCCTGCTCAACCTGACGCTGATCGCCGCCCTGCTGTTCTTCCACGATCACGATCCGTACCTGACCGCGCGCAACCAGGCGATCGCCGTCAGCGTGGCCGGCCTGTTGCAACTGCTCTGGCTGATCCACGCCTGCTGGACGAGCGGCGTGCGGCTGCGGCTCAAGCTCCCCCGCTTCAGCCCCGACGTGAAGAAGCTGATGGCGCTGATCTGGCCGGCCGCCGCCGGCGCCGGCGCGGTGCAGATCAATCTCGTCGTCTCGACCGCGCTGGCCGCGTCGCTGCTCCCAGCCGGATCGGTGACCTATATCTACACCGCCGACCGGGTGAACCAGTTGCCGCTCGGCCTGATCGGCATCGGGCTCGGCACCGTCCTGCTGCCGCTCATCTCCCGCCAGCTTGGCGCCGGCGAGGAAAAGGCGGCGATGGAATCGCAGAACCGGGGCATGGAGCTCGCGCTGCTGCTCACCCTGCCCGCCACCATGGCGCTGGTCCTGTGCGGCGGCCCGATCGTTGCCGCCCTGTTCGAACATGGCAAGTTCACCGCGCTGAACACCTATTACACCGCCCAGGCGCTGTCGGCCTTCTCGATCGGCCTGCCGAGCTACATCCTCGTTAAGGTGCTCACGCCCGGCTATTATGCCCGCGCCGACACGAAGACGCCGGTCCGCTATGCGACGATCAGCATGGGCGTGAACCTCCTGCTCAACCTGGCCCTCATCGTCCCGCTCCAGCACATGGGGCCGCCGCTGGCGACCGCCCTCGCCTCGACCGTCAACGTGTTCCTGCTCTACCGCACGTTGCGGCTCCGCGGGCATTTCGAACCCGATGCCCGCCTGCGCCGCCGTGCCTGGCGGCTTGCCGCAGCCGCCCTGGTGATGGGGGTTATCCTGTGGCTGATGCAGGGGCTGCTCACCCCCTATCTCCATGGCAGCTGGATGGTCCGGACGGGCGCGATGCTGGCGCTGGTCGGCGCCGGCAGCTTCGTCTATGCGGTCGCCACGTTCGCCCTGGGTGCCTTCACCCGCGACGATCTGGCATTCCTGAGGCGCAAGCGCGCCCGCTGAACACGAGACCATCAATGCGCGTCGTTTCCGGCATCCAGCCCACCGGCAATCTCCACCTCGGCAACTATCTCGGCGCGATCAAACAATGGGTCGCGATGCAGGATGCAATGAAGCCGGGCGAAGATTGCCTGTTCTTCCTCGCCGACCTCCACGCTTTGTCCCAGCCGGTCGTCGCGGCCGAACTGACCGCGAACTCCATCGAGATGGCAGCGACCCTGCTCGCCTGCGGCATCGATCCCGACCGCGCGATCCTGTTCAACCAGGCGCGCGTGCCCGCGCATAGCGAGCTGGCCTGGATCCTCGGCGGCACCGCGCGGATGGGCTGGCTCAACCGCATGACTCAGTGGAAGGACAAGGCCGGCAAGAGCGGCGAGAGCCAGAGCGTCGACCTGTTCACCTATCCGGTGCTCCAGGCAGCCGACGTGCTGCTCTATCAGGCGACCCATGTGCCGGTCGGCGAGGACCAGAAGCAGCATCTCGAACTGGCACGCGACATCGCGACCAAGTTCAACAATGATTTCGGAATTGACCTCTTCACCCTGCCCGAGCCCTTCATTTCGAAGGCGGCGCCGCGCATCATGTCGCTGCGCGACGGCAGCACGAAGATGTCCAAGTCGGATCCGTCGGACGCATCGCGCATCAACCTGATCGATAGCGACGATCTGATCGTGCAGAAGCTCAAAAAGGCAAAGACCGATCCGGAGCCACTGCCCGCGACCTTCGCCGAACTGGCCGAACGCCCCGAAGCGAGGAACCTCGTCACCGTATATTCTGCGCTCGCCGGGACGTCGACCGACGCGGTGATGGCCGAATTCGGCGGCAAGGGTTTCGGCACATTCAAGCCTGCGCTGGCCGATCTGGCGGTGGCCAGTCTCGGGCCGATCCGCGACCGGCTGACCGCGCTGCTTAACGATCGCGCGGCGGTCAGCGCAGTGCTGGCCAGCGGCGGCGCCCGGGCGAGCGCGCTCGCCGCCCCGACACTGGCGGCGGCGCAGCGAGCAGTGGGCTTGCACGTCTGATTTCCGCTCCCATCTTGGCTGGAGACGGATTTTTTCGGGGGATTTGCATCACCCCGTTCAAGCGCTATTCATAACGCCTGCAGGACAATTGCAACCGACTGAACTTGCCTCGCTTTTCTTCGATACTCATCCGAATCCCTCGTCACCAAGGTCGCAAGCCCATGAAGATGTTCCCCATCGCCGCCGTCGCCCTGCTCGCGCTGGGTGGTTGCGCCACGCCGTTCAACGCCAAGGTCTCCCGCTTTCAGCAACTGCCGCAGGCGCAGGGCCAGACCTTCGTGGTCAAGGCGATGGACCCGCGGCTCGATGGCGGGATCGAGTTTGGTCAATATGCGCAGCTCGTCTCGGCCAAGCTCGGGAATCACGGCTATCAGCCCGCCGCCGATCCGGCCCGCGCCGATCTGGTGGTGAAGATCGGCTACGGGGTCGACAAGGGCCGTGAGAAGGTCGTGACCACTCCGGGCTTCGGTGGCTATGGCGGCTTCGGTTATGGCGGCTTCGGCCCCTATCGGGGCTTTGGCGGTCCTTATGGCTATTATGGCCGCAGCCGCTTCGCGTTCGGCTTCTACGATCCCTTCCTGTTCGACAACGACGTGTCGAGCTTCACTGTCTATACCAGCGAGCTGGACCTGCGCATCGACCGTGCCGACAACGGCAGGAGCGTGTTCGAAGGCACCGCCAAGGCCCAGTCGCGCAACGACGACCTGCCCTATCTGGTCCCGCGCCTGGTCGAGGCGATGTTCACCGGCTTCCCCGGCAATTCGGGCGAAACGGTGAAGATCACGATCGCACCCGAGAAGAAATAGGCACTTGCTGCTCCTCCCTGTTCCAAGGAGGCGCCGGGGGTAAGAAAAAGGCGGGCTCGATGCCCGCCTTTTTGTTGGTCGCCGGGGGAAGCTTTAGCTGGGTAGAGGCACGACGAAATTCGTCATGCCGGACTCGTTCCGGCATCCACTGAGCCGATGGAGCCGAAGCCCGTTAGCCTGCGGTACGGTAGACCCCGGAACAAGTCCGGAGTGACGTTCAAGCCAATGAACTGCAACCTCGCGTCCCCGAAGCTCCTGGGGCCAGACTCACCACCTGACCACTACCTCTCCCGGAGGGGAGAAGCAGAGCGTCAGCCTTCAAGCTCGCGCAGCAAGGTCCGCACCGCGCCGTCGATCTCGCGATCCTTGTCGCGCAGTTCCTCGATACGGCGCACCGCATGGATCACCGTCGAATGGTCGCGGCCGCCGAACTTGCGGCCGATCTCCGGCAGCGAGCGCGTGGTCAGCCGCTTGGCGAGATACATCGCGATCTGGCGCGGGCGGGCCACCACCACTGCACGGCGGGCCGAAACGAGGTCGATCGGCTTCAGCTCGAAATGGGCCGAGACCGCACGCTGGATCTCGTCGATCGTGACCCGGCGCTCGGCACCGCGCAGCACGTCGCCCAGCGTCGCCACCGCGAAATCCATGTCGATCGACTCGCCGGTAAGCTGCGCATAGGCGACCAGCCGGTTGAGCGAGCCTTCCAGGTCGCGGATGTTCGCGGTGATGCGAGTCGCCAGCAGGTCGAGCACTTCGGCCGGCACCCTGGCATCGGGCATGTCGACGAGCTTCCGCTCAAGCACCGCGCGGCGGAGCGCCAGGTCGGGTGCCTTGATATCGGCGACCAGCCCGACCGAGAGCCGCGACGTGATCCGTGCCTCGACCCCGTCGAGCCCCTGCGGGCAGCGGTCGGCGCTGATCACCAGCCGCTTGCCGGTCGCCATCACCTCGTTGACGGTGTGGAAGAATTCTTCCTGGGTGGCGTCCTTGCCGGCGATGAACTGGAGATCGTCGATCATCAGCAGGTCCGCGGCGCGCAACCGCGCCTTGAAGCTGTGGGTGTCCCGGGCGCGGAGCGCATGCACGAAATCGAACATGAAGCGCTCGGCCGACATCAGGATCACGTTTGCGCCAGGGCATGCCTCGAGATAGGCAGCGCCGATCGCGTGCATCAGATGGGTCTTGCCCTGCCCCGTGCCGCTGTGGAGGAACAACGGGCTGAATCGCGGCTTGCCGGCCTCGGCGAGCGCGCTGGCCGCGTTGAAGGCGACTCGGTTGGACTGGTCGACCACGAAACGGTCGAAGGTGAACCGCGGGTCGAGCGCCGGGCGCACCGGAACCGCTGCCCCGGGAGTCGGAACGGCGGGAGCCGTCGCGACCGCGGGCGCCACCACGGTCAATACCGCGGGCGCGGCCTTGCTGGCGGAACGGGTCTCGATCGAGACGCTGCGCACTTCGGGCAGGATCGCGCGAAATTCCTGGAACAGCCGGTCGGCATAATGATTGCGGACCCAGTTGGTCATGAAGGCCGACGGCAGCGCCAGACGAATGGTCTCGGAATCCGCACCGTCGATCAGTTCGATCGGCTTCAGCCACTGGTCGAACAGACGCACGCCGGCCGACTCGCGCAGGTGCCCGCGCACCGTGTTCCAGGCCTTTGCTGCATCGCTCAACCGAGCCGCCTCTCCGGTAACAGTCCCCGCCAACACCCAATCCTTTTCCCGGAGCCGGGACACTGAGGTCCCGGGCGGCTTGATTCGCAACAGACAAACCTCCCCCCAGCCGGAATCATGTCCGCCTGACTTCGAAGGTCTCTAATAAGGTCGCGAGACGGAACGTCTGCGCGGCAAAGATCGATTATGAAGATCGAACCGAGTCGGGCAATAGCTCTGCGCGTAACAAAACCGAAATAAACGGGATTGACTCGGAATACCTCAAGGATTCCCGTCGAAAATCTTACAACCTACTGAAAAACCATCATTAGCTTGGCACGGGAGTGTTGTTGCGGCTGCGAATCGTGGTGAATCCTGACTTTTCACGATTCGGGTACGGGACCCACCCGAAACGGTGATAAAAAGTCTAACGGATCGTGTACGGCCGGCCGCGCACGACAAAAAACCCGCCGGGATATTCCCGACGGGCCGTTGTTCCGACCGATCCGAAAGGATCAGGCGAGTGCGGTGAGACGCTTGGTCAGGCGCGAGAACTTGCGCGAGGCGGTGTTCTTGTGGAGCACGCCCTTCGCAACGCCCTTGGCCAGCTCCGGCTGCATCGCTGCAACCGCGGCGCTCGCGGCATCCTTGTCGCCCGACGCCAGCGCGGCCTCGGCCTTCTTCACGAAGGTCCGGATACGACCAACGCGGTTGCCATTGACTTCCGCACGACGTGCGTTGCGCCGAATTCGCTTTTTCGCCTGTGGCGTGTTCGCCATGAAGCCCTCTGATCTGAAATAAAGAAAGGGCGCGGACGGCAAAGCCCGCAGCCCCGGAAAGCGCGCCTCTTACCCATCAAGAGTGAGTCGGTCAACTGCCCAACGGCGGATGTTGGCCCGCCCTCACGAATTGTTTCGTGCATGCTCCGCCGCGATCAGCACGGCGATGTCATGGCCCATGATCGTCAGGCCCTGGATATTCGCGTCGGCGATTGTCGCTCCCGCCAGATTCACATCGGTGAAGGAGGCCCCGGCGAGTGTGACGTTGCTGAACGAGCTACCTGACAGGTTGCAATCGTCAAAGACCGCCCCCGCAAGGTCACAATCGTGGAAGGCCGTGGCCGCCATCGTCTGACGCTCGAACCTGCGATTGCTCATCAGTCCTTTCCCTTCAACGCTGGCATTTCGGGCACCAGAAGGTTGAACGCCCGCCTTCGGTATAGCGCTCGACCTTGCCGCCGCAGTCGCACCGCTCGCCCTCGCGGCCATAGACGCGCCATTGCTTGGAAAAATAGCCGAGCTCGCCATCGGGACGCGCATAGTCGCGCAGTGACGAACCGCCCGCCTCGATCGCCGCTTCGAGGACGCTATGGATAGCGCCGACCAGTCGCTCGAGGCGGGCAAGCGATATCTGCCCTGCCGCGCGCATCGGCGCGATGCCCGCCAGATGCAGCGCCTCGCACACATAGATATTGCCCAGCCCGGCGACGATTCGCTGGTCGAGCAGCATCAGCTTGATCGACGCGATCCGGCCGTCGAGCGCCTTGAGCAGATGGCGTGCGGTGAAATCCGGCCCGAGCGGCTCCGGCCCCATGGCCAGAAAGGGCGGATAACTTGCAAGCGACTCGGTCGGGACGAGGTCAAGCGAGCCGAAACGCCTCGGATCGTTGAGCGCGAGACGATGCGCCGCGGTTTCCACGATAAGATGATCGTGCGGCAGCACCTCGCTCGGATCGACTCGCCAGCGGCCCGACATCCCGAGATGGAAGATCACCGTGTCGCCGCGATCGGTATCGATCAGCCCGTATTTGGCGCGTCGCCCGAGCCCGGTCACCACGGCACCGGTGAGTCGCTGGCCGAGATCGGCGGGGAAAGGCCGGCGCAGGTCGGGCCGGCGCGCCTGGACGAGCGTGATCCGCTGGTCCTGCAGTACCGGGCGAAGCCCGTTGACGGTGGTTTCGACTTCGGGAAGCTCTGGCATGACAGGCATAGCGCTAGGTTGCGTTTGCCCCGCCCACAAGCGTTAGCTAGAGCCACGCCATGAACGACACCGTATCCTTCGGCTATGAAGACGTGGCCCCCGAGGAGAAGACGCGCCGGGTCGGCGGCGTCTTCTCGAGCGTGGCGTCGCGCTACGACATCATGAACGACGCGATGTCGGGCGGCATGCACCGGCTGTGGAAGGATCGCTTCGTCCGCCGGGTGAAGCCGCGCGAGGGCGAACAGGTCCTCGACATGGCAGGCGGCACCGGCGACATCGCCTTCCGGCTGGCGAAATCGGGCGCCTCGGTGACGGTCGCCGACATCAACCCCCAGATGCTCGAAGTCGGCATGGAACGCGCCCAGAAACGCGGCATCGATGGACTGGTCTGGACTGAGGCCAATGCGGAGACGCTCGCCTTTCCCGATCGCTTCTTCGACGCCTACACCATCGCTTTCGGCATCCGGAACGTGACCGACATCCCCAAGGCCCTGCGCGAGGCGCACCGCGTGCTCAGGCGCGGCGGACGCTTCTTCTGCCTGGAATTCTCGACCACGCTCTGGCCGGGCTTCGCCGACATCTACGACAGCTATTCGCACAAGGTCGTGCCCAGGGTCGGCCAGTTGCTCGCGCAGGATGGCGAGAGCTATCGCTATCTCATCGAATCGATCCGCCGCTTTCCCGACATGCCGACCTTCGAGCGGATGATCGGCGAGGCCGGGTTCGTCAGGACCAACGTCGAGCCGATGCTCGGCGGCCTGGTCGCGATCCATAGCGGCTGGAAGATTTGATGCCCTCCTTCTTCCCCGGCAAAGGCCGGGGCCCGGTACTGCAGCGACCCTTGCCTGAGTGCCGCGCGTCGTTACCCCGGCCATCCCAATCGGCCTCCGGCCCTCGCCGGGAAAGCAGGCAATGACCGCCCCCGCCGTGCATCTCTGGCGGCTCCTGAAATGGGGTCGAATCCTCGCGCGCCACGGCGCGCTGCGCGGGATCGAGCGCGATCCGAACACGCCCACCCGGATCCGCCGCCTCGTCCGCGTTGCCCGTATCGGCGCGCGCGTGCCCGAGACGCCGGCCTATGCCGATGCATTGCAGGCGATCGGTCCCGCCGCGATCAAGCTCGGCCAGACGCTGGCCACTCGCCCCGACATCGTCGGCGAAGCAGCGGCGAAGGATTTGCTGCGCCTGCAGGATTCGCTGCCTCCCCTCCCCTACGAAACGATCCACGCTGCGATGACCCGCGCGTTCGGACGGCCTCCCGAGGAGCTGTTCTCCTCGATCGATCCTGTGCCGATCGGCGCCGCGTCGATCGCGCAGGTGCACAGTGCGATTACCACCGACGGCCGGCACGTCGCGGTCAAGGTGCTTCGCCCCGGTGTCGAGGAGGAGTTCGCCCGGGCGATCGACACCTATCAATGGGCCGCCGCGCAGATCGAGGGACTTGGCGGCGAGCTGTCGCGCCTGCGCCCGCGCCTGGTGATCGAGACCTTCAAGCGCTGGACAGCGCGCGAGCTCGACCTGCGTCGCGAGGCCGCATCCGCGTCGGAGCTTGCCGAGGCGATGGAGGCCCAGCCCGATTTCGTCGTGCCGGCAATCGACTGGCAGCGAACGACCACCAAGGCGCTGACCATCGCCTGGGTCGACGGCATCAAGATTTCGAACCGTGCGGCGCTGGTCGAGGCGGGATATGATCTGCCCAGGCTGGCCAACACGCTGGTCCATGCGTTCCTGCGTCAGGCGATCGCGGAAGGTTTCTTCCATGCCGACATGCATCAGGGCAATCTGTTCGCGCTGCCCGACGGGCGGATCGCCGCGATCGATTTCGGCATCATGGGGCGGATCGACCGCCGCGCCCGGGTATGGCTGGCGGAGATTCTCTACGGGCTGATCACCGGCAATTACAAACGCGTCGCGGAGATTCATTTCGAGGCCGGCTATGTCCCGCCGCACCACAATGTCGCCGAGTTCGCGACCGCGCTGCGCGCGGTGGGCGAGCCGATGCGCGGGCTGGCGGTCAAGGACATGTCGATCGGCATGATGCTCGACGGGCTGTTCAACATCACCCGCGATTTCGACATGCAGACCCAGCCCCACCTGCTGCTGCTGCAGAAGACCATGGTGATGGTCGAGGGCGTGGCGACCAGCCTCGATCCCGACATCAACCTGTGGGACTCGGCCGCGCCGTTCGTGCGTGAATGGATCAGGACCGAACTGGGCCCCGAGGCGGCGGTGGCCGACCGGATCATCACCGACCTCCGGACGTTGGCGCGCCTGCCCGACCTGATCCGCAACATCGAGCTACGCTATCCGTCACCCGGTGGCGCGCCCCCCGCCCCGCCGCTCAAGGAGATCGAGGTTGTCCGCATCGGCGGCGGCTGGCGCTATGTCGCGGTCGCGGTGGCAAGCGCCTTGGCAGCCGTCGCGGCAACGCTGCTGGTGCGCTAGGGTGGGCCTGTCCGCCGCGCTGCCGATGCCCGTGATTCAACGATGGGCGATCTTGTCGCAGCGTGGCGTCAGCGGGATACCCCGCCGGTTCCGAGTTTCCCTTTCCCTTCGCCGTGGATGTTGGACGATGCCCCGCCTCTGCCCCCCTCGAAATCATGAAAATAGTGCCGGTTTTTCCGCTGTTTTTCCGCTGTTCCACATAACAGCGGTAACGCCCGACAAGGCATTGATCTGGCTTCGAAAAAACGAAACCAAAATCCAACATAACAGCGGAAGAAAAAAAACGCCGCCGCCAAGGGTGGATAACAGCGGAAAATCGGCTGCGGCGTCTCGATCGAATCGGCCCTGGCCCTCCCAATACACCGCTGCTCGGGCATAGATCTTGGCGCGCCCGCAACCACCGCTCTGGCTCACTGCCCCGACTCGTTTCGCGGCGCTGAAACGCCCCACCGCGCGGATCGTGCTTGCGCTCTTCGCCATTCTTCTTGTTGCGAGCCTGTCTGCGCTGGTGAGCCCCGGGCCGCCACCCGTCAGCCACGATCCTGCGCAGCGTGCCGACGACGAAGCGGATGTCGTGCTGTACGAAACCATCGTCGCCGGTGTGCGCGGCGGCGGCGATTATTATGCGGTGACGGCGCAGGCGCTGCGCACCGGCAATTATCCGCTGAGGCCATTCGTGACCTTCCGCCTGCCGACGCTGGCGACCGTCCAGGCGGCGATGCCGCCGGGCGCCACGATCCTGCTGCTTTATATGCTGGCCGTCGCCGTGATGCTCGCATGGTTCATCCGGCTGCGCCCGGCCTATGCGCGCGCCCCGCCATTGGCGATCGCGATGGTGCTGCTTGGCGGAGGGATGATGGCGTTTGTCCAGCCAGCGCTGGCGAGTTTCCATGAGGTTTGGGCAGGATTGCTGATCGCCCTGTCGCTCGCCCTGCGCCGCCGCGAGCGCTGGGTCGAGGCGGTGGCATTCGGCCTGATCGCCATGCTGGTCCGCGAGACAGCCGCGCTCTTTGTCGGAATCATGGCCGTCCTCGCGCTTGTCGAGGGTCGCCGTCGCGAGGCGATCGGCTGGGGTCTCGCGATCCTGGCCCTGGCGGTGGTCGTCCTTTTCCACGCTCATGCCGTCAGCCTCGTCGTCCGCTCGATCGACCCCGCTTCGCCTGGCTGGGCGGGCATGCTTGGCTTCGGCTTCTTCGTGAAGACGATGTCGCTGTCGACCGCGCTGAACCTCGCCCCGATGTGGCTGGCGGCCCTGCTGGTCGCCCTCGCACTATTCGGCTGGGCCGGGTGGAATGACGAGCTGGCGCTCAGGGCGCTGGCGACCTTCGCCGCCTATGCCGTGCTGCTGAGCCTGTTCGGGCGCCCCGACACCTTCTATTGGGGATTGATGATCGCGCCCACGATCCTGGTCGGCCTCGCCTTTGTCCCGGATGCCCTGCGCGACCTGGCCACTGCGGCGATCGACCGGCGGCGGATCATCGTGACTCGAATGGTCAGATAGGAAATGGCGCGATGAAGATCCTCCTGATCGTCGGCGGCGGCATTGCCGCCTACAAGGCCTGCGAACTGATCCGGCTGTGTCGCAAGGCCGGTATCGAGGTGAAGTGCGTGCTCACCGCCGGGGGGCAGCATTTCGTCACGCCCATGACCCTCGCCGCCCTGTCGGAGAACCAGGTCTATACGACCCTCTGGGATCTCAAGGACGAAGCCGAGATGGGTCATATCCAGCTCAGCCGCGAGGCCGATCTCGTCGTGATCGCGCCTGCCACCGCTGATCTCATGGCGAAGATGGCGGCCGGCATCGCCGATGATCTGGCGACGACCCTGCTGCTCGCGACCGACAAGCCAGTGCTCGCCGCACCGGCGATGAACGTGCGGATGTGGGGGCATGCCGCCACCCGTCGCAACGTCGCCACGCTGCGGGGAGACGGCATCACCGTGCTTGAGCCCGACGAGGGCCCGATGGCGTGTGGCGAGTACGGCCCGGGCCGACTGCCCGAGCCCGAGGCGATCCTCGCCGCGATCCAGCGCGCTCTGCCGGCCTGACCCATGACGCTGTCAGGCAGGCATATCCTGGTCACCGCCGGGCCAACTCGTGAGCCGATCGATCCGGTGCGCTATCTCGCCAATCGCTCGTCGGGCCGGCAGGGCTTCGCGATCGCCGGCGCGCTGGCGGCGCTCGGCGCGCGGGTGACGCTCGTGGCCGGGCCGGTGACGCTCGCCACGCCGCCGGGCGTCGACCGCGTCGACGTCGAGACTGCCATGGACATGGCCAATGCGGTCGCGCGAGCGCTTCCGGCCGATGCCGCGGTGATGGTCGCCGCCGTTGCCGACTGGCGGGTCGACACCGCCGGGCAGAAGATCAAGAAGGGTGTGAACCCGCCCGTCCTGCATCTCGTCGAGAATCCCGACATCCTCGCTCTCCTCGCGAAGAGCCCGCACCGCCCGGGGTTGCTGATCGGCTTCGCCGCCGAAACCGAGAAGGTGATCGAGCACGCCACCGCCAAGCGCGAGCGCAAGGGCGTCGACTGGATCGTCGCGAACGACGTGTCGGGCGATGTGATGGGTGGGGCCGCCAATGCCGTGCATATCGTGACGGCCGATGGCGTGGAAAGCTGGGAGCGGCTGCCGAAGGAACAGGTCGCGGAACGATTGGCCGCAAGGATCGCCGACGCGCTTGCCACTCGTTCAGGCTGAGTTCGTGAAGGCGCTGCTCTTTTCCGCGGCCGCCGAGACAAGAGGCCCTTAGACAAGTTCGGGGCGAACGCTATTGAGGGATTATGACCGACCCGATCTCCATCGCCCTGAAGCGCCTCCCGCATGGCGAAGGTCTCCCGCCGCCCGCCTATGCCTCGGCAGGCGCCGCCGGCATGGACGTCGTGTCGGCTGAAGAGGCCACGCTCGCCCCCGGCGCCCGCGCCGCGATCGCGACCGGCTTCGCGATGGCGATTCCGGCCGGCTATGAGGTGCAGGTCCGGCCACGGTCCGGCCTCGCGCTCAAGCACGGCGTCACCTGCCTCAACACGCCGGGCACGATCGATAGCGACTATCGCGGCGAAGTGAAGGTGATCCTCGCCAATCTGGGCAGCGAGGATTTCGTCATCGCGCGCGGTGACCGGATTGCTCAACTCGTTCCGGCCCCGGTCCAACGCGCCGTGCTGGACGAAGTAGATACGTTGGACGATACTGTGAGGGGAGCCGGCGGATTCGGCTCGACTGGGCGCTGATGCTGCTTTTCCTGCTCCTGCAAGCCACCGCGCCGACGGTGCCGACCGACTGGTCGACCCTGGCGCCGCTGCCCTATGTCACGTCACCCCAGATGACGGCGCCGCTCACCCGTTTCGTGGCTGACGAGATCACGGCAGGACGCTGCACGCCGCCCAAGCCGGCTGACGGTCATTATGTCGTCAAGGTCGATGTGGCCGCCCTGGTCGCTGCCGACGGGGCGATTCGGCGGACAGTGCCGCGCGCGATCGATTGCCCTACGGTCGAGCAGTACAGCGCCGGGCTGGTCGTCAGCTTCGCCCGCGGGAACCTGCAACCGCATGCCGGTGCCGCCGACCTCTGGTACCGCGTGACGATCGTCTACGACTGGCACGAATGAGCCTGACCGACGCTGATCTGGAGCGCTATGCGCGCCACATCGTCCTGAAGGAGGTCGGCGGCACCGGCCAGCACAGGCTTCGTGCGGCAACGGTTGCGGTCATCGGTGCCGGCGGCATCGGATCGCCCGCCATCCAGTATCTCGCCGCGGCGGGGATCGGGCGCCTGATCGTGATCGACGACGACATCGTCGAGCTTTCCAACCTCCAGCGCCAGACCTTGTTCGGCGGCGACGATATCGGCGCGGCCAAGGTCGATGCGGCGCATCGGGCGGTCGCCCGGCTCAACCCCGGGGTGACGATCGAGGCGCGGCGGGCGCGAATCGATGCCGGCAATGCCCGCGACCTGATCGCCGGTGCTGACGTCGTCCTCGACGGAACCGACAATTTCGCCACCCGGCTCGCAGTCGCCGATGGGGCGCTTGCCTTGCGCATCCCGCTCGTCTCCGCCGCCGTCGGCCAGTTCGAGGGCCAGCTCGGCGTGTTTCGCGGCTGGGAGGCTGACAAGCCCTGCTATCGCTGCTTCGTCGGCGCCGATCCTGACCGGCCGGAGGTCAGTTGCGCCGAGGCCGGCGTGATGGGCGCGATGACCGGGGTGCTGGGCAGCCTGGCCGCGCTCGAGGCGATGCGTTGCGTGGTCGGCTTCGGCGGGGACAGCGCCGGCAAGCTTCTGCTGGTCGACGCGCTGGCCTTCCGCTTCCGCACCATCGCCCTGCCCAAGGACCCCGGCTGTGCCGCTTGCGGTTAGCCTGGTCTTAAGCCAATCCGGCTACGGCGAGCGCATGTCCGCTCCCTCCCCCAAGGTCCTCGTCGTCTTCGGCACCCGTCCCGAAGCGATCAAACTGTTCCCGGTCGTCGCCGCACTGAAGCAGGTGCCGGGTCTGACCGTCCGCACCTGTGTCACCGCCCAGCATCGGGGCCTGCTCGACCAGGTCTTGAGCATCGCCGGGCTTTCCCCCGATATCGATCTCGACCTGATGGAACCGGGCCAGTCGCTCGACCGTCTCACCGCGCGCCTGCTCACCGGCCTTGGCGAAGTGATGGACGCCGAGAAGCCCGACCGGGTCATCGTGCAGGGCGACACCGCCACCGCGATGGTCGGCGCGCTCACCGCCTATTATCGCAAGACCCCGGTCTCGCATGTCGAGGCCGGCCTGCGCTCAGGCGATATCTGGCAGCCCTGGCCCGAGGAGGTGAACCGCCGTATCGTCGCGCCGATCGCCGACCAGCATTTCGCCCCGACCGAAACCGCCGCCGAAGCGCTGAGGCGGGAGAACATCGATCCGGCGACGATCCATGTGACGGGCAACACCGTGATCGACGCGCTCCACGCGACGCGCACGCGCCTGGCGGAGGACCCGTCGCTCGCCGCTGGTCTGGACGACATCGCCGGACGCTTCGCGGGCAAGAGGATCGTGCTCGTCACCACCCACCGCCGCGAGAATTTCGGCGACGGCATGGCCAGTATCGCGCGGGCGCTCGGCCGGATCGCCGATCGGCCGGATACCGCGATCCTCTTTCCCGTCCATCCCAACCCCAATGTCGTGTCGGTGATGGACGAGATGCTGGGCGACCGACCCAACATCGCCCGCATCGACCCGCTCGACTATCCGCATTTCGTCCGTGCGCTGGGGATGTGCGAGATCGCGCTGACCGATTCGGGCGGCGTGCAGGAGGAGGCCCCGGCGCTGGGCAAGCCAGTGCTCGTCATGCGCGAGACGACGGAGCGCCCCGAAGGTGTCGTTGCCGGCACCGCGAAGCTGATCGGCACCGATGCTGATCGAATCGTCGTCGAAGTATCGACGCTGCTTGACGAGCCCTCCGCCTATTCTGCGATGGCGCGCGCACACAATCCGTTCGGTGACGGCCATAGCAGCGCCCGGATCGCCGGCATCGTCGGGAAGAGCCTGGGTTTGGTCAGCCAAGGATAGTCGCGGCCGGGAATGGAAAGCCCTGTAACTTCGTGGACGGGAGGTCGTTTTTCCTTCAAGAGGATGCGGTTCGATGCGGGGCAGAACCCGATCGGATCAGGTCTTGTTGATAGCGGGAGGAACAGGGGCGCATGCGGGTATTCGGCTTATGGTGCCTAGTGTTCGGTCATCGAACGGCATCCGGGTCCAAGCGCGTTTTCGAAGGCAATGTCTTCGCTCGATGCAAGACCTGCTCGCGCGAATTGTTCCGGGACCCCAAGAATGGCGCATGGCGGCCATCCAGGCCGGAAGATCACCGCCCCCGCAAATTGACGCTCTTCGGTGAGGACGGCGCACCGGAACGACGGGTACGCAATTCACAGCGATAGCCTTTTCGTACTCGTCTTTGCCGCCATTTCCGAAATCTTCACCTGCCTCGGCGACAAGCAACACCAGTCAGCGATGTTTCACCCGCAAGCGGTGGATTCTCGCAAAGGGTTGGCAGGGACATAGCGTCGATGGTTTCGGACAATGAACTCAAGGTCGTCGTGCTTGGTCTCGGCTATATCGGCCTGCCCACGGCAGCGGTGATCGCCCGGACCGGCGCAAAGGTGCTTGGCGTCGACGTGACTCAATCGGTCGTCGACACGGTCAACTCGGGCAAGGTGCATATCGAGGAAGTCGATCTCGACGGCCTCGTCTCCGGCGTCGTCGCCCGCGGCAATCTGCGCGCCTCCACCACGGTCGAGCCGGCCGATATCTTCGTCATCGCCGTACCGACGCCTTTTGCGGAGGATCACGCGCCCAATATCGGCTATGTCCTGAAGGCCGCGACGACCGTGGCTTCGGTGCTGAAGCCCGGTGACGCGGTCATCCTCGAATCGACCTCCCCCGTCGGCACGACCGAAAAGGTCCGCGACCTTCTCGCCCAGCTTCGCCCCGACCTCAAAGTACCCGGCAAAACAGGCGAGAGCGCTGACATCGCCATCGCCTATTGCCCGGAACGCGTGTTGCCCGGCCGGATCCTGGTCGAGTTGATCGACAATGACCGTGTCATCGGCGGCATCACGCCGCGGTGCGCGCGCAGGGCCCTGGCCTTTTATCGCCGCTTCGTCCGTGGCGCCTGCGTCACCACCACATCGCGCGCGGCGGAAATGACCAAGCTCACCGAGAATGCCTTTCGCGACGTCAACATCGCCTTCGCCAACGAGTTGAGCCGAGTCGCCGATACGATGGACGTCGATGTCTGGGAGGTGATCCGCCTCGCCAACCGCCATCCGCGCGTCAATATCCTGTCGCCCGGACCTGGCGTCGGCGGACATTGCATCGCGGTCGACCCCTGGTTCCTGGTCCACGCCGATCGCGCCAACACGCCGCTGATCCGCACCGCGCGCGAAGTGAACGATGCCAAGGTCGACTATGTGATCGCGCGCGCAGAGGCGATGGTCGCCGACCATCCCGGCCTGCCGGTCGCGTGCCTCGGCCTCGCCTTCAAGGCGAATATCGATGATTTCCGCGAGAGCCCTGCACTGAAGGTGGCAGCCGCCCTTGCTGCCCGCTTCGGCGACCGGCTGCATGTCGTGGAACCCTATGCAGCGACCTTGCCGGCGGCCTTCGACGACACCGGTGCACATCTGACAGACCTCGATACCGCAATCGAGATCTGCCCGATCATGATCGTGCTGGTCGATCACGACATGTTCAAATCTGTCCCGCTCGACGAGCGCGCCGACAAGATCGTCTACGATACGCGCGGCATCTGGCCCGACCAGCCGCGCGCCCAGTTCCGCCCCGAGTCGCTGCGCCTCGCCGGCTGATACTGGACTCGGTTATCGTGATCCCTTAGCCGAGACACCGCCGCGCCAGGACTATGGCGGTACGGCGTGGGGGGATTTGATGAGTGAACCGACCACTCCGGCTATCGGAGCGAGCGCTGCCGTGAAGCCGCAACGCTCCAGCAATCGCATCGAATCGATCCACAATCTTCGTGGCATTGCCTCGCTTACCGTGTTGTTCGATCACCTCGTGGCAACGCCCTATGTCGGCGCGCCAGCCGCCGTCGCTGCGTTCGGCATCCTCGGCAATTACGGCGTCACGATCTTCTTCTTCATCTCGGGCTTCGTGCTGCCCTATTCGCTGCAGAAATCGAAATACCGGATCCAGGACTTCCCGATGTTCATCGCCCGGCGTTTCGTACGGGTGGATCCGCCGTTCTTCGTCGTGGTCGGCCTGACGCTGGCGCTCAACGTCCTGCTCGGCCTCCTCAAAAATACTCCATATCACATTGATATAATACAAGTCCTTGGGCACTTCGCCTATATCGCGCCGTTGCTGCACAAAGAATGGCTGTTGAGCGTGTTCTGGACGCTGTGCACCGAATTCCAGTTCTACATCACGATTGGCCTGATCTTTCCGGTCCTGCAGAAATATCCGCTACCCATTGCCCTCGCCTGCGCGCTTTGCATGTGGCTCTATATCCCGGGCTATTTCCCAGCCGAACGGCTGCCGCTTGGCCAGCGCGAGATCATCTTCGCCTATCTACCGTCGTTCATGGTTGGCATGGCCACGTTCCTCTACTGGGAAAAACTGGTTAAATTGCCGACATTTGCCGCCGCAATCGCGATTTCGGTCGTCGCCCTCTTCTTCAAGGCGCCCCTGGACATCTCGATCGTTGCGCTGATCACGATCCTGGTCGTGATGTATGCGAACTTCTACAATCCCGTGCTCGATTTCTTCGGCAAGATTTCCTACTCGCTCTACCTCGTCCATTTGCTGGTGATTGTCACGGTTCTGCCAGTGCTCCACCAATTGGACCCGCCCTGGATCGTGATGTTCGTGATCGGCGCTGCCGTCTCCACCGCAGCGGCAACCTTCATCTACCGCTTTGTCGAAGGGCCTGCGCTGGCCTGGTCGAAGCGCGTGAGGTTCAGGAAGCCGCCATCATCCGTGGCCGGGCCGGAAAAAGGGGCTCTTCGGACACTAGAACTGGACCCGATCCCCCAAGTTGGTAAGGCGGACTGAAGTGGCACGACTGCGGTCGCACCAACCCTGGAGCTTTATCACATGACCAAGACCGCCCTGATAACCGGCGTCACTGGACAAGACGGCGCGTATCTGGCCGAACTGCTGCTGTCCAAGGGCTATGACGTGCACGGCGTCAAGCGTCGCTCATCCTCGTTCAACACCGGGCGTATCGACCATATCTATCAGGATCCGCACGAAAAGGGGGCGCGTCTCCACCTGCATTATGGTGACATGACCGATTCGACGAACCTGATCCGGATCGTGCAGGAAGTGAAGCCGGACGAGATATATAATCTCGCGGCACAGAGCCATGTCCAGGTCAGCTTCGACACCGCCGAATATACCGCCAACGCCGATGCGATCGGCACGCTCCGCCTGCTCGAGGCGCTCCGCCTGCTCGGCCTGCACGAGACCACGCGCTTCTATCAGGCATCGACCTCAGAACTGTACGGCCTCGTCCAGGAAGTGCCGCAGTCCGAGACCACGCCCTTCTATCCGCGCTCTCCCTATGCTGCAGCGAAGCTCTACGCCTATTGGATCACGGTGAACTATCGCGAGGCCTATGGCATGCACGCCTCGAATGGCATCCTGTTCAACCACGAGAGCCCGTTGCGCGGTGAAACCTTCGTCACCCGCAAGATCACTCGCGCCGTCGCTGCCATCCATCTAGGGCTGCAGGACATGCTGTGGCTGGGCAATATCGATGCCAAGCGCGACTGGGGTCACGCTCGCGACTATGTCGAAGGCATGTGGCGCATCGTCCAGCAGGACAAGGGCGACGATTTCGTGCTGGCGACCGGTCAGACGCAAACCGTCCGCTCCTTCGTGGAACTGAGCTTCGCCGAAGTCGGGATCAGCGTCGACTGGAGCGGCACGGGTGTCGACGAAGTCGGTCGTTGCACCAGGACGGGCAAGACGCTGGTCAAGGTGGACCCTCGTTATTTCCGTCCGACCGAGGTCGATCTGCTGATCGGCGATCCCGCCAAGGCCAAGAGGGTACTCGGCTGGGAGGCCACGACCACCCTCGCCGAGCTTGTCTCCGAAATGGTGCGCGAGGATCTGAAGGTCGTTGCGCGCGAGGCGGAAAGCCGTCGCCCCGACGAGGAGCGACCAAGCTCGCTTTATGCGATCAAGGGTTGATCGTTTCGCTTGTCGGGACAGTCCGATCATGATGTGCAACGCGCGGCGAATGGAATGAACATGTCAACGCCACTGCAGAATTACGCATATGAGGACAGCGAATCCGCCCATACGCATTCCTACCTGTTCCCGACGTTGCTGAAGATACTCGCGGAACGGCCTGTCGGACCGATCTTCGAGCTGGGATGCGGCAACGGCACGACCGCGGCGATGCTGGCGAAGCGCGGCTACAAGGTTGCGGGGGTGGACCCCTCGATTAGCGGGATGGAGATCGCCCAGCGCCAATATCCTGAGTGCCGACTGGAGCTCGGCTCATCCGAAGAAGATCTGCGCGCGCGATTCGGCACCTTCGATACGCTGTTGAGTCTCGAGGTCGCCGAGCATGTCTATTCGCCGCGGCGCTATGCCAGGGTCATCGGCCAGTTGCTTGAACCGGGCGGGATCGCGATCATCAGCACCCCCTATCACAGCTATCTGAAGAACCTCGCGCTCGCGGCGAGCGGCAAGATGGAATCCCATTTCACCGCTTTGTGGGAAGGGGGCCATATCAAGTTCTGGAGCCGCAGCACGATCGCCACACTGTTCGACACCGCCGGGTTCGACGAGATCGGTTTCTATCGGGTCGGGCGTGTACCCGTCCTAGCGAAATCGATGATATCAGTCTTTCGCAAGCGGGACGCTGCTCCGGCCAATGGCTGACAGTACAGACACCGCAAGGCAGCCGGAACGTGTCGTTTTCCATGTCGGCGGCTTCGAGGCCGTTGGCGGGATCGAAGCGTTCCTGTTCGACCTGCTGACCAACCTGCCCGCCGGTCGCGACGAACGATCGATGCTGGTTTGGGCGCTTGATCTCCCTGAGTTCCGCGACATCGAACGGGTCGGAACCAAGGTATTGAGGACCAGTCTGCGTGCTGGGTGCCGCTTCGGCCTCCCTGACATGTTGTTGTACGCGCGACACCGCCGGCACCTGGCGAAGGCAGACCGCATCGTCTTCGCGAAGATCCCGCCCGAACCACTTTTCAAGCGCATCATCGAAAGGGCTCGGGCCAGGCACCCAACCCCGACCGAAACGATCTACGTCACCCCCTATCGACCGCGCGAGATGTGGCCCGAGGGTATGCCGACCTGGATACGCCAGGGATTGGACCGAATTCTCGTCCAGAGCCAGGAATTCGCGGACGATCTGCGCGAGATGAACTTTACCGGGCCGATCCACCTCGTTCCTTATATTCCACCGCCCGCCGCCGTCGAACCGGCCGAACCATCACGCGAGCGCCCGTTTCGCCTCGGCTTCCTCGGCCGGTTCGTCGCGCAGAAGAACCTGTTCTATCTGCTCGATATTGTAGAGAAATTGCGGGCGAGCGATATCGAACTCCATATGTTCGGCGGAGGCAGCAACGAAGCCGGCCTGCGGAGCATGGCGAATGACAGGAACCTTCCCGTCAGCTTCCACGGCGTGGTCCCGCGCGAAGGGGTTGCGGCCGCAATCGACAGTTGCGACGCCTTCATCAACCCGTCGATATCGGAGGGCCAGTGCCTCGTCGCCCTGGAGGTGTTGAGCCGTGGGCGGCCCTTCATCGCGACCGGTGTCGGCGCAATCCCCGAAATTCTCGGCAAGGGCCGGCTGGGCAGGATCATCCCGCTCGACGATGCGTCGACTGCAGCGGAGATCGTCCGGGACTTTCTCGCTGAATGGCGCGCCGGCGACTGGCGCGCGCGCGATATTGCGAGCGACTATGCGAAGGCTTATCCGCGGGCGCAAATTATCAGCGAATACGAGAAATTACTGTAAGGCGCGCGTCGCCTTCAACGCGAACAGGGATCGACGGCACGACGATGAGCGAATTGTTTTCCCTGGCCGGCCGACGCGTCTGGGTGGCGGGCGAGCGCGGCATGGTCGGTCGCGCGATCGTCCGCCGACTGGCGTCCGAACAGTGCGAGATCGTGACCGCGACGGCACGGATCGACCTGCGCGATCAGGCGGCAACCTTCGCGTGGATGGCGGCGAACCCGGCCGACCTGATCTTCCTCGCCGCCGCCAAGGTCGGCGGGATCTCGGCGAACGACAGGCTCCCAGCAGAGTTCCTCTACGACAACATGATGATCGAAGCGAACGTGATCGAAGGCGCGCGTCGCACCGGCGCGGCGAAGCTGCTGTTCCTGGGGTCATCGTGCATCTATCCCAAGCATGCCGAGCAGCCGATGCGCGAGGACGCGTTGCTCACGGGCTCGCTGGAGCCGACCAACCAATGGTATGCGATCGCCAAGATCGCGGGAATCATGCTCGCTCAATCTTATCGCCGACAATATGGCTGCGACTATATCTCAGCCCAGCCGACCAACCTCTATGGTCCGTTCGACAATTTCGACCTGCAGGGAAGTCATGTGCTGCCTGCGCTGATCCGCAAGGCGCACGAGGCCAGGCTTGCGAATGCGACGACACTCCCGGTCTGGGGCAGCGGTGCCCCGCTTCGCGAATTCCTGCATGTCGACGATCTCGCTGACGCGCTGGTCTTCCTCGCCAAGCATTATTCAGGTGAGGAGATCGTCAACGTCGGCTCAGGCGAAGAGATCAGCATCGGCGACCTTGCCCGGATGGTCGGGGATATCGTCGGCTTCCGCGGCGATACGGTGTTCGACGCGTCCAAACCGGACGGTACGATGCGCAAGCTGGTCGATACTGGCAAGCTGAACGGCCTGGGCTGGAACGCGCATCGTCCCTTGCAACAGGGAATCGCCGATACCTATCGCTGGTTTTTGGACAATAGCGACACGTTACGGACGGGCCCGACAATAGTCTGATTTCAGTCATGCAGGATCCCCTCCGAACAAGACCTCTCCGCAACCACATTGCCCTGCAGCAGGGTTGACGCACGAGACCGCGCGGTTAAAGGTCCCGGAGCCTGTAACCACATAGACCGGCGGCGATTATTCGTCGCGATTCGCCACGCGTAGGATATTCGAAATGACAATCTTGCATCGTCTGCGCACGATGGTCGTGGCTCTGCTCGTCCCCGTTATCCTGGCAGGTTGCTCGACGGGACGTGGCGGCTCCATTCCCTATGAGGTCAAGAATTTCGGCCGGCCGGACGCGCCCGTGGCGGCGGCACCCGATGTGGAATACAGGATTGGCGCACTCGATCAGCTATCGATCATCGTATACCGTGTCCCCGATCTCTCCGGTGAGCTGCCGGTGGATGCGACCGGGAAGATCACGATGCCGCTGATCGGTGAGATCAGTGCGGTCGGAAAGACTTCCGCTGAGCTCGCTGCCGAGATCAAGCGCAAGCTCGGCGAGAAATATATCAACAACCCCGAGGTCCAGGTCGTCGTCAAATCAGCCTCCAGCGCGAGGATCACTGTCGACGGATCGGTCGGGGCACCGGGCATCTATCCGATCGCCGGCCCGACGACCCTGCTGCAGGCCGTCGCGATGGCGAAGGGCACGACCGACGATGCCAATCCCCGCCGCGTGGTCATCTTCCGCCAGATCAACGGGCAGCGCCAGGCGGCCGCGTTCGACCTGAAGTCGATCCGCCGTGGCGAGATGGCTGATGCCCCCGTCTTCGGTGACGACATCGTCGTGGTCGACGGGTCTGCCTCGAAGAGCGCGTTCAAGAACGTTATGCAGACAATTCCATTGCTCGCCTTGTTCCGGCCTTTCTGAGACGGCGAGCTGAAACCGACAAGATGGATTGCTTCCCCTCATGACCGATACGATCCAAGCCTTTCGTGGAAGTGGTCCGACCTCGCTTCCATCCACGCAGACCGGCGGGGCGCTTTCGACGTCGGTGGCCCTCCCTCCCCCCACCGATACGCCCGAGTTCGAACTGAACCTTCGGTCCGTCATGCGTATCCTGCTGAAGTGGCGGTGGCTGTTCGTCGCCTTCGTCGTGGCGGGCCTGGCTGGTGCCACTGCGCTGACTCTCCTTGCGACGCCGCTGTACCGAGCGACATCGACGATCGAGATCAAGCGGCAGGAAACGCAGATCATGAAGGAGTCTTCCATCGAGCCGGTCGTTCTCAACGATCCGGCCTCGATGGCAACTCAGTTCGGACTGATGCAGAGCCGCGACCTCGCGGTACGCGTGGCTCAGCGCCTGAACCTCGCGTCCAATCCAGCCTATGCGCCGCAGTCGCTGCCGCGTGAGGCGCGGGAAAACATCGCCGTTTCGCGGCTGCGCGGTGGTCTGAGCGTTGCGCCCGTCGGCACCAGCCGACTGATGAGCGTGAATTTCGTCAGTCCCGATCGCAACGAGGCTGCCCGCATCTCGAATGCGTTCGCCGACAGCTTCATCTCGAGCGGCCTGGAGCGTCGGTACGACGCGACCGCCTATGCCCGCAATTTCCTCCAGCAGCGCATCACCGCCGTCAAGCTGGCGCTCGACCAGTCCGAGCGGCAGCTCGTTGCGTATGCGCGCCAGCAGGGCATCGTGAATATCGAAGGTCCTCCGGGACCGGACGGTCGCGCAGGCGCAGGAACGTCGCTTGACGCGTCATCGCTCACCGCGCTCAACGGATCGCTGTCAGCCGCGCAGGATGCGCGAATGGCGGCTGAGGGCCGATACAAGGAATCCCGCTCGAACGGCACCACGACCGAGACGGTCCAGAACCCGACGATCACCGCCCTGCAGGGCGAGAAGACGCGTCTGTCTGCAGAATATCAGGAGAAGCTGGGCATCTATAAACCCGACTTTCCCCAGATGAAGGATACGCAGGCACGGATCGCGGTGCTCGACAACCAGATTGCCCGCGAACGGAACGCCGTCTCGACTGCCTTGCGCTCGGAATACGAGGCTGCGCTTTCCCGCGAGAATGCGCTCAAGAGCCGGGTGAGCGAGCTCAAGGGCTCTGTGCTGGACCTGCGCGACCGCAGCATCCAGTACAATATCCTGCAGCGTGAGGTGGACACCAACCGCTCGCTCTATGACGCTCTGCTCCAGCGGTACAAGCAGATCGGCGTCGCCGGCGGCATCGGCGAGAGCCAGGCCTCGGTGGTCGATCACGCGATTCCGCCCGGCGCTCCATTCAGCCCGAGGCTTGCTGCCAATCTCATAATGGGTCTGCTGATCGGTACCCTGCTCGGCGTCGCCGTTATCCTTGCGATCGAATATGTCGACGACACCATCAAGGTGCCGGAGGATGTGGAATCGAAGCTGAAGGTCAGCGTGCTCGGCGTGATCCCCAAGCTGACCCGCGACACGACCCTTATCGAAGAGCTGTCGATCTCCCGGTCGAAGATATCCGAGGCGTATTTCACCGCGCGGACGTCACTGCAGTTCTCGTCGCCGGAAGGTACGCCACGCGTCCTGCTGGTGACCAGCACCAAGCCGTCGGAAGGAAAGTCGAGCTCTGCGCTCGGCCTTGCACAGAGCTTCGCCAAGGTCGGTCTCAAGGTTCTCCTGATCGACGCCGACATGCGCAAGCCTTCCTTCACCGCCAAGGACGGCGATACGACCGGGTTGTCCGCGCTTCTCGCAGGCGGCAATTTGTCCGAGCCCAAGATCCTGTCGACCAACATCACGAACCTTCACTTGCTCCCAAGCGGCCCGATCCCGCCCAATCCGGCGGAATTGCTGGCGAGCGCCAACCTGCCCCGCCTGCTCGCGATCGTGCGGGAGCGCTTCGACCTGATCGTGGTCGACGGACCGCCGATCCTGGGCCTGGCAGACGCACCGCTGCTCGGCGCTGCATGTGACGGGACTGTTGTGATCATCGAATCCGGGGCGATCCGTCGGCCGGCGGCGATGAACTCGATCAAGCATCTGCGCGCTGCCGGCGCGCGGGTGATGGGTGTGGTGCTGACCAAGTTCAACCCGAAATTCGAGGGTTACGGCTATGGTTATGGCTACGGCTATGGCTACAGCTACGGCTACGGCGCCGACAAGGGCGAGAACGAGAAGGATCGGCAGCGGCGCATCGAGCTGATGTCGTAAACGCGATGGCGGCAAGAGGGGGAAGCACAGCCAGATCGATTGCGTTCGCGCTTCTCGGCGCGGCAAGCGCAGCAGGCGGTCTTGCGGTGGTCGTGCCCAATATCGTCAGCCTCTCGGTGAGTGACGCGCGCCCCAATGGCGTTGCCGGGCTCGCCAAGGGAAGTACCGCGGCGCTACGCCGCGACCTGACGGCGGAGCTGGCGCCGGCGAACGGCACGAATATCGCGGTCAAGGATACTGGCCGGGCCGAAAGGTTGCTCGCAGCAGACCCGCTCGATCCGGTGGCATTGACCTATCTCGGCCTTGCCGCTGACAAGAAGGGAGACACCGTCCGCGCACGCGCGCTGATGACGTTGGCAGTCCGCAGTGACGGGCGCGCGTTACGGGCGAGGCTCTGGATCATGGACCAGGATCTGCGCAACCGTAATTTCGGCAGCGCGATCGAGCATTTTGACCGACTGGTGAGAATTGGTCCGCCTGGCACCAGCGGGTTGATCAACGCAATGGCAGGCATCGTCCGCGATCCGGCGAGCCATGCCCCCCTTGCCCGTAAGCTGGCGTCGAACCCGCCATGGCGCGCCGCCTTTCTCTATGCGCTCAATCAGCAGGGCGTATCACCTGACGTCATCTATCAACTGACCCCCCAGGATTCCGCCAAGTCACAAGTGCTGTTCGAGCAGTCGGCGTTGCTGCAGTCCCTGTTGAAGAGCAAAGAATATGAGCGCGCCTATCTGGCGTGGATCAATTTCCTGCCGGAATCGTCGCTCAAGCAATTGGGTCCCGTGTACGATCCGCGCTTCGAGAAGATGCCGGGGCCGTTGCCCTTCAACTGGCAATTGACCGACGGCACCGAGGGATCGAGCGAGATCCGCGCGCCGCGAGGGCTGAACGTCTCCTATCTCGGCGGCAACGTAGCGATCCTCGCTGAACAAACGCTGCTACTGTCCCCGGGCCAGTATCGCTTGTCGACGATCGCATCAGGCTCGGACGACAACAACCAGCTTGCCTGGACGGTGACGTGCCCGGGCAGCAACGAACCGTTGCAGAGCCTGAAGATCACTGGCCTGAAGGGCGACAGGCAACGCTACGCAATGCAGTTCCAGATTCCCGCTGCCAATTGCGGCGCCCAGCGGCTGGCACTTACCGGTTCGCCCACCGAATTCCCGCGCACCGCCAGCGCTCTGTTCGATTCGGTTGCGATCGAACTGGTGAAATGACGACATGAAACCAAGATCCTCCCCCCGCCACTCTACCCGTTCGGCGCCGAAGACACCGGCCACGATAACCGGGCAATTGCTGATTCCTGGTTTCATGGCGCTCTGCATGCTGCTGGGCGGCTCAAGTAGCGGGGGCTCGCTTGCCAACGCAGCATTGCAACTCGTGGCCACCCTCGTGCTGGGCTACAGCGTGTCCCGCCTGGCGAACACACCGCTATCCCGCTCGGCGAAAATACTCATCGCGATAATGCTGTGCTGGATCGCCTGGGCTGCCCTGCAGTTACTGCCCTTGCCGCCATCGATCTGGACATTGGCGCCTGGCCGCGATCTCCTTCAACAAAGACTGATCGCAGGAGGTAGCGCGCTTCCGTGGCTGCCATTGTCGCTGAATCCTGCGGGCACGATCGCACATTTGGCGTCGCTGCTGCCGCCATTGGCCATCGGGACCGCAATTTTGTCGCGCCCGGCTGCCGATTCCAATGGCTTGAGGTGGCTCATTCCGCTTGTGGCCGTGGCATCCTTGCTGCTCGGCGTGGCGCAGTTGATCAGCGGCAACAACTCCTCGCTCTATTTCTATGCCACCAGCAACCAGGACCTGCCGATCGGCCTCATGGCGAATGCGAACCATCAGGCGACTCTGATGCTGTGCGCCATTCCCTTCGTGGCTTCGTTGGCCAGTTCAGAGAAATCGGCCGGATCGAAGGGGCAAGGCCGCGAGTTGCTCTTCGCTGCGATGGTGGCGATGTTCCTGATGGGCATCGCCATCTGCCAATCCTACGCCGCCTATGTCCTGGCATTGCCCGTCACCGTCGCGAGTTGGGCAATCGCCCGCCCCCGCTCGCTCGGGCCAGCGCGCTATATCGGTACTGCAATCCTGGTGGTGTCGCTCGCCGCGTTTGCAACCGTCGTTATCTTCGGCCCCACGACAGTCGTAGATCCGATGTTCGCGCAGAACCAATTGTCCAGACCGGCGATGTACAAAGTCGCGGCGAACGCGGCGCTCCACTTCTTTCCCCTGGGGAGCGGCCCGGGAAGTTTCGTGCCTGCCTTCAAACTGTTCGAAGAACCCGGACAGGTCACCAACGTCTTCGTCAACCATTCCCATTCGGACTATATCGAACTCGTCCTTGAAGGTGGCTTGGTCGGACTGCTGTTGATTGCCGGCATGCTATTGTGGTGGCTCAGTCGCGCCGCAACAATCTGGTTCGCGCGCTCGCCCAACAGGCTGGATCGCGCCGCGATTGTCGCGACGGCCGCCATTCTCGGACATAGCCTTGTGGACTATCCGGCACGTACCAGCACGATCGCCGCCATTCTCGCCGCGGGATTCGCGCTGATGGCGTCGAGACCCGAGATTAAGATCGAAGAGGTATCGTCCGGCGGACGCCATCTGAAAGCCGAATGACCCGCGTATATTCAGCAATACGCGTGGCCATCGAGCCCCCTAGGTCCCACGTCGCCAAGTCTCGATCCGAGACTTGGCCATGATCGCCCAGTTCGATGTCAATACGATCTGGCGCCGGAAATTCGGCCAGGCGCTCCGTCGGCGCCACCCGGACACACTATTGTTCGCGCCCCGCCCCTTCGGTGCGCGCGGCGCGCTGGCTGACGAGGAAGGACTGATTCCCGTGGCGCTGCCACCAGGCTGGGCCACCCGAACGTCGATGCTTGCGATGCCCATGCTCGGTGGCCGGGCGAAGGCGCTGGCCAAGTCGCGCGGAAGCTCGATCGACACAGCGATCTTTACCTCGTTCCACTATCTGCCGCTCGCCAGACGACTGCGCGGCGAAGCCCGGATTCTCTACTATTGTTCCGACGATTATCGCGGCTATGCGGGCTGGGGTGGCGCAGCCGCGATCGCACAGGAGGCGGAACTCTGCCGGATCGCTACGCTTTCGATATTCGTAAGCGCTGCGCTACGTGATCGGGCGATCGAAGAATATGGCCTTGATCCAGCGACCTGCATCGTTGCGCCCAACGCCTCTGAACCGCGATTTACCGGCACCTCCCCCAAGCCGCCTGAGCTTGCTGCATTGCCCGGGCCGGTCTTCGGCACCGTCGGCGTCTTCAACGACCGGATCGACTTCCACTTTCTGGATCGCCTCTCCGGTTCCGAAGAGGTCGGATCGATGGCGCTGGTCGGCCCCCTGCAGGATTGCCCTGACCCGGACGGATCTATCACGCGGTTGCGCGCCAATCCGAAGGTGCACTGGTTTGGCGCCCGGCCACACGAAGAAATCCACGCGTGGATGGCGGGAATCGACATTGCGGTGATCCCCTATGCACCGACGCGGTTCAACCATTTCTGTTCGCCGATGCGGCTATGGGACCATCTCGCAATCGGCCAACCGATCATCGCGACCGACGCCTGCGACCAGGTAGCACGACAGGCCGGCGTTTTTGTCGTGGCGCCGGGTGACACGCTTGATCGATCGATCCGCTCTGCTAAGACGGCCGCCGAGGCGGGAAGACGTCCGCACCTCGAAAGCTGGGACGACCGCGTTGCGTCGATAGCACCCTGGATCGGTTAGGAAATACTGCGTGATCGCCAAACAGATCCGCCGGCTGATGTCCTGGCATGCGGCAACCCGGGCACCGCTGAGCCGTCCACTCTACACCTTCTGCCGACGCTATGTGATGGCGTGGAGCAACGCCGAGACCGATATCGATATCAACGGCGAGCGTTGGCTGGTCGAGACAATCACGAAGCGCGCGCCGAAGAAGGACTCGGTGTTCCTTGATGTCGGCGCGAATGTCGGCGACTGGAGCCGGCTCGTACTGGACCATGCGCCCAGCGCGAGACTGGTCGCCTTCGAACCCGTACCGCCAGTCCGCGAGCAACTGAGCGCCAATGTAGCGGGCAAGGGTGCGGAAATCCTGCCCTACGCCCTGTCCAACGAGGTCGGGACGGTCGAGATCAACTACACGCCGGGCAATTCGCATTTCTCGTCTATCGAAACGATCGGCAAGGATCTGGAGATAGCCGGCCAGGTCGTCGAGGTGCAACGCCGCACGGGCGCAGATATCTGCGCGGAACTCGATGTTACCCATATCCGATTCCTCAAGGTCGACACCGAAGGCCACGACCTGAAGGTGATTGAAGGCTTTCAGAGCCTTCTCGCGTCTGGCAGCATCGACGTGATTCAATTCGAATATAATTACATGTCGATCTACTCGCGAACCTTCCTTCGGGATTTCTTCGCCGTGTTGACGCCGCAGATGCGGATCGGCCGCCTGCTGCGTGACAGAATCGAGTATTTTGCGTATGCCCCGGCTCTGGACAATTTCATTCAGGCGAACTTCATTGCAGTCCGAGCCGATCTTGCCGAAGGCGAACTCGCCTTCCTCTCGCGGCAATAGACCCATGGCAACCGTGTCGAGGGCCCTGTGAGCGTCTCCTTGATTATCCTGTCGGGACTCATCTTCGCCTTGGGAGTCGTGCCTTTTATCCGGCCGCGCAGCGTTTTCGAATATCCCTATGTGGTGGGCATGTTCCTCGCCGTGTGGTTCCTGCCCCAGGCTTGGGCAGTTGAGCGCCTGGGGCTGGCCGGCGGATTCGATCCGACGCTGACCTGGAATTACGTGATCCTGTGCATCATCTTCCTCGTCGGCGGCTATATCGCGGGAAGGGGCATGGGCGTCCAGACCTTCGAGTCGAAGACCACCGAAATCGCGACCATGTACAATGAGAAGCGAATGGCGCATGCCTGCATCGTCCTGATCGCAGTCGGTGCCGTCGCCTACGTCATGATGTCACGGATGGCGGAAACGACCACCTATGAAGCAGGTTGGACCGGTATCATCATCGTTTACGCCACGCTCGCACAATGCCTCGTCTTCGGTGCCGCGCTGACCTTCCTGATCTATCTCCGCACGAAAGACAGGTTCGCCCTCATCCTATTCTGCATCGCCACCGCCGTTTTCGCTCCTGTTCTCTTCATCGCAGTGAAGCGCGAGTTCATCTTCGAGTTCATGATCATCATCTTCGGGAGCCTGTTCCTCGTACGCAAGATCGTTCCGCCCCGCATCCTCCTGCTCGCTGGCTGCTTGATAGGCGCATTCATCGTGAACAACGCAGGTGAGATTCGCGGCTATGTGAAAAACAACGATTCATCGCTGGTCGGCGCTCTCACTTCATCCGAACTGATCGCGCAGTCGACGGGCGAAAACAGCAAGAATACTGAAAAGGCACCCGAGGTAAATGGTGCGGTTACCGATATTGCGATTGCAACCGAGCTCGGCGAATATTACCCCTTCGCCGCGATCTCCAACGGCATGGTAGGACGTTACTTCCCTGCCTTCATTTTCGGACGCGACTCTAAAAACTCGCTTATGATGAGCACCGCTGACGATAATCCAATGCGTAATCGGTATTTTGCCAATGGCGCCACGCGCACGGGCTTTTCGGATACATTCCTTGCCTTCTGGTATTTCGGCGTCTTCTGCTTCATAATACTCGGATTCTTCTACGGATGGACACTAAATCTGGCATTGGCCGGCGGTCTGCGCGGTCAGTATCTATATGTTTCGATGCTCAGCACCGGTTTGCACGCCATCACCCATTCCTTCGCTGAATTTGTAGCTGCGCTCCCCTTCCTGTTCCTCGTGGTCTGGCTGCCGTTCCGCTATGCGCGGATCACGCCGGAGGAGAACAGGCGCCTGCAGCTCGCACTGCAACTTCAGCGCGGTTCGTGAAGTCCAGCGACCTTGGCTGGAACAGAACCAGCAGCAGTCGCGCCGGGAACTGACCTCCAGTGCGAACGCTATTGATTCAACCAGGTGCCCGGCACGGCTACGCTCTTGCGCGTTTTCTCCACAAAGCTGGCGCACTGCAACGGCTCTATACCGACTTCGCGGTATCTGACGGCTCGTTCGAGCATCAGCTTCTCGCCGCAGCAGCAGGCCTGAATCCGAAAGCGCGCTCCCTCCTGCGCCGCGTCGTTACCGATTTGCCTGGGTCGATGCTGCAACGACTCAGTCCCGCCGCGCTGGTCGCCAAGAAACGAGCGCCGAATCAATCCGAACGCTGGAATTTTCGTCCCCGCGACTTGTGCGAGGCCGATATAGTCTATTCCCAATATTTTGCGGGCGGTGGCCAGATCGAGGAACTGGTGGCTCATGGCGCGCGGTTCGTCTCCGACGTATTCATCATGCCGTCGGCCCATCGTGTGGTGAACCGGGAATCGGCGAAGTTTCCCGAGTGGCACGAAACCCCATATTCGCCGGAAGCCGCCGCAGTCCTCGATTCGGTCAGCATGGCGATGATCGAGCGGTCGGATGCCCTGTTCTGCCCGTCTCAAAGCGTGATCGACGATGTGACAGCTTATGATCCGACGGCTCGCGCCAAGTGCCGGCTCGTTCGCTATGGCTCCAGCCTCGCTTTCTCCCAGCCCAACGAACCGATTCCGAAGCGTGTGCTTTTCGCCGGGTCGATCCAATTGCGTAAAGGGCCGCAATATCTCGCGCTTGCTGCAGCCCGGATCGCGCGCCTGGATCCGTCGGTCCGGTTTGTCTTCGCCGGTGGTGTGACGGCGGCGGCGGCGGCGCAACTTCATGCGCCGAATATCGAAGTACTTGGCCATATCCCTCGTGATCGGATGCGGGCTGAGTTCTTGCGCGCTGATGTCCTCGCCTTTCCCTCGTTGGCGGAAGGATCGGCGGGTGTGGTGCTGGAGGCGATGTCGGCCGGCCTCCCTATCGTGGCCACGCGGGAAGCCGGGGTCGATTTCAGGGACGGTGAAAGCGGCATCATCGTGCCTCCGACCGATGTCGATGCGCTTTCGGACGCGATCCTGGCGATCGTTGGCGATCGCCCCCGCCGGGAGGCGATGGCCCGGTCGGCACGCGCCGAATTCAGCGCGTATGATGAAGATAGATGGGGGAAGACTTTCGTCGCCGCCTTGCGAGAGTTCTCGCGCGATGCTTGAAAGCGCTGCCGTATCGGTGGTCCCGAACCTGACCGTCACTGCGATGGAAATTGACACGGGACAGATCGTATTCCGGTCAATATAGGCGCGCTCACAGGAGGAGCTTACGATGGACCATGCCCACGACATCCGGTCCGAAGGTTTCGCCTGAAATGGCAGGCCTCGGCTCCAAAATGGCCCGCAATGCGGCCAGCCTCGCTCGGGATCCCTCCATGGTCGCCGAATATCTGGCCTGGATCGCGAGTTCGGTCCGTACCGGCGGGAATCCTTCCCGGCGTCTGCTTGACGGTATCGAAGTAGGCAATTTCGCGAATTTTTCCGAGTATCATTCCATCCCGGAATTCATCAATCTAGCGGAACGGCGCTTTTTCGAACAGAGCCCGTTCGGTGCGGGACCAATCATCGACGTGGGTGCAAACATCGGACTGGTCAGCTTGTTGCTGGCCCGTCGATTCCCGGACCGGGCGATCCATGCATTCGAACCCAATCTCACTACGTTCGAGACCCTTGAAGCCAATATCGCCCGCAACGCTGCGAACAAGGTTTCCTGTCATCGTTATGCCGTCTCCGATGCGGACGGGACGGTGATGTTCGACAATGATCCGGTCGCGCGCGGCACGGCGAGCATCAGCAGGGATGGTGGCGGCAATACTGCGGCGGTGTCGGCGACCACATTGGACAGTTTCGTCGCGAAACAGGGGATCACTGCAGTCGGCCTGCTCAAGATCGATGTCGAGGGCTACGAGACGCTGGTCCTCCGCGGCGCCCAGCATGTCCTGAATGGAATTCGTCCTGCAGCGATCTATTTCGAGGTTTGCCCGGCCCTGACTGAGCGCGCGGGATTCGGCGCTGCCGACCCGGCGCGCATGCTGATCGAGGCAGGCTATGATCTTCGTCGCTTGACCGACAGCGGATCCCTGACGCCGGCCACGCTCGATGAGATAGCAGGCGTCAGGCTGGAGAACTGGCTAGCCACGCCACGATGAAACTGCTCGCCTATGTGCACCTACGCCGAATCTACAATGCGACCGGAGCCGGCCGGGTGGTGCGCAATATCATCGAGCAGCTCGATCTCCTGGGCCAGGACGAAATTCGTCTCCTCGTAGACAGGGCGGATCATCGTGACGTGATTCCAAAGGTCGGGAAACCGTGGAGCGACTATCGCTACCTGGATTTCCGGCTCGATACGTCGTGGCAGCAGGCGATGTGGATCGCGATGGATCGCCCCCGCGCTGAACATTGGTGGCCGGAAGCCGACATCGTCTATTGTACAAGCGAATCCTATGTGCCGACGCGGCGCGCGAAAAGCATCGTCACCTTGCACGACGCATCCTATTTCGAGCCGAGCGCCCTGCCTCGCAACGCCGGCTTCGCCCGCCAGAAAGCGAAATGGCAGGTTCTGTATCGCAGGTTGGAACGCAAAGCGGACATGTTCCACACCGTCTCGCATTTCTCGGCGCAGCGCATCGCACACTTCTATCCGGCAATGCGGGATCGCCTGCGTGTGGTTCATAACGGTGTAACCGAAAGGTTCTTCCAGCCTCCGAATGCAGCCGGTGAAGCCGGACTGGCGCGCCTGGGTGTAAGCGATAAACCGTTCATCCTGTTGTCGGGTGGCCTGTCCTACCGCAAGAACGCCGAAGTCGCGCTGGCAGCGTGGCCGCGCGTGCGATCGATGCACCCCGATCTGACACTGGTGGTGCCGGGACATTGCGAGCAGGGATATATCGAGCGAGCGAGGGCGATCGGTCCCTCCATCATCCTGGCGGGCTATGTCGACGACGATACGCTTTGCTCGCTCTATCACGCGGCCCGGCTCGTCTGGTTTCCCTCACTGTACGAAGGTTTCGGCATTCCGGTGATCGAAGCGATGATTTGCGGCACCGCAGTGGTGGCGAGTGCTGCCTCCTCCATCCCGGAAGTCGCGGGCGACGCGGCATTGCTGGTCGATCCGGTACGGGCGGAACAGCATGTCGAAGCTCTGCACGAACTATTGAACAATGATTCCGCACGGACTGGACTGGTCGCGCGGGGGTTGGCACGGGGGCAGCGCTTTACCTGGGCCGCCGCCGCTGCCACGCTCCGGGGGCATCTCACGGAACTTGCCTGATTGGGATCTATGCCCAGTGAAGTTTCTCTCGCGGTTGCAACAAAACCGCGATACCAGCCCCATATGCGCAAGGGAGCGGTAATATTCGCGTAGCGATAGCCTTCGACAATTTCGGCCCCTACCATATCGCCCGTCTCAACGCGGCGGCGCGGGAGGTCGAGGTGCTGGCCGTGGAGCGCGCCTCGACCAGCGCGCTTTATGCGTGGGATTCCCCGGAGGTGCCCGCCAGCCTGGCACGGGTCGTTCTGAGCACCGACAAGAACGCCACCCGACCGGCTGACATATTTGCCGCGATCGAGGCAAAGGTAGCCCCCTTCAAGCCCGACGCCGTCGCGGTTCCCGGATGGTCTTCGAATATGGCGCTCGCGCTTGCGAGTTGGTCAGTCGCGCGCGGCATCCCCGTCATCGCAATGTCGGAAACCAACCCATGGGATTTCGAGCGCAAATGGGGCACCGAATATCTGAAGCGTCGTATCTTTGAATATTTCGCCGCCGGCCTCTGCACCAATGACGGTCAGGCTGAATATCTTCGTACCCTGGGCCTGCCGCGCGACGCGATTTTCCGTGGATATAATGTGGTCGACAATGATTATTTCAGCGCAAAGGCGGGCCTTGCCAAGGCTGCGCCGATGCCCGCCGGCGATGATGGCATTCCACTTCCCGAGGACGCACGCGGCCGATACTTCCTCGCGTCGAATCGATTCATTCCGAAGAAGAACCTCTCCCTGATGCTCGATGCCTATGCCCGGTTCCGCAACGGGCGCGGTGACGATCCTACCGACTGGCCATTGATCTTGCTGGGCGACGGTGAACTGCGTGAATCACTCGAACGACAGCGTGAGGCGCTGGGGCTGAAACAGCACGTGCATGTGCCTGGCTTCCGACAGTATGATGAACTGCCGGCCTATTACGGAACGGCGGGTTGTTTCGTACATGCCAGCACGGTCGAGCAATGGGGCCTCGTGGTGAACGAAGCGATGGCAGCGGGTTTGCCGGTGATCGTATCCGATCGGTGCGGGTGCGCGCAGGTCCTCGTGCGGAACGGCGTGAATGGCTTCACCTTTCCGCCACACGACGTGGAAGCCCTGACCAGCGCGATGAAGGACATCGCAGCCGTAGAAGACGATAGCGCGATGCGGGAAGCAAGCGTTGAACTGGTCGCCGAATGTGCGCCGGAACGCTTCGGCCGAGGCCTGGCCGGCGCCGCGCGCTTTGCGGTGGCAGCGCCCCGCGCGAAACCATCGCTTCTCGCTCGTGCTGTAACAGGCTTCGCCATGCGCAGGATGCCCGCGTAATGACGAGCGTCGCGCCGCTGAATCTCGGTATCCTTACCACATCGCTCAGTTCGGAAGCTGGCGGTCTTTTTGAGTCGGTCAGGTTCCCGGCCAACCTCATGCGGGAACGCGGCCATAGCGTTTCCGTCTATGGCGTAACCGACCCGGCCCTGACCACGGCGCGCGATGCGTGGGAGGTCAGCCATTTTCGAGCCTTTCCATCAATCGGCCCGAAGCGTTTCGGGTTCGCTCCAGGCCTGAGCCGGGAACTCAATACCAACGCCTATGACGCGCTTCACCTGCACGGCCTGTGGAATCACACGTCCATCGCAGCGCACAGTTGGAACCGCAAGAATAGTGGCGCCCTTGTTATCTCCCCGCACGGCATGCTCGATCCCTGGGCCCAGCGGAACAGCCAGATCAAGAAACGCGTCGCAAAATGGGCGTTCGAGAACGCCAATCTCCGATCGGCCGGAGTCCTCCGCGCGTTGTGCTGGGCGGAAGCCGATGCGATTGAGGCCCTTGGTCTGGGGGTGCCGATCGCAGTCATCCCCAACGGCATCTCGCTGCCGGCAGCAGACTATGTCCCGACCCAGCCTGTCGACGTGACGCGCAAACGCCTTCTGTTCCTCGGCCGTATCCATCCCAAGAAGGGAATTGCTGAGCTTATCGAGGCATGGGCGATCGCCGCTGCGAAATCGCCGACTATCCGAAACGACTGGGTGCTGCAGATTGCTGGATGGGATGATGGCGACCATCTGCAGCATCTGGTCCGCCTCGCCCGGGAACGCGAACTCGACAATGTCGAATTCAGTGGTCCCCTGTTCGGATCGGCAAAGCAGGATGCGTATGCCAATTGCGATGCCTTCATCCTCCCCTCCTATAGCGAAGGGATGCCGATGACCGTGCTGGAAGCATGGGCGCACCGCAAGCCGGTCCTGATGACGCATGCGTGCAACATCCCGGAGGGCTTTGTCGCAGGCGGCGCATACCGGATCGAAACGTCGCCGCAGACGCTAGCCATCGCCCTTGCCTATCATCTCGATCAGCCCTCCGCTCTCGCCGAAACCGGCGAGAGAGGGCGCCGGCTGGTCGAGGAGCGCTTCACCTGGGAGCGGATCGTCGACCAGCATATCGGGCTGTTCACCTGGCTTTCGGGCCGGGGTCCCCGCCCCCACCACGTCGCCGACTGACGATGCCCGACGAGATCGACTCTGCCGGGCCGGCATCCGAAACATCTCCCAGCCTCGATATCGAGGCCAATCGCCGTATCTCCAATTATTCGCGGAGCGAGCGACGTGCCCGGATCGCCTGGACCCTGGGCAAGCTGATCTTCCGCGTAATCCCCCGTCCCTTTTTCGACGCACGAGCCCGATGGTTGCGGCTGTTCGGCGCGCGGATCGGCAGTAATTGCCACATCTACCCCACGGTTCGGATCTTCATGCCGTCCCAGCTTAGCATTGGTGACTGGTCGTCGGTCGGCGATCGCGCCATCCTCTACAATCTCGCCGGCATGAGCATCGGCGAGCGTGTGACCATCTCGCAAGGCGCGCATCTGTGTGCAGGCACGCATGATTTTCGCGACCCGACGATGCCGCTCGTGCGATCGACGATCACCGTCGCCGACGAAGCCTGGCTCTGCGCCGACTGCTTCATCGGGCCGGACGTGACGGTAGGCGCCCGCGCAGTGGTGGCGGCACGCGCCGTCGCGATGCGCGATGTGCCCGCAGGGGCGATCGTCGCAGGGAATCCCGCCCGGCAGATCGGCGAACGATGATCCCGCTGCCGATTACCGTGGTGGTGCCGACGCGCAACGAGGAGAAGAATCTCGACGCCTGTCTCTCGCGCCTGGGTGCCTTTGCCGAAACCTGGGTGGTCGATTCGCGCAGCACCGACAGCACACGCCCAATCGCGGAACGGCACGGCGCCCGCTGGCTCGATTTCGACTGGTCGGGCGATTTCCCGAAGAAGCGCAACTGGGTGCTCGCCAATCATCCGCCCTCCACACCCTGGGTATTGTTCTTGGACGCCGATGAGCGAGTCACCGAGCAATTCATCGCCGAGCTACGTCAAGTTCTGGCGGGCACGGCGGAAATCTCGGCGGTCGGCTTCTGGTTGAACTACAGCAATCATTTCATGGGCCGAATCCTCCGGCACGGCGTGCCGCAGCGCAAGCTCGCCTTGTTTCGCGTGGGTGCCGGCCATTATGAGCGGATCGATGACCGGCGCTGGAGCAACCTCGATATGGAGGTACACGAGCATCCAGTGCTCGACGGGCCGATCGGCGAGATATCGTCACCGATCGACCATCTCGATTATCGTGGGATAGATCACTACATCGCCCGCCATAATGCCTATGCCAGCTGGGAAGCGAAGCGGCATGCCGACCTGATGGCGCGCGGCGATGCCGCCTGGGATGCGCTGACGCCGAGACAGCGGACCAAATATCGCAACCTTGCGCGTTGGTGGTTCGCCCCGGCCTATTTCGCCGGCACCTATTTCCTGAAGCTTGGCTTTCTCGACGGTGCGGCGGGCTTCCACTACGCCTTTCTGAAGCTGCTCTATTTCTACGAGATCCGCCTGAAGATCATCGGCGCCCGCGGCGACGCCGGCCCCTAACGAGCCTCGTCGAGGAACCATGCCGCATAGGCGGCGAGGCCGTCAGTCAAGGAGCGTTCCGGTCGCCAGCCCCAGGCCAGCGCATCATCGATATCCGCTTCATAGCCGATCGGATCGCCGCTTCGGCGATCGCCGGAGAAGACCGGCGGCGTTGCGATGCCAAGTTCCTGCCTCAGTCCTTCGACGATGGTGCGAACGCTCGCGGCCCGCCCGGTGCCGCCGTTTACGATGGGGCAATCGGCACTTGCGCGCCCGGCAGCGGCAAGGAGCAACGCGGCGGCATCCTCGACATCGAGCCAGTCGCGCAGTTCCTCCCCGGTACCGGCAAATCGCGCTTCGCCTTGGGTGAGCTTGGTGCAACTGTCCCAGAGAAGCTGCTTGCGCAGGCCGATACCATAGACCGAGAAAAGCCGCACGATCGCGGCGCGCAGGCCAAAGGTGCGCGCATAGGAGCGGCACAGGTCCTCCGCGATCATCTTGTGCACGCCATAGGGCGATTCGGGCCGAAGCGGATCAGCAACGGCGATCGGCATATGTTGCACCGTACCATAGACCGCTGCGCTCGACGGCAGGACGAAACGGCAGGCCGGCGCGTGCAGGCGAACGAAGTCGAGCGCGGCAAGCGTCGAATCGACGCTGCGCCGGAAATCCTGCGCGGGATGAGTCATCGAAAAGGCAACCGAGCCGCTGCCGGCGCACTGGACGAGAATCTCAGGCTCACCGGCATAGGTCAGCAGCGCTTCCATGCCGATATCGGCCACATGCCATTCGCGCAGGCCCCATTCGCGCCATTCGTCACGGAGCCAGGTACCGTGGCCGATGCCGACCACCTCATATCCCGCCCCGGCAAGCGCCCTGGCGGTGTGGCGACCGACAAAGCCCGCTGCCCCGAGTACTGCCGCCTGCTTCAATACCGATCACCTTCTGGCCGCGCTGATTGCGCCGTCTCCTCCAACCGCAAGAAGATTGCGAGCAAATAATCGTCCGTGCGCTTACCTGCCGTTCACGAGGAAACGGAAATAGCTTTCCCACTTCCCGACCAGCACCTCGTAGGAGAAATTGCCCCGATAATGTCGCTGCAATCTCGATCCGTCGATCCGCCCGGCCGCCATCTCGCCGGCAATCTCGGCTACCGCCGATACGAAGCCAGTGATATCCTCGCTGACCCGGCAGTCCGGATTGTCGAAATCGGGTATGCCGCCGACGCCGTTCGCCACAAACGGCGTGCCGCACGCCATCGCCTCGAGCAACACGAGCGGGCCGCCCTCCTGACCAACCGTCGGCAGCAGCAGCAGGTCGAACTGACGCAGCAGGTCAACATAGGCCTGGCCGTCGGGATAACGACCATGGAAGCGGATCACGTCTGACAAGCCTAATTCGGCGACCCGCGGCTCAAGCACCGCGCGTTCGTCACCCGTGCCGTAGATGTCGAGCGACTGGAGATAGGGCGAAAGGGCTGCCCATTGCTCGACCAGGAAACCGACGCCCTTGTGCGGCACGACCCGGCCGAAATAGACCGCGCGGATCCTCCCGGCTGGTGCGGCGACGACGCCGCGCTCGGGAATCGTCGCCACCAACTCGAGCGGTTCCGGCAGCGCCTGGATGATCGTGCGCTTGCCACGCCAATGAAATTCGCTGCAGACCTTCTCATCGACGGACGTTGCCAGGCTGACGATCGCGTCGAACCCGGCATGGACCAGGCGCCGTGGATCGATGCGACCCATGGCATCGCCGCTCATGACCTCGAAGAAGACCCGGCGCTTGATTCGTCGATTGGCGAGCACGCCGCCCATCGCCTTCCAGCCGGTGCCGGCGACGACCGCAACGTCGAACCGGTCCTTGCCCAGCGCCGCGAAACCCCGCAAGGCATCCTTGGCGTCCCCATAATGATCCACGGTATAGCCGCGATCGGGCCAGGGACTCTCGGGCAAGTCCCGGGGCGGCACTGGCGACAGGACGCGCACCTTGTGGCCACGCTGCGTAAGCCCGTGCGCCAGCCAATGCGTGTGGGTGGTCACCCCCCCCTCGCCATGAGCATAACCGACCAGCAGAACCGAAAGAGGATCAGACATCGTAGCCGCCTCCCGCGGCGATATTGAACCTTTTAATGCCGATGCTCCGGGCAAAATCGTGCACCATCTTGTCGAACTCCGGGGGGCGCCGCTTCAGGGTGAGCGCGATGGAGGCGGCCGTCACCAGCCCCCCCACGATGATCGGAGGCTGTGCAGGCCAGACAAACAGGCAAATGCTCAAGGCAACCAGCAGGAGCAAGAAATCCGGGCCGACCGCACCGATCAACATGCCCCAGGATCGCGTGACGGTGGCCCGCCCGATGACGAGCATGGTGTTCCGTCCCAGATACCCAACGGCGCCACCAACCACTCCCCAGATACCCGCCAGATAATAGATCAACGCGCAGTAGGGCAGCAGGATGATCGCAACCACTGCCGCGCTCGTCTTGGGGCGCCCCTGACCGAGCAGGCGGTAGAACAGGATCGCGGACATCCCTTCGAGCCAGAAGGCCGGGAGCAGCACCTGCATCGGCAGCGTAGCGATATTTGCGAAGGCAGACCCCATCCACAGTCGCAGAAAGGGCTCTGCGAGGAACAGGCCGCCCACAAAGCAGGGAGTCAACATGCCGACCATTTTCACAATCTTGCGGGCCAGGATTGCTTCTTCCTCGGGCGATCGAGCCGCGAGTTGCGGCAGTGCAGCCGCACCGATGCTGGTCGGGAAAATCATCACCCGAGCCAGGACACTTGAGGGCACGGAATAATAGCCGACCGCGCCCGGTCCGGCCACCGCCCCCAGAATGAAGCGGTCTGCCGACGATATCATCAGTTCGATCACCCCGCCAAGCGACGACCAGGCGCCGTAGCCGACCAAAGATCGAGCCGACCGGACCGAAATACTGGGCCGATTGCCGGCAAGCACCACCCACTGGGCAAATACGATCGCCGATATGACGATGATCACCCGGCTCGTGAGCATCGCGAGGATCAACATGTCCAGTGATGGCGAGATGAACAATGCCGTCAGAACGGGCAGCAGAATTGAGAGGGTAAGCGCCAGAGCGGTGAGTACGGCATTGGTTACGAAATATTCCCGTCCACGCAGCAGCCCCCCTGCCGTCGAAAGCAATATCGTGCACGCGCCGATCCCGAGTAGCGCCGGCGCCGAATGCAGCAACTCGGCCATCACCGCCTCACTGAGGTGGAACAGATTCCCGAGGCCACCGCCGACCAGCCCGAACAGGATCGTACCCATGACCAGCCCGACAGGCAGGCTGATCGACATTGCCGTCCAGAAATAGTCAGCTTGACGAGCAACGTCGCCCCGCACCTCGCTCGCAACCCGATAGGTCAGGGCAGACCCCATCCCGAAATCGAAGGCTGCGAAAAAGGATAGAAACGCCCAGATGATAGCGAGGATGCCGTAGCGCTCGCTGCCGATGACGTGAAAATAGAGCGGCGTCAGTGCTGCGAACAGCACCAGGCCGACCAGATTGCCGGTCAGATTGACGAAACTGTTTCGGCGAACTGCCATGCTGGTGGCGGCTGCGCCTCAGCCCTTCTGTAGCTGCGAGAAATAGTCGATCGTCTTGACCAGCCCCTGGCGCAACGGAATCGAGGGCTCCCAGCCAAGGGTTTCGCGGGCCCGCGCGATGTCCGGCTTGCGCTGCATTGGATCGTCCTGCGGTAGGGGACGGAACACCAGCTCCGACTTCGAACCGGTCATCTCGACCACCAGTTCCGCCAGTTCTCGGATGGTGAATTCCACGGGATTGCCGAGGTTGATCGGACCCGACACCTCGGGCGCCGTATCCATGAACGACATGAACCCCGCCACCAGATCGTCGACATAGCAGAAGGAGCGCGTCTGCTGGCCGTCGCCGTACAAAGTGATCGGCTCGCCGTTCAGCGCCTGCATCACGAAATTGGAAACCACACGTCCGTCCGCCGGGTGCATGCGTGGGCCATAGGTATTGAAGATGCGGGCGACCTTGATCTCCAGCCCGTGCTGGCGATGGTAATCGAAGAACAGGGTCTCGGCGCAGCGCTTGCCCTCGTCATAGCAGGAGCGAATGCCGATCGGGTTGACGTTACCCCAATAGGCTTCGGTCTGCGGATGGACGCTGGGGTCGCCGTAAACCTCGCTGGTCGATGCCTGGAAGATCTTGCAGCGCAGCCGCTTGGCCAGACCCAGCATGTTGATCGCCCCGTGTACCGATGTCTTGGTCGTCTGCACCGGATCGTGCTGATAATGGACCGGCGACGCCGGGCAGGCGAGATTGTAGATCTCGTCGACCTCGACATAGAGGGGGAAGCATACGTCATGGCGCATGAATTCGAAGCGCGGATGCCCGGCGAGATGATCGATGTTGCGTTTCGTGCCGGTGAACAAATTGTCCACGCACAGCACCTCGTCGCCCCGTTCGAGCAGTCGATCGATCAGGTGGGAGCCGACGAAACCCGCGCCCCCGGTGACCATGATACGCCTACGGCTGTTATACAGTCTTGCCACGTCAGTGATGCCCCCGCCTTGTAAAACAGGCCTATGTTCCGACGACACCGCGAAGCGTCGCTTACCCTGATCCGGGCCCAATCACCCTGCTGCTACAGGCTGACACCGCGTCGCACCAGACCGCAGAGACACAAAAATGCTGCGCCCGCACAGCACTCTCTAACCTGAATCATGGATCGCACTCCTCGATCCTGATCATGCGCCGCCTCGCCCCCTCGATCCGCACCGCAGTGAGGATGCCGGTCTGGTAAGCACCGGTATCGATTCCGATTCGGTTTTCCCTCTCCTCGGGCTCAACCGAGATGGTGTGACCGTGGACCACCATGCATCCGTGATCGCTCTCGTCATTGAGGAACTCGTCGCGGATCCAGCGGAGATCGTGCGTGTCCTGATCAGCGAGGCGCTTGCCGGGACGGAGCCCGGCATGGACGAACAGATAATCGCCGAAGGTGAAGCTGTCCGCGAACCCTTCGATGAAGGCGAAATGAGACGGCGGAATGGCGGCGCGAATCATGTCCGCGGCATCGGCCGGCGCCAGAACCGCAAGCCTGCCGACTTCGACGCCATAGCTCTGCGCGAATTCATAACCGCCATAGGTCAGCCACTGACTCAACGATTCCGGCTCGTCGCCAAGGACGCGGAGCATCATTTCCTCATGGTTGCCCATCAGGAACACCGGCCGGAGCCCGTCCGACGGCAACCGCATCAGGAAGTCGATGACACCACGCGAATCCGGGCCTCGATCGATCAGGTCACCCAGAAGAATCAGGTAGTCGCGAGCGCGTGGGCTTTCCCGCCGGTCCCGTTCAATCGCTGCAACCATTCGCTCGAGCAGGTCGAGTCGGCCATGAACGTCGCCGATGGCATAGGCGCGCGCGCCGGACAGTCCCCGCCATTCCCTGGGACCGGTGCGCCTGGCGCGCGATTGCCTGAAACGCGAGAACATCGTTCGAACCTTTTGCACTCTATAGCCGCAGCTAGTCCCGCTCGGCGAGAGTCTCAAGCGCAAGCGCCCATTGATCCAGCGCAGTGCGGCGCTGGTATCGCCGCTGCAGCATGGCGCGCGCACGGTCGCCCATCGCGCGGCACGCCGTCCTGTCGTCTGCGAGCGCAACGATCGCTGCAGCAAGTCCGGCCGCATTGCCGGGCGCAACCGATACCCCTGCCCTTGTCTCCGCGATCATCGCCGGCACCTCGCCTGCGGGATCGCACACCGCGACGATCGGTCGCGCTGCGGCGGCGATCCCGAACACCTTGCTGGGAACGATCAGCCCCTCGAATTCGGGCCTGAGCGACAGCCAATGGGCATCCCCCACCGCCAGACTTTCGGACAGGCGGGCCCGAGGCTGATAGGGCTGAAAAACGAAACGCTCATGCCCCGCAGCCATCGCGTTGCGGCGCAATTCGGTCTGCGCGTGCCCGCCGCCAACGAACAGGAACCAGATATCGGATCGACGCGCGAGCAGGCCTGCCGCGGCCAACAAGGTATCCGCCTCATGCGCCCGGCCAAGATTGCCGGAATAGGCCAGGACGAAGGCATCCGCCGGCAGGCCCCAATCCTTGCGCAGCACCGGGCTGTTCGTCGCGGACGGCGATATCGCCTCATCATCGCTCCAGTTCGCGATGGTGACGATCCGGTCGGGGGACACGCCGTGGCGAGCGATCCGGTCCGCCATGCGCTGCCCGATCGCAACCGTGAGCGCGGACCTTCGCAAGGCAACGTCACGCAAGGCGCTCAACATTCCACCGACCGGCCCGCGCAAGGCGCTCATCCCCATCTCGATGGCGATCTCCGGATAGAGGTCCTGTACCCAGTTGACGAGCTTCGCACCTCGCAACCTGCACGCCACCATGGCAACAAGGGCAATCAGGGGAGGATCTGTCTTCGCGACCACGATCGTGCCGGGACGGAGGCGCCGCGCCAGCGCCCAGCCCGCGCTGAGGTAGAATGTCAGATAGGCAAGCAACCGCCCCACCAGCCCCAGGGTCGCGCCGTTCACCGTCGCCACCCGGGTTACGGTAACGTCGTTGATCCGCTCCCGCGGCGGCAAGCTTGTGCCCGCGGTACCGTAGATCAGTCGGCTGGTGACGATCTCCACATCCCAGCCCCGGCCGGCAAGATATTCGGCGAGGTCGGTCAATATCTGCGCCGTCGCCGAATGGTCGGGCGCATAGAAGCGGTTCACGAAAACGATCCGACGACCGGCCGCTAAACGTGTCGCCGTCCCCTTCGGAAAATCTGAAACTCCGGCAGGATCTGAAACCATGGCCGGGCTATTTCGAGCCGAAACCGTTGAGCATAACCACCACGGTTCGCATCGTAATCAATATGTCCAGCCACGCCGAGAAGTTCTTCACGTAGAAGAAGTCATATTGCAGCTTCATGTTGATCTCGGCGAGATCGGCAACATGCCCCTGATTCACCTGTGCCCAGCCGGTGATGCCGGGTCGGACGATATGACGGTACGAATAGAACGGTATTTCTGCCTCGTACCAGGTAGACAGGTCGATTGCCTCCGGGCGAGGACCGATCCAGCTCATGTCGCCCGCCAGGATATTCAGGATCTGCGGCAGTTCGTCGAGCCGGGTTCGCCGCAGGAAGCGGCCGATGCGGGTGATGCGATCGTCGTCAGCTCTCGTGATCGCACTTTTCCGTCGTGCATCCTGGTCGCCCTCGTCATCGCGGGGTCTCATGGTACGGAACTTGATCATCGTGAACGGTCGGCCGCGATACCCCATGCGTCGCTGACGGAAAAAGACGGAGCCGGGGGAATCAAAGCGGATTGCGACGGCGATCAGCACCATCGCGATCGCCAGAGCAGGCAACACGACAAGGCACGCGCCGAGATCGATCAGGCGCTTGAGCTTGCGATAGGCCAGATTCGGCAGAAGCGAGCCGAAGCTGTTCTCCGACAGATGGTCGATCTGCACGCGTCCCGTAAGCAGTTCCCGAACCTGCTTCACATGATAGACCGGAACGCCGTTGATCGCTGCCTGGGCGAGCATCCGTTCCCACGGGGAATCCAGATCGTGATGGAGATCGGCCACGATCATGATGTCGCGGCCGACCGGAACGACGGGCTTCACGAGCGGCAACCATTCCGCCCCCTCGATATCCTCCAGAAAACCCGTCCTGCCCCCCGGCACGACATGAAAGCGGCGGACAGCCCGACGCGCACTGAGATAGGCAAGAGCATAGGCCGCGGCGATGCTCAAGGTGAAGCTGGCGATCAGGACAGTACGATTATAGTCGAGACGCAGTACGATCGCGGCCAATATCGCAAGCCCAAAAGACATGGAGAAAGTCGGCAACACGTAGATGAATGTACGCGTCCCCGGAAAGCCACCTATTCGTCGTGAGAGCAGCGTAGCGCTGACCACGCTGAAGATCGAAAGAACGAAGCTCGCCGGCGCCGACGGATGGTGGTCATAATTCGAATGAATTCCATATCGCGCAGCGAGCGGTAGAAGCACGCCCAGCAATATCTCGACGCACAATTGCACGCGCAGCGATGAAATCCATCGCATGTTGCCTACCAGGCTGGAAAGGTTGCGTTGCATCAGCATGATTCAGGTTCGATCCCGTCGCCCCGAAACAGATGCCATCGTGAAGCTCCAGCCGTGAATGTCAACGAACGCAACGCACTCGTCATACGCTCCGCTATCGCGTCCGTCCTTGATCCAAAACTGCAGTCAAATCCAGCCACCTCCCGCAAGTGCGAAGATATTGCCCGCAAAAAGGGCTCGGACAGGCGGAAGCGGCGAGGATCGCCCTGCGCCGGCATATCGCACAGGCACCAGGGCAGCGACCTGGAGATGCCGATCCTTCCGATTCGAGCCCGTAACGGCTTCAGTCCGGCAGGGTCCACCGGAGCAAATCGGAGCAAAGGTGCCGCGGGAAGCCGCGATTCGCCGTGAAACGGCATTCTTTGAAACGAATGGACGATGACGGGAGCGGCGCCCTCACCACCGTGTTCCAGCCTACTTAACCTTTTGTTTGGGATAGAATCGTCATACGTGGCCGCGCGCTATTGCGGGAAACCTTTTGCGCGGTGTGGTGTTACCGCATCAGTTCGAGATACTTGTGCAAATGCGAACGTTTTGGGTGGACAAAATCCGGGCTTAACGCTAATCCCAAGTCGTGAGCCTACTTCCAAGCGGTTCAGGAGGAGACTGATAATGAGATTTTCGCGGGTAACCGCCGCCATCCTAATGGCGAGCCTTTCTTCACCGCTGTTTGCCGGTGCCGAGCAGTCGGTCGGCAAGCTGACGGCCGCCAGCGAAGGCACGTTCGTTTCGCGCGAGGGCAAGCTGATCCCGGCATCCGCCGGCCAGTCGCTCTATGCCGGCGATCGCGTCGTCACGCGGGGCCAGGCCAAGGCCAAGGTTGCTTTCCCGGGTTGCAGCTACACGATGGCGCCGACCTCGGTGCTTTCGGTCAGCTCGTCGAGCTGCGCGACCGCTCCGAAGTCGTTCGCACAGGACAACGGCACCGATGATGCCGGCGCGGGTGGCCATGGCGGCGGCGGCGTCGTTCTGGGCCTGGGCATTGTGGCCGCGGGCCTCGGCGCCTACTTCGCGTTCAAGAACGACAGCTCGAAGCCTGCCAGCCCGTAAGCGCTGCAGCTACGATCAGATGATCAAGGGTCGGACGAATAGTCCGGCCCTTTTTCGTATGCGCCACTTTGAGCCGGTTCTTATCGGACTGACTCGATTCTCCACCGTTCGTTTCAGATAAGGTTGGAGAATCTGGGCCAAGGCGCAGACCATCTGTCTTCGCTTCAACCCGAAGAACTCGATGACGAGCGGAAGAAGGCACCTCCGTCCGACTGAAGCGACTCCAGTGAAAACTCTAGACTCGCTACGACGTAGCAAAATCTCGCAAGGCAGGCGAAACTGCGGCGCGTAGATACCAATCTACCGTCGCAGCCAGGCCCGAGGTGAAGCCGATGTTCGCCCGCCAGCCGAGATCGCGTTCGAGTTTCGACGGATCAATCGCATAACGGCGATCATGGCCTGGCCGATCCGTGACGAATTGGATCAGGGCACGGCGCGATCCAATCCCAGCCAAGGGGTACCGCTCGTCGAGCATGTCGCAAATCATGGTTACGACCGCGACATTGCTATGCTCCTCGCGCGCGCCCACTGCGTAGCTCGAACCAGCGACAGCGTTCCGCATGATCGCTTCCAGCGCCCGAGCGTGGTCATCAACATGAAGCCAGTCCCGAACATTCAAGCCGGTCCCATAAACTGGCAGCGTCTGCCCCTGCATCGCTCGAGTTATCGTCAACGGAATGAGCTTTTCCGGATTTTGGTATGGTCCATAGTTGTTGCTGCAGTTCGACAGCACAACCGGCAGCCCATAAGTATGATGCCATGCCCGGACGAGATGGTCCGCCGCAGCCTTCGAGGCTGAATATGGGGAGGAGGGCCGATAGGACGATTCTTCATTGAAACGACTGTCATCAAAAGGCAGATCCCCGAAAACCTCATCGGTGGAGACATGGTGGAAGCGGAAACGGGTCCTTGCTTCACCCTCAAGCGATCGCCAGTGATCAAGCGCGGCTTCGAGCAGGTGGAAGGTTCCTGTGATATTGGTCTCGATGAAAATCGCGGGGCCGTCTATCGAACGATCCACATGGCTTTCGGCTGCGAGGTGCATCACCGCATCGACAGATTCACTTTTTAAAAGCCCCGCCACAAGGGCGCGATCGGCGATATCGCCCTGCACGAATCGGTATCGGGGCGATTGCTCCACGTCGGTCAGCGCGGTGAGCGAGCCGGCATAGGTGAGCTTGTCCAAGTTGATGACACGGGTGCGACCACCACGGACTAGATGCCGGCATAGGGCCGAGCCTATGAAGCCCGCGCCACCGGTAACCAGAACCGTACGCTCGCATTCGATGTCAGCTACCTCCACGTTGCTCCGGTTCATGCGGCCTGGGCTCGCTGACGAAGGTATCGGGCATATTCCGTCTTACCCAACAGATCCGCCCGAGCCATGAGCGCGTTTCCATCAAGATAGCCGAGATCGTGCGCGATCTCTTCCAGGCAAGCAACCTTAATGCCCTGACGCCGCTCAATCGTCCGAACGAACGAGGAAGCATCGTGCAAGCTGTCATGCGTGCCAGTGTCGAGCCACGCATAACCGCGGCCCAGCCGTCCGATATCCAGCGTACCCTGGGCAAGATACGCATTGAGCACGTCGACGATTTCAAGCTCTCCCCGTAGGGATGGCACGAGGCCCCGCGCCACATCGACGACACCAGGTTCGCAGAAATACAAGCCCGTCAACGCCCAATTCGACATCGGCGCAGCGGGTTTCTCCTCGATCGCCACTGCCGAACCGCTGATCGGATCGAAGGTGACGACACCATAACGTTCGGGATCCATGACCTGATAGGCGAATACGGTCGAGCGCCCCGCCTCAGCCGCCGCACTGGCAGCGCGGCACTTGGCGCCGAGCCCGTCGCCGTGAAAGATATTATCTCCAAGAATCAACGCACAAGGCGCGCCATCGAGAAACTCCGCAGCGATCAGGAACGCTTGAGGCAATCCCTGCGGCTCGGGTTGTTCAGCATAGGATATCGTGATCCCGAAGAAGGATCCATCGCCAAGGAGGAGACGGAACATTGGCAGATCGCGCGGCGTGGAGATGATCAAGACATCGCGAATCCCCGCAAGCATCAGGACCGACAGGGGATAATAGACCATCGGCTTGTCGAACACAGGCAGGAGCTGCTTCGACAATGCCAGTGTCGCCGGGTACAATCTGGTACCAGAGCCCCCCGCCAGGATGATCCCTTTCATATAACTTCCTCAGGTCATTCGATCAGGGGGACCGGGATAGCCACAAATGGTTAAGGCCATCCATCAATCGACAGCGGCTTGCCAATCAGGCCGCCTCTTCCTAGGCCCGACGCTGGGGAGCAAACGATCAGATGCGTATTCTTGTGACCGGCGTGGCAGGCTTCATCGGCTATCATGTGGCCAGGCGCCTGATCGCGGACGGCGACACCGTCATCGGCATCGACAACCTCAACGACTATTACAGCATTGCGCTGAAGGAAGCACGCCTTGCCGACCTAGCCGACCAGGGTCACGACCGTTTCCAGTTCGCCCGGGTAGATTTCTCCGACCATAAGGGCCTGGATAACGCGTTATCGAATGCCCGATTCGATCGAATCGTCCATCTCGGTGCGCAAGCTGGCGTGCGCTATTCCATCGAGAATCCCCGCGCCTACGCCTCCTCAAATATCGCAGGGCATCTCAACATCCTGGAACTCGCCCGAGACCGCCGGACCGAGCACCTCGTCTATGCATCGTCTTCATCGGTCTATGGAGGCAATACGGCTCTCCCCTTTCGGGTCGAAGACCGCGTCGACCACCCGCTCTCATTCTATGCCGCCACGAAGAAGGCGGACGAACTGATGAGCGAAACCTACGCACATCTCTATCGACTGCCCCTGACAGGGCTTCGCTTCTTCACCGTCTATGGTCCATGGGGGCGGCCTGACATGGCGATGTGGCTGTTCACCAAGGCGATCCTCGCCGGGGAACCGATTCGGGTGTTCAACGGCGGCGACATGCGGCGCGACTTCACCTTTATCGACGATGTCGTGGCCGGCGTGGTGGCCTGCGTCCGCAAACCACCTGTCGATGACGGCTCGATCAAGGCCGGCGGCAGCGTGGCGCCGCACGCGATCTACAATATCGGCAACCACCGCGCTGAAGAGCTCGGCCGCCTGATCTCCCTGATCGAGGCGGCGTGCGGTCGCAAAGCGATCAAGATCATGGAAGCGATGCAACCCGGCGACGTCCACGCTACCTATGCCGATATCAGCGCGATCCAGCGCGATATCGGCTTCGAGCCATCAACGGCGCTCGACGTCGGCGTACCGTTGTTCGTGGACTGGTATCGCAACTATCACGGCATTTGACGGCCGCTGACCGCCGGCCTCAGCGCAGCAGATCGATCGCGAAGGCGCGTACCGACGGCCCGATATCCTCACGGCCGATGGCAAGTGCCAGATTGGCCTGGATATAGCCCGCCTTGTCACCGCAATCGTAGCGGCGACCATCGAAGGTCAGGCCATGAAACGCCTGATCACCAATCATCCGCGCCATCGCGTCGGTCAGCTGGATCTCGCCCCCTGCGCCCTTCTCCTGCGTTTCGAGCACCCGCATCACCTCCGGCTGAAGAATATAGCGGCCGATGACTGACAGGTTGGACGGCGCCGTGCCTGGCTTGGGTTTCTCGACCAGCCCCCTGACCTGGGTGAGCGCCCCGTCCCGCGCGCCCGGCGTAATTACGCCGTACATATGGGTCTGGTCTTCCGGCACTTCCTGGGCGCAGATCATGTTGCCGCCGACCTGCATATAGGCATCGACCATCTGCTTCAGGCACCCGGGCTTCCCAACCATGAAATCATCGGCGAGCAGCACCGCGAACGGCTCGTCACCGACGATGTCGCGCGCGCACCATACGGCGTGGCCAAGGCCCATCGGTTCCTGCTGGCGCACATAGGCGACAGCGCCCGGCTTCAGGCGGGTCTGGTGCAGCAACTCCATCGACTTGCCGCGATGCGCCATCGTCGTCTCGAGTTCATAGGCGATGTCGAAATGGTCCTCGATCGCCGACTTGCCGCGACCGGTGACGAAGATCATCTGTTCGATGCCCGCCTCAAGCGCCTCGTCCACCGCATATTGGATCAGAGGACGATCGACGACCGGCAGCATCTCCTTGGGCAGCGCCTTGGTCGCGGGCAGGAAACGCGTACCCAGACCACCCACGGGGAATACGGCCTTGCGAAGCGGCTTGATCGGCATCCTGTCTCTCTTTTGAAGCTGGAAACAACGGCGTCACGCTGAAGGATTCAGTGTCGTCCGCCCCTAGTCGGCACCCGTGTCAAAGGGAAGTACCGGCATCCCCATCAAAGCGCCGGCTCACCTGCCGCCCGTGATGAACCGAAGGAAACCGGGTACCGTCTTCAGCAGCAGCCAATACGCCGAAAGAGCCATTCCGATCACCAGGATAGGCAGCAGCGCATACACGGTCAGCACGGACTGAGCGGTCAAGGGCAGCATCCGGAATGCGACCTTCTTGCCGATCGTGACCAGCGGCTCGTGCACGGCGAACACGAAGAACGATGTCGCGCCGAGGCGCACGAGCACATCGCGCCGACGCTCGGACTCGGCCATCCACCGGCTCGCCTTCAGCGCCAGCACCACACCCACCAACACGGCGGGCCGAAGCAGGTAGTTCGTCCACTCCCCCCCGTGCCTTGTCGCGAAGCCCCACAGCAATAGCGGGAAGAGTGGCGCAACCCACCAACTCACCCGATCCACGGCAAACAGAGAGCCGCCACGAATCGCGACCATGGCACCTGCATAGAAGAACAGGACAGGCTCGCCCTCGGGCATCATGAAGGGCCAGATATAGCCAAGCCAAAGAACGGCCAGCAAAGCCAGCGTCGGCCATGCCAGATAGCGGACGGCGACCCAGATCAGCGGCGATCCCAGGACGAGCAGCATCAGATCCCGGATGAACCAGAATTGATAAGCAATGGGATAACGCGTCAGACCGAACACTGCATCGACCATCTGAAAGGCCGACATGTCGCGGAAGGCCTGATTCTGGCTGTTGAAGAAGGGCGCCAGAACCGGAACCGATTGAGCGATCGCAACCAGTGCGAACAGCGCGAGGTTCCAGAAGAGAAAGGGGATCAGCAGGCTGTGTATCCGCGCCCGCAGCTTGGTGCGGTAGGCGACCAGGGAGAATCGAATACCCCGGAAGAACAGAAAGCCCGACATCAGGAAAAAGAGCGGTACCGCCACCCGCGAGATCGACCCGGTGACGGTCTGGACGGTCGCCACGATTCGGGCGTCGGTCAGGGCACGGGCACCGTCGGCGAAGTTGGCGGTGAAACCGCAGGCATGAAGATAGATGATCAGGACGATCAGCGGGAAGCGCAGGACATCCAGCCTGGCGAGATGCCCGTCCCCAACAGTGCCGCTTGATCGTTCCCCCATGGGCCGAGCCTAGCATGCCGTCAGTACGGGAGGAAGACGCGCCTCAGCCCTTGAGCCACCATCTCAGCAGGGTCGCCACGATACCGAGCGCAGCGACGCTGGCAGCCCAGATCCCTGCCATCCAGGCGAGCCGCTTCCACAGGGGTGCGGTGTCAGCCTGCATCAATGATAGCCGTGTGTGCCGACCTTGCCGCGGAACACCCAATAGGCCCAGCCGGTATAGCCGAGGATCAGCGGGAGCATCACGCCAGCCCCGATCAGCATGAAGATCTGCGACGATTCGGGCGCCGCCGCGTCCCAGATCGTCAGCTGAGCAGGCACGATATAAGGATACATGCTGATGCCGAGCCCGACGAAGCACAATGCGAACAGCGCAAGCACCAGGAGGAAGGGCGCTGACTGGGCTTCACGACCCAGCGCGCGCCAGAACATCCAGCCGAGCAGCGCAACAAGGACCGGCACCGGTGCTGTCAGCAGGATGCCCGGCATGGTCAGCCAGCGCGTGTAATAGTCATGGGCCAGGAACGGCGTCGCGGCGCTCACCGCGGCGATGGCGATCAGCGTGATCACCCCGTAGCGCCGCGCGAGTCGATAGGCCTGCTTCTGCGCCTGTCCTTCGGTCTTCGCAATGAGCCAGCAGCTTCCCAGCAGAGCATAGGCCGCGAGCACGCTGGCGCCGGTCAACAGGCTGAACGGCGTCAGCCAGTCGAGCCAGGCACCACCATAGCCGCGCCCGGTTATCTTCACGCCCTGCAGCAGCGCGCCGAGAATGATGCCCTGCGCCAGCGCCGCGACGATCGACCCTGCAGTGAAGCCGAAATCCCAGAAGGCCCGATGCCGCGGATCGCGCCAGCGGAATTCGAAAGCGACACCGCGGAACACCAGCCCGAGCAGCATGGCGATGATCGGCGGATAGAAAGCCGGCATCAGCACCGCGAAGGCAAGTGGAAAGGCAGCCATCAGGCCTCCCCCGCCAAGTACCAGCCAGGTCTCGTTGCCGTCCCACACCGGCGCGATCGCGTTCATCGCCACGTCGCGCTCCTCCCCGACGCCGAATGCCGGGAAGATGATGCCGATGCCGAGATCGAAGCCGTCGAGCACGACATAGGCGAAGACGGCGAAAGCAATCAGGAAGGCCCAGATCATCGCCAGATCGTAATTGTAGGTCATGACGCCCTCCCCGTCACATCCCGCGCCGGCGCCGGGGCGATGCCGGCGGTGCGGATCGGGGCATTGCCGAGTTCGGGTTCGCCCGGCTCCACGCCCTTGTCGATCAGCTTCAGGATATACCAGGCGCCGATCCCGAACACCGCGAAATAGACCAGCACAAAGGCGATCAGCGAGGCGCCCACCGCCGGCGCCGCCAGTGGCGAGGCGCTGTGCGCGGTGCGGAGCAGGCCATAGACGGTCCAGGGCTGCCGCCCGACCTCGGTGGTGACCCAGCCGGCGATCACGGCGACGAAGCCGGCCGGCCCCATCAGCACACCGGCACGGTGCAGCCAGCGCCAGTCATAGAGCTTGCCCCGCCAGCGCGCGACGAGGCTCCACAGCCCGAGCCCGAAGATCGCGAAGCCCAGGCCAACCATGATCCGGAACGACCAGAACACGATGCCCACCGGCGGTTGCCGGTCCTCCGGGATGGTATCGAGCCCAGCCAGTGGCGCATTCAGATCGTGCTTCAGGATCAGCGACGACGCCTTTGGAATCTCGACCGCATAATCGACCCGTTTCTCCTTCGAGTTCGGGATGCCGAACAGGATCAGCGGCGCGCCGTCCGGGTGGCTGTCATAATGACCTTCCATCGCCATGACCTTGGCCGGCTGATGCTCCAGCGTGTTCAGGCCATGCGCGTCGCCGGCCGCGATTTGAATCGGGGCGACCAGCGCCGCCATCCACATCGCCATCGAGAAGATCTTCCGCGCGTGCGGATCGCTGCTGTCTTTCAGCAGGTGCCACGCCCCCGTCGCGCCGACGACGAGCGATGTCGTCAGATAGGCGGCGATCACGGTGTGGACGAGGCGATAGGGGAAGCTGGGATTGAAGATCACCGCCGCCCAGGACCCAGCCATGACGAACTGGCCCTGCGCGTTCGTCGCATAGCCGGCGGGCGTCTGCATCCAGCTATTCGCCGAAAGGATCCAGAAGGCCGAGATGGCAGTGCCGACCGCGACGAGGCAGGTGGCGGCGAAGTGCAGCTTGCGGCCGACCTTTTCCATGCCGAACAGCATCACCCCGAGAAAGCCCGCCTCAAGGAAGAAGGCGGTCAGCACTTCATACGCCATCAGCGGCCCGATCACCGGACCGGTCTTGTCGGAGAACACCGCCCAGTTCGTGCCAAACTGATAGGACATGACGATGCCCGAGACGACGCCCATGGCGAAGGTGACCGCGAAGATCTTCAACCAGAAGCGAAAGATGTCGAGATAGAGCTGCTTGCCGGTCCGCAGCCACAGCCCCTCAAGCACGGCGAGATAGCTCGCCAGCCCGATCGTGAAGGCCGGGAAGATAAAATGGAAACTGACGGTGAAGGCGAACTGAGCGCGGGCCAGGACGATCGGATCGACAGCGTCGAACATGGGTGCTTCCCCCTCGTTCGCGCAGCTTGCGCCTGCCCGGGCCGGCGCGCAAGTGTAACCGATGCAGCTAGCCGGTCACGCCGGACACGCTGTCGCACCCCTTGCGGGGTGCGCCACCGTCACTTCTTCGGTGCAGTCTCTGCCGGCTTCGGTGCAGTTGCTGCCGGCGGGGCACCAGCGCCCGGAGGCATCGCGCCCTGCATCTGCTGCCGCATCTGCATCTGGCGGATCACCGCCTCGGGCAGGAAATCGAGCAGTTCGACGTCGAACACCAGCACCGAATTGGCCGGGATCGGACCGGTCGCCTTGTCGCCATAGCCGAGGCTCGGCTTGATCCAGAAGCGGTACTTCGAGCCCTTGGGCATCTGCTTCAGCGCCTCGGAGAAGCCTGGAACGACCTCGTTCACCTTCATCGGCGTCGGCTGCTGCGACTTGTCGAAGGTGGTGCCGTCGGTCAGCTTGCCCTCGTAATTGACCAAGGCGACGTCAGCGTCGGTCGGCTTCGGACCGCCCTTGCCCGGCGTGACGATCTTGTACTGCAGGCCCGAAGGCGTCTCGACCACGGTCTTGTCGCTGCGATTCTTCTTGAGGAAGACCACCACCGGATCGTTCTGCACCTTCCACCAGGCCATGCCCTGGATCGCACCGAGGGTGGCCAGCACGCCCAGGACGATGCCGAGCACGACATAAAGGATCGGCTTGGCGTCGAAGGGCTTCTTGGCGGTCGGCGGAATGGTGGCCATCGGAAATGTTCCTAAGCGCCGCGGCGCGGCAGGCCGCGCGGCAGCTGGAAAGGGGATCGGCGGATCAGCGCGCCGGCGGCGGACCGCCCTGGGGCATTTGCTGCTGCATCATCTGCTGCTGCATCATCTGCTGGCGATAGACCGATTCGGGAATGAAGCCGAGCATGTCGACGTCGAAGACCAGGATCGAGCCGTTCGGGATCTTGGCGGGATCGGGCGAATGCTCCCCATAGGCCAGCTCCGGCTTGAGCCAGACCCGATACTTGGCATCCTTCGGCATCAGCTTCAGCGCTTCGACGAACCCCGGAATCGCACCGCCTCCGGAGAGCGGGATGGGAGTCGGCTGCTGCGAGGCATCGAACACCGCACCGTCGCGCAGCCGGCCGACATACATGACACCGGCGATATCGCTTTTCGTCGGCAGCGCGCCCTCGCCGGCCTTCAGCACCTTGTATTGCAGACCCGACGCGGTTTCGACCACGCCGGGGCGACCCTTGTTCCAGGCGAGGAACTGAGCGTTGGATCCCTTGAGCGCGACGACCTCGGCCGTGCCGCGAATCGCCAGCCAGCCAGCGGCCAACACCACCGCGAGGATGCCGATCCACAGATACACCAGAATGCTCCGCTTCGTGGGCTGCAGCGGCACTGCGGTGATCGTGGACATCGTCGGGCACCCTTAACCGGCGCCTGAAAGGGCGGCCGGGATTGAGAAGACAGGAAGCGCGGAGGTCAGCCCCCCGCGCCGGCGGTGTTACCGCGCCCCGTCACGCTCCAGCCGCTTGCGCTCCAGCTTGCGGGCGCGGCGGACGGCAGCAGCACGCTCACGGGCGCGCTTCTCGCTGGGCTTCTCGTAATGACGGCGCAGCTTCATCTCGCGATAGACGCCCTCGCGCTGCAGCTTCTTCTTCAGGGCGCGCAGCGCCTGGTCGACGTTGTTGTCGCGAACGATGATTTGCATAAACCCGCAGGTCTCCGGTCAATAGAAATTGGTCGTCGCAAACATGGGTTTGCGCCGTGTGGGAGGGCCCCTATCAGCCGCCATCCGCATTTTCAAGCGAATTGGCACCTGCCCACCGGGTTTGCGGGCGCCCGCCCTCGCGGCTATGGCCACCGCATGACCGGCACGCCCCTCACCCTTTACAACAGCCTGACCCGCTCGCTCGAGCCGTTCACGCCGATCGACCCCACCAATGTGCGAGTCTATTCGTGCGGGCCGACTGTCTACAATTATGTCCATGTCGGCAATCTGCGTGCCTATGTCTTCACCGACACGCTGAGCCGGGTGCTGACCTGGAAGGGCTACCCCCTCACCCATGTCATCAACATCACCGATGTCGGCCACCTGACGTCCGACGCGGACGCCGGCGACGACAAGATGGAGGCGGCCGCAAAGGCAAGCGCGCAGAGCATCTGGGATATCGCCGCGCATTATACCGCCGCGTTCAAGGAAAATATTGCGGACCTCAACATCCGCACCCCGACTCACTTCCCGCTCGCGACCGACCATATCCAGGGCATGATCGCCTTTGCCGGGAAGATCGCGCCCCAGCATTGCTACGAGCTTGAGAGCGGGCTGTATTTCGACGTGTCGACCGTGCCCGATTACGGCCGCCTCGCCCGCGTCGCCGATGACGAGCGCGAAGGCAGGATCGACCCGGTCGCCGGCAAGCGCAACCCGCAGGATTTTGCGATCTGGCGCAAATCCCCGCCCGGCGAGAACCGGCAGATGGAGTGGGAGTCGCCCTGGGGCCGCGGCGCGCCGGGCTGGCATCTCGAATGCTCCGTGATGAGCCAGCATTTCCTTGGGCCGAGCTTCGACATTCATACCGGTGGCATCGACCACCGCGAGATTCACCACCCCAACGAGATCGCGCAGAACCAGGCGCATTGCGACTGCGCCGACACCGGCGCGACGATCTGGATGCACAACAACTTCCTGGTCGAGCGCGAAAAGGGCAAGATGAGCAAGTCGTCGGGCGACTTCACCCGCCTGCAGACGCTGATCGACGCCGGCATCCACCCCCTCGCCTATCGCCTGATGTGCCTTAGCGCGCATTACCGGAGCGAGCTCGAGTTCAGCCCGGACAACCTCGCCGCCGCCGCGACCCGGCTGAAGCGGCTGGTGATGACGGCCCAAGCACTCAGCGCGCGGAATGACGGCGCAGAGACCGGCGACGCCTCACGCTACCTCGACGCGCTCGATGCGGCGATATCCGACGACCTCAACACACCCCGCGCCCTGCCGGTGCTCGACGAGATGCTTGGCGACAAGAAGCTGTCACCCGCGACACGACTGAAGACGCTGGCGGTTTTCGACGACGTGCTGGGCCTGAAGCTCGCCACGCTGACTCGGCAAGCGCTGCGGGTGAAACCTGCGGCTGCCGCGATCTCAGCCGAGGCGATCGAGGCCAGTCTGGCCGAGCGCAAGGAAGCGCGGGTGGCAAAGGATTTTGCACGGTCCGACGCGATCCGGGACGAGCTTGCCGCAGCCGGCGTCGAGGTGATGGACGGCGACCCCCTTGGCTGGGACTGGAAGCCGACGTTGTAGTCTCGAAGCCTTCCAACACGACTCGGCAACAGCGGATGATTTTTTCTTCCGCTGTTATGTTGGATTTTCAGGGCAAATTTCCACTTGCTGCCCAACGACTTACAGTGCGCTTTCCCTGTTACTGCGAAACAGCGGTAAAATCGCCGCGAAACCGCGGAATATTCCCCTGCTTTGCAGGAGAACCGCACGGCAAATCGTCCAATATTCACCCGGTCATGTCAAAGAGCGCGGACGCCGTCGGGAAGGACTCCGCCCGGCCCTATCCTGCGCCACCCCATCGAGGCGTTGAATCGATCGGCCGGCGTCGGGCAGCCAGGCTTGTCGCAGCAGGAGCCACGCGGCATGAACCGGCGGCGACCCCGGCACATCCGGGGCGACGAGAGGTGCCCCATGAAAGCCGTTCTGCCTGCGCTCGCCCGCCCGCTGATCGAACCGCGCTTGCCCGTCGGGCTTGACGTCGCCTGGTTCGCCAGCCGCGAGGACGCGATGGAGATGATCGTCGACGCCGACATCGCCTGGGTCGACATGCAGCGCGTCGGGGCGATCGGCGAGGCGGTGCTGCGCGCGAAACACCTCAAATGGCTGTTCACGATCCTGGCAGGGATCGATTTCCTCGACCTGCCGAGGCTGCGCCAGCAGGGCACGATCGTGACCAACGGCACCGGCATCAACGCGCTGGCCGTCGCCGAATATGCGGTGATGGGCGTGCTCGCCGCCGCCAAGCGGTTCGACGAGGTAGTCCGCATCGCCGACCGCCACGAATGGACGCTGAATGCGCCGGGGCAGATCGAACTGTTCGAGACCAAAGCGCTGATCGTGGGACATGGCACGATCGGCGCGATGATCGGCGAACGGCTGAAGGCGTTCGGCGTCGACGTGACCGGCGTGACCCGGTCCGGCCGCAACGGCACGCTGACGCCCGACGGCTGGCGGGCGACGCTCGGCGACTATGACTGGGTGATCCTGGCGGCGCCCTCCACCGACCAGACCCAGGCGCTGATCGGCGCTGGCGAACTGGCAGCGATGAAGCCGAGCGCCTGGCTGATCAACATCGCCCGCGGCGACATGGTCGACCAGGACGCGCTGATCGAGGCCCTGACGAAGCGCCGAATCGCGGGGGCGTTCCTCGACACGGTGACCCCGGAGCCGCTGCCGCCAGAGCACCCCTTATGGGATGCCCCTAACACGATCCACACGATGCACCTGTCGGGACGGAGCCAGACCAAGATGTTCCAGCGCGCGGCGACGCTGTTCCTGGAGAATCTGGAGGCGTTTCTCGCCAAGCGGGAAATGCGGAACGTGGTAAACCTCGAGGCGGGGTATTGATATTTTCCCATCAAGCATTTGAGTAAATTCATTTTTACTGCAATACGCCACCATGACCAGCCTCGCCACCAGCGGCCCAGCAGCACTCGCTCGAATAGAAGAGTTTCTCTTCGATATCGTTGGCCCGCACTTTCGAGAAACCGGTGAGATATCACCCGAGGATTTCTGGATAATCCTTATCTGGAAAGCAAACCGGGCGAAAGGCATGGCACGCTGGCGTATCGAAAACGATACTGGCCTCAGCTGGAACACTGCAGTGAAGAAGATCGCCGAAGAGATCGCTACTGCGGAGAGTGACGAGGCACGACTCAAAGCGCTTATGAGCGAACGATGGAAATTTCGCCTGCCAACCGCCAGCGCCATCTTGACCGTTCTCTATCCCGATCGATTTAGTGTCTACGACGTCCGGGCCTGCGAAACCCTGAAGGCTGACAGCCCGGAGGAGGATCATTACCGATTGGACTGGCCACATACCGACGAGACCTGGCCCCGCTATCTGAAATTTCTCGCCGCAGTCCGTTCCGCCGGTCCCGCGTCTTCGACCTTGCGAGAGAAAGATCACTATCTTTGGGGCAGTTCGCTTCTCAGAAGCGTCAAGACAGAGCTCGCCACCCCTGCGAAACCTCCCAAATCGCGAAAACCGCGCACAGCAAAACCCGGTAAATCCGCCAGCTAGCGAGCCATCTTTGCCGCCGGCACAGTCAAACAACCGTCAAAGCCAGCAACCAAATAGTCCATCAACAAGGGCTCGACCGCAAAGAAGAAACAGGCGCTGCGTCGCGCCGAGGCAGCTTCACCGAAGCGTGATCCGCTCGACAAAGAAGGCTGGCAAGCACGCGCCCAATCGACCTACACTCCTCGATCTGTTGCATTTCCGGGAGGCACACCAACATGGACCGTCGCCAATTTCTCTCGTCCGGGGGCGCCGTTGCGATTGCCACGGCACTCGTTCCGACAAGGCTGCTTGCTGAGACCGCCGCCGGGGACACGGCGCTGGATGCCGAGTTCGAACGGGTCTTCCAACAGGTGGTGGGGCGGTCACCCGAGCTCGCCACCTCCCTGGGACTGGACAAGGGCGCGATGGCGGCGGCGAAAGGGCGGCTGACGCCGCGCACGGTCGAGCGACGCGCGAAGGACGTGCAGGAGACCAAGGCCTCGATCGCGCGTCTCGCCGGATATGACCAGAACGCCTTGTCACCCGCCGCGAAGCTCAACCTGGAGGTGGTACTCTATTCGCTGAACACGCAGATCGCCGCCCCCGACAAGTTCGGCATCGACAGCGCGATCCGGCCCTATCGCATCTTCCAGCAGGGCGGCGCCTATTTCTCGGTGCCTGACTTCCTGAACACAGCGCACACGATTTCGGTGAAGGCAGATGCCGACGCCTATCTCTCGCGGCTCGACCAGTTCGCGACCGTGCTCGACCAGGAAAGCGGCCTGCAGGAGGCCGAGGCGCGCAAGGGCCTGCTCGCCCCTTCCTGGTCGCTCGATCTCACGCTCGGCCAGATGCGGAAACTGCGCGGGCAACCGGCGACGACGTCGAGCATCGTCCAGTCGCTGGCCGGACGGGCCAAAGCCAAGGGCATAGAGGGGGATTGGGAAGCGCAGGCAGCGCGTATCGTCGAAACCAGGATCTATCCGGCGCTCGACCGCCAGATCGCCCTGATCGAGCGCCTTAAGCCAACCACCAGGCCGGGCGACGGCATCTGGCGCGTGCCGGACGGCGAGGCAATCTATGCCATGGCGCTCAACCAGGCCACCACCACCACGATGAGCCCAGACGAGGTGCACCGCATCGGCCTTGCCCAGGTGGCGGAGATCACGGCGGAGCTCGACACGATCCTGAAGTCCCAGGGCTATACCAGCGGGACGGTGGGCGAGCGGCTGGCAAAGCTCAACGTGGCACCGGACCAGCTTTATCCCGACACGGCGGCGGGCCGCGCCACGCTGATCGCCGGGCTGAACGACGGCGTGAAGGCGATGTACGCCAAGCTGCCGGAGGCGTTCCTGACCGTGCCGACACAGCCGCTCGAGATTCGCGCCGTGCCGGTCGAGATCCAGGATGGCGCCTCCAACGGCTATTACAACCGCGCCTCGCTCGATGGCACGCGACCGGCGATCTATTTCGTCAACCTCAAGGATGTCGGCGACTGGCCGAAATATACGCTGCCGTCGCTCACCTATCATGAAGGCGTGCCGGGCCACCATCTCCAGATCAGCCTCGCCCAGGAATCGAAGGATATCCCGACGCTGCGGAAGATCGGCTTCTTCTCCGCCTATTCGGAAGGCTGGGCACTCTATGCCGAGCAGCTTGCGGACGAGCTGAAGGCCTATCGCACGCCGTTGGAGCATGCCGGATATCTCCAGTCCTTCCTGTTCCGCGCGACCCGCCTGGTCGTCGATACGGGAATCCACGCCAAGCGCTGGGACCGGGAGAAGGCGACGAGCTACATGGTCGCCACCACCGGCTTCGCCCGTCCGCGCACCCAGCGCGAAGTCGAGCGTTACTGCACCCAGGCCGGGCAGGCCTGCAGCTACAAGGTCGGACATATGGCGTGGACGCGCGCGCGCGCCAAAGCGCAGGCGGCGCTGGGCCCCCAGTTCGATATCAAGCAATTCCACGAGATACTGAAGGAAGGCGCGATGCCGCTCGTGATCCTCGAACGTCGGGTGGACGAACGGATCGCGCTGATGAAGCTCGGCGCCCGCGCTGCATGAACGAGCCGACGATATCCGATCAACTGGCCAGCAGATAACGCAAGGGCCGCCGCAAGCGACCACGTAAAGGGGAACTCCCCGAAGTGGCAGGCAGGAAAAAGGGGCGGTGGCCGCATGGCCCCCGCCCCTCTTCCAATCCCGGCCTATACCGGGGCAGATGATCGTCAGAACTTCAGGCGCACACCCATGGTGAACGACCGCCCGAGCGGATCATAGATCGTCGGGAAGGTGTTGCCGCTGTTATACGCCGTACCGCCGACACCGGACCCGACAAGCGGTGGCTTCTTGTCGAACAGGTTGTTGATGGTCAGGCTCAGCTCCAGCTGCTTGGCCGGCATTACGCGGAACGCGAGGTCGTAATAATCATAGGCCGGAATGCTGCGGAACGCCTCCAGGATCGTTGACGGGTTCGGGCCGCCCGGCTGCGCGACATCGCCAGGAAGCCGAGTAGCGAGGAAGGGCTCAAGCTTCACGCCGCTGATGTGAGTCCATAGCAGCGAGACGTCGAACAGCTCCTGGGCATAGGTTATGCGACCGTTCGAACGCCACTTGGCGCGCGGGTTGGTGCAGCCTCCCGCGCTGTAATAGCCGGTGCAATCGCGATTGATCGAATTCGGCGTTGCCTGGAAGTGGTAGTAGTTGAGCAGCGTTCCGTTGAAACCGAGCGACACGGTGCCGCCATTGTTGATCCCGACATCCTGCAGCTTAATGCTCTGCGTCACGCCGAAATCGATACCGGCGGTCTCGATGACACCGAGGTTCGAATAGCTGAGGATGACGCCCGGGGTTTCGCCCGCCCCGTTGAGGCTGCCGGTGAGCGGATTGCGACCGATCAGCGCGCAGAAGGCGTTGAACGTGAAGCCCGGGTTGAGCGCCGACGAATAACAGCCATTGAGGATGTCCGCCTGCGCCGGCTGGGTGATTGCGTCACGGATCCGGATGTTGAAATAATCCACCGTCAGCGCAAATCCGGGCAGGAAGGTCGGCGCGACGACACCGCCCAGCGTATAGGTCTTCGCACGCTCGACGTTGAGATTGCGATTGCCCGCCGTGGTATTGTTGATCTGCCCCGACGTCGGTGTCGGGATCGAGCCGATGCTGCTCGCCGGTGCGCCCGTCGCGACGCACAGCGCAGCGAGCCCGCCTGTCACCGCGCCCGAGCAGGGATCGACCGTCAGGTTGCCCAGCTGCTGGACGGCCGACTGGTACAGTTCCTGGATGTTCGGCGAGCGTACGGCAACCTGGTAGGTACCGCGAAGCTTGAAGCCGCGATACGGCTCCCACGTGCCGCCTGCCTTCCAGGTCGTGCTGCCGCCGGTCGTGGTATAGTCGGAATAGCGGATGCCACCTTCAGCCGTCAGGCGATAGAAGAACGGCTTGTCCTCGATCAGCGGGATGTTGATTTCGCCGAACACTTCCTTGACGCTGTACCGGCCGACATCGGGCGGCGTGCGTGCGCCGGTGCCGAGCACCTCGCCCTGAATCTGCGAAGGGCCGTCGGGCTGGCTCGCCGCCGAGATCTTGCGATATTCGCCACCGACCGCGAACGCGATCTTGCTCTCGGCGAGAGGCGACGAGAACAGGTCTCCCGACACGCTGCCGGTAACGACGGTCTGTCGCACCTTGCGGTTGATGATCGCGTCGAGATTGATGAATCCCACCTGATCTGCAGTGATCGAGCCATTCGGACCGAAAAGATTGAGCGGAACGCAATTGTTGCTCGTATCGACGCAACGAACCTGTCCGCCTGGCGTGCGATAGGCCCGAAGCGCCTGCTGCACCTTGCTGTACGAGCCCCAGTTTTGACGAGTCTGGTTCTGCGTCGTCTCGCCATATTGGGCCGAGACGTCGTACTTCAGCCCAGTGGTGATGTTGCCGCGGAACCCGCCCTGGACCTGGAACATCTGCGATTCGAAGACGTTGCCGCGTGCGCCCATTTCAGTGATGCGCCGCTGCGCGATCACCGGAATCTCGACATAGCCAGGGGTGCCCGGCCCGCCCTGGACCGCCGCTGCCGTCGAGCAGCTCGTCGGGCTCATCCCGCGAGCTGAGCAAAGCTGATTCAGGATGCCGGTCGGCAGATACGGGTTGTTCAGCGCAAGCTGATAGGTGTTGCTGAACGTGCCCGACGAAGCGAGCTGTGTCGCCACCCTGTTGCGGGTGAACATCGCGCTTGAGTAGAATTCCACTCCGTCAGTGATCTCGTAACGCCCCGCCGCATAGACGTTGATCCGGTCCAGCGGAGTCTGGAAATACGTGCCGATGTTCGTGTTGTAGGTGTCGTCAGCGGTTGCAGCCTGAAGCCGGCCGGTGGTGGGATTGACGACCGCGCCGAAACCGCTGGCGGGCAGACCAAGTGCCGCGTTGGTCGGCGACGCGAAGATGGTCACCTGTGCCGCCGTCGCGCCGGAGAACAGGCCGGTGGTCGAGCTGACCGGGAAAGCGCTGATCGAGCGCGCGGTGTGAAGCAGCGGATCGGCCTTCGTATAACCCGCGCTGAACACCACATTGCCGCGACCATCGGCGAGATTGGCGCCGAGCACGATGTCGGCCTTGAACCGCGCCGCATCCCCACGTTCCGTCACGCGATAGGTTGCGGTTGCATCGATCCCCGAGAAATTGCGCTTGGTGATGAAGTTGACGACACCCGCCACCGCATCGGCGCCATAGGTCGACGAAGCACCACCCGTCAGCACTTCGACGCGCTGCAGCAGCGCAACCGGGATATTGTTAGTGTCGGTCAGGCCGTCGAGGCCATAGGGCACGAGCCGGCGACCGTCGAGCAGCACGAGCGTGCGCTGTTCGCCGATGCCGCGCAGGTTGATCGTCGAAGAACCGTCCGACCCGTTGTTGACGCCCGAACCGAGCGACGGACGGACTGCCGGAAGGTTGCGGAGCAGATCGTCGGCGGTGCCGGGCTGGCGAAACTGGATTTCCTGCGCACCGATCACGCTGACCGGGCTGGCGAATTCCAGGTCGGAACGGACGATGCGCGACCCCGTGACGATGATCTCGTCGTCGGCACGGGCCGTATCAGCCTGTGCTTCTTGGGCCGGAGCGGCCACTTGCGCGATGGCCGGCGACGCGACCAGCGTTGCGAACAAGGTCGTGGCAAGCAGATGGTACCGTATTGAGACTTTCATATGTGCCCCCGTTATGGACGCGCCACCACCCCCGGTGCGCGCATCGATTGCCGAATATTCTTTCAGCGATGGCACTTTTCCTACACGGGCTTGGCCGCGCCACAACATTGTTAACGTCCGGGAAACAGGAAATTTCGGAAACGTTACAAAAGAGCAACACTGGCCGCATCGGCCCTAAAGCCTTTCGCACAGCCCTCGGGAGTCGGCAACAAGAGCGCTGCCGATGCAGGGATGTCGCCAGCGGATAGTATCGGCGCCTTCTCCATTTTTTGTTCCGGCCGATCGCACACGCCCTGTATCGCAGCCGCCAATCCGGACGGCCGGTCGCCTCGCCGACACCCGTGGAATTGCCGCAATTATGGCGGTAGATCGCCCCAAGCCGGTTCCCCTCGGGCGACTTTCGCGCGATGCTGCCCGCTGTCAGGCGGAGTCCCTGGTCGTTCCCGAATCGACGCTCCGCCAGTGCGGGAGGCTGTTCAGCGGACTTCTCCGTCCGTCCTCCGGGGGATCGCTGCGTTGCGGGCGTGTGCCCGCCTTCGCCTCCACCGCGAATACCGCAACGAGCGCCACGCATGGCGCGACAGGAGACGGACCATGACCTCACACCCACATCGCGACGATCGCCGCCTTCCGATCGCCCTGCTTGCCGTCCCTCTTGCATTGGCCGGCGCTGGGCTTGCCGGCTGTCACGGCACCTCCACACCCGGGCCGCAGGCGACCGTCGCCAATCCCTGCGGCGCGCTGGCGCCGAACAAGACATCGACGCTGCCGATGAACCCCGGCCAGAACCAGGCCGAGGTCGATTGCTCTGCCTGGCAGGCATTCATCGCGCTGAACTGGAAGGCCGATCCGAAGAAGAACGGCTTTCCCGATCCGGGCGCGGCGTGGGCCAGCTTCGGCACGCCGGGCGACACCAGCCCGACGGTATGGGAAAGCTATTACGAGGCGGCGGCAGTGTTCGGCAGCAACGCGCCGCTCAAGGGCACGTGGCAGGCGAAGCGGCCGACGGTCAAGGTGCTGAGCCGCACCTCGAAGCTCGGCGATCTCGACCTTTCCGACATCGTCCAGGCCGGCGGTGGCGACCATTGGCTGACCAACCAGCGCGGCGACGTGACCTATTACGAAGTGATGATGAACCAGGACGAGTTCGAGTTCATCACCAGCCAGACCGGGTTCGACCTGACCACGGCAGCGGGGCAGCTCAAGTGCGCCAGCCAGCCGGGCAAGGTGATCTCGGACGGGCCGCCGCCACCGCCCAAGGGGCCGCTGCGCGGCGGACTGAACTTCCCGGCTGGTTTCTCCAATGGCTGGGACGACACCGATTGCATCGGCAACAAGGCCTCATACGGTCAGCAGGTCGGGGCGATGGAGATCAAGGCGTCGTGGACGCCGCTGCCGGCCGATCATTCGCTCGACTATCGCTACAAGACCGCGATCGCCGAGATCCGCGATCCGGCGAGCGGCAAGATGCGCCAGGTGACGGTAGGGCTGGCCGGCCTGCACATCGCGCGCAAGCGCTTCCCGCGCCTGCCCTGGGTATGGGCGACCTTCGAGCATATCGACAACACCCCCGACGAGGCAGCGGGCGGCGGCTTCTCGCCCCCTGCCCTGCCGGCCAATCCGAACCAGCGGCCGTCGCCGGGCTTCACCTTCTTCAATGCCAAGTGCACGCCGCAGAAGGACCCGGTCTATCAGTGCCGGCACAACGTCCCGCCGATCCCGTGCGGCAAGGGCGGCGTCTGCATGCCCTACAAGGCGCCGATGCAGATCACCCGGATCAACCCGGTCGGCGAACCGGCGAACAGCGTGACCGCCTATGTCTGGAGCCTGTTGCCGGCGAAATCGGTGTTCAACTATTACCGGCTGGTCAATGTCCAATGGCCGCAGGCGAATATCGGCACGCCGCCGGGACCACGGCTGCGGGTGCCGCTGACGATGGGCAATCCGACGCCGAAGGGCGCCGCCGGCGGGCCGGGGCAGATCGTCGCCAACACGACGGCCGAATCCTTCCAGCAAAAGGCAAACAGCTGCATGGACTGCCATGTCTTCGCATCGATCGCGTCGCCGAGCCTGTTGCAGGCGACCGCTCCCGGCGCGTTGCGCAAGGTGACGAAGACGACCGGACCCGAGGGGCTGGCGCCCTATGCCGCTGACTATTCCTTCATCTTCCTCGCCGAGACCAAGCGATAGGGTGCTCGCCCGGGCTGGCCTGTATCGCCACCAGCCCGGGCAGCCGCCGCGGAGGTGCGGGAGGTGGACGCATGAGATATGCCGGCGCGGCTGTCATGGTCGCCATCCTGATCGCCCTGGTAGTCCTTAGCTGGCTTGCCGTTTCCGACTATCTGACAGCCGACAAATGCCTGGATGCGGGCGGCGCGTGGAATGGCGCGCAGTCGCGCTGCATTGCGCCGACCCACCATAAAGAACGCTAGCGGGACCGATCCGCTAGAAACGATAGGCCAGGAACGCACCGCCCAGCCACTGGTCGGGGGAACCGCGGCGGCTGACCACCGGGGCAAGCTTCGCGTCATTGAGCAGGCGGGTGTAGCCGGCGGTCGCGGCGAGCAGCCAGTGATCGTTCAGGCGATAGGACAGGCCGAGCGATGCGCCAGCGTCCTTGATTCCCTTGCCGGCATCGAAGACCGGGAGGCCGCTTCGTGCCGACTGGGCCGGCGTGATGCTGAAATAGGTTTGCATGTAGTGGCGATCGACCCAGCTCGTCGTGCCGCGCGCGGACAGGCTCAGCCGGTCGGCAAGGTCGACATCCACGCCCGCCTCACCCTGCACGACGACGCCGTCATGCGCGCCGGCGACATCCTTCGCCACCGAGAGCTGGAGCCAGCCCCGACCGAGCTCGAACCGGGCGGCACCGCCGAGCTCCACCGCGGCACCGACATTGCCGAGGCCCTTCAGCGCGATGTTGCGATCCTCGGAGCGGTCGCGGCGATAACGCGCGATCGGGCCGAGCTTGATCCGCATGTCCTCGGTCGGCGCAAGGCGGAGGACGTTAACGCCGATCTCCGGCCCGCGGATATAGACGATATCCTTGTAGCTGACCGACAGGAACGGAAAGGGCAGGACCTGATAATCGTCCGACCCTTCATAATCGGGCGTGTAGATCGCGCCCGCGCCGATCGTGATGTTCCAGTCCCGGTCGTCCCGGTCCCGGTCGCCGCGCGGCGGTTCCTGGGCGTTCGCGTTCGACGTCAGCAGGATGAGCGCGCCGGTGGCGAGCGCGCTCGATGCGACGATGAAGAAGAACCGCTTCAGGTCTGACTGGCCCGAAGGCTTCGCCTTCCGGGTGGATACGAAATGGTGTTTCATGATGGCTCCCAGCGCTTCCCCGTTGCGGTGCCGGGTCTAGGGTGGGCCTGGGCGTTTTCGATAACCGGGCGGTGTCGGTTTGTTTCAATATGTGTCGGGTGCAGACTCGATCCAACGGCGTGGCTACATCCGGGTCATGTCAACCGCACGGATCCCGCATATTCTCGTGGTCGATGACGACCGGCAGATCCGAACGATGCTGGCGCGCTACCTTGGCGACCATGGCCTGAGAGTCACGATGGCCGAGGACGGCCGGCATGTAATGGCGCTTCACGACGGTCACCGCTTCGACGTCATCATCCTCGACGTGATGATGCCCGGCGACGACGGCTTCACGCTCTGCCAGCGGCTGCGCGCCCGCAGCACCGTGCCGATCATCCTGCTCACCGCGCGCGACACCGAGACCGACCGGGTGGTCGGCCTCGAGCTCGGCGCCGACGATTATGTCGCCAAGCCGTTCAATCCGCGCGAGCTGCTCGCCCGGGTACGCGCGACCATCCGGCGGTCGGCGATGGCGAGCGAGAAGGCCGCGACGTCGCTGCCGAGCCTGTACCGCTTCGCCGGATGGACGCTCGACGTGACTAAGCGGACGCTCGTTTCACCAAAGGGCACGCGGCTCGACCTGACGACCGGTGAGTTCGACCTGCTCGCGGCGCTGGTGCAGCACCCCCAGCAGGTACTGAGCCGGGACCAGCTGCTCGACCTGGTCCATGGGCGCAGCAGCCTCAACATCGATCGGAGCATCGACGTCCAGATCAGCCGGCTGCGCCGCAAGATCGAGGAGGACCCGCAGGAGCCCATGCTCATCAGGACGGTGCGCAACGGCGGCTATCTGTTCACCGCCGATGTCGGCCATGGGCATTCCCATGGCGGCTGACCGGCACTGGTCGCTCAACCGGCTCAGGCTCGCCCCGCGGATCGGGCTGGCGATCCTGCTGACCATCTCCGCGGCCTATCTGCTCAACCAGGCGCTGCGCGCGATGATCCCGCCGCCGCCCTTTCTGGTGGTGCAGCGGAGCTGGCTGATCGATGCCGTGGCGGATGCGGCGCGCCGGGGCCCGGCACTGTCCGACGCGACAGGCGGGGACAGGTCGCTGCAGCTTCCGGCGTCACGCTATCTGGAGTTCACGATCGGGCGCGAGGCCCCTGGACCCGACACGAACGACGGGGCGCTGATCGGCGATGTCCTGCGCCACTCCATCGCGGAGGCACTTCACTATCCTGCCGACCGGGTGAAGGTCGCGATGGAGCCCTATGACCAGAACAATCTGGAACGCACGGTCCGCACGGCGGTGGTGATCATCCCGGAGCTGCCGGCGCTGCTGACCGCGGAGACGCTGGCCAGCAACAAGAGCAGCGTGCTCGGCGATTTCGAGATATCGGTGCGGCTGGACAAGGGTGGCTGGCTGACGGTGACGCCGCGCAACCTCTCAGGCCCAGGGTGGCATTACGCCCGCTATCTGTTCGGCATCGCGGGATACCTGCTGATCATCATCGTCTTCTCGGTATGGATGGCGCGCAGCATCGTCGCGCCGCTCAGCCGGCTCGCCGCGGCGGCGGAGCAGCTTGGACGCAACCGCGAGCCGACGCTGATCACCGGCATGCGACTGCCCGAATATGTCGCGATCTCGGAGACGTTCAATACGATGCAGTTGCGCCTGAAGCGCTTCATCGACGAGCGCATGGCGATGCTGGCCGCGATCTCCCACGACCTGCGCACGCCGCTGACCCGGTTGCGGCTGATGGCCGAATATGTCGGCGATTCAGCGCAGCGCGAGCAGCTGCTGCTCAACGTGGCCGAGATGGAGACGATGGTGATCGACGCGCTCGCCTTCATGGGTGCCGAGGCACGGCGGGAGCCGATCGAGACGGTCGACGTCGCGGCGCTGCTGATCAGCCTGACCGACGATTATGGCGATGCCGGGGAACCGGTGACCTATTGCGGGCCCGACCATGCCGACCTGCCCTGCCGCCCGGTCGCGCTGAAACGCGCTTTCTCCAACCTGATCGCCAACGGGTGCAAATATGGCGGCGCGGTCGAGGTATCCCTGCGCGTCACGCCGAACGCGATCAGGGTCGACATCCATGACGACGGCGCCGGCATCCCGCGCGACCAGGCAGCGCGCGCATTCGAACCGTTCGAACGGATCGAGACATCCCGAAGCCGCGAGACCGGCGGATCAGGCCTGGGCCTCGCAATCAGCCGCGATATCGTGCGCAGCCATAGCGGCGAGATCGGTTTCGACTGGCCGGACAATGGCTTCACCGTCTGGGTATCTTTGCCGCGCCCCGATTGAACGGCGGGCCCCTTTCCCACCAGCCCGATCCTTACGCCGCCAGATCATATTCCGACGAGCAACGTTTTGTCACAATAGGTACATGAAACCATCCTACCGGCGCTGCAGCGCAAGCGTGTCATAAACATAATACCAACCGTGCACCTGAAAAAATCGCTCACCCCGTCCTTGCGGGAGTGAGGGTTTGTGCCTGCGCGCCATTTTCAATCGGGGGAATCTACTTCATGCGCTCCACATTCACTGGCCGTTCGTTCGTCAAGAACGGCGGATACTTGATGCTGTCTGCCAGCCTTCTGGCTCTTGCATCGGTGGCGCAGGCGGAAACGCCGGCCCGCGCCGACGCAGACACCCCCGTTGCAAGCGCGACTGACGACGCCGCGGACGCCGAGGCGCAGCAGGACATCACCGTCGTCGCGCGCAAGAAATCCGAAAATGCGCAGCAGGTGCCGATCCCCATCACCGTGATCGGCACGGCCGAACTGACCCGGCAGAACCTGGTCAACTTCACCAACTTCCAGGTCAAGTTTCCGTCCTTCTCAGTCTATCTGACCAACCCGAAGCAGCTCAACCTCGGCATCCGCGGCATCGGCAACAACGGCTTCAACACCGACGGCATCGACGGATCGGTCGGCATCTTCGTCGACGGCGTCTACACCGGCCGCCAGGGCATGGTGTCGAGCGATTTCAATGATATCGCCGATGTCGAGCTGCTGCGCGGGCCGCAGGGCACGCTCTTCGGCAAGAACACCACGGCAGGCGCCGTGATCATCAACACGCTGAAGCCGAGCTTCGACCTCGGCGCCACGGCCGAGGCGAGCGTCGGCAATTTCGGCTTCCATGAATTCAAGGCGAGCGTCACCGGCCCGCTGATCGCCGACAAGCTCGCGATCCGCCTCTCCGGCTTCTACAGCGACCGCGACGGCACCTATCACAACATCTTCAACGGCAAGGACCAGAATGCCCGTCAGGGCTGGGGCATTCGCGGACAGCTGCTCGCGACACCGACCGACAACCTCACCATCCGCCTGATCGGCACGCATGGGCGGCAAAGCTTCCCGACCATCTCCCCGGTGATCCTGTCGGTCTACAACCCCGCCGCGCTTCAGGCGCGCATGGCCGCGGCTGGCTACACGCTGCTCACCAGCAACGCCAAGGACCGGCTGATCAACATCGACAGCCCGCTCAACGCGCAAACCAAGCTCGATTCAGTCAGCGGCCAGATCGACCTGGGCCTGGGCAAGCTGGGCGACCTGACCTCGATCACCGCCTATGAGGCATGGTCCTGCTTCACCAACAACGACAACGACTATACCCAGCTCGACGCGCTGGCCGATTACGGATCGTGCAACAAGGAGCGTCAGTTCTCGCAGGAACTGCGCTGGGCGAGCCCGAAGGACCAGCCGATCGAGGTGACGGTCGGCGGCTTCCTCAGCCGCCAGCGGCTTCAGGTGGATTCACGCGTCCGCTTCGGCACGCAATATCACATCTGGGCGGCCAACCCCTCGGCCACGCAGTTCCCGACGATCGGCGGCAAGACCTGGGCGCAGGGTGCCTATGTCTCGAAGCTGACCGGTGCCGGCTTCCGCAGCCAAGCGGTGTTCCACACCGACACCGACGCGCTGTTCGGCAACGTCACCTGGCATCCGGACGCAGCGCGCCGCCTCGCCATCGATATCGGCCTTCGCCAGACCTGGGAGCGCCGCTCGCAGCTTTATGACGGCGTCGTCGCCTCGAACCCCGGCGGCCTGACCACCGCGCAGCTCAACGCCCTGTCGCCAAGCGGCGCCAACGCCCAGCTCGGCCATGTCGACACCAGCCTGAAGGACAGCTCGCTGTCAGGCGAAGTCGGCATCAACTACAAGGTCACGTCCGACTTCTTCGTCTACGGCAAATATGCGCGCGGCAACAAATCGGCCGGCTTCAACCTGCTGCCGTACAACTCGACCAACCCAGATTCGGGCGTCGCCTCGGCCATCGCGCTTGGCGCCGCGCAGACCGTGAAGGGTGAAACCGCTGACAATTTCGAGATCGGTTTCAAGAGCGAGTTCTTCGACCGCAAGGTCCTGCTGAACGTCACGGCCTTCCACACCAAGGTGCGCGACTATCAGGCGAACCAGGCGGTGGGCGTTGGCAATACGGCGCTCAAGTTCCTGGCGAATGTCGGCTCGCTGACGTCGAAGGGCGTCGAGATCGAAGCCCAGACCTGGCTGTTCCCGGGTTTCCATACCAAGGGCTTCATCGCCTATGACAAGGCGACCTATTCGTCCTTCCACAATTCGGTCTGCCCGGGCCAGTCGACTGCGCTGACCTGCGACCTGACCGGCCGCCAGGTGGCATGGGCACCCGAATGGACCGCCGACCTTACGGCCGACTATACCCAGCGCGTCACCGACGACGTGAAGCTCTATGGCCTGGTCGACGTCAACTGGCGCTCGAAGCAGAACACCACGATCACGCTCGATCCGGCGGCCGAGATCAAGGGCTATGCCCTGGCCAGCGTTCGTGTCGGCACGCTGCTGATGAACGACCGGCTCGATCTGCAGGTCTGGGTCGAGAACCTGTTCGACAAGGCCTATTACATCAACCTGCTCGGCTACACGAAGTCGACCGGCATCATCCAGGGCTATCCGGGCAATCCCCGCACCTTCGGCCTTACCGCCCGGGTGAAGCTGTAAGCACAGGCGTGGAAGGAGCGGCGCGGCATCGCCCGCTCCTTCCAGCCGCCATGGCGACGGCGCAGGACGCCCTATAATCGCCCGCGACCATCGCGGTCACAAGGTAGGGCTGACCGTCCAGGTGGCTGCCTCGATCCCCGGCGATGCCGCCAGTTCAGCACAAACCCTGTCCAGCACCTCGCTGTCGGCCGTCGTCGGGATCAGCGTGGCGGCAAGCTCGACACTGTCCTCATTATCGGTCAGCACGTCGATCGACTGGATCGGGTAGTGGAGATGCTCGAGCTTGTCGGCGAGCAGATCGCGCGCGTCAGTCACCCTGTCGGCAGCGCATACGACATGCACCCGGTAAAAGGCCTCGGTAGTTGCCGCGTTGATCGGCTGGCGGTTGATGAAGTTGACCAGGGGACGCAGCATGGTGTTTCCCGCCAGCACGACGATCGTCACCGCCGCAGCTTCAGCGATCAGGCCCGAGCCGCAGAATGCGCCGACCGCAGCCGACGACCACAGGGTCGCCGCCGTGTTGAGCCCCCGTACCTGAGCCCCCTCCTTCATGATCACGCCGGCACCGAGGAAACCGATCCCGGAAACGACATAGGCGATGATCCGCGTCTCCCCCTCTCCCCCGAACAACCGCCCCCCGAGATGGACGAACGCGGCCGCACCGACGGCAACCAGCACCATCGTGCGCAGGCCGGCATTGCGCTGTCTGATCTGCCGTTCGAAGCCGATCAGGCCACCGAACAGGAAAGCGGCAGCAAGCTTGGCGAGGATGATCAGGAAATCATGGCCCGTCGTCGTGAGTTCGCTCATCACCATCTTCCCTCCCAATAGCGCCACGAATTGAATCCGGCGCGCGACAGCCTCCCCGACTTGCGCATCGCCAGGATCACCGGGCGATACCGTTTGCCGCCGAAGCGGAGCAACAACCGGGCCGCCCCAAGAACGAGGCTGGCGGCGAACAGCCAGACACCGGCGGGCAGCATCGGCTCCCACCACGCCGCTGCGTGACGACGCGGCCGCGACATCGACCCGACACCTAGAATTGCCCGTGCACGCGCAGGCCGAGGACATGGATCGGCCCCCGATCCCGGTTATAGCCGGGATTGCCGACGAGCTGATAGTCCACCGTCACTGTCACCGGCTTGAGTGGTTTCCAGCTATAATAAAGCTCGCCGATCGCTTCGGCGCCAGGGTGCGGCAAGCGGCCGTCGCCGACCAGCACGCCGATGCCGCCGGCGTCGAGATAGCGCTGGTGGATAGCCGAAATGCCGTTGACGACCGCCGCGATCCCGATCGTGTCACCGGCCCGGCCCCAGCCCTTGCCGTCGATCACCGCACCGGCCGACGCAGTCCGGTCGATATCGGTGAAATCATAGGGTTCCACCCCGCCATCGGCCACGCCGGCGCGGGCGAACAGGCCGATGCTGTCGGTGACCGCCTGTTCGACATTCACGCTGGCACCCAGGCGCGTGCGTCGGCCGCGCACCAGCGCGGTATCCGGGATCGTGCCGGTCGCCGCCGCCAGCGCCAGGGCATCGTCGAACCGGCCGAACTGCCCGCGATTGCGGAAGACAGTGACACGCACCGCACCGTCGCGACCGGCGATCCGGTGGCGATGCTCCACCTCCGCGTCGATCTGATACTGGCCGAACCCGGTCTCCAGCGTTTCGCCATTGGGAATCTTGGACAGGTTGAAGGCACCGAGCCGCAAGGTCCACGCGCCCTGATACCATTCGGCCGCGATGCCGGTCGAATAGCCCCAGGCATCGGCGGCATAGTCGAAGGTGCCGGCATCGACGAGCGACCAGTTGAGGAAATCGCCGCGCGGATCATGCGCGTAGCGGTTGGTGTCGAAGATATCGCCCACACCGAATTTCCCGGCGGTGATCACCAGCCGGTTGGCCGTCCGCGTTCCGCCGAACTGGTTCTGCGCTGCCTCGACCGTCTCGACCGAACCGCCGAGATCGACCGTCTGGCGAAAAAAGGCGCGCTGGAGCCGGAAATAGGGTGCCTTGCGGCCGACCTTATAGGCCTCGGCGCTGGGGAAGCCCGCGACGCCGAGCGTATCGGACAGGCCGAAGCCCTGGTCGATCTCCGGGTTCGCCCAGATCTCAGCCCCCTTCCACGGCCGCACGCCGACGAAGAGCGTGACATCGATCGTTTCCCGCGCCTGGTTCGGCGTAAGGCTGTTGGTGCCTGAATAGGGCGAGGCGAAACCGGGCGTTCCCTGCAGCGTGAAGGTCGCCTGGCCGTGGATCGCGATATCCTGCGTCGCGTCGCGCGAAGCATCGGTCGTCTGCGCGATAGCGGGCGACGCGGCGAGGCCGGCGAGGACCATGATGGCGACCCGCCCGCACTTCAGGCTCCGGACGCAGCGCGGGACAGCGGCGTCGATCCTGATGCCGGTATCCGGCCCAATGAAGAATTTGGTCATCACTGACTCCAGAAGGCTATTCGTTACGTGCGGATGACGGCACCTGATCTGGTGGAGACGAATGTTGCGGAAACGCCTGACGCGGGACTTCACCCCAGCCAGTGCGCCGTCAGGACAAGCGCCGTGATCAACAGCGAGACCCAATTCGGACAGGATGATGAGACGATGTGCCCGGCGACGGCTGGATGGCCGATTGTTCCGGACGGCTGGTCGCAGACCCCGACGATGCACGTCGAGCTCGCGCATCGAGAACATGACCATGATTTCCCTGCCCCGTTCGCATCACTGCTGCCGGGAGAGCACAAGATGGACGATGCGAACAGCACAAGACCACCGGCAACGACCGGATAGAACCGCAACACGCCCATCTACAGCCGCTGACGCCGCCCGCGCTTCATCACCACCAGCGCGAGCCAGATCGCGAACGACGCTACCGAGCACCAGCACCGTCATGAAGCGTTCGGACCTGCGGAAGCTGCCCGTGCTCGCGGCGGTGCCGAACGCGCCCAGGATATGGCCGACATGCGCGTCGTCGAGCTGCGCGCGGTGACGACGCGATACGTGCCTGGAGATTCATTACACCGACTCCCGCACCGGCGTCGGCCGGCGCTCGGGCGACGACACATCGGCAGCGCGGCGGCGATCGTCCCAGAGGCAGCGCAGCGATCCGTCCGCCGCGCGGACCCAGCGCGCGATCGGCCGCTTGCGGGGAATGGGCGGCACCGCCCGGGTATCATGATTGTTGAGGCGCACGAGGCGCAGTAGCAGTCGGGTCATCGCGACCTCCTTTCCTTCCGGGTTCATCAAGATCGAGCCCGGAAGAGGTCGCGCCGGATCAGCGGTATCGCTGCTCCCGACGAATCCATCCGGACCCGCGCAATCCACCGATCGACGACAACGCCGCTACGCGACTGTCGCTCTCGCTGGACAAGGGGCTAGATCGGGTCTTCATCATCGTCCTGTCTCAGGTTCCGCAAAGCGGCTGCCACGCAGACCGAGCCGCGCTTGGCGACTCGATGGGCACGCCCTATACCTACCGGGGGTATAGTATCAAGAGGAGAATTCGGGCCGTGAGCCATGTCGAAAAGGAAAAGAAGAAGCTGCTCAACCGCCTCAAACGACTGAAGGGCCAGATCGAGGCGATCGAGCGGGCGATCGAGGAGGATCGCGAGTGCGCGCGCGTGCTCCAGCAGGCGACGGCCTGCCGCGGCGCGCTCGACGGCTTCATCGGCGAGGTGATCGAGGATCATATCCGGGAGCACATGCTCGACCCTGCCGCGCCGCAGGGCGACCCCCGGACGCAGGCGGCCGAGGAGCTGATCGAGATCGTCCATGCCTATATTACCTGATCCGGCTTTCGCATCGGGATCGGGCGCAAAAACGCCAGGCCTGGAGCTGGGGCCGAAATAGGGGCGTCATTCGGCGCCCCGGTGATGAAAATATGACACTTGGTACCCGAGCAGGGTGCACTGCTAGCGCCCGAAGCCGGTCATTCGCGGGAGCTGCAAACTATCTGCAAGCGGTCGTTGATCTATCGCGGCCACGCGCTTAGCCGACGCGAGGTCATGGAAAACGTTACGCTAGAGCAATACCTGCACCGCCAAATCCCGCTATCGGCAGCGATGCAGGTGGCGGTGGATGCAGCTAATCTGGACTCGGTTGTTCTCTCCGCTCCGCTCGAACCGAACGTCAATCACAAGAGTACGGCCTTTGGCGGAAGCATCTCGGCATTGGGCATCCTCGCCGCATGGTCGCTCGTGCATCTGCGGCTTCTGGACGAAGGCCTGATCTGCGAGGTCGTCATACAGTCCAACCAGATGGACTATGATCGACCGATCACGGGCACATTCGCCGCTTCCTCCTCGCTATCCGATCCGGCCGCCTGGCCCGCTTTCCTAAAGATTTTGACCCGCCGGCGCCTCGCCCGCATCGAGGTGCGCTCCGAACTGATTTTCGAGGAAAAAGTAGTCGGCCGGCTAAGCGGACGTTTCGTTGCGTTCTTACAGGAATCTTAAGACTTGTGCCAAGGTGTGTCCAGTTAGCTCTGCGAGGCGGTATGGATTTCCCTGAAGGCCATCTGAATCTCTATCTCACCGAGATCGGTGAGCCGTCTGAAAATAGATTGCGGATAGTGGTGGCTGAAGGGATTCTTGGGCAACCATCGCCAATCAAATTTGACGATGTCGATCTGGGCGAGGGCCGCCCGATCGAAATCTCAAGTGAGAGTCGTCACTTTGAATTAAGCTGGGATGATTACGTTGCATACGCTGTACGAAACGAGAGTTTCTGGAAAGCAGAGTCCCAAGAGCCGCAGATGATCAGTCAACTCCACAGGCGCTTTGATTCCGCATTCCTTGAGTTCGTTTCCGCGACCACGTTCGCTGACGACGATTATCCGGGACCGCTTCAGCATTGGGCACTGAGCACTCTGAACCACTGCGTTGACGTGGTGAGCGTCCAACCTCCGCGCGTTCAGCAAGTGGTGGCCAAGGACGACTGACTCCTCAATGAGCTCCGCGCTCTCTCCGCGCCCCCCCTCGTTGCTGCGGCCGGGCCAATAACGTGAAGGTCGATCCGACCTATTTGGGGTGGAGTGTCCGCACGTCGATCACCCGGTCGATCAGCGAATCATCAACCGGGATCTGCCCGTCGAGCATCAGCATCGACAGCCCATGGACGAGTGCCCAGGCCTGGAGCGCGATGACCTGCGCGTCGCCGCCCTTCCCCTCCGCCACCATCGCCGCATTGGCGCGCAGGAAGGCCATCGCATCGTCCTCGTCCCGTTTCTCGTCTTCGTGCAGCGAATGCGGGGCCGAGTCGGGATTGGCGAAGATCAGGCGGAACAGCCCCGGATTGGCGAGCGCGAAGCGGACATAGGCGGCACCCGAGGCGTTGAATCCCGCGACGCCGCCGCCTGCCGCGTCGAAGACGGCGTGCTGCGCCTCAGCCAGCCGGGCGAGCCCCTCCCCTGCCAGCGCGGCCATCAGCGCCCCCTTGTCCGGGAAATGACGATAGACTGCGGTCGCACTTACCCCGACGGCACGCGCGACCTCGCGCAGCGACAGGTCGTCGGCGGTGCGCGCCTCCAACAATCTGAGCCCCGCCTCGACCAGCGCCGAGCGCAGATCGCCGTGATGATAGGCCTTTTTCGGGAGGTCGGATTTGGATGTTGACACTGTTACCTTCGAGTCATAATGTGAACACCGTAAACTTTGAGGCGTGGAGGCCATAATGGCAAGCATCATCGAAACCGCAATCCGCAGCACGGTGACCAAGGGCATCGGCGTGGTCGCCGAGTTCAACCGCAAGCGGATGGACGTGGCGACCGACCATCCCTTCCTGACCGGCATCCACGAGCCGATGCGCGAGGAACTGACGCTCGAGGACCTGCCCGTCACCGGCACGATCCCCGCCGCGCTCGACGGCCGCTATCTGCGGATCGGCCCGAACCCGATCAATCCGGACCCGGCCGGCCATCACTGGTTCACCGGCGACGGCATGGTCCACGGCATCGCGGTCAAGGACGGCAAGGCGCTGTGGTATCGCAACCGCTGGATCCGGTCGAAGAAGGCCGCCGCCGCCATGGGCGTGCCCGCCGCGCCGGGGCCGCGCCACGGCGTGTCGGACAATGTGAACACCAATGTGCTGGGCATTGCCGGACGCACCTTCGCACTGGTCGAGGCGGGCAGCTATCCGGTCGAACTGTCGGACACGCTCGAGGAGCAGACCTTCAACCCGTTCGACGACACGCTGGCGGGCAGCTTCACCGCGCATCCGCATCTCGACCCGATGACCGGGGAGCAGTACGCGATCGCCTATGACGCGACCAGTCCGGACGTCGTGCGGCATGTGGTCATCTCGCCCGAGGGCAAGGTGATCCGCGAGGAGCCGATCGCCGTGAAACACGGGCCGTCGATCCACGACTGCGCGATCACGGCGCGCTACGCGCTGGTGCTCGACCTGCCCGTGACCTTTTCGATGAAGGCGCTGATCGGGGGGCATAGCTTCCCCTATCGGTGGAACCCGGAACATCAGGCGCGGATCGGGCTGCTGCCCAGGAACGCCAGCGGCGACGAGACGATCTGGGTCGATGTCGACCCGTGCTACATCTTCCATGTCGCCAATGCGTTCGACACCGCGGACGGCAAGGTGATCCTCGACGCGGTGGTTTACGACACGATGTTCGCGGACAGCGCCGTCGGGCCGGACGCAACGTCGCGCGGGCTTGAACGCTGGACGATCGACCCGGTGACGAAGACCGTCGAGCGCCGCACGATCGATTCGACGCCGCAGGAATTCCCGCGGCCCGACGAGCGACGCTTCGGCCAGCCCTATCGCTATGCCTGGGCGATGGGCCTGCCGGACAAGGACCAGGCGTTCATCGGCGAGACCTTCATCCTCAAGCACGACCTGGAGACGGGCGGGCGCGAGGTGCACGAGTTCGGCGAAGGCCGCTATCCCGGCGAATTCGTGTTCGTGCCCGCCTCTGCCGAAGCGGGCGAAGGCGAAGGATGGCTGGTCGGGCTGGTCGTCGACCTGCCGCACGAGACGACGGATCTCGTCATCATCGACGCACAGGCCTTTGCCGACGCACCGGTCGCGAGCATCCGTATTCCGCACCGGGTCCCGCCGGGGTTTCACGGAAACTGGGTGGCGGCCGCCTAGCTCTTCCTCCCCGGGGAGCCGGGGAGGAATGCCCTCAAAGTTTTCCTTGATTGCGGGAAAAGCCATTTTCCCGCATGGGAGCGCTCCAATTCCGCAATCACTGGACGAAGACCATGGCCGCAAAATGGGCCCCCGACAGCTGGACCAAGGCCGAAGCACGTCAGCTTCCGACCTATCCCGACACCGCCGCGCTCGATGCAGCGACCGAGACCCTGGCCAGCTTTCCCCCGCTCGTCTTCGCTGGCGAGGCGCGCAACCTGACCGCCGACCTGGCGCGAGTCGTCGAGGGCAAGGCATTCCTGCTTCAGGGCGGCGACTGCGCCGAATCCTTCGCCGAGCATAGCGCGAACAACATCCGCGACACGTTCCGCGTGATCCTGCAGATGGCGGTCGTCCTGACCTATGCGTCGAAGCTGCCGGTGGTGAAGCTGGGCCGCATGGCCGGCCAGTTCGCCAAGCCGCGGTCGGCCGATACCGAGGTGCAGGACGGGGTGGAACTGCCGGCCTATCGCGGCGACATCGTCAACGACATCGCCTTCACCGCCGATGGCCGCGCGCCCGACCCGCAGCGGATGATCCGCGCCTACAGCCAGTCGGCGGCGACGCTGAACCTGCTGCGCGCCTTTGCCGGCGGCGGCTATGCCAATCTGGCGCAGGTGCATCGCTGGACCCATGACTTCATGGGCCGCAGCCCCTGGGCGAAGAAATTCTCCGAGACCGCCGACCGGATCGGCGAGGCGCTCGAGTTCATGGCCGCCTGCGGGATCAGCCCGGAGACGGTGCCGCAGCTTGCCGAGACGCATTTCTACACCAGCCACGAGGCGCTGCTGCTCAAATACGAGCAGGCGCTGACCCGGCAGGATTCGCTGACCGGCGACTGGTACGACACCAGCGCGCACTTCCTCTGGATCGGCGACCGCACTCGCTTCGAAGGATCGGCGCATGTCGAGTATCTGCGCGGGATCGGCAACCCGATCGGCATGAAGTGCGGCCCGAGCCTTGAGCCCGACGCGCTGCTGCGCATGCTCGACACGCTCAACCCGGCACGCATTCCGGGCCGGATGACGCTGATCACCCGCTATGGCCATGACAAGATCGAGGCAGGGCTGCCCAAGCTGGTCCGCGCGGTGCTGCGCGAGGGCCATCCGGTGGTGTGGAGCTGCGACCCGATGCACGGCAACGTCATCAAGGCGGCGAACGGCTACAAGACCCGGCCGTTCGACCGGATCCTGGCCGAGGTGCGCGGCTTCTTCGCGGTGCACCGCGCCGAGGGCAGCATCGCGGGCGGCATCCATGCCGAGATGACCGGGCAGAATGTCACCGAATGCACCGGCGGTGCGGTCGACGTGACCGAGCAGTCGCTGGCCGACCGGTACCACACGCATTGCGACCCGCGACTCAACGCCGGCCAGAGCCTGGAACTGGCGTTCCTGCTGGCGGAGATGCTGAACGTCGAGATGGCGGAGCGCCGCCGCGCAGCGGCCTGATCGCCACACAATAATCATTGGAATCAATTAGCTGCATCCGGGCGACACGCCCGGGTGCAGTTTTTTCGTGTGCTATCGAAAAATAAAGTACACAAAGTGTAAATCTTGGATGCAATTCTTCCATTGCACCCGGCTCACTCGCGTGACATTCTATATTCTATAGGTTCGCAAAAGGACCAGAACCAGGGGAGAGCCTGTCATGAAGAGATTATTCCTGCTTGCCGCGGCCGCTGCGCCGCTCGCGCTGACGTCGATGCCGGCCCATACCCAACAGGCACCCGGCCAGGCGTTCGCAGTCGATGCGCAGCCGGCGATGCCGGCCAAAACCACACGCAGCGGCAAGCACGTCAACCGCATCATCGACATGTGGATGAAAGGCCAGCCGGTCTATTACACCCAGATCTCCGGCGGCGGTTACGAAGAGGGCAAGAAACAGGCGGCGACCAAGGCCGACTATATCACCTATGAAATGGAGCACGGGCCGCTCGATTTCAAAGAGCTGCACGAATTCATGCGCGGCCTGGTCGATGCCGGGCCGACCCGCACCGGCCACCGCACCCCGGCCGTGATCGTCACGCTGCCGATCCAGGGCACGCCCGATGCCGTGCGCGCCAACACCTGGATGATCCAGCAGGCGCTCGCCGCCGGCGTCCATGGCATCCTGCTGTGCAACGCTGAATCGCCTGAGGCGGCCAAGATCATGATCGAGGCGGCGCGCTACCCCTTCGCGCCGGTGGTGCAGGGTCTCGCTCAGGGCTTCCGCGGCAATGGCAGCCAGGCATGGGCGTCGGAAGTCTGGGGCGTCTCGCAGAACGAGTATCTGCGCCTGGCCGAGCCCTGGCCGCTCAACCCTGATGGCGAGCTGATCTTCGGCGTGAAGATCGAGAATCCCCGCGCCGACGCCAATGTCGAATCCACCGTGCGCACGCCGGGGCTGGCCTTTGCCGAATGGGGACCCGGCGACCATGGCTTCTTCCTGATGGGTGCCCCCAAGCCGCGTGCGCCGGGCGCCGCGTTCGAGGGATATCCGCCGTCGATGCTGGCGGTACGCGCGCGCGTGCTGGCGGCGACCAAGGCGAACGGCCTGCGCTTCCTCAATTCCTGCGGAGAGCGCGATGTGATCGACCAGATCAAGGATGGCGTGATGATCTGCACCGGCGGCGACACTCCGGCCGCTGACAAGGGCCGGGCCTATACCAAGCGCACCGATCCTTCCTGACCCGCCGCACCACGATACGGGCAGGTCGCGCCGGGAGGGCGCGACCTGCATTTCAATGAAAGAGGGACGCCCATGATCAAGACCAGGATCAGCCTTGCCGCCATGGCCATCGCGCTGGCGATGCCCGCCGGGCTTTCGGCGCAGATCGCCGTCTCCGCCAATGACGGCAAGCAGCTTCGTCCCGGCGACGCAGGACGGACCGCCGACAGCGTCTCCGTGATCGACCTGCGCAGCTATCCGCCGAAGACGATCGGCACGGTCGCGGCACCGGCCAGCATGATCGGGGCGCCAGCCGCCGTGGCCGTAGCCCGCAACGGCGGCTTCGCGCTGGTTTCCGCCGCGCAACGGCTGAAGACCGACGGCACGCTCGAGCTGAACGACCAGGTCTCGGTGATCGACCTGATCAAGCCGACTGCGCCCGCGGTGGCGCAGACGGTACAGGCTGGCCCCGGCGCGAGCGGCGTCACGATCAACCGTGCGGGCACGCTGGCGCTGGTCGCCAGCACGGGCGACGACACGGTCTCCATCTTCACGATCAGGGGCAAGCGCCTGACGCCGGCCGGCAAGGTGCAACTGGCCGCCAAGGCAAGGCCGACCGACGTGGTGTTCCTGCCCAACGGCAAGGGCGCGCTCGCCGTCGCACAGAGCGCCGGGCAGCTGGTGCGCCTTTCAGTGTCGGGCGATAGCGTGAAAATCGCGGGCGAGCCGATCTCAACGGGCGTGCAGCCCTATGGCGTCACGGTGAGTCCCGACAGCCGCTATGCCTATAACACCAATCTCCAGGGCAATGCGGCGCCCGCCGGCACGCCGACACCCCGCGGGCCGCGCGTCGGCACGGTCACCGCGACCGACCTCGCGACCGGTCATGTCGGCTCAGTCGAAGTTGGCTTCACGCCCGAGCACCTGACCCTGTCGCGCGATGGACGCTATCTGGCGGTCGTGGTGCACAACGGGTCAGGCGGCGCGCCTGGGTCGCCGGGCTACTGGCCGAACGGCGCGCTGAAAATCTATGGTGTGAACGGCACCAAGCTGACCCCGATCACCGAGGCGAAGACCGGCGCCTGGTGCCAGGGCGCGACCTTCAGCGACGATGCGCGGACGCTGTTGCTGCAATGCGCCCTCCACAAGAATATCGAGGTGTACCGGTTCAACGGCAAGGCGCTCATCCGGGACGAAGCTGCGACGCTTCAGTTCGACGCGCGCCCGGGCGCAATCGCGACCGCGAACAGCCGATGACGACTGCCCTGCCCGGCCACCGCACAACAATGACATTGCCGGGGTCGGACACGGTACCTAGACCTGCCTCGTGACACCGGCCTGCATCGACGATTTCCGGCTGCTCGCGAAAGCGCGCCTGCCGCTGTTCCTGTTCGATTATATCGACGGCGGTTCCTATTCGGAATCGACCATGCGCAACAATGTCGAGGATCTGCAGCGGCTGAAGCTGCGCCAGAAGGTCATGACCGACGTATCGCGGATCGACCTTTCCACCACGTTGCTCGGCCACCCCTCCTCCCTGCCGGTCGCGCTTGCGCCGGTCGGGCTGGCGGGCATGTATGCGCGCCGCGGCGAGGTGCAGGCGGCGCGGGCGGCCGAGGCGGCGGGCGTGCCGTTCATCCTCTCCGCCTCCGCCTGTTGCGGGATGGAAGAGGTCGCGGCCGGCGTGACCCGGCCCTTCGCCTTCCAGCTCTACATGATCCGCGACCGCGACTTCATGAAGGACATGCTGGCGCGGGCCACGGTGATCGGCGTCGAGACGCTGGTGCTGACGGTCGACCTGATCGTGCACAGCGCACGCTATCGCGACGTGCGGTCGAGCCTGACCGGCAAGCAGGGAATCGAGGCGCGGCTTAAGCGGTTCTTCCAGATCGCGACCCACCCCGCCTGGGCGTTCGATGTCGGCCTGTTGGGCGGGCCGCATACACTGGGCAATTTCGCGCCGGTGATGCCGGAGGGCGCCGGGCTCGACCAGTTCACCGCCTGGGTCGCGCGCAATTTCGATCCGTCGATCACGTGGAAAGACATTGACTGGATTCGCCAGCACTGGGACGGGCGGATCGTGATCAAGGGGGTGATGGACCCGGCCGATGCCGTCGCCGCGTGCGATGCCGGCGCCGAGGCGATCGTCGTTTCCAACCATGGCGGCCGCCAGCTCGACGGCGCGCCCTCCTCCATCGCGGCCCTGCCAGGCGTGGTCGAGGCAGTCGCGGGGCGAGCGGACGTGCTGATGGATGGCGGCATAAGATCAGGCGTCGACGTGCTGCGCGCGCTGGGGCTGGGGGCGAAGGGCGTGCTGCTCGGCCGCGCCTGGGCCTATGCGCTGGCCGCCCGGGGCGGGGCGGGCGTCGCCCAGATGCTCGAGTTGCTGCGCCACGAGATGACGGTGGCGATGGCGCTGACCGGCCAGACCGACGTAAAGAACCTGTCACCGGACATGCTGTTGCCCTGATCTGCATATTCGCGGCGCGCGGTATCTTGACGATGAGGCCTCCTCACCGTAGATGCGCCGCTCCGCAAGTACGGCCCCTTCGTCTAGCGGTTAGGACGTCGCCCTCTCACGGCGAAAACACGAGTTCGATTCTCGTAGGGGTCACCATGGCGCAATTTTCTGCGTGCCATAACGATATCCTCTTTTGAGATTTTGCGCTTAGCCGCATCGCGGGCGATCATTAAGACCTGCGCGCTTGGCGTAGTCCCTGACCATCTCCAGGGCTCTCACGGCAATCGCTTCGATGGTCCGATCATCAAACGCAGATTCTGCGAGATGGCGGCAGGCTTGCCGAATCGGTCATGGTGGAGCGTGACTGCCTTGCGTGGCCCCTTCTTGATTTTGGCCGGCCAGCGAAGCCTCGAAAGCCGCCCTCGATTCTGCGACCAGCGCCGGAAGGGCCGCCGGGTCGATGAATGCGTCCGCCTTGCCGGCCTCGCGGCGTGCCTCCCGATCGAGCACGTCCGCCATTTCGGGATGACTGGTCAGGAGAATGTCCGCCCGCATCGCCGCGAGCTTGGCAAACGTCGCGCGAAAATCCCTGACAATCCCGGGATAGGCGCGGTTCCCGACAAGGCTATTGCCGGCGACCGTGATGCTGCACAGGAACAAGACGCGGCGCGGCCTGCCACCGTCCCGGATCGTCATGCTCCAGCTCGTACACCCCGGCGTATGCCCCGGGGTAAGATGCGCCGTCAGCATCGTTCCACCCAGGCGGATCGTCTGTCCGTCCCGGACGATCCCGTCCACCTTCACCGGTGGAAATCGCCTGACGCCATAGTTGGTGTCACCTCGAGGCGTGCCATGTTCAAGCGCCCATCGATCTCGGGCGCTGGCCAGGAAACGCGCTCCCGTATCCCGCTTGATCTGCGCCAGCGCCCCGACGTGATCGTCATGGGCGTGATCGCTGATCAGCAGACTGACATGGCGAAGCGGGACCCCCAGGCTTTGGATATTGCGTTCGACCAGCGCAGCATTCCCGGCGAGGGTCCCGTCCAGCAGGACCGCCCCTTGCGTGGTGACGATGAGATAGGCCGCGAGGCCTTTCGTCCCGACATAATAGATGGCACCCGCGATACGGAAAGGCTTGACCGGAGCCGACCATTCCGGCGGGTCAGTCGCCCAACCCGGCGATGCAGCCATCGCGATCATAATCGCGGCAAGCATCTGGAGCCCCGCGCGAAACCTGTGGCCGATTTTCATTCCGCAAGCCTCCCTGGCGCGCTCTCGAGGAGACTTGACCCAAAAAACCTGAGCGGAACAAAAGATCAAAATTTGGCCGGGGCATGAATAAATCTAGGGATCTGCGGGCTTTCGAGCCATCCACCCGCATCTGCCGGCCATTGAACGACGCGCGCTAGGCGGCCAACGCCCGGCCGACCAGTTGAAAGAAGGCGCGTCCGTCAGTGCGGTGTGCGCCGGCCCATTCCGGATGCCACTGCACTGCCAGCACCGGCGCGCCATTGGGGCGGGCCGAAAAGGCCTCGATCAGCCCGTCTTCGTCAGCGCGTGCTTCCACCGCCAGACCGACGCCGAGTCGTTCGATACCCTGGCGATGCACCGAATTCACCGTCAGCCGCGCGACGCCGGTCGCGCCAGCGAGCATGCCGTCAGGGCTGAGCGTCACCATATGGTCGTGGGCGAACAATGCGTCGAACGGAACCTCGTCGCCCAGATGGTGGCCCGCGAGATCGCGGGTCAGGGTGCCGCCGAACAGCACATTCAGTTCCTGCAAGCCCCGACAGATTCCGAAGACCGGCCTGCCCGCTTCGATCATCCGACCAGCCAGTGCGAACGCAACCTCGTCGCGTTCCTCGTCAAGCGGCGTTTCATCAGGCCGATGCCCACCGTAACGCCGCGACGCGACATTGGATCTCGACCCGGTCAGCAACAGGCCGTCGAGCCGCTGCGCCAGCGCCGGGGCGTCAAGCGCGTCGATCAGCGCCGGCACCAGCACTACCGTGGCGCCGGAGATCTGCGCGAGCGGCTGGATGAACCGGCTCGCCACAACCTGCACCGGACGCTCAGCGATCTCGTTGCAGCAGAGCACACCGATCAGCGGCTTCATGAGTCAGGTCCCGCACATCGAGGGAGATCGACGAAGCACGAAAGGCCGCGCTCCCCGTCCCGGCTTTCGCACCGACCCGGTTGCACCATAGTCGGCGTGGAGGGCAGCTGGGCCTTCACGACAGCGGTCAGTCCGCCTGCCCGGGCTGTGGCACGGTGCGCAGATAGGGTGTGTGCTCGGTCCAGCCATCGGGGAACAGAGCGCGCGCCTCCTCGGTGCCGAGCGACGGGAGGATGATCACGTCGCCGCCCTGCTTCCAGTCAGCCGGCGTGGCGACCTTGCTTCGGTCGGTGAGCTGGAGGCTGTCGATCGTGCGCAGGATCTCGTCGAAATTGCGCCCCGTCGAGGCCGGATAGGTCAGCGTCAGCCGAACCCGCTTCGCCTGATCGATCACGAACACGCTGCGCACCGTGGCGGTATCCGAGGCATTGGGGTGGATGAGCCCGAGAAGGTCGGCGATGCGACGGTCGACATCGGCGATCAGCGGGAAGTTGAGCGCCGCGCCTTGAGTGCGTTCGATATCCTTCGCCCACTCGATATGCCGGTCGACCGGATCGACCGACAGACCGATTACCTTGACCCCGCGCTTGTCGAACTCGGGCTTGAGCCTCGCGACCGCGCCCAGTTCGGTGGTGCAGACCGGGGTGAAATCCTTGGGATGCGAGAAGAGCACGACCCAGTCGTTGCCGGCCCAGCGGTAGAAGTCGAGCGGCCCCTCAGTCGATTCCTGGGTGAAATTGGGGATGGTGTCGAAGAGCTTGAGGGACATGACTACGCCTCCGTTGCTTGGGGTTCAGGCCGGTACGAGACTGGTGCCCGCCTCCCCGCGGAACCGTTCCAGATCGAGGATGCCGGCGCGCTTCGCCACGATCGTGGGGACCAGCGCCTGGCCGGCGACGTTGACCGCGGTCCGGCCCATGTCGAGGATAGGATCGATCGCGAGCAACAGGCCCACCCCTTCAAGCGGCAAATGCAGCGTCGACAGAGTGAGAGTCAGCATCACTGTGGCGCCGGTGAGTCCGGCAGTGGCGGCCGAACCGATGACCGAAACGAACGCGATCAGCCCATAATCGGTAAGGCTCAGCGACACCCCGTAAAACTGCGCCACGAAGATCGCCGAGATCGCCGGATAGATTGCCGCGCACCCGTCCATCTTGGTGGTGGCGCCCAGCGGCACCGCGAACGCCGCATAGGCACGCGGCACGCCCAGCGCCTGCTCGGTCACTTCCTCCGTCACCGGCAGCGTGCCGACCGACGATCGCGAGACGAAACCGAGCTGGATCGCCGGCCATGCCCCGGCGAAGAAGCGCAGCGGATTCAGCCCGTTCACCGCCAGCAGGAGTGGATAGACGACCAGCAGGACGAGGCCGAGGCCGATATAGATCGCCGCCGCGAACGATCCGAGCGCTGAAAGCGCGTCCCAGCCATAGCGGATGACCGCGTCGCCGATCAGCGCGGCGCTACCGATCGGCGTCAGCGCAATCACCCAGCGCAGCAAGCGGCGGAAGATCGAGAGTGCAGAGGCATTGAACGCGAGGAAGCTCTCACCGGGCGCCCCCACCCGGACCGCCGCCGCGCCGATCGCGATGGCCGCAACGATGATCTGCAGGATGTTGAACGACAACGCGGTCTTCGCCACCCCCGCATCGATGCTGGTGGCTGCCGACAGCCCCAGGAAATTCGCCGGCACGAGCCCCTTGAGGAAATCGAGCCAGGAACCGCTCCCCGATGGCGCCCTGGCTGAAGCTGCGTCGACGCCGGCGTGAAGGCCAGGCTGGATCACCAGGCCGAGCGCGATACCGATCAGCACCGCGATCAGCGCGGTCACCGCAAACCAGGCGAGCGTCCGCGTGACCAGCCTGGCGGCATTCTCAAGATCCCGAAGCGCGGCGATCGACGCGACGATCGCGGTGAAGACCAGAGGCGGCACCAGCGCCTTGAGCAGCTGCACGAAAATCTGGCCGAGCGTGTGCAACGTTTCGCCGATCCCGGCGCCGGCGGCGCCACTCACACCAGCGCGAACGATCAGGCCAAGCGCCAGCCCGGCTGCCATGCCCAGCAGCACCTGCCCGCCAAAACCCAGCCGGCCATTGCCGCCAGTGCCAGACCTCTCATTCGCTCTTGCCGTCTCAGACACGATACTCAACCGACCAATTACAGGGACCGGGCTCACGATATCCTACTAGATTGGTAGATAAACAAATAAATGCTTCGGCGGCGCGAGATGAAGGTTGTTCCACCGCTCCCATCGCGCACGAGGCTGGCCCGCCTTGTGCGCTCAATGCCCGCGGCACGGCCCGGCCAGGACCAGCGCAGGCTCGGCCGCGGTCGCGCTCGACTCCTCGGTCGGCAGGAAATCGGGCACCGAGAGATAGCGCTCGCCCGTGTCATAGGCGAAGCCCAGAATGCGCGCGCCGGCCAGTTCGGGAAGCTTACGAGCGATGGCGGCGAGGGTCGCCCCCGAGCTCAGCCCAACGAGCAGCCCTTCCTCACGCGCCGCCCGGCGCGCGAATATCCGCGCCTCGTCAGCGCTCACCTGGATCACTCCGTCGAGCATGTCGGCATGGAGATTGGTGGGAATGAAGCCCGCGCCGATGCCCTGGATGGGGTGAGCGCCCGGCCGTCCGCCCGAGATCACCGGCGAGAGCTCGGGCTCGACGGCGAAGACCTGCAGGCCCTGCCATTCCATCTTCAGCGTCTCGGCAAGCGCGGTGATGTGACCACCGGTGCCGACGCCGGTGATGATCGCGTCGATCGGGTCGTCCCGGAAATCGGCGAAGACCTCCTGCGCAGTGGTATGGACATGCGCATCGATATTGGCGGGATTGTCGAACTGCTGGGGCATCCAGGCCCCGGGCGTCTCGCGCACCAGTTCGAACGCGCGCTCGATGGCACCCTTCATGCCTTTTTCACGCGGCGTGAGATCGAAGGTCGCGCCATAGGCCAGCATCAGCCGGCGCCGTTCAAGCGACATGCTCTCGGGCATGACAAGGGTCAGCCGATAGCCCTTGACCGCAGCAACCAGCGCCAGGCCGACCCCGGTATTGCCGCTGGTCGGCTCGATAATCGTGCCTCCCGGACGCAGAAGCCCCTTGCGCTCGGCGGCCTCGATCATCGCCAGCGCGATGCGGTCCTTCATCGAGCCGCCCGGGTTCGAGCGCTCGGACTTGATCCACACTTCAGCGTCCGGGAACAATCGCTGCAGCCTGACATGCGGCGTGTTCCCGATGGTTTCGAGGATGCTGTTGGCCTTCATATGCGACTCCACTGATCGGGCCCGAGCTTATATCCCATCGAATTGATGGACAATAGATCATGACGTCTCGATCGCGACGCCGGGGACCGGCCGATCCGCCCTGATAGTTTTTGCTCAGCCCTCCGAAGCGGAACTCGGCTTGCTCGCTTTAATCTCTACTAGAATGATAGAGATAAGGGAGGCACACACATATGCGCATCAAGAAAGTCCGGTTCATCGCCCTCGCGGCAACCGCATTCACCGCACTCGTTGCGGCCCCGGCATGGGCGGAGGACCCAAGGCCGGATCCGGCCTCCGGAGATCACGCGGCCAAGGATCCGGCTGCCAATGACACGGCCATCGACGATCCCGCGACCGAGCCGCAGAGCCGCGACAATGCAGAAATCCTGGTCACGGCACGCCGTCGCGAGGAACGGCTGCAGGACGTGCCGGTGGCAATCACGGCGGTTTCGGGCAACGCGCTCGCCGAGCAGCATCTCTACCGCGTCGCCGATTTCGCGGCCAAGCTGCCCAACTTCGCTGCCGTCCAGCAGAACACCCGGGTCTCGGGGCTCTATGTCCGCGGGCTCGGCGGCAACGCCAACAATGACGGCGCGGAATCGGGCGTCGGCCTGATCGTCGACAATGTCTTCTTCACTCATGTCGGATTCAGCTGGCTCGATTTTGTCGACCTCGATCATATCGAGCTAGTACGCGGACCTCAGGGCACGCTGCTCGGCAAGAACACGACGATCGGCGCGCTGATCGTCACCACCAAGCGGCCAAGCTTCGACCGCGAGCTCAATCTCGAGGCCGGATACGGCAACCAGAACCGCTTCCAGGTACGCGCCAACGCCACGGGGCCGCTGATCGGCGATACCCTCGCCTATCGCGCGACCTTTTATGTCGACCGCTCGGACGGCTGGGCGAAAAACGCCTATGACGGACAGAAATATCTGGACGTGAACCGCTGGGCCGCGCGCGGCCAGTTGCTGTTCCAGAGCGGCGCGGTCACCAGCCGGCTGATCGCCGAGCATTACGAGACCGACGAATACAACAACTACTACCCGTCCTTCGCCGACGCGACGACCTTCGCCAACGGCACCGTCCGCACGGCTGCGTGGCAGAACAAGCTCCAGTCGATCTTCGGCTATACGCCCAGCTACAAGGGCAGCCAGAACGCCAACCTCAACACGCAGGATCGGATCAGCAGCAAGGTCAACGGCGCCTCCAACGAACTGACGATCGATCTGGGCGGGCCGACACTGACCGCGGTGACCGCCTGGCGCCAGCTTCGCTTCCGGCCAAAAAACGACAGCGACGGGACCCCCTTCTCGATCCTGCGTGCCGGCTACGATGTCGATGTCGACCAATATTCGCAGGAGATCAGGCTTGCGAGTCGAACTGGCGGTGCCCTTGACTGGCAAGCCGGCGGCTATTTCCTGCGCGAGGATCTGGTCAGCAACAACCGCTCGATCTTCCAGTCGGATTCGACCAGATATTTCCTGACCGGCGCGCTGCCGCCGGCGGCGCTCTCGCCCGCGATCCTCGACGGCGTCGAGTATGACCAGTACGGCAAGCTCCAGGTGACGAGCGGCGCTGCGTTCGGCCAGGCAACCTGGCATCTGACTGACCGGCTCGCCCTGACCGGGGGCGTGCGTTTCACCCGCGAAACCAAAAAGGCATCGAACACCCCGACCGTGTTCGGCGGCGCCCCCCTGCCCGCGCAGCTTGCCCCGGCGCGCACCGCGATCATCAACGCCTTTGGCGGCCTGATCGGGGTCGCCGGCAGGCGTACCACCGACAGCTGGTCCTGGCTCATCAACCCATCGTTCAAACTATCCGACAACGTGCTGCTCTACGCCTCGGTCAGCTATGGCGAGAAATCGGGCGCAGCGAATCTCGGCGCGACGGGAGACAAGCCGCTCATCATCGATCCCGAAAAGTCGACCGACTATGAGGCGGGCATCAAGACGACGCTGGCCGGCGGCCGCGCGACGCTCAACCTCAATTTCTACTGGAACGACATCAGGGATTTCCAGGCGACCCAGATCGATCCCACCAAGCTGACGCTCGGCAATTTCCTGGGCAACGCCGCGCGCGTCCGCCTGCGCGGCGTCGAGCTCGAAGCCTCGGCGCGGCTCGGCAGCGGCTTCTCGCTGTCGGCCAATGGCTCGTATAACGACGCGACCTTCCGTTCGTACAAGAACGCGCCTGTTCCGATCGAATTCACGTATCCGGGTGGCCCGACCTCGATCGATCTTTCCGGAACGCGCGTGCCCGGCTCGTCGAAGTGGGCCGGGCAGGTCAGCCTCGATTATGACGCGCCGGTCTCGGAAAACTACAATCTGATCGGCTATGCCAACCAGACCTATCGCAGCGAAACCAACCTGCTCGCTGCCTCGGCCTATGGATATCAGCAGGGCTATGGGGTGACCAATGCCGGCATCGGCATCCGCACCAGCGACAGCCGCTACTCGCTGCAGATCTGGGGCCGCAACCTGTTCGACAAGCGTTATGGGGTGGGAATCGGCCCGGCGACCGCGGTTTCGCCTTTCGTCAGGGTACTCGGCGATCCGCGCACCTTCGGCGCCACCGCCCGGGCGCGCTTCTGACCATGGCACGCGACCGGCAGATGCGGCTTGGGGCCTTCCTGATGGGTGTCGGGCACCATGTCTCGGCCTGGCTGCACCCGTCAGTGAACCCGCGCGCGCTCACCGACCTCCGCCACTATGTGCATCTCGCGCAGGTGGCGGAGCGGGCAAAGTTCGACGCGATCTTCTTCGCCGACAATGTCGCGATGTTCGGCCCACCGTCCGAACTTTCCGCGCAGGGTGCGCCGGTCTATTATTTCGATCCGCTGACGCTGCTGGCGGCGCTGGCGCCGCAAACCGAACGGATCGGGCTCGTCGCCACCGTCTCGGCAACCTATCTTCCGCCCTATCATCTCGCGCGCAAATTCTCGACGCTCGATCATCTGAGCGGTGGCCGCGCGGGGTGGAATTGCGTGACGTCCGCCTCAGACGCGGAGGCGCGCAATTTCGGCCTCGATCATCAATATGAACATGCCCACCGCTATGAGCGTGCCGGCGAATATCTCGACGTCGTAAAGGCATTGTGGGGCAGCTGGGAGGATGGCGCGCTGCTCGCCGATCGCGAGCGGAGACGCTATTTCGATCCCGGCCTTGTCCACCCGATCAAGCATGACGGCCGCTTCTTCAAGGTCGAGGGGCCTTTGCAGCTTGATCGAACCCCGCAGGGTCACCCGGTAATCGTCCAGGCCGGCTCTTCCGATGACGGCATCGCGCTTGCCGCCGCCACAGCCGAACTGGTCTTTACCGCGCAACAAGCGCGAGACGACGCGATCGCCTTTCGGGAACGTCTGCGCAACACGACCGTCGCCAATGGCCGGAAGGCCGATGACGTGCTCGTCCTCCCCGGCATCATGCCCTTCGTCGCCAGGACGCGGGAGGAAGCACAACGGCTTCATGACGAGCTTCAGGACCTGGTCGATCCGCGGATCGGCCTAGGCCTGGCATCAGGGCTGATGGGGATCGACCTTTCCCAATATCCGCTCGACGGCCCCCTGCCTGGGCCAGCCGTCACCCAGGGCTACCAAAGCCGTCAGAAGCTCTTCATCGATACCGCGCGGGCGGACGGCCTGACCATTCGCCAGCTTGTCGCGCGCGTCGTCACCGCGCGCGGGCACAAGACGATCGTCGGCACACCAGTCGAAGTGGCCGATCTGCTCGAGGACTGGTTCGTCGCCGGTGCCGCCGACGGTTTCAACATCATGGGACCGACCCTGCCGCAGGGCCTGGAAGCCTTTGCCAAGCTGGTCGTGCCGGAACTGCAATGCCGGGGCCTGTTCCGGACCGACTATGCCGACACGACGCTGCGCGAGCATCTCGGCCTGCCGATCCCCCGAACCGAGCCTTTTGCCACTGCCGCCGAATGAAGCCCCGACGAGGAGACCTGCAATGACCGTCTCTACAAATTCCAGCGCCCGTCCGAACACTTCGAATCCCGAGACCCTGCCGGAGACCGCACGATGATCACCCGCCGTGAATCCCTCGCGCTGCTCGGTGGCACCGCCGCCGCTCTCGCGCTCGCCGGTTGCGCGAACAAGCCTGCCCGCAAGGACGTGATCTTCGCCACGCAGAAGAACGGCGTGCCCTTCCTCGCCGAGACGCGCGGGGAATTCGCCGCGCGTCTCGAAAAGCGCGGCATCGGCCCGGTCAAATGGGTCGAGTTCGCCTCGGGACCGCCGCTGATCGAGGCGATCCGCGCCGGCGCGGTCGATATCGGCCTGGTCGGCAATACGCCGGTGGTCTACGCCCAGTCCGCAGGAACGGACCTGTTCTATGTCGCCGCGCAGAGCGTGCCCGGACTGGTCGGCAGCGGCTTGCTCGTCCCGGCCAAGTCGAGAGTCACCACGCTCGCTCAGCTCAAAGGCAAGCGGATCGCCTATACCAAGGGATCCTCGTCGGAGTTCGAACTGGCGGCAGCGCTGAAACAGGTCGGCCTTGGCCTTGGCGACATCACCGTCGCCAATCTGGCGCCCGGCGACGCACAGACCGCGCTTGCCAACGGCTCGGTCGATGCGTGGGCGATCTGGGATCCCTTCTTCACCCTCGCCCAGGTCCGTGGCGGGGCGCGCGAGGTACCGCTGCCCATATCGGACATCAACACCGTCGCCTTCTACGTCGTCTCGGGCGCGTTCGTGCGCGAGCGCGCCGAGATATTGCAAACCACGCTCGACGAGTTGAGGACCGAGGCGGCCTGGGGCAATGCCCATCGCACCTATTATCGCGACCAGGTGGCCAAGGCGACGCGGCTGCCGCCGCAGGTGCTCGACGGGATGCTGGGGCGCTACAAGGATTTCCTGTTCGCCGTCGACCCTGTCACGCCGGCCATCATCGCCAACCAGCAGAAGGTTTCCGACTATCTGTTCGAGGCGCGCGTGATCCCGAAAAAGGTCGATGCGTCCAAGGCGGCCTGGACCGACTGGAAACCCGTGACATGACCCGCGCCGCCAGCTGGAAGGACAGCCCGTTCGTCGCAGCGATCGTGCCGGTCGGGCTGCTCGCAATCTGGCAGCTCGCATCGGCCGCAGGATTGCTACCCTCGCAGATCCTGCCGGCCCCCACCGCGGTAGTGAAAGCGGGCGCGGAACTGATCGCCGATGGAGAGCTGATCCATCATCTGGCGGTGAGCACCGGGCGGGCGCTGACCGGGCTCGCCATCGGCGGGTCGATCAGCTTCCTGCTCGGCCTGCTCTGCGGCCTTTCGCCCTTCGCGCGCCGGCTGCTCGATCCCACCTTGCAGATGGTGCGCACCATTCCCCATCTCGCGCTTCTGCCGCTGGTCATCCTGTGGTTCGGCATCGGCGAGCAGGCCAAGATCCTGCTCGTCGCCTGGGGCATCTTCTTCCCGATCTATCTCAACACCTATCACGGCGTGGTCTCGGTAGACCCGCAGCTGATCGAGATGGGCCGAATCTACGGCATGGACCGCTGGACATTGTTCCGCCGCGTGATCTTCCCCGGCGCGCTGCCCTCGATCCTGGTCGGCCTGCGGTACGGACTTGGCATCATGTGGCTGACCCTGATCGTCGCCGAGACGATCGCCGCCAATTCGGGGATCGGCTATCTGGCGATCCAGGCGCGCGAGTTCAGCCAGACCGACATCATCGTGCTCGCGATCTTCGTCTATGCCGCGCTCGGCAAGCTCGCCGACAGCCTGACCCGCGCGCTCGAACACCGGCTGCTCAGCTGGAATCCTGCTTATGCAAAGGCCTGATTCATGAACCTCCCCGCGCTTCGCCTCGTCGAGCAGGCCGACCGCCCGGATGCCGGCGCACCCGTCGTCGTCCGCGAGCTATCGGTCGCCTTCGGGGCGAACCAGGTGCTCGATCGGCTGAGCCTGTCGATCGCACCGGGCGAGTTCGTCGCGATCGTGGGCAGGTCGGGTTGCGGCAAGAGCACCCTGTTGCGGGCGATCATGGGTCTGGTGCCGGCCGGCGGGGGCAGCATCGAGGTCGACCGAGCGACGGCACGCCTGGTATTCCAGGAGCCGCGGCTGTTGCCCTGGGCCACGGTACGGGACAATGTCGCCGTCGGCGCTCCGGCCGGGCTCGACCGTGCCGAGCGCGACCGGCTGATCGACGCCCGGCTCGCCGAGGTGGGCCTTGCCGACAAGGCGGAGGAATGGCCCGGCACGCTCTCCGGCGGCCAGCGCCAGCGCGTCGCGCTCGCCCGCGCCTTGATCAGCCGCCCTCGCCTGCTCGCGCTCGACGAGCCGCTTGGCGCGCTCGACGCCCTGACCAGGATCGAGATGCAAGCGCTGGTCGAAGCGGTCTGGACCAGCGAAGGCTTCTCCGCATTGCTCGTCACCCATGACGTCGCGGAAGCAGTCGCACTGGCCGACCGGGTCGTCGTGCTGGAGGCCGGCAGGGTCGCGCTCGACCTGCCGATTTCGGTCGCCCGCCCGCGCCGCCACGGCGATGCCGAGCTGGCGACGCTCGAGGGCCTGATCCTCGACCGCCTGCTTGGCCGCTGAGACGCTTCAGGTGAAGCGGCCGGCGGGGATCGCCTCCTTCACCTTGCCCTCGCCCTGGTGCGCGGAGGATGACGCGAAATAGGGCCTGAGCGACGGCAGCGTCGCACCGCGGCGATGCGGCAGGTTGAGCTTCGGGAAGAGCAGTTCGGCGACCCGATAGGCTTCCTCGAGATGCGGATAGCCAGACCCGATGATCGTATCCACGCCGATATCGGCATATTCCTGCAGCCGCTCCGCTATCGTGTCGGGATCGCCGACGAGCGCGGTGCCCGCGCCGGTCCGTACCAGCCCGATCCCGGCCCAGAGATTGGGCGCGATCTCGAGGTTGGCACGGCTGCCCTTGTGCAGTGCCTGCATGCGCGCCTGACCGACTGAGTCGCTGCCCTTGGTGAGATAGCCCTGAAACTGGGCGATCTGCTCATCGGTCACGTAGCGGATGAGATCGCTGGCGGCATCCCAGGCCTCGGCCTCGGTCTCGCGCACGATGAAGTGAATGCGCAGACCGAAGCGAATCGTACGCCCCCGTCGCGCCGCCCGCTCGCGGACGTCGTCGATGATCTCCTTGAGTTGCGAAGGCGGCTCACCCCAGGCAAGATAGACGTCGACATGCTCGGCAGCGATCTCGCGCGCGATCTCCGAAGAGCCGCCGAACCAGATCGGCGCGTGCGGTTCCTGCACGAAAGGAAAGATCAGCCGGCCATTCTCGATGGAGAGATACTCCCCCTTCTGGCTGACGGTCTCGCCGCGCGCGAGCCTGCGCCAGATGTCGAGAAACTCGGCGGTCTGTTCGTAACGCTGGGTGTGATCAAGGAAGATGCCATCCTGCGCGAGCGCCTGCGGACTGCCGCCGGTCACGACGTTCAGCAACGCACGCCCGTTCGACAGCCGGTCGAGCGCCGCCGCCTGACGCACCGCCTCGGCGGGTGCGGTAAGCCCGGGACGAAGCGCGACCAGCAATCTGAGATTTTCGGTGAAGGGCGCGATGGAAGCGGCGGTGATCCACGCATCGGCGCACATCGCGCCGGTCGGCATCAGCACACCATAATAGCCGAGCCGGTCAGCCGCCACCGCCACCTGGCGCAGATAATCCGGATCGGGCGTCCGTTCGCCCTCGGGCCAGGCGAGCCGGCGATTGTCGCCGCCCGACGGTATAAACCACAGGAAATCCAGCGGGCTGCGATCCGCCGCCCCCGACCCGATGAAACCCGACATTTCCAGAACTCCTGCGCTCGTTTCCGTGGAGAACAGGCAAGCGATTCCGCGTCGTGCCGGCAAAGCAGGATTAATTGCCTACTGATTAAGTAGAGTTTAGTCCCTCGGGCAAGGGCTGGGCCAGCGTGACGGCATCCAGGATTCGTGCCGTTTCGTCGCGCAGATGGAGCATCAGATGGTGCAGGCGACATTCCGCCTCGGTGATGCAATTGTCGCACCGCTCGTAGCGGAATCGGCTCGCACAGGGCACGAGCGCGAGCGAACCGTGCGTCATCCGCACCAGATCGCCGATACGGACCTGCGCCGGATCGACCGCGAGCATATACCCACCGTCGCGGCCACGCTGCGACGCGACCAGGCCTTCGCGGTTCATCTCCGAAAGGATGACGGTCAGGAACTTTGCCGGGATGTTCTGCTTCGCCACGATCTCGGCCAGCGGCACCGGACCCTGTCCATGCCGGTCGGCGAGATGCTGGAGCGCACGGATGGTATAGCGGGTCTTCTGCGAAAGCATGGGCGCGCTCTATGCGCGAGTGACCCAGTTCTTTCAATCGATCCGAGTCCGCGACGAGGAATGCGGGGTGAAACGGGCTACACCCTCCCGGCTGTCATAGCCCTGTCAGCGACGATCCTCAGGCCTCAGGGAGGATCGTCGGCCGCGTGTTGGGATAGATTTGCTCGACCTGCGGCTCGCCGGCACCGGGCCGGTGCATGTCATAGGCATTGACCGGCTGGGACCGGTTCACCCAGAGCGCGTAATAGAGATGGTCCGCGCGGGGATCTTCAGTGTTCGGATGAAGCAGGATCGTCAGCCCCAGGCTGTTGAGCTGGAGCCAGGGGATGATCACCGGCAGCAGATCATTGGTGAAGCCGAAATAGAAGGACGGGGTCACATGGGGGCCGCGCGGGACCAGGTTCCAGTTGCCCAGCTCGACGGAGAACCGGTCCGCGACCCATTTCCGGATCAGCGCTGCCTTCTCGTGCGTGTCCTCGTCGAAATAGATATGGGCGTGATAGCTCTCGATCTCGGTATGACGGCGCGGCTTGACGGGCAGGACCTGCTCTCCCGGACGCACCGAGGCCGGGCGCGGCGTCGGCTCCTTGTAGGTTTCATATCCCCACGGGCTGGCGCCCGGCCTGGCCGAAAGTGCCGAGGCGGCAGGCGCAGGAGCCGTCTGGGCCAGCACGGTAGCGGGAAGGCCGAGCGCGCCGAGCGCCGCAGCGCCGCCCGCGAGCAGCGCCCGGCGATCCGGCGAAACCAGGTCGGCCCACATCTGGTCGTCCCGCTCATTGAAGAAATTGGGTTCGGTCACCTGTTCCCTTTCGCTAGATCAACCCGCGCGGCGCGTCCGGGTCCGCCTCCTCGACCACATGGCCGGTCGGCACCGTCGAGGCGGTCGCTCGCTCACGCTCGGCAAAGGCCTGGTGGATGACGCTGCCCGGAGGCACATCTTCGGTCAGCCAGACATTGCCGCCGATCACCGCGCCAGTGCCCACCGTGACGCGACCCAGGATCGTGGCGCCCGCATAGATCACCACGTCGTCCCCGACGATCGGGTGCCGCGGCATGCCTTTGATCAGTGATCCGTCCTTCCCCGAGGGGAAGCTGCGCGCGCCCAGGGTCACCGCCTGATAGATCCGGACTCGATTCCCCACGATCGCCGTCTCGCCGATCACGACGCCGCTGCCATGGTCGATGAAGAAGCTGTGGCCGATGCTGGCACCGGGATGGATGTCGATGCCGGTCAGCGAATGGGCGATCTCGGCGATGATGCGGGCGACCAGCGGCGCGCCCAGCGAGTAGAGGCTGTGCGCCAGACGATAGTGGATGACTGCCTGGATACAGGGGTAGCAGATGAGCACCTCGTCAACGCTGCGCGCAGCCGGATCGCCGGCATAAGCAGCCTCTACATCGGTATCGAGCAGACGGCGGATGCCCGGCAGTTCGTGGGCGAACGCGCCGACGATCCTCCCGGCGCCATGATCCGTTTCAAGGCCCTGCTCAACCTGATGATAGCCAAGCTCCAGCCGCACCTGATCTCGCAAGGCCATCAGCGCCCGGTCCAGCGTCTCGAGAACATAGTCGGCTTCATTGTCAGCCTGCACCGAGCTGGGGCCAAGCCGCAGGGGAAAGAGCGCGCCGGACAGGTCCGCCAAAATCGCCTCGAGCTTTCGCCGGGACGGAAAGCCTGCCTGGCCATGCTCGGCGTGCCGGCGATACTCGGCGCGCCAATCCTCCCTCGCCCGGAACAGATCGCCCGCTATCTCAGCCAGGTTCCAGTCGCCAGTCATCGGCCCGATACAGCCCCTTGCTCCGGCCGGCCCGGTCGATGGCCAGGCCCGGCTTCCTGTGGTCGAGGGAAGCCCCCGGCCTTCGACGATACCAAAACTCTACTCATACGATAGAGATAACAGCTACGCCGGATGAAAGGGGAACTTGCTTACCGGCCAACGCCCGCTCGACTATCAGTTTCGCGGGCCCGGCGCGTGATCTGCCGATCTGTATTCGCCCGCCGGCGCGGCGTCCGCGTTCGGCATCCTGATCGCGAGGCCGCCAATGACCCTGGCTGACATCCACCCGCTCTATTCGCTTGCCGGCGTGTTCGTCGGCCTGCTTGTCGGCATGACCGGCGTTGGCGGCGGATCGCTGATGACGCCGCTGCTCGTGCTCGCCTTCGGCTTTCACCCGGCGACGGCGGTCGGCACTGACCTGCTCTACGCTTCGGCGACCAAATCGGTGGGCACGGTCGTCCACGGCGCCGGTGGCACGGTCGACTGGAAGGTCGTGCGCCGCCTGGCCCTGGGAAGCGTGCCGGCGACAGTGATAACCCTGCTGGTCCTGTCCAGGATCGGCACCCATTTCGACGGAACCAACAGGGTCATTACCGTGACGCTCGGTATCGCCTTGCTCGCGACCGCGATCGCGATCCTCTTCCGCGGGCCCATCGTCGCCTATTTCGCGCGGACGTTCCAGCCCAGACCCGAGCGTCAGGTGCTGTCGCTGACCGTCATGCTGGGCGCGGTTTTGGGCGTTCTCGTCTCGCTCTCCTCGGTCGGGGCCGGTGCGCTCGGCATGACCGTGCTTCTCATCCTCTATCCGACCCTGCCGACCAATCGCCTCGTCGGGTCGGATATCGCTCATGCCGTCCCGCTCACCCTGATCGCGGGCACCGGCCACTGGATGATGGGATCGGTCGATTTCGGACTGCTGGGATCCCTGCTGATCGGCTCGGTCCCGGGAATCATCGTCGGCAGCCTCGTCGCCACCCGCGTACCCGATCGCGTGCTGCGGCCTGTCCTCGCCGGCACGCTCGCCGTCGTCGGCGGCAAGCTCTTCTTTTGAGCCTTCATCCGAAGAGTGATCCAGCGGTGATCGACAACGCGGGCAGCCTGCCTTCCATCGCTACCGCAGGCATGCGGCGCGTGCCGGGCGGCATTTTCTCGATGGGTTCGGAGCGTTTCTATCCGGAAGAGGCGCCCGTACGCCAGGTCCGGGTGGAGACCTTCTGGATCGATGAGACGCCAGTCACCAACGACCAGTTCGCCCGCTTCGTCGCTGAGACGGGCCATGTCACGCTTGCGGAAATCGCACCCGATCCAGCCGACTATCCCGGGCTGCTGCCCGACCTCGCCCAGGCCGGATCGCTGGTGTTCGAGAAGACGGAGGCGCCGGTGTCGCTGACCGACGTCACCCAATGGTGGCTGTTCCTGTTCGGCGCCGACTGGCGTCATCCCACCGGCCCGGAAAGTACGATCGAGGGTATCAGCGACCATCCCGTCGTTCATATCGCCTATGCTGACGCGCTCGCCTATGCCGCATGGGCCGGCAAGGACCTCCCGACCGAGGCGGAATGGGAATTCGCCGCGCGCGGCGGGCTGGAGAATGCCGATTATGCGTGGGGCAACGAGCTTGCGCCGGGCGGCGCGATGCTCGCCAATTACTGGCAGGGCGACTTCCCGCACGCAAACAGCCTGCTAGACGGGTGGGAGCGGACGTCGCCGGTCCGACACTATCCCGCGAACGGATACGGCCTCCACGACATGATCGGCAATGTCTGGGAATGGACGCGCGACTGGTGGGCGCTGCACGGCGAAACTGCGGGCGAAGCCCCCAGGCAGGGCTGCTGCATCCCCGCCGATCCGCGCGGCGGCAGCGAGGCGGGCAGCCGCGATCCGGCCGCGCCCGACTTCAGCACCGGCCGCAAGGTGCTCAAGGGCGGCTCGCATCTGTGTGCTGAAAGCTATTGCCAGCGCTATCGACCGGCGGCGCGCCATCCGCAGCCGATCGACACCTCGACCAGCCATGTCGGCTTCCGCTGCGTAATTCGCGGCCACAGCCTTCCGGCGTGAAGGGCCGGCAACGGCCGGCCCTCCCCTCTCTCTACTTCAGAAGCAGGCGGACCTCGCCCAGCGGCTGGGAATAGCGTGCCCGGCCGGCCGCATCGGCGCTCGCCTGCGATCCGCGATCCAGGCCGATGTCGAAGCCTTCGGAATAGGCTCCGGCCGCGCTCGAGAATTTGCCGATCGGGCCCGAGGCAACCTGCCTTCCATCCACGAAGAGCGTCACCGTTCCCGGCACCGTCGGGTTGAGCAGCGCCCCCTTGGCCGGATGATCGGGCACATATTCATAGGCGACCGTTGTCGCGCCGCTCGGCAACGCGTCGCTCGAGACGACAGTCTGGCGATCCTGCCCATAGGCATTGTTCTCGAACACCAGCCTCCCCTGCTTCACATAGAGCGCGAACCCGCCAAGCTGGCCGCCCTCCGCAAGCAGGACACCGCTGCCTGTGGCAGCGTCACCCCTGATATCGACTTCGAAGCGATGCGCCCGCCCGGAAAGATCGGGCAGCGCGTTGCGCGGCAGCTGGCCGATATCCGACTTGAAGACAAAGCGCTTGGCAACGGGATCGAAGATCGTCGGCGCGCCGACCGGGGCCGGCAGCAGCGGAAAAACGCCGTTGCGCACGCCCTCCTTCTCGAATTCCGCCTTAAGCTCGGCGAGTCTGGCCGGTTCCTTTGCCGCGAGATCGTTCGCTTCGCTGAAGTCCTGATCGACGTGATAGAGTTCCCAGCGGTCAGTCTCCGGATCGCTCGTATAGACGCTGAGCCCCGATTCGATCAGTTTCCACGGCAGATACGGCCGACGTGCCGCCGCCACCCAGCCATCGCGATAGATCGCGCGATTGCCGAAGATCTCGAAATATTGCTCGCGATGCGTTTCGGGCGCGGCCGGGTTGGTAAAGGTCGGCACCAGGCTGCGCCCCTCGAACGGGATCTGCTTCACGCCGTCGATCGTGTCGGGGAAAACGATGCCGGCCGCATCGAGAATCGTTGGCGCGATGTCGTTGACGTGGCCGAACTGACCACGCACCGCACCAGCGGCATTGGTGTGCCCGGGCCAGGACACGATCAGCGGGTTGCGCGTCCCGCCGAAATGCGAGGCGACCTGCTTCATCCACTGGAAGGGCGCGGTGGTCGCCCAGCCCCAGCCTGCCGCATAGTGATTGGCGACCTCCGGCCCGCCGAACTTGTCGAGCTGGGCAAGCTGCGAAGCCGCCCCGACCTGCCCGCCGGTGCCGGAAGCTGCCTCGTTGGCGAGCGATCCGTCGAGCCCCCCTTCGGCGCTGCCGCCATTGTCGCCGACGATGTAGAAGATCAGCGTGTTCTCGCCGCCAGGCCGGCTGCGGATCTCCCGGATCAGGCGGCCGACCTCATGGTCGGTATGTTCGAGAAAGGCCGAATAGACCTCCATCTGCCGCGCATAGAGCTTCTTCTGGTCGGGCGTGAGACTGTCCCAGGCCGGCAGTCCCTCGGGACGCGGCGTCAGCTGGGTGTTGGCCGGGATCACGCCGAGACGCTTTTGCCGGACAAAGGCCTCTTCGCGATATCTGTCCCACCCGCCGTCGAACCGGCCCTTGTTCCGGGCGATCCATTCCGCGGGAACATGATGCGGCTGATGTACCGCGCCCGTCGCGAAATAGAGGAAATAGGGCTTGGCCCCGGCGAGGGCGTCATGCTCGTCGACCCAGCGGACCGCATGGTCGACGAGATCGACCGTCAGGTGATAGCCGGGCGACGCCTTGTTGGGCGACTCCACCGGCGTGGTGTTGTCGTACAGGTGCGGCTCCCACTGATTATCCTCGCCGTTGAGGAAGCCGTAGAAATGGTCGAAGCCAAGACCGGTCGGCCAATGCGTGAACGGTCCGGCCGAGGAAATCTCCCACTGCGGGGTATTGTGCCATTTGCCGAAGGCTGCGGTACTGTAGCCATTGTCGTGCAGGATGCGGGCGACCGACGCTGTCTCCTTCTTCCAGATCGTGTTGTACGCCGGGAAGCCGGCTGCGATGTCCTGCAGATTGCCGAAGCCCACCTGATGCTGATTGCGTCCTGTCAGCAGCGCGGCGCGTGTCGGCGAACAGATCGCGGTGGTATTGAAGCGGTTGTAGCGCACGCCGTCGGCCGCGAGGGCGTCGAGATTGGGCGTGCGGGCCAAGCCGCCAAAGGTCGAGGTGGCCGCGAAACCGACATCGTCGAGAAGGATGACGACGACGTTCGGGGCGGACTTCGGCGCCTCGGCCTGTTTCGGGAATGCAGCAACCGATTGGGCACGGGTAAGGCCGATCTTCCCGCTGAACCCCTCCGATCCGCCGGGCGCCGATTGCGCTTGCGCCGCAAGGGGCACCGAGAGCGAAAGAGTCGATACGGACAGCAATAACAATGTGCGACGCAATATGGTCATGGGGGCCCCTCCAGTCGGAAGTGGCCATACTCTATCATATCAGTAGAGAATAAACGTAGCATTCCCTTGGGCGACTCAACGTCAGCTTTCCAGCCCCTTCCCCCTGCGACACATCACGCAGGCGAAACGCGAGCATCAGTTTGATATCGGTCGAAAAGGAAGCGGCGCTGCTATCAGTCTCATCGCCGACCGATGCCGTCATCGGTCGTTGGCAGAGACGGGAACCGGCAGCTGGCCAGCGCCGGTTCCCCGCCCGGATCAGAAGTCCTTGCGCAGCAACAGACCCGCATAGCGCTGGTCGTCACGCGGGACGAAGCGCGCCGTGGCGGCGGCGCTGCCATTGCCCAGGAAGCTGGAATAATGCGTGTTCGTGATGTTCTTCACATAAGCGCGCACCTGCCAGCCGGACTTGCCGGACAGCACCGCGATGCTGGCGTTCCAGATCGCATAGGCAGGCTCGATCGTGTTGGCCGTTTCAGACAGTGGATATTGGGTCTTGCTGCGGAACGAGAGATCGCTCCGGAGTTCCAGGTTGAGCGCATCAGTAACCGGGAAGCGATAGGCCGCGTTGCCGTAGAGCTTCACCTTGGGCGCGAACGGCAGGGGCTGCCCGTTGATGTTGCAGCTGACCGCAGCGCCGACCGGGCAATTGAAATTCACCACCTTGGCGTCAGTGTACGCGGCCGACAGATCGACCGTGAAACTGCGGATCGGGCGAAGCGTCACATCGACCTCCGCGCCGCGCGACCTGACCGAGCCTGCGTTGATCAGGCGAGTCACCTGCAACCCGCCGACCGTATCGGCGAAGTTCGCCTGATAGCCTTCGAAGCTGGTCGAATAGACCGCCAGCGCGTAGCTGAAGCTCCGGTCCGACGTATTGCCCTTGATCCCGGCTTCATAGGAATTCGAGGTCTCGGGCCGGAGCGGTATCTCGTCGAGCGGCAGGACCGTGGTGCCAGCGCTAGCTGGCCCTCGCCGCCTCGGCCGCACCCAGGACGCGCAGGAAATTGCCGCCCCAGATCGCCTTGATCTGCGCTTCGTCATAGCCGCGCCTGACCAGCTCGCGGGTGACATTGAGCGCCTCGGCCTCGCTGTCGAAGCCGATGACCCCCGATCCATGGTTGAAGTCGGAGCCGATGCCGACATGCTGCCAGCCGATCCGCTTCGCGATATAGTCGATATGATCGACGAACTCGGCCAGCGTGCCGCGTGACTGGGCAGCACCGACCTCATCGATGAATGCGTCCTGCCGTTGCTGGGAAAGGCTGCTTGCGTCGTCGCTGGGGCCCTTGAACGTCGCGGGCAATCCATAGCGTGCACGGACCCCGGCAATACGGCGCAGGCTGTCGGCGTCCTGCCTGTGGAGATAGGGGGAAAAGGGCGTGACCTGCACCACGCCGCCATTGGCCTTGATCGCATCGAGCTCCGCATCCGACAGGTTGCGTGTGCTGTCGATGAGCCCGCGCGCACTCGAATGAGTGGCGACGACCGGCGCACGAGTCAGTTCCAGTGTCTGCAGCAAGGCCGCGGTCGAGAGTTGCGAGACGTCGATCAACGCGCCCAGATCGTTGAGCCGTTTGACCCCCTGGCGACCGAGTGGAGACAGCCCCCCATTCACGCTTTCGGGCTCATTCCAGGGACGCGACGAATCAGCGAAAGCATTGTGTCCGGCGTGGTTGAACGCGAACACGCGCACGCCGGCCTTGTAGAAGGCATCGAACTGCGAAAGGTCGCTACCGATCGACCGGGCGTTCTGGAAGCCGATGATCACGGCGACCTTTCCCGCGCGGTGCAACCGTTCGACCTCACCGGCGTCGAGCGCCAGGCCGACGCGGCCGGGATTGTCGGCGACAAAGGCCTTGATCCACGCAAGCTTGGCATCGGCTTCCTTGCGCGCCGCGGCCACGCCCGCCGCGTCGCGCGGCCCCGGACCCACCGCCACTGCCAGCACCACCGCATCCACCCCGCCCGCGATCAGGCGCTTCAGATCGGCCCGGGACCCTCCATCAGGCAGGAAATAGCGTTTCGGCGTCGAGGGGAGCAGCACGTCCGCATGGCTGTCGAGCGTCAACACCCGACGATGAATCCCGACCGCCCGATCCCCGACTGCCTTGTCGCTGTCGGCGGATTGAGCATTCCCCGGCGCTGCGAGCGAAAGTCCGGCGAGGATGGTCAGTTTCAGCAAATGCTGCATGCGCCTTTTCCTTTTCCAATCGCGACGGTTGTCCAGGTCATTCACCCGGTTCTTTCAGGCGGATCGCGGGTTCGGCCGCCTCGACCACGCTGTCGGGCGGCACGTCGCGCCGCAGCCAGACATTGCCGGCGATGCGCGCGCGCGCGCCGACCGTGACCGGCCCGAGAAGCACTGCGCCGGCGAAGATCACGACATCGTCCCCGATCGCGGGATGGCGCCGCGTGGTGCCGTCGTCCCCGCCACCGCCATGCGCCCCGCCCGCTATTGCCGGCTCGCCCCCAAGCGTGACGCCCTGGTAGAGCCTGACCCGGTCGCCGATCCTGGCTGTCTCGCCGATCACGATTCCCGTGCCATGATCGATGAAGAAGCTTCGCCCGATGGCGGCACCCGGATGGATATCGATGCCGGTCTCGGCATGCGCGACCTCGGCCACGACGCGCGCGACCAGCGGCGCGCCGAGACGATAGAGCCGGTGCGCGAGCCGGTGATGGATGATGGCCGCGAGCGACGGATAGGACAGCAGCACTTCGTCGACGCTGCGCGCGGCGGGATCATTGGCATATCCCGCCTCGACATCCTCATCGAGCAGGCGCCGGATATCGGGCAGGCTGGCCGCGAAAGCACCGATGATGCGATCGACCTCAAGCCCTTCCTCGACACTGTCGATGCCGGGACGCGCGATGCGAAGCTCAATGGCGATCTGCGCGCCGAGTTGGGAAAGGGTCGATTCGAGCGTTGCCTCGACCCACGCATTCTCGTTGCCGGCGGTCAGCTCGGGCGGGCCGAGGCGCAACGGGAAGAGTGCCGCGCCCAGTTCCCGCAGGATACGGCGAAGCGCCTGGCGTGACGGAAACTGGATCCCACGTTCCGCATGACGGGCGTGGCTGGCGCGCCAGTCGAGACGCGCCTGTCTGAGCCCGTCGACGACGATCCCTAGCTCGCGGGGAAAGGCGATCGACGCGTCGTTTCCGATAGTGCCGGGCAACGTGCCGCCTGCCGGCTCAACCGGGTGTGATTGCTGCTTCGGCATGACGCGACCCATGGTTACGAGCCGCTATCTGCCGGCCCGTCATCATAATCCATCAATCTAGTGGGAATTAAAGCGAAGAAAAGATATGCAGCGCCCAACGCCCTCTTGCAGCAGCGGTGACGGTCGCTTCAGAAAGCCGGAAGCACCGCACCCTTGTATTTGTGCTCGATGAATTCCCGGACCAGCGGACTCCTCAGGGCGGCGACAAGCTTCTGGACCTTGGGGTCGGTCCGCGCGCTCTCCGGACCGACAATGAAATTGACATAGGGGCTATCCTTGCCCTCGATCGCCAATGCATCTCGGGTCGGGCTGAGCCCGGCGTCGAGCGCATAATTGGTGTTGATCATGGCCAGATCGACCTGATCGAGGACGCGCGGCAGAGTCGCCGCTTCCAGCTCGCGGAACTTGAGCTTCTTCGGGTTGGTGACGATGTCCTTTGGCGTGGCCGAGATGCTTTTCGGGTCGCGCAACGTGACCAGTCCTGCCTTTGCCAGCAACTGGAGCGCGCGGCCGCTGTTGCTCGGTTCGTTCGGAATGGCGACCGTCGCGCCATCCGGCAGATCAGCCAGGGCCTTCCACTTGCGCGAATAGGCACCGAAAGGCTCGACATGGATTCCGGCGATGGTGACGAGCCTGGTGCCGTGCGCCTTGTTGAACTCGGCGAGATAGGGGCCGGTCTGGAAATAATTGACCGCGATCCGCCCTTCCGCGACCTGCGTGTTCGGCTGCACATAGTCGTTGAACACCCGGACATCGAGATTGACGCCTTCCCGAGCGAGCGTGGGCTTCACGAAGTCGAGAATCTCGGCGTGCGGCACCGCAGTCGCGGCGACGGTCAACGTATCGGCGGCCCCCTCCCCGCCGGATTTGGCGCCGCAAGCGGCAAGGGCAAGAGAGCCGATCAGGGTGAGCAGGATTCGGCGGTTCATCGGCGGACCTTTCGTCAGCGGCTGAAATGAAGGACGAGGCGGTCACCCGCCATCTGGAGAAACTGGACGAGCACCAGGAGCAAGATGACGGTCACCGCCATCACATCCGTCTGGAAGCGCTGATAGCCGAAGCGGATCGCCAGATCGCCCAGTCCTCCCGCGCCGACCACGCCGGCCATGGCGGTGAAGGACACCAGGGCGACCGCGGTGACCGTCGCCCCCGCGATGATGCCGGGCAGCGCCTCGGGCAGCAGCGCCCGGAAGACGAGATCGCGCGTCGTCGCACCCATCGCCTGCACGGCCTCGATCGTGTTGCGGTCGACCTCGCGCAGCGCCGTCTCGACCAGGCGCGCGAAGAAGGGCGCGGTGCCGACGACCAGCGGCGGGATCGCGCCGAGCACGCCGAGCGACGTGCCGACGAGCAGCATCGTCACCGGGATCATCACGATCAGCAGGATGATGAACGGCACCGAGCGCAGCAGGTTGACCAGGAGCGCAAGCACGCCGTTGGCCGCCCGGTGCGCCCAGACCTGTCCCGGGCTGGTCAGGAACAGGATGATCCCGAGCGGCAGGCCGAGAAGGATCGTCAGCACCAGCGATCCGCCGAGCATTGCCAGCGTATCCAAACAGGCCTGGGCGATCTCGCGCCAGTCGACATTGCCGAGGAAGCCGCTCATTGAGTCACCTGCCCGTAGCGTTCAAGCGCCGCGAGCGCCGCGGCGGTATCCCCGCTGATGCCCAGGGTGAGCTGGCTGAAACGCACGTCCTTGAAGTTGCCGATCCGACCGTCGAGGATCGCGAGATCGGCGCCCGTTTCGCGCGCTACCCGGGTCAGCACCGGTTCCGACAGGGCATCGCCGCGCAACGTCAGACGAACCACAAGTCCGTCGAAATCGGCATAGCCCCTGTCGATATTCTCGCCCGCCTCGGCGAGGAGCGCCCGCGTCTCCGGCGCTTCGGGATAGAGGAAAACATCGGCGACGGTCCCGTGTTCAACCACCCGCCCTGCGTCGAGCACCGCCACCCGGTCGCAGACCTGGCGCACGACATCCATTTCATGAGTGATCAGGACGATGGTGATGCCGAGTTCGCGATTGAGGTCGGCGATCAGCGTGAGGATGCTTCGCGTCGTCTCGGGATCGAGCGCGCTGGTCGCCTCGTCGCACAGCAGGATGTCAGGACCTGTCGCAAGCGCCCGGGCAATGCCGACACGCTGCTTCTGCCCACCCGAGAGCTGCGCAGGATATTTGGCGCCATGATCGGAGAGGCCGACGCGATCGAGCAGCGCCGGGACGCGCGTCGCGATGTCTCCCGGTGCGATGCCTGCGATCCGAAGCGGCAGCGCGATATTGTCAGCCACCGTGCGCGACGACAACAGCCCGAAATTCTGGAAGATCATGCCCACCCGGCGGCGCAGCGCGCGCAGCGGCTCGCCCGCGAGCGTCGCGACGTCGACGCCGTCCAACTCGACCGTGCCGGCGCTTGGCCGTTCGAGCCCGTTGAGCAGCCGCACCAGGGTCGATTTTCCGGCGCCCGAGCGGCCGATGATGCCGAACACGTCGCCCCGCGCAATGTCCAGATCAACACCAGCGAGCGCGGCATGCGCGCCATCGAACTTCTTGTGGACGCCCTTCAGCCGGATCATGCGTTGATCACCTGCGCCGCGAACCGCTCCATCTCCTCCTTCTGAGGACTCATCTGGAGCAGCAGCAGGTCGAGCCCGGCATCCTCATATTCGGCGATGCGCTCCCTCACCTGTTCGGGCGTGCCGACAAGATTTGGCCTGAGGCCACGGTTCGAGACCGAATATTCCTGGATCTTCAGCTCCCGCTCGAGCTGAGTGCCCGACAGCCACTGGTCGAAATTCGCATAGCCCGCGGGCAAATCCCGCACGTCGGTGATGCGCGCGAGCTCGCGCTTCGCCTCGGCCTCGCTGTCGCGCACGATCGCATAGGCCGCCATGCCGAAGGTCATCGGCTTGCCGCCGGCATCGGCCCGCCGCGCCCGCATGTCAGCGATCTTGGGCGCGATCGCCTCGACCGGGTCGCCGTGCATCACATAGGCGTCGCATCGCCCGGCGATCATCGTCTTCGCCGCTTCGCTCTCGCCGCCGGCATACAGCACTGGCGCATGCACCGGCTTGGGCGAGCAGATCGCCTGATCGGTCTTGTAGAACTGCCCCTCGAAACTGAATCTTTCCGTGCGCCACAGGCCCCTCACCACATCAAGCCATTCAGCCGTGCGGGCATAGCGGTCGTCATGCTGGTCGAACTGGAGGCCATATTGCTTCGCCTCGTCCGCCCACCAGGAGGAGACGACATTGAGCGACAGCCGGCCGCCCGAGATTCGATCGATGTTCGCAGCAGCCTTGGCGAACAAGGCAGGCTGGTGGAAATTGGGCCGCACCGCGACCATCAGTTCCTGAGTCCTGGTCACCGCCGCGACCGCAGCAGCAGTCGACCACGCGTCAAGCGCCGGCTCGGTCACCCCCTTGATATCGTTGAGATTCAGTTCGGCGATGAGAGTCAGGTCATACCCGATCGTCTCGGCGCGGATCGCCAGGTCGCGCGTATAGTCCCAGCTCGCCTCCATACCCTCGTCGGGAACGTTGCGCAGCCAGCCGCCGAATACGGGCATCCAGTAGCCGTACCTCACGCCTTCGCCTCCCGGATCACGCCTTCCAGCCAGTCGGCCAGCCGCTCGTGCGGATCCCAGCCGAGTATGTCGAGTGGGCTGGCGACGAAATTGGACAGCGCGTTGATATCGTAGAAACGCGGGACTCCGTCGCGATCGTCGATCATCACCTCCACGCCACCGATATCGAGCCCGGCCGCGCCGGCGATACGCTCGGCGGCCGCCACCAGTTCCGTCGGGACCCTTGCCTCGGTGATGGCGATCGCCGGCTTGCCAAGCGCGGTCAGGCAGACATCCGCAGGACAAAGATCGAAGCTGCCGCCGCCATCGACATCGATCGCATAGAGAAATTTTCCACCGAGCGTCTCGATCCGGGTGATCTTGCCGTCGCGCACCGGCACATATTCCTGGATGAGCAACACCCGGTCGATGCTGTCGGGGACTGAGTGGTCCGCGACTGCTTCGGCCAGCGCCTCGCGGCTGTCGTAGCGGACGATACCGGCACCCGACCCGCCGATGTTCGCCTTGACGACGACGGGAAAGCGCAGCCCCTCGCTCCCCGCCACCAGATCGACCGTTCGCCGGACGACTCTTGTCGCGGGGATGGCAAGGCCAAGGGAAGAAATCGTCGACAACTGCCGCGCCTTCGACGCATCGACAGCGAGCGTATCGGCGCCGTTGATCACCCGGGCACCCGAGGATGCCCAATGCGCCATCACCGCCTGGGTATAGAAGATCGGATGTTCAGGCGAGCGCAGGAAGCTCGACATGGCGATGCGGTTGAACACGACCGGTGCCGGGAGCGTGCGGTCCGCTGGATCGAAGGCGTGGCCATCGGCATGGACAGCGACGTGGTCGATGCCGCGCCGATCGAGCGCGGCGAACAGCGGCTGGAACCACGAGGGATGCTCATAGACGATCGCTAGGTCAGTCATTCAGGGCCTTTGTACGGCATGCCCTAGGGACCGGCATGCCATCGAGTTCTTGCCTTTCACCGCCACTCAGGACGGATTCGGGCCAATGTCGCTGAGCGGCGGGATAGCGCACCGGTCATCGCTACGGGAGAGATTCGCCTTTTCCAGGCCATAGCTAAAATTGATTTCAATCTCTATCGATACAGTGGGATATTGTCCCGATTTCCTCGCACGCGGCGCCCCACTATCTCTGTCAGACGGAGAGACCGCTCCCTGATGCATATAGGAGCTTCGCCAATGATCGACACACCGAGCCGCCGCGGCGTTCTGCTTGCCGGGAGCGGCGGCGCGTTCGGTCTGTTCAGCTGGGCCGCAGGCGCGGCGACACCGCCCGAGCCGCGCAGGCAATTGACGTTGAAGCGAAGCGCCGGCGTTCGTCCGCGCAACATCCTGGTCGTGTTCACAGACGCCAGGCTGGAGGAATCGGGGGGCATGCAGATCCCGCTCAGCCCGGACTCCGGCGAGCGCAACGACCCGCGCGACCCCAGGGGGCCGAAGGGCGCGCGCTTCCCGGACAGCTTTCTGCGGCCGGGGTGAAACGCCTCACCGCCAGCCAAGGGCAGGCGCGACATGAGTCAGAATCGCGTCGAGGACATGGGCATTATAGTCCACGCCGAGCTGGTTCGGCACGGTAAGCAACAGCGTGTCAGCCTCGGCGATCGCTTCATCGGCGCGCAACTCCTCGATCAGCCGCTCCGGCTCCGCCGCATAGGAGCGCCCGAACACCGCGCGCATATTGTCGATGATGCCGACCTGGTCACTGCTGTCACCGCGGCCGAAATAGGCGTGGTCAGTGTCGTTCATCAGCGCGAAGATCGATCGCGACACCGACACGCGCGGCTCCCACTGATGGCCCGCCTCCTTCCAGGCCTCACGGTACAGGCGAATCTGCCTGGCTTGCTGCACATGGAAGGGCTCGCCTGTCTCGTCCGCCTTGAGCGTCGAGCTCTGCAGGTTCATGCCCTGTCGCGCGGCCCACAGCGCCGTCGCATTCGACGCCGATCCCCACCAGATGCGCCGGCGCAAGCCGGCTGAATGAGGCTCAAGCCGCAGCAGCCCGGGCGGATTGGGGAACATCGGTCGCGGACTGGGCTGAGCGAACCCCTCCCCTTTCAGCAGGTCGAGAAAAACCTCGGCGTGGCGGCGCCCCATATCGGCATCGGTCTCGCCCTCCGCTGGAGCATAGCCGAAATGGCGCCAGCCTTCGATCACCTGCTCCGGCGAACCGCGGCTGATGCCGAGTTGCAGCCGGCCGCCGCTGATCAGGTCAGCCGAACCGGCATCCTCCGCCATGTAGAAGGGATTTTCATATCGCATGTCGATCACGCCGGTCCCGATCTCGATCCGGCCCGTCTTCGCGCCGACCACTGCCAGCAGCGGAAAAGGCGAAGCGAGTTGCTGCGCGAAATGATGGACCCGGAAATAGGCCCCGTCAGCGCCAAGCTCCTCCGCCGCTACGGCGAGATCGATCGACTGCAGCAGCACGTCGGACGCCGAGCGCGTCGCGGATTGCGTCGAAGCCGACCAATGGCCGAAAGAAAGAAATCCGATCTTCTTCATATGACGTTCCTGGCGCTGATGTCTGGCGAGAATGCGGTTCGGCCTTTGGCTGGCCCCGCCCCACAGATAGGTCGCCCGTCGGGCGAGCGCATCGCCGCAACGCGGTGTACGTTCCGGAAAAGCTGTGTTTCCCGAAGCGGCTTCCCGCATGCTGAACCGGTACAATCGAAGCCGCTTCTGGCCGGCATCTGTCCGGCCGGCACTGGTGCCCGCGCAACTGACACCCCGGGGCAGCGCAGGTTTCCCCCTCGGAACATCCCGCCAAAGAGGCGTGGCAGGATTGACACCCCCAATACGCTTCAGTAGCAGCGTTGCCAATTAAGTAATGATATATCATTCTTTATTTCGGGGGAAACGACTTGCGGGATTTGGCAATCAAGGGGTTCGTTGCGATTGCGCTGATCGGTGCCTGCGCACCCTATGCGGCGGCGCAGGAAATGACGGTGGATCGCCCCGATGAGCAGGCATCGCCGAAAGAAACCGATCGCCGCAAGAAACCCGATACCGGCACGGCCCCGGGCGATATCGTGGTCACCGGCTCGCTGATCCGGGGTCTGCCGAAAGAATATGTCGCCAGCCCTGTATTCACCTATGGCCAGGCCGATATCGTGCATTCTGGGGCCGGCTCGGTGTCGGAATATATGCTCACGATACCGCAGAACTTCACCGGCGACCTGAGCGAGTTCGCCACGACCGGCGCCGGCATCGGCAGCCCGCTTGGCGATGCCGCCACCTACAACCAGTTCGATGGCTTTGCCGGCTTCGCACTGCGCGGCCTTGCTTCGGACGCGACGCTGACTCTGCTCAACGGGCGACGCATGCCCTCGGTCGGCCTCACCGAGGCGCCGACCGTGTCGACCATTCCGTCGATGCTGATCGAGCACATCGACATCATCCCGGACGGCGCTTCGGCGACCTATGGTGCCGACGCCGTTGCCGGCGTCGTCAACATCGTGACCCGCAAGCCGGATCATGGCCTCGAACTTCGGGTCCGCGGCGCGGCCGCGACCCGGACCGGCAAGGGGGACGTGCAGATCAGCGGGCTTGCCGGGCATTCATGGGGCAGCGGCACCATCTACGGCATGGCGATGTACCAGAAACGATCGCCCTTTATCGGCGACCCAGTCGATGTCTCGGGGGAAGCCCTTCAGATAACGCAGCTCCCGAACGAGCGGCTCACCGGCCTGTATGCGGGCGGGCGGCAGGAGGTCGGCGACTTCACCTTTTCGATCGACGCCTCCCGATTCCAGCGCGACCGCAATTCACGTCAGATTTTTCTCGACGAGCCGGCCTTCAACCGGGAGTTCAAGACCCGCACCACAGGCGTATCCGTCTATAACGGCATCCACTGGCAGGGTAAGGATTCCACCGCGCTGGACCTGACCGTGGACTATCACCGCACCCACACCGACAGCAGTTCCAGCCGGGTCGGGCGCTCGCCCAGCTTGCGCGATTCCACCAATACGCTGTTCGTCGCTGAACTGCGCGGCCAGACGGCACTGGCGACATTGCCGGCCGGGCCGGTCCTGGTCGCCGGCGGCTTCCAGTATCGTGCCGAGACGCTGCGTACCGACGCGACGATCTTCTTCAACCGCAATGGCGGCACCCGCAAGGTCAAGTCGGTCTTCGGCGAGGTCAACCTGCCGATCGTGGGCATTGAGCAGAGCGTGCCGCTGATCCGGTCGCTGGTCCTGTCCGCCGCCGCCCGATATGAGGATCTGGGTTTCGACCGGACGCTCTCGCCCAAGATCGGGCTGCGCTGGCAAATCGACCGATCCGTCGCGCTGCGCGGAACCTATGCACGATCGTTCCTGGTGCCCAGGTTCCGGAGCACGATCGGCATCGCCGAGCAGGTATCGTTCGGGCTGTATGACTATGCCTTCCTCACCCCGAAGGATCAGAACTCCGCCCTGCCAGCAGGCAAGGCGCTGGTCATGTTCCGGGCGGGCGCCAACCCTGACCTCAAGACCCAGAAGGCCGATACCTTCACGGTCGGCGTCGATTTCACCCCGACATTCGTCCCCAATCTCACCGTAAAGGCCGGTTACTACCGGATCAGGATCTCAGGACGCGTCGGGACGCCGTCACCGGACGACAGCCTTTCGGTCAAGGACCTGCAGGTCTTCAACACGCCCAACCCGAACCTGGCGCAGGTGAAGCAGGTCATCGACAACCCGGCCGTTTTCCGCCGTTTCGCTGAAGTGCCGTCGATCAATGGCGGCGATCTCACCTTCTTCGACAACGCGGGCCAGGTGCCAGCCAGCCTGTTGTCCCAGGTGCAGCTGATCGCCGACATCAGGGCGCAGAATTTCGCCGTCGAATCCACCGACGGCCTCGACCTCGACCTTGCCTATCGCACCACATTGTTCGGGGGCACGGCGATGGTGAACCTGACCGGCCAGTATATTCTCAACCTCGATCTCACGGCCGGCGGCTCGAAGGCGATTTCACGGCTCGATGGCTATGCGAAGCCGGCCGACCTCAGGCTGAACGGCACCATCGCCTGGGGACGCGGCGCTTTCTCGATCGGATCGGTCGTCAATTATGTCGACGGCTTCACGGACGACCGCCCCAATGAGCCGATCCGGAACATCGGGTCGTACACGACAGCCTCCCTGTTCCTTGGGGTCGATCTCGGCCGGCTGCTGGCGTCACCCTTGTTCAGCGACAGCGAGGCGCAGCTTGTCGTCGCCAACCTGTTCGACCGGCAGCCACCCCGCGTCGCCAACGGGGTGGTGGGTTATGATCCCTACAACAACCCGCCCAATCCAAGGACAGTGGGCCTGGTCCTGAGCAAGCGGTTCTGACGGCACACCGCTGCGGGCCGGCGGCCGGCTCGCAGGTTTCGTCGTCATCAGGTCTATCTTGCACTTGACCCGGATTCGATTGTTATGCGCCAACAACCTTATCTTCGAATATTCGACACAGAATGCGGTCGACGGCGCACCGAACCGGCGCGCCGTCATCAAGCATTAGAAGCGCAACGATCCACCCACCGAAATCCGGTTCTGCGTCATGTTCTTGTCGAATTTCGTCCGATTGACTTCGGCGCGAAGCGAGAACTCGCGCGACACGGCATATTCGACGCCTCCGCCATAAGTGAAGCCGCCATCTTTCCGCTTCGTAATGCCGTTCCCGGCGGTCTGCCCGCTGATGTCACGCTCATTGCGCATCCGGCGATACCCCGCGCGGCCATAGAGCATCACGTTTGCCACCGGTACGAGACCGACACGGGCTGTCACGTCATAGGTCAGGCCGGGATTGAAGCGATAGCGTCCGCCGGCGACCGAAGCCTGATTGAAGCTGCGACCAGACGTTCCGATCCCCGCCTCGACACCGACGATCAGGCCGTTCACCGGCGCGATATCATAGCCTATGGCGCCGCGCACCGCAGCGAAATTGGCATAATGCTTCATGCCGCTCGTCGAAGGCGCGCCTGGCTGACGAACATGATTGTCGACGATTCCTCCCTCGATAGTGACGTGCGCGCCTGCGAACCGGGAAATCGACTCAGCATCCTGCGCCCGCGCCGGCACGGATAGAACGGATGCGCCGGCCAGCAGAATGACAAGCGAACTGGTAAGGATGGACTTCAAGGTGATACTCCCAGGGATGGCCCGCTGACACTATGCCGGCCGGCACGACCGCAATGGGGCCCGACTCTCCAGATTCGGTCGGCCGGATGTGAACATTCAGTGGAGACGATTCTCTGCCGACAGGCGTAGGCGCAGCGGCGCGACATCAGGGCGCCTTCGCCCTCGATGCCGGCAGCTGACGTTGATCAAAGCGTATCGGAAACCACACCCACCGGCAGACACAGCGTGAAGATCGCGCCGGTCCCATCATGGTTCGCCAATGTCGCGGTTCCGTCATGGGCCTCGGCAATGGCGCGTACGACCGAAAGGCCGAGCCCGCTGCCCCCGCTGTGCCGCGCGCGGGACGCCTCGGCGCGCCAGAACCGGTCGAAGGCCATATCCATGGTGCCCGCCGGCAACCCGGGACCGTGATCGACGATTTCGAGAACTGCCCACCCGCCCCGCCGCTCAGTGCAAATGCGCAACGGGCCGCTCCCGGCAGCGTAACGCTGGGCATTCGACAGAACCGCCCCGATCACCTGACGGACCCTTGCGGCATCGGCGACCACAGGGGTGGGCCTTAAATCAAGCACCGGGTCCAGCCCGGCTGCTTCCAGATCGGGCCGAACGAGGGCAATCAGCCGCTCCACCTCAAGCGCCAGGTCGATATGGGCCGGATCGAGCAGCATGCGGTCCGATTTGGCCAGATTGATCGTCTGGAGATCATCGACCAGCCGCCCAAGCCCTTCCACCTGCAGCAGCAGGCATCGCATCTCTTCCTCCTCACAGGCGAACAGGCCATCGATGGTGCCCTGGATGCGCCCGCGCAGGATCGTGAGCGGCGTGCGCAATTCATGAGCGATCGCTGCCGTGCTTTCCGCCAGTTCCCGCTCAGCGCGCTGCAACGATTGCGCCATGGCGTTGAAATCGCCGATGAGCTGCGCTTCCTCCGCCGAGGCCCAAGGTACCAGCGACGCGCGCGCCGACAGATCGCCATCGGCTACGCGCCGGGCAGTGAATGCGACGTCGTTCAGGCCACGCCCCAGCTTGGTGAGCAAAATGCTGCCAAGAACGAAATCACTTACCGCCATGATGAGCAGGCAGATCAGGATCGCATTATTGCCGCGCTGATCCAGCGCTTCCGTAATTTCGTTCGTTTCCTTTATTACTTTATCGAGTCCCTCGATTTCGGGCACCCGGCCTGCTTCCAGCGCGGCGAGAGCGCGCTGGACGACCGGTGACGCCGTCTCCTTGATCCGTCGCGCTTCGTTGCTGCTCCATATTGTCATCGCGACGAAGATCAGCACGCAATTTGTGACGACGACGACGACCAGCGCCGTCGCCAGCTGACGCGCGATCGGCCAGCGGCGACGCTGGCCCCAGGTCAGTCGCGCGCGCAACGCGGTAATCATGATGCGGCAAGCCGATAGCCGACACCCCGCACCACCACGCAGAACCCTGGCATGCCAGCCCGATCGAGCTTGCGGCGAAGGTTGCTGATATGGCTGTCAACCGTCCGTTCGAGCGCATTGCCCTCCGGCAGACAGGCATCCACCAGTTCGGCGCGGTGAAAAACGCGACGCGGCGCGCGGAGCAGGTGCGAGAGCAGCCGGTATTCGGTCAGCGTCAGATCCAGCGGGATGATGGCCGCATCGCCCTGTACCGCCGCAGTATAGCTCAAGGTATCGACTTGCAGCGCCCCGAACCGGATCATTGACTGATCGAGGTTGGCGCCGCCCGTGCGTCGCAGCACCGCCTTTGCCCGGGCGACGACCTCAAGCGGATTGAACGGTTTCACGACATAATCGTCGGCGCCGATCCGCAGCGCCGACAGCTTGTCCAGATCCTCGGCCCGTGCGGTCGTCATGATGACCGGCGTCGAGCCCCGCGCGCGAAGATCGGCCAGCACCGCAAAGCCGTCCCGTTTTGGCAGCCCGACATCGAGCAGCACAAGGTCGGGCCGCAACGACTGGTGATGAATCAGCGCGGCCGCCCCATCCTCGGCGGTCACCGTCCTATATCCTTCGCGTTCCAGATAGGAGCGCAGGATGTGGGCGATCTCGGGTTCATCCTCGACAATGAGGATCAGGGCATTGTCCACGATATTCTGCCTAGTGAAGGATGTTCGCGATCCTGTGTCCTGATTGTGCGGGACACGCAAAGATCATGTGGAGAAATGATGGAGGCGTTGACCGGCGACGCCCGCCGGCCCCGTCAGAACCGCATCCTCTCACCGATCGCATAGCTGACGCTCGCATCGACAAGCATCTCTCCAGGCAACAGTCCCACCGTCATCGCCTTTTCCCCCATGAAGTTCATGAAATGACGATGCCGTACGAGCGTGCAGGCTACGCGTAGGACATATGGACTTCCTGCGCAGACGCAGCCCGTTCGTGCGGGATTACTATGCGCCCGGGAGCCAGGTTTTCTGAATATCGACAGCGCGCAATCAGATGCGGACACGAGCCTCACGAACAAGCGTTGCTGGCCTGGTGGTGACGCAGAATACATGTGGTTTAAGAATCCAAAGGCCTTGATCCACGATTTGAGAGTTGATTCTTCGCTCCATCCGCGACATGAACTAGTTCTCCGGGAGAATTATAGTTGAAGGTCGCCATCGCTTGGGCGCACTTCCCATTGACCAGGATCCAGAATGTCTGACCAAATCTCGTTGAATGCCGTCGAACTCGCAACGGAATTGACCCTTGCGTGGCTCGGCAATCCGAACAACCGCGTGTCGGCCGATGATGTGCCGGCGTTTCTGAATGCCATGCACGCGACCCTTACCGAACTGGGGCAAGGAGCCTCCGCTCCCGCTGATGTTCAGGACGATGAAATTCCCCAGCCGGAATTCACGCCTGCGGTCACGGTACGCAAATCCCTGGCGTCGAAAGATCACATCATCTCCATGATCGACGGCAAGCCTTACAGGACATTGCGCCGCCACCTTTCCGGGCACGGACTAACGCCAGAGCAATATCGGGAACGCTATAACCTCAAGCCCGATTATCCCATGGTAGCCGAGAGCTATTCGGAGGTGCGCCGCGCGATGGCGCACAAGATCGGCCTTGGCCAGAAGGGCCGGCGGGCCAAGCCAGCCGCAAAGCCGAAGCGCGCCCCGCTGCACGCCAAATTTTCCTGACTCCACGGCAGCGTCCGGTCAGCAACCGGGCGCTGCCAGCCAGTCCTCGCCAGACGATCTAGAGATATTTGGCAAGATCGGTCAGGCGGGAAAGCTTCTCGCGTGCGTCGCGCGACAGGGGACCGACCACGTCCTCGAGATGATGCTCGATATGGTCGGCCACGAGCAGGGTCTTGGTCTTGTCGAGCGCGCTGACCACCGCCTGGAGTTGCTGGGCGGTTTCCAGACCGTCCCGATGCTCCTCGATCATGGTGATGATCTTGGCCAGATGGCCCTGCGCCCGTTTCAGACGATTGAGCAGGTCCGGGTTGGATGCATGGCTCATAACAATTCCCTGGTCATGTCGTCGGCAGATGAAGCCATCCGTTGACGCCAAGGTAGAGACCGATCAACACAATAACAGCGCCCGAAACGAAGGGCGCCTTTCGAACGATCTCGCCAAAGCCGCTGAATCGCCGGGCAACCTGCCTGACGCTGATCGCTGCTATCACCCCTGATGTCACCATGGTCAGCGCGAGGCCGATGCTGAAGCACAGCACCAGGGCGGCGCCCAGAGTGAAAGCCTTGAGCTGCAGGCACAGCAGCAGGACGGTGATGGCGCCGGGGCACGGAATCAGGCCACCGGTAAGACCGAAAATAACGATCTGCCCGGTGGTGACTGACTGATCGGAAAAGCGGCGGCGGATGTCATCCGCATGAGCAAGTTCATGGGCGTCCTGGTAGCCGGCGGTCAGATCCAGACCTCGCAACCCTTCATGCATTGGATCATGGCCATGATGATGCTCGACGAACGCCACGTCGTAGCTGTGCCCATGATCGCCATGAGCCAGGTGTAGGCGCGCGACAAAATCATGCGGCTTGGGAATCTCTTCGCGAGCCTCGAGGAAGCCAGTCCGCTGGACGAAGCTGTAGGCCGCCCGTGCCCCGTCAGGCCGCTCGGTTTCGAGGGTCACGTCTCCTGCGGGCCAGAGGCCACCACGCTCAGCCGTAATCCGAAATCGCGGGGGCACGCCGTCCTCGAAAACTGCCAGCCGCAAAACCCTGTGCCCGGTATCGATCCGGATCGGCTCGTCATGTCCATGATCGCCATGGGCATGATCGTGTATCGCCGAAAAACTCTGCTCGCGGCGCGTCCGCCAGAGCATCCACATCCCCATCACGATGATGACGACGGCAGACCCGACCTGAAGATAAGGTTCGATCGTTTCCGGTGCGAGCCCCTGCCACAGATAGAGTCCGCCCAGTGCGATGATCCAGACGATGGCCGTGTGGGAGAGCGTCGCGCAAAGGCCAAGCAGCACGGCCTGCTTCACGGTCCCCCTCACAGCGATAATGAACGCTGCCATCATCGTCTTGGAATGGCCCGGTTCGAGCCCGTGCAGAGCGCCGAGCAGGATCGCGGTCGGGATGAACAGCCAGGCGTGCGCAGCGCCCTGTTGGAGCAGATCTGTGAAAGAGGTCATTTGCATGACCTATCCCCCTGGAGGGGATGAGTCCATCCCATAGTGAGGCCGCGCGATCGGGGCAACCGGGAACAAGGACGGTCGGGGCCTCGTCTACCCCTGCCTGATCGGTGCGGTGGAAACGCCCAGGCGCGAGTCAGCAAGGCCGACATAGAGCCACCATTGCCCCTCGAAAGCGACCAGTCCTTCGGCAAAGCACACATTGCCGACCTGGCCGTGCGCTTCGGCAGGATCGATTCGAAGGAAGGGCTCGGAAAGCCGCGCCACCACAGCGGTCGGGTCAGCGGAGTCGAGCAGCAGCTGGCCCGGCTGATACGCCCCCGGCGGCGTCCCCGGCGCACCCCCAGCATAGTGATTGGCACCATTATAGATCAGCACGATGCCGCGTTCCGTCAGGAGCGCGGGCGGGCCGGGCTCCGTCAGCATCGAATCGAAACGACCGCGCCGTGGCCCTGCGATGTGCTGCAACGCGCGCGGTACCGCGACCCGGTCGAGTTGCCACCACCCTTCCCCGTCGCGCGCGTCGGGATCCCAGGTCAGATAGCGATCGGGGCACGAATCCGTCTCGACCGGCGTCCAGCGGATCAGGTCGTCCGAGGTCGCCGCATAGACGATGCCCTCGCCCCAATACATCCAGTATCGGCCATCGACCCTGGCCGCGACGAGCCTGCCGTCGCGAAGCTCGGTCACGATCGACCCGGCCTTGGTCGGACGACGGACATAGGGCGTCTGCGCGAAGGCCGGACCGTGCTTGGTCCAGCGGCGCAGATCGTCCGAGGTGGCGACGAACAGGCAGCCGACCTTGCCGTCGAAGGCCGTGTAGGTACAGACATAGCCGCCATCGGGTGAAACGGCGACGCGCGGGTCCTCCAGCCCGCCCGGCCATTCCCAGGCCTGCCAGCGATCATTGCCGGGGGCGAGAACCGGCTCCGGGTCGAGCTCGAAATGATAACCGTCAGCGCTGGTCGCAAGGCCGATCCGGGACGTTCCCGCATAACGTCCGACATGATCCTCGCCGCGCACCAACAGGCAGATACGCCCATCGTGCACGACGGCGCCGGGATTGAACGCATCCTTGGCCGCCCAGGCGATCGGACCGGCGGAGAGCGGACAGGAGAAAGTGACATCGCCGCGTTCTTCGAGCACACGCTGCGGGGCAGTGAACGGGCCGAGCGCCCAGTCGGGCAACCCTTCCGGCATTGCAGTTCCGGTCATGAATATCCTCCAGCTTCGCGTGCCATGATCATCGCGCCTTCAAGCCCGGCATGATCGAGCCCGGCGCGGCACAGGAAATCGGGTGCGTGTGCGGCCGGACCGACTCCGTAACCGCCAAGTGCCGCACGCATATAGCCGGCCGCCGCCTCGGGCAGGCCGACGGTCGCCATCACGCCGCCGCCCAGCACGATGCGGGCGGGCGACCAGGCAAGAACCAGCGTCGCGAGCAAAGCGCCCAGATACCCGGCGACCAGATCGAGCGTATCCGGGTCGTCGCCAAGCAGCCTGCCGGGACCCAGGCGCCGCAGGATCGCCGGGCCGGCGGCCAGGCCTTCGGCGCAATCGTCGTGAAAGGGACATGCGCTCGGCACGCGATCATCCGCACGACGGCGCAGGCGGATATGGCCGATCTCGGGATGAAGCGCGCCGGCCAGCGAATGCCCGCCGATCGCCAGTCCACCACCGATCCCTGTGCCCATGGTCACATAGGCGAGGCTGTCGCATCCACGCCCCGCGCCCAGCCGCTGCTCCGCAACAGCGGCAGCGCTGACATCGGTATCGACCAGCGTCGGCGCCCCAAGCCGGGCGGCAAGCGAGGCTCGCAGATTCGACCCCGCCCAGCCGGGCTTGGAGGTTTCGAGCATCAGGCCCCGATCGGGTGAATCGCGTGCGACGACGAGCGGCCCGAATGCAGCCAGACCGATACCCGCGACAGATGCCGCACGCGGCATTGACCGCGCGACCAGCGCTTCGACCGCATCTGCCATCGCTTCCGCGGTCGTTGTCGTCCAGCGCTCCTCAGCGATGGTTTCACCACCCCGATCGATCCGGCAAACGGTCTTGGTGCCACCAGTCTCCACGCCGACGAAACAGGCAGTGCTCAATCGCCCGCCTCCGGCAGAGGCGCGGGGCGCGTCACGCGCGACCCGATCGCAACGCGACCCATGCCTTCAGCCGAGGCTTCGAGCGCAAGAAGTGCCTCGAGGACGTGGTAAGCCAATTGGCCGTTTGCGCGCGCCGGGCGATCCTGCCGCACTGACTCCACCTGGTCGAGCAGGCCGATTCCGCGCTTGTCCCCGACCGCGAGCAGACAGTCTGCGCCGAGCGGCCTGCCCGAGACGGGATCAACGCCCTGCCCGATCAGTCGAACGGCCCGGGCGAGACCAGCGGAATCGATCTTCGGTCCGGCCGACTCAACGCCATGCACCGCCCAGTCGCCGCCCTTGCTAGTGCGCGTCACACCGCTGAAGACGTTGGGATCCGGTGCCTGGAGCGAACCCTGGTCGCCATAAAGCTCAATCGGCGCGCGGCGATGACGGGTGACGTCCCAGGACAGGCTGAGCGCGACATTGGCGCCGCTTTCGAACAGCAACGCAGCGTTGACGCTGGTGGCAATCTCGACAGGGATCGGCTCGCCTTCGCGGCCTTTGCGTGTCTCATGGGGTCGAGTGCCGATCGCGACGACCTCGGCTACCGGGCCGAGCAGATTGACCAGCTGAGTCACATAATAGGGCCCGACATCGAGCAATGGCCCACCGCCGCGCCGATAGAAGAAAGCCGGGTTCGGGTGCCAGGATTCCATGCCGCGCGACAGCATCGCCACGCTTCCGCCGATGACCGACCCAATCGCTCCCCGGTCGACCAGCCGCCGCGCGCGCTGGCTGCCCTCCCCAAGAAAGGTGTCGGGGGCGCAAGCGATGCTGAGACCTCGCCGTTCGGCGAGATCGAGCAGATCCCGGGCGTCTTCGAGCCGGGTTGCGAACGGCTTCTCGCTGTAGAGGTGCTTGCCCGCCTCAAGGATGGCCCGGCCGATCGCATGATGGACCAATGGCGGCGCCAGGTTGACGACGAACTCGATCTCCGGATCGGCGAGCAGGTCGGCCGTTGTCATCGCCGTACAGTGGTAGCGCGACGCCTGTGCCGCGGCAGAGGCCAATGTCCGGCTGCTAACCGCCTTCAACCGAACCGCGTCCGACCGCAGGATGGTGCCGAGATAGGCATGGCTGACCATGCCGCAACCGATGACACCGACCGCCGGCGGGCTGCCCGCTGAACCGGTCATGGAATCGCCACCACCGTCGCGGCGCGGCGCTCGGTGAGATCCCGCATGATCCCGGCATGACTGCTCGCATCGAGTCGGTAGAGGAAGGTGGCGATGATCGCACCGAGATAGAGCAGCCCTGCGCCCGGCCCGTAGAAGAAGCCGAGCCAGTGGATCATGCCGTCGGGCAGCCTGGCCGCCAGCCCGCCATGCTCGGCGAGATCGGTCGGAAAGTGGATGATCTGAAGCACGGTGCCGGCGATCAGCGCGCCAACCCCGGCCGCCGCCTTGCTGGCGAAGGCCCAGCCGGCATAATAAAGCCCCTCCCGCCGCGCGCCGAACAGATGTTCATGCTCGTCCGCAGCGTCGGCCATCATCGACGCGAAGGCGATCGCGGCGGCCGCCATCAGGATACCGCCGACGAACACGATGCCCGACAACACCCACATCAAGATTGTGCCCTGAAACGGGAACAGGCCAAGCAACCGCAATCCGGCCGGCACCGTCTCGGACACCGCCAGCCCGACCAGCCCGATCAGCAAGACGGTGCGCTTCTCCAGCCGCTTGAGGAGTGGGCCGGCGAGCGGCGCGCCAAGCAACAGGCCGGCAAACACCGCCAGCGTCACGATCTGGGTCTGGGCCGAGGTGAAGTGCCAGAAAAAGGTGTTGGTGTGCAGGCCGAGCGTCGCATGCGTGCCGAGAGCCGAGAAGAACAGCAGCGCGCTGCCGAACAACACGCGGAAGGATCGATTGCGGAATACTTCGCCCAGCTCGCGCAGCACGCGTGTGTGGATTCCGCCCTCGCCGAACGCAGGCGGGTACTGGCGATCCAGCGTCCGGCCAACGACCCGGCCCGAGATCAGCCCGCCGATCACGAAGATCACCGCGAGGGTGATCGCGAAGGGCGTATAGGCACCGTGATTCGCCGTTCCGCCCGGTCCTGCGAAGAATATCCCGAAGCCAAGCACCACCGCGACCAGCGTGCCGAGCATGCCGATGCCCCAGCGCCAGGCCATGATCGACGACCGCTCGACATAGTCTTCGCTCAGCTCGGCACCGACCGCCGAATAGGGCAGGATGAACAGCGACATCGCGATCCGCAGGAGCACTGACAACAGGGTCAGCCACGCGAACAGCGCCATGGTGCCGAGACCGGTCGGCAGCGTGAAGATCGCGACGAACAGCAGGGCCACCGCCGGCAATCCCGCGAGCATGAAGGGAAGCCGCCGGCCCATTCTCGATCGCCACCCGTCCGACAGCGACCCGATCAGCGGATCCATCACCGCGTCGACCATCAGACCTGTCGCCAGCGCGATTCCGGCGAGGCCGCCGGGGAGGCCGCAGACCGTGGTCACGTAGAAGAGCAGGAAGATGCTGAGCGACTGGCTGACGATTCCGTCGACGACCTGGCCGGCCGAATAGCCGAGCTTTTGCCCGAATGGCAGCTTTCCACGCGGGGTCATGAACCGCGCTCCCACGCCATGTCAGCCTGCCATTCGCGCGCCATGCTCGCCGTCATCTCCGTCTCCCATTCGCATCGGGTCTGCGCCCGTTGATGGAGCAGCCATACAGCAAAATCGGAATCACTCAACAAAAAGGATGTACGTTTTGTAAGTTGAATGATATTGGCCCTGCCCGGAGACGGCGAACGACCGTCCGACAGGGAGATGATGATGAAGGTTTCGCACAGGCTCGGCATTCTCGCTGCGTCGACCATCCTGGCAAACGCCGCCGTTCCGGCATTCGCGCAATCCGCATCGCCGACGCCGGGAGACCAGACCACCCCGGTTGCGGACGACGCGATGGCCGACATCATCGTCACCGCGAACAAGCGCGAGGAACGTCTGCACGACGTACCGATCAGTATTTCAGTGATCGGCGGCGACCAGATCACCAAGCAGAACATCAACGAAGTCACCGACCTGGTACGCAGCACGCCCGCACTCAACTCCGCAGGGCCGTTCGGTGCCCTCAGCATCCGCGGCGTCGGATCGATCTCGTTCGCGCGCTCGGCCGAGGGATCGGTCGGTGTCGTGGTGGACGGCGTTGCCCTCGCCAATACATCGACCAATCCGCCCCAGTTGTTCGATATCGCGCGGGTCGAAGTGCTCGAAGGGCCACAGGGCACGCTGTTCGGTCGCAACTCCTCCGCCGGCGTCGTCAACATCACCACCGTCGCGCCCGACCCCAACAAATGGGAAGTGATCGGCCATGCCGATATCGCCACGCGCAACAATTATATCGGCCGGGCGGTGATCAACGTGCCAGTTTCCGGCAACGCAGCACTCCGCGTCGCGGGATCGTACAGCCAGGCGCCCGAGACCCAGTATAACCGCTATGACGGCAGCTACTTCCGGAACACCGGGAAGAGCGTGCGCGGTCGCTTCAAATGGGACCCGATAGACGCGCTGACGATCAACCTCGGCGCAGATTACAGCCAGTTCGACCGCAAGGGCGGCACGCCGTGGACGGTCTATCAATCGACACCGGGCAGCCTGCTCTCGCAGCGGCTGGCCGCCTGCGGCGTGGTCGTCGGCCCGGAGAATCAACAGGGCTGCATCGATGGCGGCAACGCGACGACGACCAGGAGCTATGGCTTTTCCGGCCAGGTCGACGCGCAGATCGGCGGCCTCACCCTCACCTCGATCAGCGCCTATCGCGCGTTCAAATCGACCTTTGGCGGCACCGATGTCGACAGCGTCCCGATCAACCGCCTGAACGTCAATGAATCGCCGACCAGCGTGCGCAATTTCAGCCAGGAGTTCCGGCTGACCTCGCCAACCGGCGGGCTGATCGACTATGTCGTCGGCCTCTATTATTTCGACAGCAAGCTTGACGGGACGAATACCCAGCGCGGCAATATCCTGAGTGACTTCACCTCGGGCCCGGCCGCTGCCTTGTGCCCGCTCGCCCCGTTCGGTCCCCCGGCGATCCTCTGCGCGCTGCCGGTTGGCCAGGTGCAGACCACCAGCGCGACGACGACCAGCTATGCAGCGTTCGGCAATGCCACGCTCAACATCTCGCCTTCGTTCCGGCTGCTGTTCGGCGCACGCTATGGCAGGGAAGACGTCGATGCGCGGACCACCGGCGTGCTGGTCCCGGGCGCCCTCACCGGCGTCCTCAGCATCGCGCCGATCAGTGCCGGTATCCATGACACCTATTTCTCGTATCGGGTCGGCGCGCAGTTCGATGTCACGCGGAACGTGATGCTCTACGGCACCTATACGCGCGGCTATAAAGGCCCGTCGATCAACGACCAGACCGGCACCGGCAACATTCCCAAGATCGTCCAGCCCGAAATCCCGCACGCCGGCGAGATCGGCGTCAAGGCCAACGTCTTTAATGGACGGCTGACCGCGAGCATCGCCGGATTCTACAACCGGATCGACAATTTCCAGGCCCAGTTCTTCGATCCGACCGCAGGCGCCTTCATCTTCGGCAACGCGCCGAAGCTGACCACCAAGGGCGTGTCGTTCAACCTGACCGGACGGCCGACGCGCGGCCTCACCCTCAACCTCGGCGCGCTCTACAACGATGCCAGATATGGCGCCGGCTATCTCGTCGCCTGCGCGCAAGGCCAGACGGCGGCGCAGGGGTGCATGACCATCGCCCCGGGCGTCACAGTGGACGATGCCGGCGGCAATCGCCTCACCGGCGCGCCCGAATGGAAGGTGACGGCGTTCAGCGAATATGCAGCGACACTGACCGGCAACATCCAGGGCTTCGTTCAGGCCGACATGGCCTATACCTCGCGGATCAATTTCGACGCCGCCTACAGCCCGCAGAACACCAACGCGCCCGCAGCGATCTTCGGTGGACGGATCGGGGTACGCACCGTCGACGAACGCTTCGGCATCTCGGTCTTCGCGCGCAACCTGTTCGACATCTACCGGCCGGTGGTTCGCTTCGCGACGCCCGTCGCACGGCAGCAGCTCGATCCGCTGTCCTTCTCGCAAATCTCGGGACCGGAATCGCGCCGGACCATCGGCGTGTCGCTCGATGCCAAATTCTGATCCAGATTCTGACGCAGAGGCGGGTTCGGCGGTCCAGGTCGCCGCACCCGGTACAGCATGATGACCAAACCGGCCGATCCTCGCCTCCATATCGCAGCCTCCGTCTCGCCCGAGGCGGCGGCGATCCTTCGCACCGTCGGCGCCGTGCTTGCCGCGATGCCGCAACGGGAGCCCCCCGCGACACTGGCCGATTTCGATTCGGCCAATGTCCGCGGCGCGGCCTTCGCCGAACAGATCATGGCGGCCCCGCTCGCCAAGCTCAGTCCCGAGACCGAGCGATGGGACGCGAACGGTACACCGGTGCTGACGGTTCGCCCGCAGAATGCCACGCCGGGCGCAACGCCCCTCGTCTATATCCATGGCGGCGGTTTTGTCAGCGGTTCGGCGCGGGCCAATCTCCTTACCGCCGCGGTTGCCGCCGCGACCAGCCGCCGCATCGTCCATTCGATCGACTACACCCTGGCCCCGCGCGCGACATGGCGTGTCATCCTCGACCAGGTCGTGATCGCCTGGCAGGCGATCCTCGAACGGCATGAAGCGCCCCCAGGCCTGTTCGGCGATTCCGCCGGTGGATGCATCGCAACGGCAGCTACGCTGCTGCTACGCGAGCGGGGCCTGGCCTTGCCGTCGGCCCTGGTCCTTCTCTCCCCGGTCGTCGATCTCGCGGGCAGCGGCGACACCAATGCGACTCTGGCGCCGGTCGACTATCTCGAACGGCGCATGCTCGAGCCGGGGCTGCGCGCCTATGCCGATCAGGCCGACTGGAGCAATCCGCTGGTGTCGCCGATCCATGGCGACTTCACGGAGGAATTTCCCCCGGTCCTGACCCAGGTCGGCACCCGGGAAGTCCTGCTCAGCGACTCAGTTCGACTGCATCGCGCGCTTGCCGGCGCCGGTCGCATGTCGCGGCTTGAAGTCTATGAAGGCATGCCGCACGTCTTCCAGCCTATCCTCGCCGCGACGCCCGAGGGCCGCGCCGCCTGGTCCGAGATCGCCGCGTTCTGGTCGGAGCATCTGGCATGAGCGTCGGGGTGCTGGCGCCGGTGCCGATAGCCGGTAATCATGAACGGATGACCGACGCCGACACATCCGCCCGCCGCCAGCGCCGCCCCCAGGCAGAGCGCAGCGCAGACACCCGCGCCAAGCTGATCGAGGCAGCCATCACCTGCCTCAACCGATCGGGTTACAGCGCGACGACCGTCTCGACCGTCGCCGAGGAAGCCGGGGTCAGCCGAGGCGCGATGACTCACCAGTTTCCCGCGAAGACAGACCTGATGGTCGCAGTGGTCGAGGCTGTCTTCCTCGACGACGCGGCGATGTACAATCAGTCGGTCGAGGAAATGGAGCCGGTCGAGTGGCTCCTTGCCCTTCCGGAGACGATGTGGCGCGTGATGAGCCGCCCGTCCGGCATCGCCGTGATGGAGATATTGCTCGCCTCGCGCTCTGACTCCGATCTCGCCGAAAAGCTGTCGAAAGCACAGTCGCAGATCGACACCCGCGCGCACAAATGGAGCGGCGAGCGAATCCGCGCCGCCGGGATCGAGCCGCACCCCGAGGGCGAGGCGATCCACGAACTCTATGTCGCCGCCGTCCGCGGCCTCGCGCTCGAGGCAGTCGTCACGCGCAACACCGCCAACGTCCATCGCTCGCTTGCCGTGCTGAGCACGCTGATGCGCCGTCTCTATCCCGATCTCGACCGCAAGACCTGAAGGATTCCCCTTGACCGATACCCCTCGCCTTCCCGTCCCCGAGAATTTCCTCTGGGGCACCGCCATTTCCGCGCACCAGAGCGAGGGCAACAACGTCAATTCGGACGCGTGGCTGTGCGAGACGGTGAAGCCAACCGTCTATGCCGAGCCGTCGCGCGACGCCTGTGACAGCTATCACCGCTACGCGGAAGACATAGCGATCGCCGCTGACCTCGGCTTCAACTGCCACCGGATCGGCATCGAATGGGCACGGATCGAACCTGAACAGGGCCTCTTCTCAACGGCGGCGCTCGACCATTATCGCCGCGTGCTCGATGCCTGCCATGCCCGCGGCCTGGCGCCGATGGTGACCTACAACCATTTCACCGTACCGCGCTGGTTTGCGGCACGTGGCGGATTCGAGGTAGCCGACGGCGCCGACCTCTTCGCGCGCTTCGCCGGGAAGGCGACCGACCATCTGGGCGACCTGATCGCCTATGCCTCGACCTTCAACGAGGCCAACATCCAGCGCCTCGTCGCGCAACTCCGGCGCGGCGGTACTGGTGTCGGGCAGGCGATCGACGCGATGATCGCGGCATGCGCCAGGGCGTGCGGATCGGATCGCTTCTCCTCGCTCCTCTTCGCGCCGATCGAGGCCAGCGAACCGGTGATGGTCGACGCCCATACCAAGGCGATGGCGGCAATGAAGGCCGGCCCAGGCAATTTCCCGGTCGGCCTGACCCTGACGATGCAGGACGTTCAGGGCGTCGGTGAAGGCAACCAGGCCGAGGCGCTGATCGACATGCTCTACGGCCCATGGCTCGAAACCGCGCGCCACGCGGATTTCGTCGGGGTGCAGACCTATACGAGGGTGCTGGTGGGCCCCGAGGGCCGCCTGTCGCCACCCGCCGATGCCGAGATGACCGGCGCCCATTACGAATTCTATCCCCAGGCGCTCGGGGGCACGATCCGCTTCGCGCACGAGCGAATCGGGCGGCCGATCTACGTCACGGAGAACGGCATCTGCACTGACGACGACACCCGGCGCATCGCCTATCTCGACGCCGCGCTTGCCGAAGTTCGCCAATGCCTTGCCGACGGCATCGACGTGCACAGCTATATCTGCTGGTCGCTGCTCGACAATTTCGAATGGACCCGCGGCTATGGCGAGCGCTTCGGCCTCGTCCATGTCGATTACGAGACCTTCGCACGCACGCCCAAGCCGAGCGCCCATCATCTCGGCGCGATCGCCCGCTCGGGGCTCATCTGATGGGAGCGCCGTCGGTCCAGGCCACGCCGGAGGATGCGGGCCTTTCGTCCGAAGGGCTCGCGAAGGTCGATGCCTATGTCCAGGGGCAGATCGACGCTGGGAATATCCCGGGCGCGATCACGCTCGTGGCGCGCCACGGCAGGATCGTCCATGTCCACCCAATGGGGTTGAAGGACATCGCCTCGGGCGAACCGTCACGGGTCGATGGTCTCTATCGCATCTTCTCCATGACCAAGCCGGTCACAGCGGTCGCCATGATGATCCTCTACGACGAAGGACGCTGGCATCCCGACGACCCGATCGAACGGCATCTGCCCGAGTTCGCCGGGCTGAAAGTCTTTGCCGGACCGGCTGAAGACGGCATGATCCTTCTGGAAGACCCGGACCATCCGCCGACGCTGCGCGAACTGTTCACCCACACCGCCGGGCTCAGCTACGGCACGGCGCTGTCCGATCCGAACGATCCGGTCGATACGGCCTATCGCAACGCGAAGATCTGGGAGGCAGAGGATCTGTCCGACATGATGGCGCGGCTGGCGCTTATGCCGCTCGCCTATCAGCCGGGATCATCCTGGCGCTACAGCGTCGGCATGGACGTGCAGGGCGCGATCGTCGAGCGGCTGAGCGGGCAATCTCTCGCCGCGTTCATGCGCGAACGGATCTTCGCGCCGCTCGGCATGGTCGACACGGGTTTCTACACTTCGCCGGAAGAGGCGGACCGCCTGGCGACGCTCTATTTCAAGACCGGCGAAATGCCGCTCACGCAGATCGCCAATCCGCTGCGCAAGGACCATGACAGCGAGCCAGCACTGGCGATGGGCGGCGGCGGCCTGGTATCGACGATCGGCGACTATGCGCGCTTCGCCCAGATGCTGCTCAACAAGGGCGAACTAGGTGGCGCGCGCATCATCAGCGCCGAGGCAGCCACGCTGATGATGAGCAATCATTTGCCGGATGCCCTGATGCAGCATGGCTTCCTCGCCGGGCATCAGCGCATCCGACCGGGATTTGGCTTCGGCTTCAACGGCATCGTCTTCACTGATCCAGCGCTGGCGGGCGTCCCGGTCGGCACTGGTACCTATCACTGGGACGGCGCCGCCGGCACCTGGTTCTGGGTCGATCCGGCCAACGACCTGCTGTTCGTCGGCATGACCCAGTTCCTGTCCTATACGGCACCTCCGCTCCAGGCGACCACACAGACGCTGCTGGCCGACGCGATCATCGACTGATCCCAGGCCGGCGCGGCAATGTCAGCCAGCTAGCAGGCCTCCGCCGCAAGCGGCTGCCCATCGGATGTCTCCCTCGCACGCCGCGCCAGGACCAGCACCATCGCCAGGCCAAGAGCGGAGGTCGCGGCACCGGCCAGGGCGACGGCGGGATAGCCGAGCCGCATGGCGATCACGGCGCCGCCGAGCGCGGCCCCAAGGGCATTGCCCAGATTGAATGCGCCGATATTGACCGAAGACGCCAGGTTGGGCGCATCGGAAGCAGCCGCCATGACCCGTAGCTGCAACGGCGGGACCAGCGCGAAGCTCGCCACACCCCAGAGGAACACGAGAATGGCAGTCGGCGCCGGATGGCGCAGGAGAAGCGCAAAGGCGATCAGGACGACCGAGAGCCCTCCCAATGTGACGATCAGCGTGCGGTCCACCGACCGGTCGGCGAACTTGCCCCCCAGCCAGTTCCCGACGGTAAGGCCGACTCCATAGGTGATCAGCATGGCCGTCACGAAACCCAGCGATGCCCCGGTTTCTTCGTGCAGGATCGGCACGATATAGGTGAAGACGGTGAACATCGCGCTCGAGCCAATCACAGTCAGCAAAAGGGCGGCAATGACGGGGCCGCGAGTCAGCACGCGCAGTTCAGCCATCATGTTTCCACCTTCCGGCGTCGGCATCGGCGGCAAGGTGAGGCGCAGGGCTGCCATGGTCAGGACTCCAAGCCCGGCGATGCCCCAGAAGGAAGCGCGCCAGCCAAGCTGATCGCCCGCCCAGGTGGCCAGCGGCACGCCCACGACATTGGCGATGGTCAGGCCCATGAACATCGCGGCAACCGCTCCCGCGCGCCGGTCGGGAGACACAAGGCTTGCGGCCACGATCGAGCCGACCCCGAAAAACGCGCCATGGTTCAGGGAGGTGATGACACGCGCGACAAGCAGCATGCCGTAGCTGTCCGATACCGCCGACAGCAGGTTGCCGATCGTGAAGATCGCCGCGAGGCCGATCAGCAACCTCCGACGCGGCATTCGGCCCGTGGTCAGCGTCATCAACGGCGCGCCGAGCATGACGCCCAGGGCATAGGCGCTGATCAGCAATCCAGCCGCGGGAATGGAAACGTTCAGGTCCGCGGCGATCACCGGGAGCAGGCCCATCGGCGCAAACTCGGTCACGCCGATGCCGAACGCACCGGCCGCCAGGGCGAGGAGAGGAAGATTGAGTTTCATGGAAAAGCCTCGACGATCAAACCAGCGGCGGATTCAGGCGGGCAAAACCCTCCTGCTGCCGGTAAGGTGTGTGGGGATAGGGCGGGATGACGGCGCTGGCAGCATCCAGGGCCGCGATCTGAGCAAGCGTCAGCGACCAGCCGACGGCGCCGAGATTGTCGCGTAGCTGCGCCTCGTTCCGGGCGCCTATGATGACTGACGAGACGGTCGGCCGCTGAAGCAGCCAGTTGATCGCCACCTGGGGCACTGTCCTGCCGGTTTCTTCGGCAACGACATCCAGCGCATCAACGACACGATAGAGATGCTCGTCCTCAACCGGCGGCGCGAAGGCGGCCGTCTGATGCAGCCTGCTCCCGTCCGGGATGGCAGCATCGCGGCGGATCCTGCCGGTCAGCCGGCCCCAGCCGAGCGGGCTCCACACCAGCGCACCAACACCCTGGTCGGCGGCCAGCGGCATGAGGTCGTCTTCATAGGCCCTGCCGATCAGCGAGTAATAGACTTGGTGAGCGACAAAGCGCGGCCAGCCATGACGATCTGCCGCGGCCAGCGCCTTCATCAACTGCCAGCCGGGATAGTTGGAAACGCCAGCGTAGCGAACCTTCCCCGCGGCAACCAGCATATCGAGGGTCGCGAGCAGTTCCTCGACCGGCGTCGAGGCATCGAAGGCGTGAAGCTGGAGCAGATCGATATGGTCGGTGCCCAGGCGACGCAGCGCATCTTCGACCGACCGGGTCACGCGCGTGCGCGAGACGCCCCAGTCGCCGGGGCCGTCCCCCATGGGCAAGCCCATCTTGGTTGAAATCAGCACGGCGTCGCGTCGACCGCTGATCGCCTCGCCCAGCACGCGTTCCGAGGCACCGTTCGAATAGACGTCGGCGGTGTCGAACAGGGTAACGCCCGCCTCAAGGCAAATGTCGATCAGCCGGCGTGCCTCGACGGCGTCGCTCTGGCCCCATGCACTGAACAATGGCCCGGAACCACCGAAGGTCCCCGCGCCGAAGCTGAGAACGGGAACCCGCAAGCCCGACGCCCCCAGCTGCCGATAGTCCATGACTAGCCCTTTCTAAAATCCTGACGCACAGATGGACGGCGAGAGACTGCGGCGGTACCCCGCCCGAAAGCCAAGGATTTGTGACATGGACACACAGGTTCAAGTAACGACTGACCGGGCATGGGCTCTGGAAGTGTTCGCCGCCGTTGCCACGGCCGGCAGTTTTTCGGGCGCGGGACGAGCGCTTGGCCTGACACCGTCAGCGGTCGGCCGAACCGTCGACCGGATCGAGGCCCGGCTGGGCGTGCGATTGCTGCTGCGCACGACCAGAACGCTGACGCTCACGGCCGAGGGGCAGGCCTATCTCGGCGCGGCACGACGTATCCTCACCGATCTCGACGATGCCGAACAGGCAATCGCCGATCAGGGTGCGCCAAGGGGGCGCCTCAGGGTCAGCGCTTCACTTTCCCATGGCCGGTTATGCGTCGTGCCCTTGCTCGGTGCGTTCGTACAACGCTATCCGCACATCCTCGTCGACATCAACCTCACCGACGCGGTGGTGGATATCGCGGGCGGCCAGGCGGATGTCGGCATACGCTTCGGTCCGTTGGCGGACAGCCTGCTGACCGCGCGCAAACTGGGCCGGACGGGACGGGTGATCGTCGCCTCCCCCGAATATCTTGAGCTGAACGGAACGCCCCAGGTCCCGGAGGATCTGCACGGCCATAACTGCCTGAGCTTCAACTTTCGCCGCGCTGAGCCGATCTGGCCGTTCCGTCGCGACGGACAGGACTATGTGCTGAGCGTGCGCGGCAGCATCGAGGCAAATAACGGCGAGACGCTGGGCCAGCTGGCCGTGGCCGGCGTCGGTGTCGCGCGGGTGGGTGCCTTCAGCGTGATCGGCGACATCGCGTCCGGGCGGCTCGTGTCCCTGCTCGAGGAATTCAATCCCGGCGACGTGGAGGCGATCCATGCCGTCTTCGTCGGTGGAACCAACACGCCGGCACGGGTGCGAGCCTTTGTCGACTTCCTCGCAGAAGAGTTGTGATAGCTGGTTGCCCAGTGCTCCGCAGTCCCGGCTCGCAATGAACTGCCGGACGGGGGATGAACGCCGGCACCATGTTACGAAGCAGGTTTAGCGAGACGCGTCATGCACCGAACGCAAAAAAACTCCCGCAGCATGTGCTACAGGAGTGTCGTTATGGTTGGTTGCGGGG